>NZ_JAKZMM010000034.1 GCF_022809355.1 Parabacteroides faecalis | reverse complement strand
CCGAATTATAGGGAAGATTAGCGCACTTACAATCCTACAATACATCAACTATAAAAACAACAAACCCATTGGCAAAGTTAAATATGCGCTAATTTAATTCCGCCAACGGGTGTTTATAATTATCTGTCATGAGTTTTTATTCGCTCTTTTATAATAATACAATTGAAGATGTTTAAATGGGTAGGTCGGAATAAGGATTTTTTTATAAAATTATTTGCCTTTGAGTAGCATTCTGTTTTGATTAGATCTAAAGTTTTGTTTATTAATCAGTTGTTGGAATTTATAGTAGATCTTTCAGTTCTTCTCGCATCATTCGAAAAGCTTCTCCTAAATGATATTTTACGGTATTAACTGAAATTCCCATGATTTCAGCAATTTCCTTGTATTTTAAATCATGAATACATTTTAGGAGGAATACTTTTCTGCATTTTTCTGGTAGTTTATTAACGGCTAAGCGTACTTCTTTTTTATATAAAAAAGGTTCTTCTTCTTCGTTTTGGAATTCTAATTCCTCTAGTGCTTCATTGAGAAAGTTTTCGCGAATCAATTCTGATTTATAATAATTGATGCATCCGTTACGAATTGCAGTGTAAGCATAGGGTAGAATATTTTCTTCTGTTAGTTTTATATCCTTTTCCCAGATTGTAATGAAAAAGTTTTGCACGATGTCTTCGGCTACATCTTTATTCTGGATGTAGCGTAATGCATAATTACATAAATCATTATAGTGAAGGCGAAATATAGCTTCAAAGATCAGTATATCCATCTTGAGTCAGAAAGGATAGTTTCAGTAGTCATTGTTCTAATAAGACTATGACTATTAAATAAGTGTTCTACTATAATTTGTTAGTTTGCTTTTATGTTCCTTTATTTCACCTAATTGAAATAAGGATATTTGGGGTGAAATAACCACAGAATATATTTACGTTTCGTTTTCCATAAGCCTGCCTAGTTTATTGGTGCATACGACTTCTAAACCTATAATTAGTACATTTACATTGATATATTACTAAAAAGGTATCAGAATCTAGCAATTTATCACAAGTCAAAGCTATAGTCTTATTAGTGCTATGACTTTGAATATCGAACAAAAGTATAAATAAAATTATAATAACGCAAATTTTACTAATGTAGTTTGTGCGGATATTTTTATAATACAACTTGTTTTTTAATGTAAAATAGCTATTATTTAATCAATCCACCTAAGTGATGCAATTAATTCACCAATATGAATTGATTGCATCACTTATGTAAATTAATTAATTCACAAATGTGAATTAATTAGTGGAAAAAGGGTTTATATGAATATTTGGTAAGAAAATAGATAATGTGGCGTGTCTTTATATGCAGATGAATGCATATCTTTGTGGTATTTTAAGAAAGAAATGGAATAATTGTTGCTTATGAATCCGTTAGACATTATCAAGAAATATTATCCGGAGAGCTCGGAAGCATACCATATATTAACGGTACATAGTAGGAGTGTGGCCGACAAGGCATTGGAAATTGCCCGCCGTCATCCGGAATTGAATTTGGATTTGACTTTCATTGAAGAGGCTGCTATGTTGCATGATATAGGAATCTTTAAATGTGACGCCGATGGTATCGACTGTCATGGCGAGGCTCCGTATATTTGTCATGGATATTTGGGGGCAGATTTAATGAGGGCGGAAGGCTATCCAAGGCATGCGTTGGTGTGCGAACGGCATACCGGGACCGGACTTTCCCTGAAAATGATCGAAGAACAGAACTTGCCGGTTCCGCATCGGGATATGCGTCCGGTTTCGTGGGAAGAACAGATTATTTGCTTTGCCGACAAGTTTTTCAGTAAGACGAAATTGGATAAAGAGAAATCGCCCGAGAAGATTCATAAGAGTCTTTCCAAGTATGGGGAAGAGACTGTTTCACAATTTGACACATGGTGTAAACTCTTTTTAGGGGAATAATTGGGCTTCGCTCCGTATTTTATTATACCTTTGCCACCTGTAATTGATTACGGTGAATTTTAACGTGAATGAAATATAGAGTTCTATTAACCCTATTTGTCTATATCTTAGGAAGCTGGGGCTTGTTTGCCCAACGAAAGACTTCTCCTTCTTATACGTCAGATCAGGCAGTTGCCGATACGACCTTGCGGGTTGATTCGGTAGCACAGGATTCTATTGCTCCGGCCGATTCGACGAAAAAGGCAGGCCTGGAGGCACCAGTCGATTATAAAGCGAAAGATTCGATTGTGATGACGGCCGGCAATATGGCTTATCTGTTTGGTGAAGGTGATGTAAAGTACCAACAGATTCAGTTGCAGGCCGAAAATATCGAGATGAACATGGACAGTAGCTTGGTATATGCCAAGTTCGGACTTGACTCGGTAGGGGATGAGTTTGGTTATCCTTTGTTTATCGATGGGAGTGACCAGTATGAATCGAAGACGATGCGTTATAACTTCAAGTCGAAGAAAGGTTATATCACAGACGTTATTACCCAGCAGGGTGAAGGCTACGTAACAGCCGGAAAGACCAAGAAAACCGAAACGGATGCCTTGAATATGGTGGGCGGAAAATATACAACTTGTGATGAACATGAGCATCCGCACTTCTATATCCAGATGACGAAGGCTAAGGTTCGTCCGAAAAAGAATATTGTAACCGGTCCGGTTTATTTGGTGTTTGAGGATGTTCCGATCTATCCGTTGGGACTTCCTTTTTGCTTTTTCCCTTTCTCGGATACCTATTCTTCAGGAATTTTGATGCCGACTTTCGGAGATGAATCGGCCCGTGGTTTCTATTTGCGGGACGGTGGATACTATTTTGCTTTAAGCGATTATATGGATTTGGCCCTGACGGGTGAGATTTATACGAAAGGTTCCTGGGGATTGTCTGCCAAGTCTAATTATCGGAAGCGGTATAAGTATTCAGGTAGTTTCTTGGCTTCTTATCTGGTTTCCAAATATGGCGATAAGGGCTTGCCGGATTATAGCAAGTCGAAAGACTTCAAAATTACCTGGACGCATTCGCAGGATGCCAAGGCGAATCCTTACCGATCCTTCTCGGCGAGTGTCAATTTCTCGACCAGTAGCTACGACCGCAACCAGATGATGGGATTGTATAATCCGAATGCGACGAGCAATACCAAGAGCTCAAGTGTGAACATCACCCAGCGTTTCCCCAATAATCCTTTATCTATTTCGGCTACGATGTCTATCAACCAGACCTCGCGTGACTCTTCTATCTCGGTGACTCTGCCGGATGTGACTTTCACTTTAAGCCGTATTTATCCTTTCAAGCGGAAACATGCTGTGGGTAAAGAACGTTGGTATGAGAAGATTTCTATGTCATATACCGGATATTTGCGTAACAGTATCAATACGAAAGAGAATCTTTTGTTTAAGTCGAACTTGATCAGAGACTGGAATAATGCCATGCAACACAAGATTCCGGTCAGTGCAACGTTTACGCTTTTCAAGTATTTGAATATCTCGCCTTCGTTCAATTATAGTGAGAACTGGTACACACACAAGGTGGAACAGGCGTATGATATGCAGAAAAAGGCCATGGCCCCGGTAGATACGACGTACGGTTTTTATCGTACCTACGAATATGACGCTTCGATTTCGGCATCTACTACGTTGTATGGTTTCTTCAAGCCGCTTCCTTTCTTCGGAGGTAAGAAGATCGAAATGATACGTCACCGTTTCGAACCTTCCATCAGTTTGAGTGCCCGCCCAGACTTTGGTGATTCTAAATTTGGATTCTGGCAGGACTATGTATATACCAACGCTCAGGGAGAAGACGTGCATGTACAATATTCTCCGTTTGCTAATCAGATCTTCTCTCCGCCATCGTCGGGAAAATCTGGGTCGGTCAACTTCTCAATCAATAACAACTTGGAAATGAAAGTCCGTTCGGATAAGGATTCGACCGGTTTCAAGAAGATCAGTCTGATTGATAAATTATCGTTGGGAATGAGCTATAACATGGTAGCCGATTCTTTCAAATGGAGTGATTTGTCGGTTGGTCTGCGTCTGAAGCTTTCGAAAAACTATACTTTGAACCTGAACGGAACATTCGATACTTATACCTATAAATATAATGAACAAACCGGTCGTGCATACAAAGTAGATATTCCACGTTGGCAAGCCGGTAAGGGAATCGGACGATTGAAGCAGACCGGAACCAGCTTCTCTTATACCTTTAATAATGATACCTTCAAGAAATGGTTTGGAGGTGGTGACGATTCGAAGAAAAAGGGCGAAGGAGATGCCGCCGGTGCTGAATCGAATGCAGACAATGCGGATATGAATGGTCCGGAAGACGGAGAGAAAAAAAGTTCGCGCCTATTGGGCAAGAAGAAAGAAGATGGAGAATATGACGCTGATGGTTATTATATGGCCAAAGTACCTTGGAGTTTGTCGTTCAATTATAGTATGAGTTTGGGATACAGTAACGAATTCGATCCTAAAAAGATGGAGTATAAGTATGCCTTAACCCATGCTTTGAGTTTCAATGGTAATATCCAGCCTACCAAGAACTGGAGCTTTAACTTCAATGCAACCTACGATTTTGATACGCATAAGGTATCTTATATGACTTGTAATATTACCCGAAACATGCACTGTTTCCAGATGACAGCCAGCTTTATTCCGATAGGTCCGTACAAGTCATATACCTTTTCTGTTGCCGTCAGCTCATCGTTGCTGAAAGACTTGAAGTACAATCAGAGCAGCAGTTATCGTGAAGGTCAGCAGTGGTATTAAGGCTAACCTTCACTGAAAGTATGATTGGTGAAATAATCAGTTTACCAGTCTATCGGTTCTTGTCCTGTTGCAATCAGATAATCGTTGGCTTTACTGAAATGCTTGTTTCCGAAGAATCCCCGATAGGCAGAAAGAGGTGACGGATGTGCCGATTTTAAGACCAGATTACGGCTGCTGTCAATGAAAGCTCCTTTCTTTTGTGCATACGATCCCCACAAGATATAAACCAAATGATGGCGAGATTCTGCCAGCTTATGGATAACCGCGTCGGTAAAAGTTTCCCATCCTTTGTTCTGATGTGATCCGGCCTGATGTGCTCTGACGGTAAGTGTGGCATTAAGCAACAGCACGCCCTGATCAGCCCATCGGAGCAAATTACCGCTGGCCGGTATGGGTTTGCCTAAATCACTCTCAATTTCCTTGAAGATATTCACGAGAGAAGGCGGATAAGGCACACCGTCTTGGACAGAAAAGCAAAGTCCGTGGGCTTGTCCTGGCTCATGATATGGGTCTTGTCCTAGGATAACCACTTTCACACGGTCGAACGGACAATGTTGAAAGGCATTGAAAATATAGGGTCCGGGTGGATAGACTTGGGTAGTTTTATACTCTTGGCGGACGAAATCCGTCAATGTTTTGAAGTAAGGCTTCTCGAATTCGTCAGCCAGTTGTTCTTTCCAGCTTTGTTCAATCTTTACATCCATATTTGTCGTTGTTGGAAGCCAGGAGCCGGAAACGACCTGGCTTCCAACACTGACTTCTATTAAATTAAGTTGATACCTGCCTCGCGAGCTTCCCGACGCATGTCTTCCGGCCAGATACTTGCCTGGATTTCTCCGATGTGAGCTTTGCGGAGATAGAACATACAAAGGCGGCTTTGTCCGATACCACCACCGATGCTCTGTGGTAATTCTCCGTTAAGCAGACGCTGATGGAAGAACAAATTCTTCCGGTCTTCTGTACCTGTCAATGCCAATTGTCGGAGCAATGCTTCTTTATTGACGCGAATACCCATTGATGAAAGTTCAAGCGCGCGGTTTAACACCTCGTCCCATACCAGCAAATCACCGTTTAGTCCGACATGTCCATCCGCAGATACGGTCGACCAGTCATCGTAGTCAGGAGCACGTCCGTCGTGCTTTTCGCCATTACTTAATTTGGAACCGATACCGATGATAAAGACCGCTCCATATTCTTTCGTAATAGCATCTTCGCGTTCTTTAGGCGTAAAGGTAGGATATTTTTGTAAAAGATCCTCGGCATAGATGAAATGAATTTTCTGCGGAAGAACAGGTTTTATATCCGTAAACATCTCGTAAACGAGGTATTCAGTACGAACCATAGCCGCATAGATCCGTTCAACAATTTCTTTCAGGAAGTCGATGTTACGCTCTTCTGGCTTCATAACCCGTTCCCAATCCCATTGATCGACATACAAAGAATGCAGGTTACCCAGTTCTTCGTCAGAACGGATGGCATTCATATCTGTATAAATACCATATCCTTCTTCGATGTGATAATCTGCCAAGGTCAGTCTTTTCCACTTTGCCAGTGAATGAACGATTTCAGCTTTCGCGTCGCCCAAATCTTTGATGGGAAAAGTAACAGCCCGTTCAACTCCATTCAAGTCATCATTAATACCCATGCCTTTCAGAACGAACAACGGCGCAGTCACACGACGCAGGCGCAGTTCTGAGGAAAGGTTTTGTTGGAAAAACTCCTTAATTACCTTAATCCCCATTTCTGTTTGAGGCAAATTTAAGATTGCTTTATATTTTGCCGGTTTGATTAAATAACTCATATTTTATACGTTTTAAGTATCTGTAATTTTTATGATGTGCAGCAAAGGTAATGATTAATGTGAAATTATCAATAGTATTCGCATATTTTATTGCAAAATGATAGTATATTCTGTTTATGATCTTTCAAAATATCAATTTTATAAAAATATCTTCGGATAATTTGTTTTCTCCATTTATTCTTTATACTTTTGCGCAGTCTTTGGCTCGGTAGCTTAGCTGAATAGAGCGTCAGATTCCGGTTCTGAAGGTCGTGGGTTTGAATCCCACCCGAGTCACTTTCTTTAATATTCTTATATAGTATGTAGGCTATTCTGTAAAAGGGTCGCTTTTTTTGTTATTGGAGTAGTGAATTTTCATTCTATTTAGATATGCAGAAGGATATATGTCAGGTAAAAGTTGTGATACCGATTTATCGGGCTGAACTGAAAGATTGGGAACGGGCGTCGTTAGCCAATACGATGCAGGTATTAGCTGCTTATCCTATCGTTTGGTTGAAGCCGGAAGATGTGGATCTTCATGACTTAACGGTTCTTTATCCACAAGCCGAGATTATGAATGTGTCCTCTGAATGGCTCGGTACAAAAATGGAATTGCAGGATATAACCGGATGATGATGTCTGAATCCTTTTATGATTTGTTTGGCGATACGACTTATATCCTTATTTGTCATCTGGATGCTTGGATTTTCCGTGATGAGGTATTGCGTTGGTGTGAGACTGGCTACGATTTGGTGGCGGCTCCTTGGCCTACAAGACCTCGTTATAATTACTTTCCTTTCAAACAGTTTCTGCAACTGAAGAAATACTTGTTTGCATCCAAACGGATTATCCGTTCGCAGATGTATGGAAAGATTGGTAATGGTGGATTATGTTTGCGTAAAGTAGAAACTTTCAAGGTGGCATGTCGGTCGTATGCTTCTGAAATCGCCTATTTCTTGTCAAAACCAGAAGATGGACTTTATAACGAAGATATATTCTGGGCGTTGATCCCTAAAGAATTGAAGTATCCGACCGTAGAAGAGGCTTTACAGTTCGCCTATGATTTGAAACCGAAAGTCTGTCATTATCTGAATCATAAACAGCTTCCGATGGGATGTCATGGCTTTATGCATAAAAGCCGGATTCGTTTTTGGGAGCCATTTATTCCTTGTATCAAGACTATGCTATAATTAATTGAATACTTATAAATCTTATTTCTCATGGAAAAACAGACATTACCGAAACGATTGGAATCGTTGGATGCGCTTCGAGGCTTGGACTTATTTTTCTTGGTAGCTTTTGGTCCGTTAATTCGTTCGTTTATTCGGGCGGCAGATATTCCTTGGTTGAATTCTTGCGAATGGTTGTTTCAACATCAGGCCTGGACGGGCTTTTCTCCTTGGGATTTAATTATGCCTTTGTTCCTTTTTATGTCGGGAATTACGATCCCGTTTGCTTATTCCCGTTATAAAAAAGATCCAGATAAACAGCCTTTGATCCGTCGTCTGGTGAAACGTGTTTTGCTTCTCTGGTTGTTCGGTATGATCGTACAAGGAAACCTGCGTGCGTTGGATCCGTCTCATATCTATTTTTATACGAATACATTGCAGACGATTGCAGTCGGCTATCTGGTGTCAGCCCTTCTTTATTTATATACTTCCCGGCGTACGCAAATCATAGTTTCTTTTGCCTTATTACTGATTTATTGGGCCGCTATGCAATTTATTAAAGTCGGTTCATATGGTGGAGGCGATTATACACCCGATGGAAACTTATGTGAATGGATTGACCGGGCAGTAATGGGCCGGTTTCGTGATTCTGCGGAAGTAAAAGACGGAGTTGTTGTCTTTGCTGAAGGTTATTATTATACCTGGATCTTAAGCAGCTTGAATTTTGTGGTTACTGTGATGTCGGGTATGTTTGCCGGATATATAGCCAAAAGTCATGAATTGGCAGAGAAGAAAAAGGTACAGTTATTTCTGGGTATTGGTGCTGCTTTGGTTGTTTTGGGTTGGATTTGGAATGAAATACTTCCGGTGATTAAAACGATTTGGACGAGCTCGATGGTGTTTGTCAGTAGCGGATATTGTTTCTTGCTGATGGGCTTGTTCTATTATTGGATTGACTACAAAGGGCATCGTCAGCATATCACATGGTTGAAAGTATATGGAATGAATTCGATCGTAGCTTATATGCTGGCCGAAACGATTCGTTTCAACTGTATCGGCGAGTCGTTGTTGTTCGGTTTTGAACAATATTTGGGGAGTTTTTATCCTCTTCTCATAGTCTTCAGTGAAGCTTCGATTGTCTTTTTTATCCTTTGGGTGATGTATAAGCAACGGATATTCTTGAAGATATAGTGTTGCGGGATTTGTTTTGCTTTTTTGCCCAAAATAAGAAAAGACAACCTGTTGAGTGAATAACAAAAATATAAGTCAACTCAGTATATAAATAAGTTAAACTAAAGTCAACCCCTTTTATTTATAAAGAGATTTTAAGTCAACTAAATCCGTTAAATGACAATCAATTTTACCGTTTCACCTAGGCGATTCGATCGTCTCACGTAGGTGGAACGATCGTTCCACAAGGGTGAAGAGATCGTTCCACCCGGGTGAAACGGTAAAAATCCGGTATGAAACGGATTTAGTTGTGATGTAGAATGGATTTTTCCTCAAAAAGCTGACAGATTCATGTAAAGCATCCAAACAAAATCTTAACTTTGCCAAAAGTAACAAGAAATGATCGTATCATGCATGTAGAAGAAAAATTTATGGCCCGTTGCTTGGAACTGGCCCGCCATGGAGCAGGATATACGGCTCCGAATCCGATGGTTGGTGCAGTGGTCGTCCATAACGGTGTCATTGTGGGTGAGGGCTATCACCGGCGTTGCGGAGAGGCCCATGCGGAGGTGAATGCGATTGCTTCGGTTCGAGATGAAGCAATCTTGCGTGATTCTACCATTTATGTCAGTTTGGAACCTTGTTCTCATTATGGGAAAACACCTCCTTGTGCAGAATTGATTATCCGGAAAGGAATTCCTCGTGTGGTTGTCGGATGTATGGACCCGTTTCCGGAAGTATCAGGTAGAGGTGTTCGTATGTTAAGAGACGCAGGTGTTGAAGTTGTAACGGGTGTATTGGAGGAAGAATGCCGTGCTTTGAATGAAGCCTTTATGACTTTTCAGTCGGAGAAGCGTCCGTTTGTGACGTTAAAATGGGCAGAAAGTGCTGATGGCTTTCTGGATGTTGCACGTACCTCGCCGGACATTTCACCGGTCGTTTTTTCCAATGCGGTAACAGCGGCCCGTGTTCATAAGCTTCGGGCTGAATCGGCTGCTATTTTGGTGGGAACGAATACAGCCTTGCTGGATAATCCGTCGCTGACAGTTCGGCGTTGGAGTGGTAAGTCGCCCGTTCGTTTGGTGATAGACCGGGAGCGGAAGATACCAGCTTCATATCATTTGTTGGATGATACAATACCAACCATTGTGTTTACAACCGGAGAAAAAAAGAAAATAGGGCAGACAGAATATATTCCTTTGGATTTTCGGATATCTATTGTGCACCAGATTCTTCAATGTCTGTTTGAGCGTCAGTTAAATTCGCTGATGGTAGAAGGCGGAAGCATTATGTTGCAACAGTTTCTTGATTCCGGTTATTGGGATCGCGCTATTGTTGAAGAATCACCTTTGACATTAGGTGCTGGTGTGAAAGCGCCAGTTTTCACATTTGGACAACAAAGTTTTGACTCTTTTGGCGGACATATTTTCCGGATTTATACACATCATCGGAAATAATTGAACCTAAAATATTATAAATATTATCGTTTTATAGGTGGAAAGAAAAAAATGTTTCTACTTTTGTGCCTTTATATGAACAAACTATGTTTTTGATGAAAAGTAAGATATTTTTATTGATAACAGGTTGCTTCGCTGTTTTGTTGACTTCCTGTTTAGGTGATTCAGATTATGATTCGTATTATGAGGTTGATAAGAATTGCCAAATTACGGAATTTTCGTTGAGTTCAGATTCTGTATCAGGACTTTCGGATGTAAAGTTCACGATCGATCAATTGAATGGACGTATCATGAACTTGGATTCTATGCCTTTTGGTACAGAGATTGAGAAAGTAATTTGTACAGTAAAATATGGTTCTTATGTGACGAAACTGGAAGTTATTCAGGAAGCCACAGGAGATACGATTGACTGGAATGCCGAGGATTCGTTGGATTTCTCCAAGCCGGTGAAATTTATCACTTCATCGTATGACGGAATGACTAAACGTGTTTATGTAGCTCAGGTCAATGTTCATCAGGTTGTTCCGGATTCAATGGTTTGGCGTCAATATATAACAAACATACTGCCAACTAAATTCGTTGATCAGAAAGTTATTTCCTTCAATGATGGTAGTGCCGACTATTATTATATGTACGTTCAACCTGCGGCTAATACGGCTTATAAGCTTTATCGCTCAAAGCAAACAGATGCCAAGAGTTGGGAAGAATTGCCATTGACTGGACTTCCTGCTAGCGGTGTGTTGCTTTCACAAATAACATCCTACAATAATTTATATTATGTAGTAACCAAAGAAGGTTCTCTTTACTCTTCGGCTGATGCCGTTAACTGGCAACTTGTTGAAGGAACACCTAAAGTGAAGTCTCTTTTAGGATATATTGATGAAAGTACCAATCAGCCGGCTGTACTATCTGCCATTGTGGAAGAAGAAAACGGACTCGTATTTGCAGCGATGAATGCTGAAGGACAGTGGGAGACGGGTGAAATGGTACCTGCTCATTTCCCGGTAGAAGGTTTCTCGTCGGCTTCTATTTATTTAATGTATACAAGTCGTGTGATGGTTGTGGGCGGTAAGTCATCTGATGGTCAGCTTCAGAATGCTTCATGGGCAACGATGAACGCTTTGGATTGGGCAGAGCAAACTGATTCTTACGGCGATTATTTCACGAAACGTCAGGGAACGATGATGGCTTACTATGATAATATGTTCTATCTGATAGGAGGTATTGATGAATCAGGTAAACCACAGAAAGATATTTACCGTTCGTCAGACTACGGTGTAACGTGGAATTATGTAGATACATTGGTAGTTTTGCCTTCGTCTTATCAAGCCAGAGGTTTTGCCTCTATGTTGGTTGACAAGGATAATTATCTGATGATTTTTGGTGGAAAATCGACTATAAATGGCCAGGATTTGAACGATATTTGGAAAGGTCGTATTAATCGTCTGGGTTTCGAACGGCAGTAAATAACGGGCCGTTCGTATAATTTATAAAAAGATTTAGCGTTAGAAAAGAAATAGGTTTAATGCAATGAAGTTGTTTTTATGAATACATTTCTTTTTCGGCGTATCTTTTATTTGGTATTTTTGTTGGTCGGTTGTTGTTGGGTCGGCAAAGCACAAGAATATAAATATGAAATCGGCGGTATGGTAGGCGGTTCCTATTATATGGGCGATTTAAACAAGAATGCGTTCTTTAAGGGATTGAATCCTTCCTTGGGTGTGGTCTTTCGTTATACCCCGAATTTCCGTTGGGCCGTAAAGACAGACTTGTTATGGGGACGAGTATCCGGAAGTACCGATGGTTTGGAGAATGTCTTTCCGAATGGAGCGACTGCTTCTTTCGAACGGAATTTCTTCGAACTGGGCGGACAGATGGAATTTAATTTCCTTCCGTATAGTGATAAGTTCGCTTATCTGAATACAAAGCGGTTCTCTCCTTATATATTTATGGGCTTTGGGGTAACGGTCGCTCTGGGAAATCAAACGTTTGCAAGTTTGAATATTCCGTTGGGGGTTGGAGTCAAATATAAGGTCATTAACCGTTTGAATTTGGGATGTGAGTTTTCTTTCCGCAAATTGTTCGGTGATTCGTTTGATGTAACGGATGGTAATAATGGCTTTTTGGATAATCCATACGGAGTGGCTAGTAGTGCATTCAAGAATAAAGACTGGTATTCATTGCTGATGTTTTCAGTGACGTGGGATTTTGGCCTGCGTTGTCAGCCTTGTAATAACCGATTTAGTAACGGTGTTTATTAAGATATTGGAAGAATGTCGTTAGAAGAAAAGATTGACAAAAATCACTTGCCGCAGCATGTGGCAATTATTATGGATGGAAATGGGCGATGGGCGAAGGCTCGTGGCCTTGAACGTTATATGGGTCATCAGGAAGGTGTTGTTTCGGTTCGTAAAGTAGTGGAAGCTGCTTCCGATTTAGGTATAAAATACCTTACGATGTACACGTTCTCGACCGAGAACTGGAATCGGCCAATAGAAGAGGTGCATGCTTTGATGACACTGATGGTAGCTGCAATCAAGCGTGAAACACCCGACTTGATGAAGAATAATGTCCGGCTGGATGCGATAGGCGATTTGTCTCGTTTACCAGAAGAGGCTCGGAATACATTGCAGGAATGTATTGAGGAGACATCGGTCAATACAGGGACAACCGTTGTCTTGGCGTTAAGCTATTCTTCCCGTTGGGAGATTGCAGAAGCCGTCCGGCAGATAGCAGGAAAAGTAAAAGACGGAGATTTGGATATAGCTGAGATAACGGAAAGTACAGTTTCTGAACACTTGACTACTCGAAATATTCCGGATCCGGACTTGTTGATTCGTACAGGAGGTGAACAGCGTTTAAGTAATTTCTTGTTGTGGCAATTGTCGTATGCCGAGTTTTACTTTACGAATGTTTACTGGCCTGATTTTAGAAAAGAAGAGTTGTTTGATGCAATACTGTATTACCAGCAGCGCGAACGACGTTTTGGTAAAACAAGTGAGCAATTAATTTTATAAACAATAGCTGTTAATATGTACAAAGGAATAGTGCTGTTTTTCCTTTTCTTGAGTGTAACCTTCGGTGTGTTTGCTCAGGAGAATGGAAGTGATACTGCGAAGGTTGAGAAACCGGCAGATTTGCCGGTGATTTCTTACTCGTTAACGCCGAAGAAGTATAAAATTGCGGATATTAAGGTAACGGGTGTAAAGAATTATGATGATTTTGTGCTGATCGGATTTTCCGGATTATCAGTAGGTGATGAGATTTCTGTGCCGGGAGATGAAGTGACAGCTGCTGTCAAAGCTTTCTGGAAGCATGGATTGTTTTCGGATGTAAAGATTTTGGCGAATAAGATTGAAGGCGATTCTATTTGGTTGGAATATCAGTTAAAACAGCGTCCACGTATTTCGGAAGTTAATTATCATGGTATCAAGAAAGGTGAACGGGAAGACTTGGAAGCAAAACTGGGCTTGAAAAAAGGATTCCAGATTACACCGAATGTCTTGGACCGTGCGAAGATTCTGATTGAAAAGTTCTTCGATGGAAAGGGATTTAAGAACGTGGATGTAAATATCCAGCAAAAGGATGATATGGCTCATGAAGGTGAAGTCATTTTGGATATTTATATTGACAAGAATGAAAAGACCAAGATTCATCGTATCTATTTTGAAGGAAATAACGCGTTGACGGCTCGTCAACTGAAGAAAGCCATGAAGAAGACGAATGAAAAATTCAGTCTTTTCAATGACTGGAAGTCAAGTATCTTGGAAATGTTCAGCACGAAGAAATTTACTACAGAAGAATACGAAAACGATAAGAATAATTTGATATCCAAATATAACGAGTATGGATATCGTGATGCCGTTCTTTTGGCAGACAGCGTTGTTAACTTCAATGAAAAGAAAGTTGATATTTTCTTGAAGGTTGATGAAGGTGAAAAGTATTATCTGAAAGATATCCGCTTTGTCGGTAATACGAAATATTCGACAGACTATTTGATGGCGGTATTAGGCATGAAGCCGGGTGAAGTTTATAACCAGAAGAAACTGAATGACCGTTTAAGTATGGACGAAGATGCGGTTTCTAATATTTACTTTAATAACGGTTACTTGTTCTTTAACGCAGATCCGGTGGAAGTGGAAGTTGAAAACGATTCGATCGCTTTGGAAATCCGTATTCAGGAAGGTCCGCAGGCTACGATTAATCGTGTCATCATTAACGGTAATGACCGCTTGTATGAAGATATCGTACGTCGTGAGTTGCGTACAAAACCGGGTAAGTTGTTTAGCCGTGAGGATTTGATGCGTTCTGTCCGTGAAATTGCCCAAATGGGACACTTCGACCCGGAAAACATGAACCCGCGTCCTATTCCAGATCCGGAAAACGGAACCGTAGATATCGAATATAATTTGGTTTCTAAGGCGAACGACCAGATTGAATTCTCGGCTGGTTGGGGACAAACCGGTGTGATCGGTAAGTTGAGTTTGAAGTTTACGAACTTCTCTATGAAGAACTTCCTGAACCCGAAATCTTATAAGGGTATCATTCCGCAAGGTGAAGGTCAGACTTTGACATTAAGTGGACAGACCAACGGACGTTATTATCAGGCGTATAGTATTTCGTTCCTGGATCCGTGGTTTGGAGGTAAACGCCCGAATACACTTTCTGTCAGTGCTTATTTCTCCAAGCAAACAGATATCAGTACTTCTTATTTGAGTAATATGTATAGTGGATATAATCCGTATTATTATGGTGGTTATCCTTATTACGGAGGTTATGGTTACGGTGGTTATTATGGAGGTTATTATCCGGGATATGGTTATGGATACAATACCGGAAGCTATGAATTGGCTTTAAACCCGGATAAGTCTATCATGATGTTTGGTTTGGCTGCCGGTTATGGTAAACGTTTGAACTGGCCGGATGACTTCTTCCAGTTTATGGCTACCTTGAACTATCAGGTGTATATGATGCACGATTGGGATTATTTCTTGGTAAACAACGGAACTTGTCATAATGTCAACTTGGAATTGTTGTTGCAGCGTAACTCTATCGATAACCCGTTGTATACACGTAGTGGTTCGCAGTTCTCGTTCTCAGTAGCAGCAACGCCTCCGTTCTCTTTGTTTGACAACAAAGATTATGCTTCTATGAGTGATCAGGATCCGGAGAAGTTCAAGATGATTGAATATCATAAGTGGAAGTTCAAGGCAAAAGTATTCTCTCCGTTGGCTCCGCTGACTGTAAAACGTACACCGGTCTTGATGACACGTGCTGAATTTGGTTTCTTGGGAACTTACAATAAGCATAAACGTTCTCCGTTCGAAACCTTCTATATGGGTGGTGACGGTATGACTGGTTATTCAAGTACGTATGCTACCGAAACGATCGGTTTGCGTGGTTATGAGAATGGTAGTATTGCCGGTAATGGTAGTTATAGTTCGTATGGTTATGCTTATACTCGCTTGTCAATGGAATTGCGTTATCCGTTTATTTTGGAACCGTCGTCAACCATTTACGGATTGGTATTTGCAGAAGCCGGTAATGCTTGGACTGATATGAGTAACTATAATCCGTTTGACCTGAAGCGTTCGGCTGGTGTCGGTGTTCGTATCTTCTTGCCGATGATCGGTTTGATGGGTATTGACTGGGCATACGGTTTCGATGAACCTAACTATGGATCATCAGGTAAACGAAGCGGAAGTAACTTCCACTTCATTATCGGTCAGGAATTCTAAGCAGCCGGTATCTTGTTGAATTAAAATAGTCTATAAAATAATGTAAAATATAGCCGAGTGTTTAAAACCTCGGCTATATTTGTAGTCGATAGTTTAGTAATTATAAAACAGAAGATGTATGAAAAAGCTTTTTTTGATAAGTTGTTTGTTGGTTGTATGCGCTTGGATGGCTGATGCCCAGAAGTATGCCTTGATAGACATGGAATATATTCTGAAGAATATCCCGGCATACGAGATGACTAACGAACAGTTAAGCCAGGTTTCCAAGAAATGGCAGAACGAAGTGGATGCATTACAGCAGGAAGCGCAGAATATGTATAAGACCTATCAGAGTGATTTGGTGTTCCTTTCTGCCGAGATGAAGACGAAGCGTGAAGAAGAAATTGTGAAGAAGGAACAGGAAGCGCAGGATTTGAAACGGAAGTATTTTGGTGCAGATGGTGAATTGTATAAGAAGCGCGAAAGTTTGATGAAACCGATTCAGGATGAAATTTATAATGCCGTGAAAGAAATATCGGAAGACAAAGGCTATCAGCTGGTGATTGACCGTGCTTCGGCCATGAGTATTATTTTTGCATCACCGAAGATCGATATTAGTAATGAAGTGCTTGTAAAGTTAGGATATTCAAAATAATTGCGTAACTTTGTGCGCCTTATTGTGGCTTGTATCTCGATAAATATTAATAATCTATTATAATCAAGAAAAATGAAGAAACTTATTGCTTTATTGTTGATGATCCTGCCTTTTGCAGGAGTCGTTAGTGCTCAGGAAGCTAAGATAGCTTTTGTTAATACGCAGGAAGTGTTCATGGCTATGCCGGAAGTGGCAGATATGCAGAAGAAGTTGGACGAACTGAATGCTAAGTATAAGAAAGAGTTGGAGACAATGCAGAGTGAATTCCAAAAGAAATATTCAGACTTTGTAGCTCAGCAGGATTCATTGACTGAGAATATCAAAGTAAGAAGAATGCAGGATATTCAGGATATGCAGCAGCGTATGGATAATTTCGTACAGGTTGCTCAGCAGGATGTTAATAAGCAACAGCAGGATTTAGTTACTCCGATTCAGCAGAAGATTTCAGATGCTATCAAAGCAGTAGGTGCAGAACAAGGTTATACATATATCATCGATCCGCAAGTGTTGCTTTATACAGGTCCGAATGCAATCGACGCTACGCCGATGGTAAAGACTAAATTAGGATTGAAATAACTTATTTGGTGATTAATAAATAAATGAGAAGAGGGTTGTACTTGCTGAGGTACGCCCTCTTTTTTCGTTATGGTAACAAAGTATTCATCTTTGCCTGGTCCGATCGGAATCTTTGATTCCGGTTACGGAGGTTTGACGGTATTCGATAAGATTCGAGAACGGATGCCGGCGTATGATTATATCTATTTGGGCGATAATGCCCGTGCGCCGTATGGACCACGTTCGTTCGATGTGGTTTATCGTTTTACGCGGCAGGCCGTCATGCGCTTGTTTGCTGAAGGTTGTCAACTGGTCATCCTGGCTTGTAATACGGCTTCGGCAAAGGCTTTACGGACAATCCAGCAAAGGGATTTGCCCATTTGGGATGAAACACGCCGGGTGTTGGGTGTTATCCGTCCGACGGTCGAACTGATGGATCGCATCAGCCGGAGTAAACATGTAGGCGTAGTCGGAACGGCTGGAACGATTGCTTCCGGTTCGTACCAGATAGAGATTGCCAAGATGTTTCCACATATTCAGGTTACTTCGGAAGCTTGTCCGATGTGGGTTCCTTTGGTCGAGAACAACGAGTTTGATTCGCCCGGGGCCGATTATTTTGTCCGGAAGTATTTGGATGAATTGTTTCGGAAAGATCCCTTGATTGATACTTTGATCTTGGGTTGTACGCATTATCCATTGTTGATTGAGAAGATTCGTCGGTATGTTCCGACTGGAGTGACATTGCTTCCGCAGGGCGAATACGTTGCCAGCAGTTTGGAAGATTACTTGCATCGGCATCCGGAGATGGACTGTAAGCTGACGAAAGGCAGTACATGCCGCTTTCTGACTACCGAATCAGCCGAAAAGTTCTCGGAGGCTGCCTCCGTTTTCCTGAGCCGCCCGATTAGGGTCGAGCAGGTCGTTATCGATTGATCAATTGATTGCTGAAAAATACGCCGGCTTTTTATCAAAATACGCCAGCTTTTGATGAAAAGCCGGCGTATTTTGGATAAAAGTAAGGCATCTTTTTTTATATGCCCGTATCATTTGCTTCTTTCACGAAAGAATGTTCGTGGAAATATCTTTCATATTCCTTGTAATGCACTGTTAATCTTTTAGATGTGGTGATTCAAATTGAAAGATTACTTTATTGAATTTCTTTACCGAAAGGCGTCAAAGCTAATGCTGCCATTTTGAAATGCTGCCTTCCGAACGGGATGCCAATGATGGTGATACAAAGTAGCAGACCGAAGACGAAATGCGTCAGGCAGATCCAAAAACCACCGATGAAGATCCAGATAATATTCATCAGCAGGCAAAGGCATCCGCTCGAGCCGCCGCTGTCTGTCACCGTCTTTCCGAAAGGCCACAACGCCAGGATTCCTAATTTCAGTGTTTGAAGCCCGAAGGGAATACCGATGATGGTAATCATCATGACTAAACTGGCAAGGATGTATTCAACGGCAGTTAGCAGTCCACCGAAGATAAGCCAAATGATGTTTCCGATTGTTTTCATTTACTCTCTTTATTTGAAGGTTGATTAATCTGTATCGAATCAGAAGTTTGCTTGATCTCCAGAATCGTGTCGGTATATTGCCGGTGTAGGCTGTCCAGCTCCATCAGATATCTTTCTTTGATCAGCAGGAAGCTGTCGCGCAATTCGGGTTTGACAGGAAGCGAAGGCGGTGCGTCCATAGCTAGCGGATTGATGGCTTCTCCGTTCTTATATACCCGGAAATCGAGGTGCGGACCTGTAGATAATCCGGTTGAACCGACGTACCCGATCACTTCTCCTTGTTGTACGTGGCTTCCTACGGAAAGTCCTTTGGCATATCGGCTCAGGTGCATGTAGGAAGTTGTGTACATTGAGTTGTGTTTGATCTTTACGGTGTGTCCACCACCGTTCATATAACCTTTGGCTATAACTGTACCGGCACCAATCGTCTTGACCGGTGTTCCGACTGGAGCCGCATAATCTACTCCGTGGTGAGCACGGTAACGCTTCAGTATCGGGTGGAAACGGGCGTTCGAGAATCGAGATGTGATGCGGAAGAAATCAAGCGGTGCTTTCAGGAAAGCCTTTCGCAAGCTGTTTCCTTCCGGATCGAAATATTCAAACACACTGTCTTGTGTAAAAGGAATGGCTGTGAAAGCCTTTCCTTGATGGGTGAAGATAGCGGCATCGATCGAAGTAATCTCCAAGGCAATGGTATCATCGATGAAGGCTTCATGATAGATTACCTGAAACGAGTCCCCTTCTTTTACATCAAAGAAGTCGATCTGCCAGGCATAGACATCAGCTATCTTTAAGGCTAACAGCGGTGATGCGCCTCCGTCCTTGATCACATTCCACAGCGAGGAAGTAATCGTTCCTTCGATATATTTACGCTTCAGCGTAATATCTTTTGTGTATTCATACGCATGGATGGAATCTCCGGTCAAATCGATGACAGCATAATCTGTCAGTGACTTGGCAAAAGCGATGTATTGGATAGAAGCCAAAGAATCTAACGTTGTTAAAGTACAGTAGTGCATACCGGCTTTCAGCTTGGTCGGATCCAGAACATGAGCCGAAGCACGCGTGATACTGTCTGCTTTTAAGGCAGAAAATCCTAAACGGGAAAAGATAATTGCCGGATTATCACCTTGCCGGATTTCATATCGGTTTACATCCAGTGAATCGATGCAGACGCCATATTCATATACGTGTTGCAGACTGTCAACCCATTCGCTGTCCACTTCTTCTTCTACTTGCTTTTTCGGTTGGCAACTATTGGTAATCGTCAGGAATAAAAATCCTGTTAGAATAAAAATAAGGGTAAATTGTTTGTTCATATACTTTATTTTCAACTGAAAACAGTTCATCCGAACAAATGTAGGGAATAAAATCTACTCTGGCAAACTCATTTCCTCATATTTATTGTTTACATTTGTTCCACATCTATGGATTTTAAGGGCATGAAGCGAATTATATACCTCTTCTATCTGATACTTGGTTGTCTGTTGACAATACCTTCGAAGGCAACTTTGTTGATGGACAAATGTAATCTACCGGACCTATCAAACAATGCTATTCTCTGTATGCATCAAGATCGGGACCATTATGTCTGGTTTGGTACCTACGATGGGCTGAATCTGTATAATGGGACAGACTCGTACGTGTTTCGTTTTGAACAGAACAATGAAAATTCGCTGTGCAGTAATATTATCCATAAGATTACAGACGCCGAACCTGGCTATTTGTGGATAGCAACCTCATTAGGAATTAATAAATTCTCTTTGGATAAACGGGCGGTAGTAGAATCATATCCGGGTTATCTGGAATGTTCTTTTTTGGCGACCGACCGGAAAGGAAATACATTGGCTGTCTGTAAAAATGGCTTTCTTTCCGGCTATTCATTAACCAGTGGAGGGTTTCGGGATTTACCAGATGATGAAATTTCCCCTTCAACGGTGAAGAGTCTGTTTACCGACAGTGAAAATACATTCATGATGGTCTTGGCTTCGGGTAAATTAAGAACCCTCGAAACGGACTTCTCCGAACAGAATTTCCGGGTGAATTATACAGACCGGGAAATACATTCGCAACCTATCTTGTATGCTACGGTTGAAGGACAGACACTTTATCTGGTAGATGAGCAGGAGGTTTTGTATCAATATGATTTGAGAACGGGAGTAAAACAAAAGTTGGCTGATCTGACAGGAATGAGACAGAAATACGGATCGGTTATTAATGTCATGTCGCATTGCGGACGGATCTTTGTCTTCTTCCGTGAAGGATATTTTGTCGATGCCATGACATCTCAGGTCGCCTTGCAAACGGGCTTTGGTGTATTTTGTGTTATGAAAGACCAGAAACAGAATCTGCTGTGGATCGGAACGGATGGAAATGGTGTACATGTTTATTATGATAAACCGCAGTTGTTCGGTTCGTTACTGGCCAGTCAGTTTCCGATGCGTATTTATAATCCGGTTCGTGGTTTATTTACGGACCCTTATAAAAACTTGTGGATCGGAACGAAAGGAGACGGCCTTTATAAAATCTCTCATTATGATACGCATGTCGGGATGA
Organism: Parabacteroides faecalis; assembly: GCF_022809355.1. GTDB lineage: Bacteria > Bacteroidota > Bacteroidia > Bacteroidales > Tannerellaceae > Parabacteroides > Parabacteroides faecalis. The sequence goes on along the minus strand of NZ_JAKZMM010000034.1, from coordinate 26,312 downwards.
TTCCGGTTTCGTCTGTTACCAAGTATACGATAAATGAAGGTTTACCAAGTAACCGCGTCTATTGTTGTACACCCAGTCAGGATACAACCCGTTTTTGGATTGGTTCGGATGGTATCGGTATCTCTTATTATTCTTATAAGGATAAACGGATCCATACACTTGTTCAAGGGAAAGATGAGGTAGCTATCAAGCATGTGCATGCTATTGCCGAGATCAACGATTCAACGCTTTGGTTGGCTACAACGAATGTCGGTTTGCTGGAAGTACATTTGCAGATTCAGCCATCCCAACTGAAAATACGGTCGGTGACTTCTTATTTACCCAAGCACGGAACGAATAGCTGTAATGAGTTTCAGTCTCTTTACTATGATGGAGATTCATTGCTTTATGCCGGGACTCGTGGCGGATACGGTGTGCTGTGCATGAATGTATATACCAAGAACTATCGATTTGCGAAGAAGAATTTTGAGGATCATTCGGCGATTGGAGATGTGCTTTCTATTTGCCGTTCGTCAGATTCCTTGTTTTATATTGGAGCCAGTTCGGGTATGAGTTTGTTAGGCTTGCAGGATAACAGGGCAACTTATCTTTATCATTATAATCGGAACGATGGTATTGGAAATGATATGATTCATGGAATATTGGAAGGTTCGGACCAGAGTGTCTGGATGAGTACGAATAAAGGACTAACCCAGTATAATCCGAAGAACAAGTTATTCCATAGTTACATTGGTTCCGGACTGGAAGTCGTTGAGTTTTCGGATGATTCATATTGGAAGTGTCCTTATACCGGTCGTTTGTTCTTTGGTGGTGTCAATGGTTTGGTTTGGGTAAATCAGCAACATCCTTTTTGGATTGATGAAGGAATGGATTTACATTTCTTTAATGCCCGGATAGAAGATACATACATGCCTCTAGACAGTTCTTTGGTGCGGAAAGGACTCCGTGTGGCTCATGATACACGTGAAATTCAAGTCTCGTTTGCCGTGCCAGATTATATTAATATCGGTAATTATGAGTATGCCTATTGTCTGGAAGGCTTCAGTCCGTCATGGAATGAACTGCGTCGGGGAAATAAGATTACACTATCGTGGCTGCCTCCTGGAGATTATCGGTTGAAGGTTCGGTTCCGATTAGGTGTTTCTGATTATACCGACAAAGAATATGTCTTGCCAATTACGGTCTTGCCGCCTTGGTATCAGACTACCTATGCGAAGGTAGGATATGGTTTTCTGGCTATTCTACTGTTGTTCTTCCTACATCTTTTGTATCGGAGGCAGTTACGTCGCAAGCAACAAGTGATCTTACAGGCGATGGATGAAAAGCAGAAGCAGAAGTTATATGAAGCGAAACTAAACTTCTTCACGCATATCACTCATGAACTCTGTACTCCGTTAACCTTGATTACGGGAGTGGATGATTACCTGCAGCAATATTCTGCACAGCGGAAAGATTCGAAGTTACAGTCATATAGTCGGATTCTCCGGGAAAATGTATTGGAACTAAATCATCTGATACAGGAAATTCTGGACTTCCGTAAGGTGGAAGATGATGGATTCCGGAATGTGAAGTTTGCTCCGGCTTCGATATCCGACTTCTTGCAGCATGAGTGTGAACGTTTTGAGGCATTGATCGAACAACGCAAGATTCATTTCCACTTACAAGTTGCTTCCGGATTAAATTGGAATACGGATATACTGTTGGTAAAGAAGATCTTTTCCAACCTGTTGTCTAATGCCTTTAAATATACTCCGGAAGGTGGAGAAATTCGGGTTTCGGCAGCCATAGAAAATGAAATCTTGGTCTTCCGGGTTTATAATACGGGAAAAGGAATTCCTCAGGAAGAGAGAGAACATATCTTCGACCGGTATTATTTACTCAAAGATGAGGAGGCCGGTGCTGCCACTTCTATGCAAATGCGTACCGGATTGGGACTTTTTATCTGCTTTAATTTGGTTCAGTTGCTGAAAGGTTACATTGATATAGAAAGTGAAGAAGGGCAATATGCCGAGTTTATCGTTTCTTTGCCGGCGCAACCGTTGGAAAAATCTGCTTTACCGGAAGAATTGGAACCGGAAGAAACTCCTGTTCCGGCAGATTCAAAGCAGAAAGAACTGATATTGGTGGTAGATGATCATAAAGACATCACCTGGATGATTTCGGATGTCTTATCTTCAGACTATCGGGTACATGTAGAGTATTCGGCTACATCTGCTTTGGCTTTTCTGAAACAGGAAACACCAGTGTTGCTGATTACAGATATTATGATGCCGGGCATGAACGGACTGGATTTGCTGACTACCTTGAAACAGGATAAATATTTATCCCATATACCGGTAGTTATTGTGTCTGCCATGATTTCCGAAAAGGAACAGGCCGAAGGTCTGAATCGTGGGGCAGATGCGTATTTGACAAAGCCTTTCTCGTCGGTAGTCCTGAAGTCGACTGTTGACCGTTTGGTATCCAATCGGGAAACGATGAAGGAGTATTATTATTCTCCGGAAAGTGCATTCCAGTTCTCTGGCGGACAGTTGATGCACCAGGAGGATAAAGAGTTTCTGGAAAAGGTAACAGCCATTATCAAGGCAAACATGAATCAGGAAGGTTTGCGTCCGGAGTTTATTGCTGAGCAGTTACACATGAATACGCGCTCATTGTATCGTCGCTTCAAGAAGATTTCAGATATGACACCTTCTGATTACATCAAGGATTGTAAATTGTCTTACGCAGCTCAATTGCTAGTTACTACGAATATGAGCGTGCAGGAGATTTTGTATGCTATCGGAAATACGAATAAGTCGTATTTCTATAAAGAGTTTTCCCGGAAGTATCAGGTAACGCCCAAGGACTATCGTAGCATGAATCAAAAGGCTGGGAATGAATAAGGTGTCGAAGCCTGCATAAATTGTGTCAAAAACGACACTGTGGTAGATTCTGATACTATCATGATCGATTTTGTCCCTTATTATCTCTGAAAAAGCGCTTAATATTGCCGTTGGAATGATTCTTAAATCAACGAGCGGTAATATGAGATATTCAAAATTAATTGGTTCTTTGTTGGCTGCAGCTTGTTCGGTTGTAGCTTTTGCTCAGTCGTCCGTTATTGAACGGGTGAATCCGATTATTGGAACAAATGGTATGGGACATACTTTCCCTGGCGCTTGTGTTCCTTTTGGATTGGTTCAATTAAGTCCGGATACAGATACGATTCCTCATAACGTAGATGGAAAGTATCAGCCACGGGCATACGAATATTGTGCCGGATATCAATATAAGGATAGCAGTATTGTCGGTTTCAGTCATACACATTTCAGTGGAACAGGACATTCTGATTTAGGTGATATCTTAATTATGCCTACAACCGGATCCTTGAAACTGAATCCGGGAACTGCCACCAATCCGGATGGCGGTTATCGTTCGCGTTATTCACATAATACCGAAGTATCCAAACCTGGATATTATGAAGTCTTATTAAGTGATTATGGTGTAAAAGCCCAGTTGACTACGACTCAGCGTGTGGGCATTCATAAATATACTTATCCTGCACAAGCAAAAGAGCAACGCATCATTTTGGACTTGATTCATGGTATTTATAATTATGATGGAAAAGTCTTATGGGCTAGTTTGCGGGTAGAAAATGATACGTTACTGACCGGTTACCGGATTACCAACGGCTGGGCTCGTACGAATTATACCTATTTTGCGATCTCGTTCTCCAAACCTATCGTTCATTACGGTTGTGAAGAAAAAGCCAAGGTGAATTATCGGGGTGGTTATGGAAAATTCAATATGAAAGAGAATTTCCCGGATATAGGCGGTCGGAAGATCGTTGCTTATTTCGAATTTGATCCGAAAGCTTCTCAACAGCTGGAAGTAAAGGTTGCTTTGTCGGGAGTAAGTACAGCCGGTGCATTGAAGAACTTGCAGGCAGAAGCTGCATCTGCCGGGTTTGATGAATTGGCCAGCCGGGCTTCGAACACTTGGAACAAGGCTCTTTCTGTGATCGAAGCAAATGGCAATGATGATCAGTTGGCTATGTTATATACTTCTTTGTATCACACGATGATCAATCCGTGTGTTTATACAGACGTAGACGGTCAGTATCGTGGAATTGATCAGAATATTCATACAGCTGATGGCTTTACCAACTATACGGTTTTCTCAGTTTGGGATACTTATCGGGCATTACATCCATTGTTTAACATCATCAACCGACAGGTCAATACGGATATTGCCAAGTCGATGATGAAACATGCCGAACAAAGTGTACATAAGATATTGCCTATCTGGAGTCACATGGCGAATGAAAACTGGTGTATGATTGGGTATCATTCCGTATCCGTATTGGCTGATGCGATTGCCAAAGGATTACCAATCGACAAAGAAGAGGCTTTGGCGGCTATGATCAATAGTTCTACAATTCCTTATTTGGATGGAATCAAGGAATATATGGAAAAAGGATACGTTCCGTTGGAACGGAATGGAAGTGCCGGTTCGCTGACATTGGAATATGCTTATGATGACTGGACGATTTATCAGACCGCACTTCGTGCCGGAGATCAGCAGGTAGCTGAAACATATAAGAAACGGGCGGCTAATTACAACCAGGTATTTGATCCGTCAATTGGCTATGCTCGTCCGAAGTTGAAGGATGGTTCCTTTAAGAAGGACTTTAATTTGCTGAGTACGCATGGTGAGGGATTTATTGAAGGTAATGCGTTGAACTATTCGTTCTATGTTCCGCAAGATGTGAATGGATTGATTCGGAATATGGGCGGCGAGAAATCTTTTATATCGAAATTGGATTCTTTGTTTACGATGCATTTACCGGAAGAATTCTTTGCTCAGACGGAAGATGTCACCAAAGAAGGTTTGTTGGGTGGTTATGTACAAGGAAACGAACCGAGTCATCATATACCGTTCCTCTATGCTTGGACTTCCAATCCTTGGAAAACACAATACTGGCAACGTGAGATCATGAACAAGATGTATCGGAATAATATTGACGGTTTGTGCGGTAATGATGACTGCGGACAGATGTCTGCCTGGTATATCTTCTCAGCATTGGGATTTTATCCGGTTTGTCCGGGAACAGACCAATATGTATTGGGCGCTCCTTATCTGCCTTATATCAAACTGAATCTGGAAAGCGGTAATACTTTTGAGGTGAAGGCTCCGAAAGTGAGCGATAAAAACCGGTACGTCAAGTCGGTGAAGTGGAACGGAAAACCGTATGATAAAGGTTTTATTACCCAGCAGGATATTATGAACGGTGGTGTTCTCGAATTTGAAATGAGTTCGAAGCCGAACAAGAAGCGTTTGTTTACAGGCGACAATCAGCCGTATTCATTGACGCAAGCTGAATAAAGGTATAGTGAGTGTGTTTTTAATCTATTATATAAGAAAATGAAAAGTCGATTTTTAATATCATGTTTCTTTAGTCTGGCATGCTGCTGTTGTATCTCTTGTCAGTCGAATACCACAGAAGAGACGAAAGAAACCGTTTCTGCGACTTGGGATAATTATGATGTCGGTCAGATTGACTTTCAGGTTTTATCGCCTGAAACACGGGGAGCGGCGATTTACAAGACAATTATTCCGGATCCGGATACATATATTACCGAGCAGGCTCGTAAAGTGTTGGCTACATTATACTTTTCACCCGAAGACAGTATTCCGGGCATTGAATGTATCCATTATAAATTGAGAGAATATGATGGCGTTTCGGCCAAAGACGGAGCACCTCCAGCAATCACAATTGAGTATAGTACAAAATGGATAGAGAAAAGCTTTGGTGAAGGAGATACTGCGAAGGTTGATTACGAAACACGTGGTGTTCTGTATCATGAGTTGACGCATGGATTCCAATTGGAGCCGCAGGGAATTGGAAGTTATGGAACTAACAAGACTTTTTGGGCGATGATTGAAGGTGTGGCTGATGCTGTTCGTTTGTTGAATGGTTGCTTTACTCCTGAAGATCGGCCAAAAGGTGGTCATTATATGGATGGTTATCGTACGACAGGTTTCTTCTTGGCGTGGTTGACCGAAAATAAGGATAAGGATTTTCTTCGTAAGTTCAACAGAAGTACGCTGGAAGTCATACCTTGGTCTTTTGAAGGTGGCATTCAATATGCTTTAGGTAGTGATCAGCATGTTGATGATCTTTGGAAAGAATACATGAAAGCGATGGGTGACGAGATCTAAGAAGTCTTTGAGTCGCTCGATCGGTAGATACGATACATAGGAAATGTGAATATAGATTATAAGAATTACAAAACCTGGCTATGAAGCAGTTGTGTTAATTATATATATAAATTAGTTGCGTGTTATTCAATCGGCTGTTTCTTTTCAGGGCGTATGAGCTTCTGAAAAGGAACAGCTTTTTTATTATTGTTTGGAAAGTACCTGTAAGATTCATGACTGGGATAATTCGAACCTTTTGGGAAAACTTTTGACAGAAATCAACTAATGATTTTCCAGAAGAGGAAATCAGAGCGGATATGAATGTCGGCAGATAACGTCTTTGTATCTTTGCAGCTCGAAATACAAACTGTTTGTGGGCATGAAGATAAGACGTTTACATTATCCGAACGGACTACGAGGCAAGTTGCTGAAACTGACCGGTCCGATTTTCCTTGAAACCTTATTGATTCTGACGTTGGGCGTAGTCGATACGTTGATGTTGAGCCATTATTCAGATAATGCGGTGGCAGCCGCCGGGGTTGTCAATCAGCTGTTGAATATGGTTTTCCTGTTGTTTAATGTAACGGCAGTCGGAACATCGGTCATGTGTGCCTTATATTTTGGCGCAAAAGACACCAAGAGTTTTACACAGGTGGTTGGTGTGTCTTTGCTTTTCAACGCTATTATCGGTATAATTATTAGTGCCCTGCTTACTTTCGGTGGAAAACAGATGCTGGTCTGGATGGATATTCGTCCGAATCTGATGCCTATGGCAGTAACCTATATGCAGATTGTCGGTGGTTTCGGTTTCTTTCAGGCTATCAGCTTTACTGTTTCAGCTGTGTTACGTGCGGCCAACAAGCCGAATTATGCCATGCAAGTAACATGCTTGATTAATATCTTCAATATCATAGGTAACTATTCATTGATTTACGGGCATTTCGGATTTCCGGAAATGGGAATACAGGGAGCGGCCATTTCAACCTCTGTTTGCAGAGGCTTAGGCATGCTCTTTCTTTTCTTTGTCTTATTTAAGCGTTTGATTCATCGGATGCCTTTGGCCTATTTCCGGCCGTTTCCTTTTGATAAGCTCCGGGATGTCCTGAAAGTAGGAATGCCTTCGGCTGCCGAGCAGATTTCATACGATGCAGCTCAGGTTTGTGTGGTCTATTTTATCAATATGTTAGGGAATGAAGTATTGACTGCCCGGGTTTATATCATGAATATTGTGATTATCGGTTATATATTCTCTTTGGCCATGGCCAGTGCGACTTCCGTTTGTACCGGTAATCTGGTGGGAGCCGGCAAGAAACAGGCAGCATACATCCTAAGTTGGTATGCTTGGAAACGTTCGTTGATGATCACCTTTGTAGCCAGTATGGGTGTTTATTTGTGTGGTCGTTTTCTATTGGGATGTTTTACCGAGAATGAATCGATTATCAAGATAGCCATGAGCGCATTGTTGATCGATGTATTCCTGGAACACGGGCGGGCTACGGTATTGATGTTCCTTTTCTGCCTTCGTTCAGTAGGCGATGTCGTTGTTCCGGTCCTGATCGAAATTGTCTGCATGTGGGTTTTTGCTGTTTCTTTCGGCTATTTTATGGGTATTGCCTTAGGCTTGGGCCTTGCTGGTATCTGGGTCGGCTTGGCTTTGGATGAAAGTTCCCGCGGAGTTGTCCTGGCTCTTCGTTGGCGTACACAGAAATGGAAACAACGGAACTTGATTCGATAACCAGATTTTCTAAAAGGAATTTTAAGAGGAAATGATTGTGTTTGGTACTAATTTTAGTATCTTTGTGAAAATACGAATTGGATGGGATCAAAAGAAAAACTGGTTGAACGATTCAAGAAGTTGCCTAAAGATTTTACATTTGAAGAAACTTTAGCATTGCTTCGTATCTTTGGGTATGAGAAACATAATAAAGGAGCAACATCTGGTTCTCGCATTCGCTTTAAGAATGAAGAAACAGGCCAATTTATAGATATACATCGCCCTCATCCAGGAAGTATTATGAAGCATTGGATGATGAAGGCGATTTATCAGCATTTATTAGATCGGGGATTATTAAAATAGCAGTTATGGATTATTTGGAATATAAAGGATATAAAGGTACTGTAGAATATAGTAAAGAGGATAATTGCCTTTTTGGAAAAGTGATAGGCATGTCTCAAGATGTAATCCTTTATGAAGGACAAACGTTAGATGAATTGCGTAGTGACTTTGAGGCAGGTATAGATGATTATATTGCCGGGTGTATTGCTGAAGGAGTAGAACCCAGGAAACCATTTAGTGGGCGTCTTAATCTCCGTATGCCTTCTGAATTACATGCGCGAGTTGCCAGTTTGGCTAATAGTACAGGTACGACCATCAACGATTTTATTAATAAAGCGATTATCCATGAGCTGGATCATCATTGTGCTACCTCTTGAAATGTGACTCTATTAAATATTAATTAGAGTTAAATATAAGGAAGCGGGTGAACATCTGACCCGCTTTTTCCGTCTATATAGGTAAATGAAATTTGATAATACAAATAGAAGAGAGAATATGAAAAAGTTTTTTATGTTTGCTTTGATGATTCCGGCTTTTATCGGATCATTGGTTGCATGTTCAAATGCCAAAATGACGGCTCAGCAATTGGAAGGAAAGTGGAATATTGTAGAAGTAAAAGGTGAAAAGGTAACAGCAGAGAATACACCTTTCATGGAGTTTGACATGAAGGAAAACAAATTGCATGGTAATGCAGGATGTAATATCTTCAACACCGCTGTAACGGTGGATGAAAAAGATGCTTCGGCTCTTTCCATCGCTCAGGGAATGACTACGATGATGGCCTGCCCGGATATGGATACAGAGACAAAGATTCTGCGGTCTTTTGAATCAGTAAAAGGTGTTAAAGCCGGTGCAAATGCCAATGAAGCTCAGTTGGTGGATGGCGAAGGTAATGTTGTGTTTCTGTTGAAGAAATAAATTAAGTTGACAAGTTGACGAGGGAACAAGTTGACAAGGCTTGTTTCTTCGTCAACTTGTTTTCTCGTTTCCTAGTTTACTCGTTATAATCCGGATAAAGTAAATACTTTTTACGCATTTCTTTATAAGCCTTCAATTCCTCCTGCCAAGAAGCCTTTATCTCTTCTTCTGTAAGTCCGTCGATGATTTGCTGACGGAGTTTATCGGTTCCTGCCAACAGGTCAAACCACTTGGCCCGTGAGAAGAAAAAGTCGGTATTCTTTCCTGTCTTCTGGTAAAAATCCAAGACGAAACGCAGTGTCAAACCTCCTTCAAAAGGATATTCCTGTAGGTTGATTCCATAACATAGCTTGTCTTTCTGCAACGGGTTGGTATCAAAGCCCGGCAGTGAAACAGGTGTGAACGTATAGTCTCCATATTTCTCATCCGGATAACCGATCATTTGAAAAGGATGATAGGTACCGCGCCCGATACTGAATGGTGTTGCTTCGAAGAAACAGAGTGACGGATAAAGCCGGATCGCCTGATCGTTGGGTAAGTTGGGCGAAGGTTTGATCGGTAACCAGTACGGATCTCCATGTTTCCAGTTCTCGACCTTGACGATATGCAGGTTACAGGATTTCTTTCCGGTCTTCAACCAACCTTCTTCGTTGATCATCCAAGCCAATTCGCCAACTGTCAGGCCGTGCAATAAAGGAATCGGATCAACTCCGACGAATGATTTGAATTTATCTTGCCGGATCGGTCCATCCACAAAGTCATTCGGATTCGGACGATCTAACACGATAAACTGTTTCTTGTTTTCAGCGCATGATTCCATCACATAATGCATCGTACTGATATACGTATAGAAGCGGGTTCCTACATCTTGTATATCAAAGACGACGACATCTATATCTTTCAGTTGCGAAGCTGTCGGACTTTTATGCTTTCCGTAAATTGAAGCGATAGGAATACCGGTTTTGATGTCTTTACTGTCCTTTACCTTCTCTCCGGCATCAGCCGTTCCTCTGAAACCATGCTCGGGAGCGAACACACATCTGACATCGATTCCGCGTTCGAGCAAGACATCCAGTAAATGTTGTTGCTGTTCACCCAGACAAGAAGTCTGATTAACCACCAGTCCGACTCGCTTATCTTTCAGGAGCCGTGTTACCACTTCGATTCGCTCAGCGCCGACTTTAAGCTGGGTACTGCCTTGGGCTGAACAAAAACCAGGGGTATTCCATAAAAGAATAATCAGGCATATAACGATTCGTATCTTTTCCATATCCGTTTTAGATTGATTCCTGTTATGGCAAAGATAAATAATTTTATTTATTCAGTCTTATTTTATAGACAGATAGTCGGGAAGAATTGACCGAAATCATACGACAAAGTAATTGTTTGACATCTGTCAAAAAGCTTTACTACTATTGTGGTAAAGCTTTATCACATATATGGAAAAGCTTTACGACATCTGTCAAAAATATAAATTCTCGTTATTTTTCACCTAGGAGTCCGTAGGAATATATAGAGATGCACTCGGAACAGTAATCGGAAAATATTTGAAAAGAATGAAGCCTTTGTGTAATTTTCTTTACATTTGCCTTGGAAATAATATAAAATGAAAGACAAAGACTTTGCAAAGGTATATGAGCGGAATTACAAGCGTTCGTTTCTGTTTGCCAAATCGTATGTACATGATGATTTGGTAGCAGAAGATATTGCAGCCGAATCTTTGTTCAAATATTGGCAAATCTGCAAGGAGTCGGAAGAAAATGTTTCCGAAGCGATGCTGGTCACCATACTGAAAAACAGAGCGATCGATCATTTAAGGAGAGATGCACATCGGTTAGTAGCTCTTGAAGATATGGCAGAAATGGCCGTACGGAATCTGGAAATACAAATTTCCGCATTAGAGGCTTGCGATCCGAACGAACTGTTTTCGGAAGAAATTCAGCGGATTGTTCAAGAGACCATGAATACTTTGCCTGAAAAAACACAAGAAATCTTTTTTTTAAGCCGATATGAGAATAAAACATTCAAAGAGATTGCAGAGATAGTGAATCTTAGTCCTAAAACTGTTGAATATCATATCTCTCAAGCTTTGAAAGCCTTGCGTATCGCCTTGAAAGATTATTTACCGCTGTGGCTTATCTGGTTCTATTGGTATCAGAATTGATCAGATTTCACACCCTTCACAGGAAATCGCTTATTAACAATGGAATAGACAGGTGTGTGAACCCTATTTTATTTTTTAGAAATAGTAGTATCCAGTTAGAGGAAAAGGGAAACCTGTCGTCTCATCCAATTTTTTTCTCAAAAAAATCTATTTTTGTTTAGGGATATCTTTTCGTGAATCGTTATAATAGAAAATTCGGTAAGAATATGGATGAATTGTTGATGAAATACATAAAGGGAGAAACAACACCGGAAGAAAGAGAAAAGGTGGTGCGTTGGTTGGACGAAGATCCGGAACACATGCATCAGTATCGTTCTTTACGGAAGCTTTATGATATTTCTTTGTGGAGTCCGATTGAAGAAACCCGGCAAGAGGAAAAACAAACACGGACATTCAAGCCGGTTTGGATTGAATTCTTGAAGGTGGCAGCCGTTATCCTGATTACCTTTTTAGGAACAAAAGCTTTCTTTGACGGAAAAGATGATCCGGTAAATATGCAAACCGTAATTGTTCCGGCCGGACAACGGGCTGAACTATTATTGGCCGATGGTACTAAAGTCTGGTTAAATTCTCGTTCGAAGTTAAAATTCCCGGATCGCTTTCAAAAAGACGCCCGGAAAGTAGAATTGGATGGAGAAGGATATTTTGAGGTGACCCATCAGGAAGAAGTTCCTTTTACAGTTCATACCTCCAAATATGATGTGAAAGTATTAGGTACCGAATTTAATGTAAAGGCATACAAAGATAAAGAACAGTTCGAAACCTCTTTGTTGAAAGGAAGCGTTGAGGTTTCAAATGCGAATAAATCGCAGACGATTCGTTTAAAACCGGATGAACAAGTGGTCAGTGACGGAGGTCAGTTAGTACGTTCAACCATTCAGAATAAAAACTATTTTCGTTGGAAAGAAGGATTGCTCTGTTTAGATGACGAGTCCATTGGTAGTCTGATAGAGAAGCTGGAGTTATATTACGATGTTAATATTGTAGTTCAAAGACCTTCGCTGATGAAATACCATTATTCCGGTAAATTCCGTATTCGGGATGGTGTAGAACACGTATTGAAAGTATTACAGCTAAAGCATAAATTCACCTATATAGAAGAGGAGGAACAAAATTTGATAATAATAAAATAAACAACGTGTTAAATCGAAGGCCTATGGTAAAATAAAAAAAGAAACAAAAAATTCGGAAGATGCTGCAACATCTCCCGAATCTGTAAGTCAGTGAATAATTGACTTTCCCTTAAATCAATTTAGTACTCACTTTTAACACTACAAATGTATGAAAAATATTTGTACCAGGCTGTTATTGCCTAAAATAAAAACACCTATAAAAACAAATCGAGCCATGAAATTAACCTGTGCTTTGTTACTTACCGCCTCTATGGGCGTCTTCGCGACGGGTAATGCACAAACCATGCGTGTAAATATTCAAGCTGATAATGTGTCTACCGGAAAAATTCTTTCAGAAATAGAGAAGCAGACCGATTATCTGTTTGTCTATAACAAGAAAGAAGTAGATCTGAAGAGAAAAACGAGTGTCAATGCAGTCAACAAAACAACTGCCGAAGTTCTATCAACCATCTTTGAAGGTACAGATATCATCTATGCCATCGAAGGAGAAAATATCATGTTGATGCGGAAAGAGCAAAACTTGGCTGTTGTACCGGATGCTGTTCAGCAGGATAACAAAATTACAGGAACCGTATTAGACCCTACTGGCATGCCTGTCATTGGAGCTAATATTATGATAAAAGGAACTACCAACGGAACCATTACTGATATGGATGGTAAGTTCTCGTTGGATGTACCGAAAGGTGCTACTTTAGTTGTCACTTATGTTGGATATACCAATCAAGAGATCTCAGTAGGGAATCAGAAAAAACTATCTATAACTTTAAGAGAAGATTCTGAGGCTTTGGATGAATTGGTGGTTGTAGGGTATAGTACACAAAAGAAAGTGAATTTGACTGGTTCTGTTTCAACAGTAAGTTTTGATGATAAATTAACCTCAAGACCAGTAACCGATGTCTCTCAGATGTTGAATGGCGCTTCTCCTGGTCTCCAGATTATGCAGAGTTCAGGAGAGCCGAATGCGGAGAGTTTTTCATATAACATACGTGGAGTCGGGACGTTGAACAGTTCAAGTCCATTGGTCCTAGTAGATGGAATGGAGCAAAGTATTAGTATGGTTAATCCATCAGATATTGCGAGTGTTTCCATTTTGAAGGATGCCGCTTCTTGTGCGATTTATGGAAATAGAGGAGCAAATGGCGTAATTCTTATAACAACGAAGAGTGGTTCTGATGGTAAAATTAGTATCAGTTATGATGGTACGGTTTCATATAATGAGCCATTTAAAATTATCCATACAATTTCCGATTATGTTTCGTATATGAAATTAATGAATGAATCAGCAAATAATCTTGGAAATTCAGATATATTCTCTCAAAATTCAATTGACCTTTGGGAAGCTGCAAATGCAGATCCAAATGGAACTTCAGCTTCAGGATATCCGAATTATGTAGCGTATCCTAACACGGATTGGTGGGATGAAATTTATACGAAGCAATGGATGCAGAAACATTCTATTTCATTGAATGGAAAAGAAAAGAAAACCGGTTATTCGATGAGTTTCTCTTATATTGATAATCCAGGTGTTGTTAAAAAAACAGGTTATCAACGATATATGGGACGTGTAAATTTGTATTCTGACATAACGGATTGGCTGCGTGTTGGAACTCGTACTTGGGGAAATGTCACAGACCGGGATGTTAGTAGCTCTGGTAGTGGCTTTTTCAATTCGATAAATACAATGAAGATGACACCTTGTATTTATCCTTATTATGATGGAAAGTATGGTGCACCGGAAGGTCCAGAGGATGATCCTCAATCTCATAATCCGCTTTGGGATATGGCCGTTTCAGATGGACATGATAAATATACGCAATTGTACACGGATTGGTATGCTCAAGTGAAATTCTTAAAACATTTTACCTATAATTTTGATTTCTATTATAAAGATCTTCGCCGAGAAAAGAAAACTGTGGATACTTCTATAGGGAAATACAGCTTTTTGAAAGGTGCTTACTCGACAGGTGCTGCAGATCCATCTACTCTTTATACGTATATGTACTATACAAGAGAGAATACGACTAAATTGAATCATTTGCTTAATTACAATCAATCCTTTGGAGGACATGATGTGTCTGCAATGATCGGATACGAAGAACAGACGTATAAATATCGTGTGACAGATGTAAGTAAATTAGGACTAACGGATGCGAGTGTTAGCGATTTAGATGCAGCTACCACACCATATTCTACATCTGGATATGGAACAGAATATGCAGCTCGTTCAGTTTTTGGTCGTATGAATTATGCTTATAAAGGTAAATATTTGTTTGAGTTTAATTTACGTTATGATGGTTCATCTAGGTTTGCTCCTGATTATCGTTGGGGAGCATTCCCTTCTTTTTCTGCGGGCTGGCGAATGTCTGAAGAAGCATGGTTGAATTCTGTTGATTGGTTGAGTAATTTAAAACTGCGTGCTTCTTGGGGTAAGTTAGGTAATAATTCTATAGGTAATTATGATTGGCAATCAGTTTATTCTTCTGCAAACTATTCAACGGGACAGGCAATAACAAGTGGTATAGCAATTACTTCAATTGCTAATGCCGCTTTAACTTGGGAAGAAACATCTGTGACTAATGTTGGTGTTGACTATGGTTTCTTTGGTAATAAACTATCTGGAGGTTTTGATATATATAACAAACTTACTTCTGGAATTCTTTATACGCCGGATATGTATATGGTAATGGGTAATGCTACAGGACCAAAAGAGAATATAGCAGAAGTAACGAACCGAGGCATTGAATTTGAATTAGGATGGTCTGATAATATTGGAAAAGATTTCAGTTATAGTATTCGAGGTCAATTTTCTTTTAATAAGAATTTTGTTAGTAAATATAAAGGAAAGTTAGAACGTGGATGGAATGTAGATCATTCGGAATATTCTACTAATATAGGAGATGTTTCTACTGGTAGTACGACACGGGTAATAGAAGGTCATGAGATAAATGAGTTTTATCTTCCAAATGTGTATAAAGGTAATGGAACTTATTTTAATGAAGATGGTTCTGTTAATGTAAATGGAGGACCGAAAGATGGTATGATTCGTACAGATAATGATATGAGATGGCTTCAAGCAATGGTGGATGCAGGTTATTCATTTCAACCTTACAATACAATAGCAAGGAATGGACTTTGGTATGGAGAATATATTTATGCAGATGCAAATGGAGATGGAATATATGGAAACTCATATGATTCGGAGTTCCAGGGAACCTCAGCAACTCCGAAATATAACTTTGGACTTTATGCAAATGCTAATTGGAAAGATTTTGATATTTCAATGACTTGGGGAGGTGCGGCTGGATTTAGTATTTATTACTATTCTACATCTAGAAACTCTAGTGAGACAGTTTATGGTTATGCAATTCCAGAAGATGTCGCAAATGACCATTATTTCTATGATCCAGAAAATCCATTCGATCCTCGTACCAATCAAGATTCGAAACAACCTCGTTTGGTTAATGTTTCGGGAGCTCAGAGTTCGGCAAGTTCTTCTTTGCATTTGGAAAAAGGTAATTTTATAAAACTTCGTAATCTAACATTTGGTTATACTTTGCCAAAAGAGTTATCTAAAAAGTTTTTTGTGGAACGGTTGCGGGTGTATGCTTCTGGAGAAAATTTGTTTGCAATCTCAGGCTTCTCAGGTCAAGATCCAGAAATGCGTACAACGGTAGGTTATTCTACAATGCGTCAATATGCATTTGGTATAAATGTTACATTTTAAATTTATAGGATATGAAAAGAATTATTAGAAATATAGCCGCTATTTTGGTAGGAATGACATTTGTTTTAGGATATTCAAGTTGCGATGTTGATCTTCTTGATACAACTCCTAGTAGTAGTATTTCAAGTGCAAATGTATGGGAAAGTCCAATATTAGCTCGTGCTGCAGTAATGGGTGTATATAATGAATTGTATGAAAAGTTTTCAAAAAATTGTACAGGACAGACATTAGGGATTCCCTATGATGCATTTTCTTCCGTTATGGATATTGATATGAATTGGAAGAATAGTTGTTTTGTTATTTCTGGTTCTTGTACACCCTCAACATCAGCCGTTTCTACTCATTATAAATTTTACTATACGATTATATATCGTGCAAATGATGTTATAAATAATATAGATAATGTACCTGAAATGGATGATGAAGAGAAAGCTAAATTGAAGGCAGAATGTAAGTTTTTACGTGCTTGGGCTTATTTCTATTTGAATGTTTTATGGAAAGGTGTTCCTATTTATACAGAAAATGTCCCTAATTCAGAAGCGACTAAAGCTCGTTCCTCAGAATCTGAAGTTTGGAATTTGATAATTTCAGATCTTACAGATTGTATAAATGAGGTTAATCTTCCTAATAAATATGCGAAAGGAAATAGTGATTATGGGCGTATCACAAAAGGGGCTGCATATGCATTAAGAGGACAGGTATATCAGTTTTTGGAAGATTATACAAAAGCTCTTGCTGATTTTGAAGCAATAGAACCTATGGGTTATTCGCTTTATAGCCCAAGTGATGGTGAAAAAGGGAATGATGATTTTTTCCAGTTGTTTAAACCTGCCAACGAACAGTGCGATGAAATGATATTCTCAATTCAGTGTGTTGAAACAACTGATATGGGAAATCCAAGAGGTATAAATTATGGGAACCGTTGTACTGGAGGTTCTGCTTGGAACAATTATTTGCCTAATCCTGCTTTTGTAGAAATGTTTGAATGTGCGGATGGTTCAGACTTTAACTGGGAAAAATATTGTCAGGGTTGGGATTCAATGAACCCGACAGAACGTGTTGTGTTTTTTTTACGTGATGGTTTGGAATCGGGTAACGGACATTGGGGAACAACTGATGCAACTTCAGATTATAAATCTTTATATGATAATATGGTAGCGTATGGAGCTGATATGACTAAATACTTAGATCAGGGAAATGAAGAAAGAATTCGTAAAGCATATGAAGATCGAGACCCGCGTTTAATGCAATCAATAATTACTCCATACTCGACCTATGAAGGTAATCAATCTGGCATTGGCAATCATACGTGGACACTTCGTTGGCCTTATATTTTGGATGCAGGTGAGCCATATGATATTCGTACAGATACAAATTCAAAGTTTTATTATTTGTGGAGAAAATATGTTACAGAAAATGATGAATGTACTACACGTTGGGTTTATTCAGAAGATATTATTTTGTGTCGTTATGCAGAAATACTTCTTCGTAGAGCAGAATGCTTAAATGAGTTGGGTAGAACGGATGAAGCTATTATCTATGTGAATATGATAAGAAAGCGGGCTGGGCATGTTTTATTAAATGATCCGACGTATCCTGCAACAAGTGTAAAAGGCCAGGAAGATATGCGGCAACGAATTCGGAAAGAGTTTTATGTTGAATTAGGTGGTGAAGATTCAATGTTTTTTAATGAGTTGCGTTGGGGTACGTGGTATGATCGGAAATTTAAAGATAATTCCTCTAATCAAGTTGGTGCTTTGAATTCAAATGGATTAATGCAAATATGGGGTGAAACTACATATAAGCATCTTAGTGTTGGTGAGCATATCAAAGTATGGCCAATTCCTGCAAAAGAAAGAGAAATGAATCCAAATTTAACCCAAAATGCAGGTTGGCAAGATTAATTAAATATATAATATTATGAAGTGTTTATTGTTTTTTATTAGCTGCTTATTTTGTGTTTCTTTGAATTCTTTTGCTCAAGATCGTGCAGATCAGCAGCATTTAACAGATCAGAACTCGTTTTCGATGATCTTGTTAGGTGATCCGCAAGGATACACGAAATATGATATTAATCAGCCATTATTTGATCTTTGTACAGCTTGGATTGCAGATAACATTGATCAGTTAAACATAAAAACAGTTTTATGTACGGGTGATATTGTTGAGCAAAATGAAAATATTGTTCGTAATCGTAAAATGCTGAATCAAACAAGTAGGGAAATGTGGGAAGCTGCCTCTAATGCTTTTAAACGTTTGGATAATAAAGTTCCTTATATTATTTCAGCAGGAAATCATGAATATGGCTATCAGCGATCAGAGAATGGAATGACTCATTTCCCTGAATATTTCCCGTTTGAAAGAAATTCAGCTTGGCGGGATATTTGCGTCAGTGCATATCCCAATCGAAATGGTTTAGCATCTTTGGAGAATGCTGCGTTTGAGTTTGCTGATCCGAATTGGGGAAAATTATTGGTTTTAACAACCGAATTTGCTCCTCGTGATGAAGTGTTAAATTGGGCTAAAAATTTAATATCTCAATCTTCTTATAAGGATCATAAAGTAATATTTATGACTCATTCTTTCTTAAAAGAACGAACTGCAGAAAGAATACAAGAGGAGACTTATGCTATTACTCCACGAAATTGGGGAGAAGCTATTTGGCAGAAACTGATAAAACCTTCAGAGAATATATTTATGGTCATTTGTGGTCATACAGGAAAGCCTGGGGATTTTGAAGATTCAGTTGCATATCGAGTAGATAAAAATTCCTCAGGAAAAGATGTTCATCAGATGATGTTCAATATTCAAATTCTTGGTGGAGGTTGGGAAGGTAATGGAGGTGATGGTTGGTTACGTATATTGGAATTCTTACCGGATGGGAAAACTATTAAAGTAAGAACTTATTCTCCTTTATTCGGGATTTCTCCATCGACAAAACACCTTGCTCATAGAACTGGGGCATGTGATCAATTTGATATTGTTGTTAAATAATATTCATAAAGATAGTCCATATTCGAATATGATGATGGACTATCTTTAATTTTTAGAAAATACAAAACCAATACATGGACTTATGTATAAATCTTTGTTGAGCTTGACTTCGTTAAACTTATTGACTGCTCTGTTTTCAAATGAATTGCTTGCTGTAAAAGATCCTCGTCCTAATATTATTTTAATATTGGCAGATGATTTAGGATATTCAGATATAGGTTGTTATGGAGGTGAAATAGAAACCCCAAACTTAAATCGTTTGGCTGAGGATGGAATAAGGTTTACACATTTCTATAATACAAGTAGAAGTTGTCCAACTAGAGCTTCATTATTAACTGGACTTTATCAGCATCAAGCTGGTATTGGACGTATGACATTTGATGATGGCCTTCCAGGTTATAGAGGGACCATGACTCATAATGGTGTGACGATAGCTGAGGTTTTAAAATCTGCTGGCTATAATACAGCTTGGGTTGGTAAGTGGCATGTCGCTGAGACACCATTGCGACCAGATCAAAGGCAATGGTTAGCTCATCAAGTGAAACATGAAGAGTTCGCTCCCAAAAATAATTATCCTATTAATAGAGGCTTTCAGGATTGTTATGGAACAATTTATGGAGTAGTTGACTATTTTGATCCGTTCAGTTTAATTTATGGAGATCAACCTGTAGATACTGTGCCTAAGGATTATTATAGTACAATAGCATTGGGGGATACAGCTGTTTCATTTGTGAATAAATATGCACAATCGGATAAGCCTTTTTTTATGTATTTAGCTTTTCATTCCCCTCATTGGCCATTGCATGCTTTACCTCAGGATATAGAAAAGTATAAAGATACTTATAAATGTGGTTGGGAAAAAATTAGAGAGGAGCGTTATAATCGTCAAAAGAGAATGAAACTTTTTGGTGATATTGATAATTTCTTGTCTCCTCGTCAATTTGAGGATTCTTGGGAAGATAATCCTGATAAAGAATGGGATGCTCGAGCTATGGCTGTACATGCGGCTATGGTTGATCGTATGGATCAGAGTATTGGGTTGCTATTAAAAGCATTGGAAAAAAATGGTCAAATAGACAATACATTGATTCTTTTTATGTCAGACAATGGTTGTAGTAATGAAATTTGCCAGTTATACTCTGAGGGAGAAAATGATAGACCTGCTGAAACTAGAGATGGTCGTAAAATTATTTATCCTAAGAAGAAAGAAATACTACCAGGTCCAGAAATATCTTATGCTTCTGTTGGCCCTAAATGGGCAAACGTTGCTAATACTCCATTTCGTTTTTGGAAAGCGAAATCTTATGAAGGAGGAATTTGTACTCCAATGATTGCACACTGGCCAAAAGGTATAAAACAAAAAAAAGGGAGTATAAATACCGCATATTGCCATGTTATAGATATTATGGCAACTTGTTTGGATATTACGAATGCAAGTTATCCTGATAAATATAATGGATATGATATTCAGCCTTATATGGGAGTAAGTATGCTTCCTATATTTGAAGGAGAAGAACAATCAGTAGAAAGAGATTTGTGTTTTGAACATTTTAATGAGAAGGCTTTGATTGATGCAGAAGGCTGGAAAATTGTTCAACCTAGTGATTCGAAAACTCAGGCTTGGGAATTATATGATTTAAATACAGATAGATCTGAAATGTTTAATTTAGCTAGTAAATATCCTAATAGAGTGAAGGCTATGGTGAAGCGATATTTAGAATGGGAAAAACAATGTAAAGTTGTTCCTAGACCAGCCAAGTAGTAGTTCTATTTGATTCTTCTTTACAGATCCGTTTTAGATTATAAGTTTTTACTAAAACGGATCTTATGCTATTAGTTTTTATGAGGATGATATTCGTTTTGAGATAATTATGAATAAATTTTTTCTTTTCTATTTGTTGCTAAACTTGTTTATAAATGTGTCATATTCTCAGAAGTTTATGTATGGAGAATATGGGAAAGTAAATACCCGAAGTGTAAAAACTCAATTACCGGAATCTTTGAAGCCTGTATTTAACTATTGGATTCGAGATACTTGGGCAATATTAGGCCCTGATGGATTCTATTATATAACAGGAACAACAGCTCCCCCTGAAAGGATATTTAAAGGGAAAATTCATTGTTGGGATTGGAATGATGGATTGTATCTTTGGCGTTCAGCAGATTTAAAAATATGGGAAAATCTAGGATTAATTTGGTCTTTAGATGAAGATGCAACATGGCAAGGAAAGCCTAAAGTATATGAGACAGATGAGATTTATGAAAATAAATCTATTAATGGAGATACATTAGATAACAAGTTTAGAGCTGTTTGGGCTCCTGAGCTTCATTATATTAAAAGTCTTAAGAATTGGTTTATTGTTGCTTGCATGAATAATTCTGCTAAAGGAAAAGGCTCTTTTATATTAAGAAGTAAAACAGGTAAACCAGAAGGACCATATGAAAATATTGAAGGGAATAAATATAAACCGATATTTTCTGATATTGATGGAAGTCTATTTGAGGATTCTGATGGAACAGTTTATTTTGTAGGACATAATCATTATATAGCAAAGATGAAACCAGACATGAGTGATTTGGCTGAAGAACTGATGAAAATAAAAGAAACTGAATACTATGCTGAGCCATATATAGAAGGTGCATTTATCTTTAAATTTGCTGGTAAATATCATTTAGTTCAGGCTATTTGGTCTCATCGGACATCAGAAGGTGATACTTATGTTGAAAAAGAAGGGATAACATCTCAAAATACACGCTATAGTTATGATTGTGTGATTGCGACTTCTGATAATATCTACGGACCTTATGGTAATAGATATTGTGCGATAACAGGAGGTGGGCATAATAATTTTTTCCAAGACAAAGATGGCAATTGGTGGGCAACTTGTTTTTGGAATCCTAGAGGGAATCAGGCATCTGAATTTCAGCAAACTTGCCAACCCGGACTTATACCTATGATCTATGAAAATGGTCAATTTCATCCTAAAGGATATTAGATGTTTATAAAAGTGTTGTTAGATTAAAATCCTAAAATCCTCCTATCTTTGTACAATAATAATTACTTAAATCAGACATCATGAAAAATCTAATTATTGTATCAGCGGCTTGTTTGGCTTTGGTGGGTTGTACAGGCACGAAAGAAGCGCAGAAAGAAGAAGCACCATTAAAGAGAATTAGTCAAGTGGACTTTTCGCATGTGAAAATAGAGGATGGTTTTTGGTCTCCTCGACTGAGTAAACATACAACGGCTACGTTACCGGTTTGTATCGATCAGATTGAGAATCAGACGGGTCGTATCCGTAATTTTGAGAATGCAGCGAAAGGAGAAGGAGAACATTCGGGTATTTTCTTCGATGACTCGGATGTGTATAAGGCTTTGGAAGGTATTGCATATAGTTTGATCAACAATCCGAATCCGGAGTTGGAGAAGAAGGCGGATGAATGGATTGACAAAATGGCCGCTGCCCAGCAACCGGATGGATATATCAATACGTATTATACGTTGACTGGCTTGGATAAGCGTTGGACAAATATGGATAAGCATGAGATGTATTGTGCTGGTCATATGATGGAAGCAGCAGTCGCTTATTATCAGGCTACGGGAAAACGGACGTTATTGGATGTAAGTATCCGGATGGCTGATCATATGCTGAGTGTTTTTGGTCCGGGAAAACGGCATTGGGTACCGGGACATGAAGAAATCGAACTAGCTTTGGTGAAGTTATATCAGGCAACAGGAGAAACGAAGTATTTGGATTTTGCCAACTGGTTGCTGGAAGAACGAGGTCATGGTTATGGCAGTAAAGGTGATGAGGGAGACTGGAATCCGGAATATTATCAGGATGTAGTGCCGGTACGGGATTTGGAAAGTATCTCCGGGCATGCTGTCCGTTGTATGTATCTATATTGTGGTATGGCGGATGTGGCGGCTTTAAAGCAGGATACAGGTTATGTAGAAGCTATGAACCGATTGTGGGATGATGTAGTATTACGAAATATGTACATCACAGGTGGTATTGGCTCTTCTGGCCATAATGAAGGTTTTACAGAAGATTACGATTTACCGAATCTGGAAGCTTATTGTGAAACGTGTGCTTCTGTCGGTATGGTATATTGGAATCAGCGTATGAATCAGTTTACGGGAGATGCCGAGTATGTGGATGTACTGGAGCGTTCGATGTACAATGGTGCTTTAGCTGGTGTTTCATTGACTGGAGACCGTTTCTTCTATGTAAATCCGTTGGAATCGAAAGGTGATCATCATCGGCAGGCTTGGTATGGATGTGCTTGCTGTCCGAGTCAAATTTCTCGCTTCTTGCCTTCTATCGGGAATTATATCTATGGAGTTTCCAATGAAGCTTTATGGGTAAATCTGTTTATTGGTAATACAACGAAGGTGAAAGTGGGTAATCTGGAAGTGACGATCCAACAGAAGACTAACTATCCGTGGGATGGAAAAGTGGAACTGAAGGTATCAGCAGCACAGGCTTTGGATAAAGAATTGCGTATCCGTATTCCGGGCTGGTGTAAAGATTATCAATTGTCTGTAAAAGGTCAGGTTGTAAAGGTTTCGGTAGATAAAGGCTATGCGGTGATTAAGGATTGGAAACCGGGCGATGTGATTTCTTTGGAAATGGAAATGCCGGTAGAAAAGGTAGCTGCTGATCCGCGTGTAAAGCAGGATGTTGGTAAGCGAGCTATTCAGCGTGGGCCATTGGTATATTGTTTGGAAGAAGTGGATAATCCGAAGGGTTTTGATCAGTTACAATTAGAAGCCGGGACCACTTTCGAAGTAGTAGATGCTCCGGAACTGTTGGGCGGTGTTAAACTGATTAAAGCTCAGTCTGGAAAACAACAAATGACCTTCATCCCATATTATGCATGGGATAACCGGGAGGCAGGACAGATGAAAGTGTGGATTGATTATCAGGAATAGTATAAATAGATTTAACCATGAAAAGAAGAATAGCTTTATGGGCAGCTTCGCTGGCTGTGTTTGCCTGTTCCTCTGTGCGGGCCGAAGAAGCTGGTTTCTCCGGAAACTACCAGAACAATCGTCAGCCTTTGCTGCAGAAAGAATATATTGAGTTGCCTTTGGGAACAATCCGGGCAAAAGGCTGGATGGAAGATCAGTTGCTTCGGATGAAGAAAGGGATGACGGGACATCTTGATCAAGTTTATGAACAAGTGATGGGCCAACGTAATGGCTGGCTTGGTGGGGATGGTGATGTCTGGGAACGAGGACCGTACTGGATTGACGGTTTGTTACCTTTGGCTTATATACTGGATGATGAGGAATTGAAGAAGAGAGTGCAGCCGTGGATTGAATGGTCGTTGGCTTCACAAAAGGAAAACGGATATTTTGGTCCGGATACTGATCGTCCGTATGAACCCGGTTTGCAGCGGGATAATGCTTACGATTGGTGGCCTAAAATGGTGATGCTGAAAATCATGCAGCAGTATTATTCGGCTACTGGTGATGAACGGGTGATTCAGTTGCTGACCAATTACTTCAAGTATCAGCTGAAGACTTTACCGGAAAGTCCGTTGGGACATTGGACCTTTTGGGGAGAACAACGCGGAGGAGACAATCTGATGGTGGTATATTGGTTATATAACATCACGGGTGATAAGTTTCTGTTGGAACTGGGTGAGTTAATTCATAAGCAGACCTTCAACTGGACGGATGTTTTTCTGCATCAGGATCATTTGAGCCGTCAGCTGAGTTTACACTGTGTGAATTTGGGACAGGGTTTTAAAGAGCCGGTTGTATATTATCAGCAGAATAAGGATCCGCAGCAGATTATGGCGGTAAAGCAGGCAGTGAAGCAGATCCGTAATACGATCGGATTGCCAACCGGTTTGTGGGGCGGCGATGAGTTACTTCGTTTTGGTAAGCCAACTGCCGGTTCGGAGTTGTGTACGGCTGTCGAGATGATGTTTTCGTTGGAAGAGATGCTGGAAATAACGGGTGATATTGAGTGGGCCGATTATTTGGAGCGAATAACATATAATGTATTACCAACGCAGATTACCGATGATTATTCAGCTCGTCAGTATTACCAGCAGTTTAATCAGGTGAATGTAACGCGTGATTATCGGGAATTCTCGACACCTCATGAAGATACGGATATTCTTTTTGGTGTATTGACGGGTTATCCTTGCTGTACCTCCAATTTACATCAGGGTTGGCCCAAGTTTGTACAGAATTTATGGTATGCAACAGCTGATAATGGTATCGCTGCTTTAGTTTATGGTCCGTCGGAAGTTATGGCAAAAGTAGCTGAAGGTGTAGGAGTGAAGATTCAGGAAGAGACTGCCTATCCGTTTGATGAGGCTATTCAGTTCCGGGTATCATTTACCGATAAATCAGTGAAAAAGGCTTTCTTCCCCTTCCATTTCCGTGTGCCTGGCTGGTGTCAGCGGCCGGTAGTCAAATTGAATGGTAAAGCCATTGAGGTAGATTTGTTCCCAGGAGAAGTTGCTCGGGTAAACCGGACATGGAAAGAAGGAGATTGTCTGACATTGGAATTACCGATGGATGTAGCTGTCAGTCGTTGGTATGACGGTGGAGCTGTAGTCGAACGTGGTCCGCTGTTGTATGCTTTGAAGATGCAGGAGAAATGGGAAAAGAAATCATTTGAAGCCGATAAAGTGGTGACTTATGGTCCCTGGTATTATGAAGTAACATCGGATACACCTTGGAATTATGCGTTATCGGAATCTTCATTTGCTCCTGAACGGATTCAGCAAAGTTTTATCGTTGAGAAACGTCCGTCGGTAACTGGTTATCCGTGGAATGTGGAGAATGCTCCGATCTCTATCAAGACTCAAGCCAAGCGGGTTAAGAATTGGACGTTGGTACGTGGCTCGGCAGGACCAGTCGCTTATTATACACAAATGGAAAACGATACGGAAGGAGAAGAAACCATCGAACTGATTCCGTATGGTTGTACGACCTTACGTATTGCTGAATTCCCGGTTAGAAGGTAAGTCCAGTTTGATGTATCTTGAGAAGATTGATAAAATACCTTAATTCCGCAACACTATAATTTAACTTTATTTATAAGTTCCTGAGCAACAAAAAGTTGCCCAGGATTTTGCCATGTCAGAATTTTCACTTATCTTAGTGTTGCAAAA
>NZ_JAKZMM010000033.1 GCF_022809355.1 Parabacteroides faecalis | reverse complement strand
TTTTATCTTTGCAAAGGTAATATGTAAAGCCTTTTAGTAAGACTTATTTTATCTGTAGAGTTTTTTAGTAACGTATCAAAAAAGTGTAAAGTAAATTTAGGCATAGTCAATTCATGCCTACCTTTTGATAAAAAGCCGGCGTATTTTCACCAAAAGGTAGGCATGAATTGATCAAAAGATAGGCATCTTTATAAGACGATGTTGAACAGATAACCTAAGAAGATGATAAACAGCGTGATCACTCCAAAGAAGATAGCAATCAGGCGCCAAGTCATGACTTTCTTGAGAAGTGTTGCTTCGGGAAGTGATAATCCTACTACTGCCATCATGAAGGCTAAGGCTGTCCCGATAGGAATACCTTTGGAAACAAAGACTTCAATGACGGGAACGATTCCGGCGGCATTGGCATACATCGGAATGGCCAACAGGACAGAAATAGGAACTGCCAACCAGTTGTCTTTTGCCATGTAATGCTCGAAGAATCCTTCGGGTACATATCCGTGCATGAAAGCTCCGATCCCGATTCCGATCAGAATATATACCAGCACACCTTTAACGATGTTCCAGGCTTCCCGGATAATAGACGGCAAACGATGGAAAAAGGGAGTATGTTCTTTTTCCCACAGATTGGATTCGTTTGTGGCCCCTTGCTGGATTTGCTTTACCCAATCACTCAGATACGGTTCCAGTTTCATCTTGCCCAAAACATATCCACCAATCATTCCCAGTAAGATACCGCTGACAACATAAATGACTGTGATCCGCAGTCCAAATGTTCCGATAAACATCGCAACGGCTACTTCATTGACCAGTGGCGAAGTAATCAGGTAGGCGAAAGTCACACCCAGCGGAATACCGCCTTTTACGAATCCGATGAATAACGGGATAGAAGAGCAGGAACAAAATGGGGTAATGGCTCCGAATAGAGAAGCCAGGAAATATTGTAACCCATAAAGCCGGTGGGATGTCAGATAATGACGCAGACGTTCGATCGGAAAGTATGCGTTGATAATTCCCATGATGATACTGATGAAGAATAATAGGATCAGAATCTTGATCGTATCATAAAAGAAAAAGTTGACGGCTGTTCCCAGTGCGCTGTCTGCCTGAAGTCCCATAACACCATAAACCAGCCAGTCGGCAAAAGTCTGTATCATGATTATAAGTGGATTAATGGTTAGATTGCTGACATGTACAAGTCGGGATATGCAACTTCTTGATTTCGGTCAGATAGAAAGCAAAGAACGCATTTTTGATCTCTTTCCGGACACGGATAAATTCACTTTTGATCCATTCATCCGTACCTTGTGCTTCCGAAGGATCATCGAAGCCAATATGCAATTGCTTCTTTACATTTCCCTGAAATACCGGACAAGTCTCGCGGGCATGATCACAAACGGTAATCACATAGTCCCAAGATTCGTTGATATATTCATATACATTCGTCGGTATGTGATGACTAATGTCTATACCTGCTTCTTGCATGACTTCGATAGCCATGGGATTTACTTTTTCTGCCGGATGGGTTCCAGCCGAAAATACTTCTAAATTCGGGTCAAACGATTGAAGGAAACCATGCGCCATCTGACTGCGGCAACTGTTTCCCGTACATAAAATCAAAATCTTCATATAATGTTCCAATTAATAAGTCCGTAATAAATACCGATAAGAATAAATGTCAGTGCTACGACCCGGTTGAACCATTTCTGGAATACCTGAATGCGGTTGTAGAATTTTCCGATACCAGCCACACTGTATGCCAGTACCCAAGCTATCAGAACGATCGGAAATCCGGTAGCGAAAGCATATACTACGGGTAATAAATATCCGCCACTTTCCATGGCAGACATAGGTATTAACATGCCGAAGTAGAATAATCCGCTGGTAGGACAGAAAGCTAAGGCAAACAGTAGTCCCAATGCCATACTGCCCCAGTTACCTCGAAGTCTTTCGGTTTTCTCGGTTGCCGAAAATCCCCATCGGGGCAAGGCCAGTTTATCTCCAAACAACATGAACAGACCGATCAAGATCAGTGCCGGAGCAAGTAATAACTCGCTCCATCGGCTGATCGCCTTTTGTATAAAGAACATTTCGGAACCGTTCCGCAATAAAGTAATCAGTATGGCTCCTAAGACGGAATAAGAGAGAATACGGCCCAAGGTGTAAAAGATACCGTTCAGAAAAATCTGGTTCCGGTTGTTTACATCTTTACTGATAAATCCGATCGCTGTTATATGAGTAGCCAGCGGACAAGGACTGATGGTCGTGAGTAAACCCAACAGAAGAGCCGTGATAACAGGTATTTCACTGCTATCCAAAAGAGTCTGTAAGTAGTCCATTCTTAAAGTAACTGATTTATTTTCTTGCGGATCTCTTGTTTGAAATAATCTGTTTTATTCTTGGCATATTGAAAGCCCAAACGTGTCATATCGTTCCGTTGTTCTTTTCCATCTTTCCATTGATTGATATACAATGAAGACCAACTGACCTGATATGCATTGGCCAGTTCTTCTCCTTCGGGCGTGGATATGTCTATTTCTTTGAAACGGATTTTCCCTTTTTTAGCCAAGTCTGCAAAGTCGGTAAAAACGACTTCACGGGTATACTTCTCGATTGATTTACAAGTGATGCACCGTTGTTTCCCATGGAAGTACAAAACTTCCACGTATGAATCTGTTTGTGCTTGCAGTTCACCGGCTATCCAAAACAAACTACTGATAAGAAAAAATAGGATCCGTGTCATAATTATTGGTTTGAAGCGATTAATTCCTTTACTTCACCGGCGTTGATCCGACCTTTGGCTACAACTTTGTCATTGATTACCAAAGCCGGTAAAGTCATGACATTGTATTCCATGATTTTCATCAGATCTTCCTCTTTGATGATCTCAGCCTGAATACCTAACTCATTGACAACTTTCTCGACGGTTGCGTACAATGCCTTGCAGTTGGCGCAACCTGTTCCTAAAACTTTAATTTCCATTGTATCGTATATTATATATGTAATTCGCAAAACAACGAACAATAAAGAGAAAAAAAGGGACTGTTATTCACAGCAACCCTTTGATTTGCATATAGCCTGGCCGAAGAAATCGGTAAAGAGTCGGCTTGCCAGTTTCCAGTTTTCCTGATTGATACAGTATTTTACTTTCGGGGTTTCGACTTCTCCCTGTATCAAACCAGCATCTTTCAACTCTTTCAGGTGTTGGGAAACGGTCGCTTTGGCTATGGGTAATTCTTCATGAATGTCGCCAAAGTAACAGGTTTCCTGTTTGGCTAGAAAGTGCATGATGGCAATTCTTGCCGGATGTCCCAATGCCTTGGCAAAGCGTGCCAGCTGTTCTTGGGTTGCTGTATATTCCTTTTTCTCTTCCATATCCTTGTTTGTTGTTCGCAAAAGTACGAATAACTAGGAATATTTCCAACTTTTCTGCCTGATTTTTGGATGAATTAGTTAAATGTAGTTAAAATAGGCCGATTTTAGAAGAAAAAGTATTGACGAGCTATGTTACATAACATAAAATGTCTATATTTGCATCGTGTTTTTCATGGTATTAGATTTAAGGTTAACAATGGAAATTGGCTGTCTGTGAAGATAGCCTTTTTTTGTGCCCTTTACTCACCTGAGAAGAGCAGAGAAAAGTTCTGTTCGATTTGTTCCATTAACATCTCTGTTGGAACGGATAAGGCTGCCGCTGCTTTTTCGTATATCTCCTGTATGTCCAGTTTTGATTCGTCGGTTTCTAAGAAAAGATGACTTGGCCAGGCTATTTGCAGGGCTGCCAATTGGAATTGTTCACCGAACGAAAGATAGATGTTTTCTTTCAGCAGCTGTTCTGCTAATTCTCTTTTCCCACGGAAACCGTGAATGAGCCAAGGCGAGAGCGGGCGAATTTTCTTCCGTAAGGCTAGCAGTTCACTCCAGGCTTTTACACAATGGATGATAAGTGGCTTGTGGAGTTCTTCAGCCAGCAAGGCTTGTTGTTCGAACAGATAAAGTTGTCGTTCGAGCGGTGCTTCGTGAAGTTTGTCAAGTCCGGCTTCACCGATCATCCAGACTTCCGGTTGCTTGGCTTTTTCCCACAGCTGTTCGAGAAGCTGGTCATTACTTTTGTCGGAATGGATAAACCACGGATGGATTCCAACCGAAAACATTTCTATATGGGATAAATCACCCAGGGTTTCTTGGCCGACGATCCGGTTGTAAAAAGAGATTCGGTTTTCCTGGGTTTTGGGAATCACTGTATGCGTATGAATATCGATGTATTTCATCTTCTTCTTGTTTGAATGGAACAAAAGTACTAATATTGTGTGCAAGTTAAACGGAGAAATTTAGAAAACACAAAAACAAATTACATGAAACTGAATTACAAGAAATGGGGCATGGTGGCCCTTTCAGCTTTTTTATGGATGGCGGATGCTTCGGCTCAATTGACATTAGTGAAAGACGGGAAGGCGGTTTCGCGGATTGTCGTGAGCGAGAAGAGTGAAATAAACCGTCAGGCAGCTGATTTGTTACAAGACTTTGTGCAGCGGATCAGCGGGGCTTCGTTGCCGATTGTGGAAGGAGAAGCGAAATCGGGTGATGTCGTGATCGGTGGAAAATCGGAAGAGGCAGGAGAAGATGGTTTTACCCTTTGTACCGAACAGAACCAGTTGCGGATTACGAGTGGAGGAGACAAAGGCTCGATCTATGGCGTGGTGACTTTATTGGAAAAATACATGGGTGTTTCGTATTATGCCTACAAAGCCTATACATTGACGCCTTCGAAGACAATTACCTTGCCGGAGATTCATTTGTCGGAGACACCGGCTTTCCGGTATCGCCAGTCGTTTAGTTACGGTTGTGATGATCCGATTTACAAGATGTGGTTCCGCCTGGAAGAACCGAATGAAGTCTTCATCGACAATATGTGGGTACATACATTCGACCGCCTGATGCCTTCGGAAGTGTATGGAAAGGAACATCCCGAATATTATTCATATTGGATTCTGTTTTCAAGGCGAACCCGGATAAGAAATTGATCTCGGTCAGTCAGAACGACGGAAACAATACCTTCTGTACATGTGAGAATTGCCGTAAGGTGTATGAGGAAGAAGGTTCTCCGGCAGGTGCCTATATCCGTTTCATGAACAAGTTGGCAGAACGTTTCCCCGACAAGGAGATTTCTACCCTGGCTTATCTCTTTACCATGCATCCACCCAAGAAGGTAAAGCCACTGCCGAACGTGAATATCATGTTGTGCGATATTGACTGTATGCGCGAAGTACCGCTGACTGATAATGCGTCGGGACGTGATTTCGTGAAAGCGCTCGAAGGCTGGTCGGCTATCTCCAACAATATTTTTGTATGGGATTATGGAATTAACTTCGACAACATGGTATCGTGTTTCCCCAATTTCCATGTCTTGCAGAAGAATATCCAGTTGTTCAAGAAGAACCATGTGACGATGCACTTCTCGCAAGTCAATGGTTCTAAAGGAACCGACTTTTCGGAAATGCGTGCTTATATGATTGGAAAGCTGATGTGGAATCCGTATCAGAATGCCGATTCGTTGATGCGTAGCTTCATGGATGGTTATTATGGGGCGGCGGCTCCTTATCTGTATCAATATCAGAAGATCATGCAGGGTGGATTGCTGGCAAGCGGTACCAACTTGTGGATTTACGATTCGCCGGTAACACATAAGAACGGAATGTTGAACGATCAGCTTTGTAAGACGTATGATGAGTTGTTCGACCAGGCTGAGGCGGCCGTGGCTTCTGATCCGGTTCGTTTGGACCGTGTCCAGCTGTCTCGTTTGTCATTGATTTATTCTGAGTTGGAAATAGCTCGTACTAAAACGAATCAGGATGTGGCCAAGGTACGTCAGCAGTTGGATTATTTCCGTCAGCAGTGCCGTAAGTTCGGCATCAAGTCGCTGAACGAACGTAGCAATGCGCCCGAGGATTATTGTGATCTGTACGAAAAACGCTTCTTGCCGCAAGCCGAAAAGAGCAAGGCGTTGGGTGCAAAGGTGATCTGGTTGCAAAAGCCGGGCGAACGTTATCAGAAGATTGCTGATACGGCATTGACCGACGGCCTGTTTGGTGGCACGACCTTCGTAGAGAGCTGGGTCGGCTGGGAAGGCGTGGACGGCTCGTTCATCCTCGATCTGGGCGAAGAGAAAGAATTCAGCAGTGTGGAAGCCGACTTCCTTCATCAGTTGGGACAATGGATTCTTCTTCCCGAAAAGGTGACTTATTCGATTTCGACGGACAACCAGACCTATCAGCCTTTCGGTTCCTTCTCGTTTGCCGAAGACCGTGCCCCCCAAGTTAAGTTCGTCGGTGGGAAAGTTACTTCCGACAAGCCTGTCAAGGCGCGTTATATCAAAGTGGAAGTCGATGCCATCGGGATGTGTCCGGCTTGGCACTATGGCGTAGGTCATCCTGCTTGGTTCTTTATGGATGAAGTAACGGTGTTGTAACGTATTTGTATAGTTTTCATATGGAAAAAGAAAAGAATTATCTGATTGTAGGGACCGGCGGCGTAGGCGGATCGATTGCCGGTTTCCTGGCATTGGGCGGAAAGCAAGTCACTTGTATCG
This sequence comes from Parabacteroides faecalis, assembly GCF_022809355.1. Lineage (GTDB taxonomy): Bacteria > Bacteroidota > Bacteroidia > Bacteroidales > Tannerellaceae > Parabacteroides > Parabacteroides faecalis. The sequence continues at coordinate 42,425 of NZ_JAKZMM010000033.1, read as the reverse complement.
CCCGTGGTGCGCAGTTGGAAGCTATTCGCCAGCATGGATTACACCTGAAGTCGGATTTGAAAGGTGAACATTGGCTGAAAGTCCCGGCCTGTACGGCAGATGCATACGAGGGGAAAGCGGATGTGATCTTCGTGTGTGTGAAAGGATATGCCCTCGACTCGATTCAGGATTTATTGCGCAAGGCGGCCACGCCGGACACCTTGGTGGTACCGATTCTGAATGTGTATGGAACCGGCGAGCGGTTGGCACGCCTCGTGCCCGAAGTAACCGTGCTCGATGGTTGTATCTATATTGTAGGCTTTATTTCCGGCCCGGGCGAGATCACGCAGTCGGGTTCAGTCTTCCGGTTGGTCTATGGTGCCCGCAGTAGCCAGCCTGTCGCCCGCGAACGGTTGGAAGCCTTGGGAGAAGAGCTCCGCGGATGCGGTATCAAGGTGGATGTTTCGGAGGATATCAACTGCGACACGTTTATCAAGTGGTCGTTTATTTCGGCCATGGCTTGTACCGGTGCCTACTTCGATGTGCCGATGGGTGAGGTGCAACATGCCGGTGAAGTGCGCGATGTGTTCGCCGGACTGTCTCGCGAGAGTACGGAGATCGGCCGTCGTCTGGGGATTACTTTCCCACAAGATCAGGTCGCCTATAATTTGATGGTAGTCGATAAGCTGGACCCGAGTTCGACCGCCTCGATGCAGAAAGACCTGGCTCACGGCCATGAATCGGAAATCCAGGGAATCCTGTTCGATATGATCGCGCTGGGCGACCGCCTCGGTGTAGAGATGCCCACCTATCAGCGGGTAGCCGGGAAGTTTCGGAAATAGAAATAATAATCCGGATTGATCAGTGTTCTCTAGATTTAGACAATTGAATAAAAAAGAGTTTTCTTGTCTACAATGAAATATAGAAGTCTGTAAAAAAAATGTCGTGTGCACCCTATTACTGCTTTTGAGTGCACCGACTTGTAATGATAGCCGGTAGAATTGCTGTAACCTTATATCTTTCCAATAAGCCTTTTGAGGTTTAGTGTGCTTTCGATATAAACTATATGAAGAAATGCAGCTATATACTTATTTGTGATATATAGCTGCATTTTATAGTATAAATAAAGCTGGTAAATTATCGTTTAGTAGCTTTGAATTTGTAGAAATCTTCTTCACTATTTGAATAATCGATTTCCGCATTATCACCTTCCAGTTTCGTGAATTTGAAATATTCAGTTATAGGATCTAATGTCGTACCGATAACCGTATTGCCTTCAATTTTGTATGTCCCTGAATATCTGTCTGAGAACATGACAACTTTATAAGTGCCATCATTATTTAAAGTAATATAGACATATCCAGCAGGTACATCTAACGATTCTCCATCCATTTCTGCCCAAGTTACATCCCATGTTCCGATAACAGATTCTTTTGACAGGTTAATATCATCATCCTTAGAACAAGATGATAAACACAATGTGCTGGATAACAGAACCAGCATAAATACAATTATCTTTTTCATCATTTGCTTTCTTTTTCTAATTCAACTTCAATATGTGTATTTTCCCATTTACATACTTTTTGTGTCGCTAAATCAATACCCCAGGCAAGAACATTTAATAAATTGATACATGAAATAGGATTAAAGGTCGCTTGGAGTAATAACGGTGTCGGTTTGAATCCTTCTTTTTTGGCGATAAGTTCTTTAGAAGAGATTTTTTTCCTCATTCTTACACTCGCTTCTCCATTCTCTCCAATTGTGGCAATTTTCATCCCATTGTCATAAATTTTTGTTCCAGCATCTCCTACAAACGTGATGTTTTGTTTAGAACTTGTAAAAAGGGTAGAACAAGAAGATAGCGTAGTAATCATAATGATTGCGCTAAATAATGCTTTTTTCATTTTACAAACTTTTTTAGATTAAACATATAATGACTGTAATGATTCATCTATTTAGCAACGTCATACGTTTAACCATAAAAAAGAAAAGCGCAGACAATCACCATACGCTGTCTGGGCTCACCACAAGCCACAATTCTTTATGGGAAAGTCTGCGCTATAGCGCGGGCTCCCAACAAGAATTGTAATAGCTCGTTTTGCATTTCCGAGGTGGTGATTCAGACAGCGATTGAGCTACGATATGTCAAAAAAACGCATCTGTTTTTCAGATGCGTTGCAAAGTTAGGTCAAAACTTCGTAGTTTTCAAAATTTAATCTCATAATCTTTGAAGTTAAAGATTTTACCGGAAGAAAAATTGGTTTCAAAATCTCCCGAAAATACATTTTTGAGAAAAACTTGGCTTTCGGAAGCCCCGACAAGGCTTTTTTCTGAAAAAATTGGCTTTCGGGACTCCCGACGGTACTTTTTGGGGGAAAAATCGGCTTTCGGACTTCCCGAAAGGGCTTTTGATGAGAAAAATGTAGTTTCGGGGAAAATTTTTGTCGAAATTCTTTCGTTTAAAAGAAAGAATGCCTACCTTTTCCTCGAATAATTATTTAAATGTATTTACTATGAAAAAGATAAGTGCTTTTGACCTTACTCGACTTCGCATCGAAGAAGACTTCGCTTTCCACCAACGTGTTCAGCAATATGCCGAAGAATTGCCTACGACCGGGGCTTTGATTGCCGAAGGTTTGCCGGAAACATCGGTTACTTTCCTGACGACGGGCGTGGATACGCACAAAACGGCGGTGGACGGTTTGGACAGTGCGTTGAAGGCCTCTAATACAGTGCCCTCGGCTAAAAGGGTGACGGAAGCCGACGCGGCGCGCGATTTTGCGTGGACGGGATTGTATAATTACGTCAAGGCGATGACTGCCCATCCGGACGCTTCGATTGCCGCCGCTGCCGAGAAAGCGTTGGCTATTTTGGATAAATACGGGAATCCGACAGCCAAGCCGCAACTCGAGGAAAGTGGTATCTTGCATAATTTGTTGCAGGAATTGAAAGCCGCGAAAGAGATGGGCGATTTCACCGACCTGGATATCGAACCGTGGTTGACTCGCTTGGAAAATGCGGAAACTTCATTCTTGAACGCTACGGATGCCAAAGTGCAGGAAGAGGCTGCCCGCGAAGTGGGACTTTCGAAGCAGGCTCGCCAAGCTGCCGACGATGCTTATCGGAAGTTGGTGGATATCGTCAATATGCTGGCTGCGATGCACGGCGATGAGAAATTCGCGACCTTCATCGGCAATGTGAATGCCCTCGTCGAACAACAACGTACGAAACTGAAAACCCGTGCCACAAACAGCGCGAAGAAAGAAGACGAGAACGCGATCAAGTTCTAAACGAACGGATATATCAGCAAACAAGGTTTCAGACATATCGATGGAAGATGATCTGAAACCTTGTTTGTTTTTGTTGACGTTGTCAGAATAATCCTTATCTTCGCAACTAAACCAATAGAGATAGCAATATGGAAGTATCTGTTAGTAATGCAGATCGTTATTGGAATCTGCTGAAAGATTTGAGCAATGAAATGAAGTTGGATTTGATAGCCCGACTTAGTAATTCAATGCGGCAAGAGAAAAAGGATCATTCCGTATCAGCAAGTCGATTTTATGGTGCTTGGCGTGATATGGATAGCTTGGATGCCGACAAGCTGGCTGAAGAAGTGAAAAAAGCGCGGAACTTCAAAGATGATATAATGGCTTTCTGAGAATATGGAAAAATATCTGCTTGACACAAATATCTGTATCTTCTTGCTGCGTGGAAAATATAATGTGGACAAGAAAATGGATGAAGTAGGTTTGGAAAACTGTTATATCTCAGAGATAACTGTGGCAGAACTGAAGTATGGTGCGGAATTGGGTAATAGACAGGGGTTAGTACGCCGTATGCAAAGCTTGGATGAATTTATTGCATCCGTACGAGTGTTGCCAATTAGCGAAACGCTTGATCTTTTTGCCAAAGAAAAAGCACGCTTGCGTTTGGCTGGAACACCTGCGGATGACAATTTTGATTTGCTGATAGGTTGTACTGCTATTGTGTACGACTTGGTAATGGTAACAGAAAATTTACAAGACTTTAAGAACTTCTCAGGTATCAGACTTGAGAACTGGATAAAACGATAATCAGCGTAAGTACAAATAAACAAGGTTTCAGACATATCGATGGAAGATGATCTGAAACCTTGTTTGTTTATAATATTAAGACCTTATACATTATAATACTGTTCCCAGCCTTTACGCGGCGGTTCGCCTACGAGCATCTGGTTGGCAAACGGATCGTTGGTGATCTGTTTGGTATCGCGGTCGAATACCAGCTTGCGGTTCAGTCGCTGCGCCAAAACACCCAGGCAGAATACCTGACTTAACGGACCGGCGATCTCGAACGGCGAACGGGTCTTTTCTTTTCCTTGACAAGCCAGCAGGAAGTTGGCATAATGGTTTGATGGGCTCTTCGGAACTTCCGGCAATTTAGAAGCCATTTCTTTTGCCTTTTCTTCCGGAATGATCGACAACGTGCTGCCATGTGAACCACCTTTGAAGGTCAATGTCTTTGAATAGATTTCTTTACCCGGATTCAACTTGGCGGGTTGTATCTTTCCACCGGCTACGGTCGGGATGTTCGGATCGATTTCCGAAACGCCGTAACCTTCGGGCACAGCCGGAATATTATCCAGTCCGTCGTACCAGGTAACATCTACAGCCGGCATGTTGCCGCGTTCGGGGAAGCGGAACAACAGTGTAGAAGACATCGGGTAGAAGAACGGATTATGATCTTTCAGATAAAGCGGATTGACTTCTGTAGGTAATCCTAAGTCGAGGAACTCGTGGGCTGTATCCAAAATATGTGCGCCCCAGTCGCCCAACGCTCCCATACCGAAATCATACCAGCAGCGCCATTGTCCTAAATGATAATCGTGGTTATAGTCGTGATATTGACAAACCCCCAGCCAGGTATCCCAGTCCATCGTTTCCGGAACAGGCTCGCCCATTGGCATGTGTTTGATATGCGGGTTCCAGCCGTGCCAGCGGCGTGAGCTGTTCATGTGTGCCGTAATGGCTGTCACATCTTTGATGATACCAGCTTCTTTCCAGGCTTTAAACTGGAAATAATTGGCTTCGGAGTGGCCTTGGTTACCCATCTGGGTGACTACTCCGTATTTCTTGGCGGCACGCATCATCACTTCGATCTCATTGAAAGTACGTGCCATTGGTTTCTCTACATACACGTGTTTGCCGTGTGCCATGGCTTCAATGGTAATCGGGAAGTGTGAATGGTCGGGAACACCCACTGTAACGGCATCGATCTTGTCTGCCATCTGGTCAAACATCTGCCGGAAGTCTTGGAAACGGGGAACTTTCGGGAACATCGAGATCAGTTCCTGCGTATGCTTGGCTCCCATATCCACATCACAGAGAGCGACTACGTTACACAGTCCGGTATTGTATAACTCTTTGGCAATTTCGCCACCGCGGTTTCCGATACCGATAAAGGCTATGTTTACTCGGTCGTTGGCACTGACGAACGGATTCTTAGGCATGGTACTCGCTTTTGCCGGAATCCAGAAGGAAGGAATCACTGAAGCGGCCGATAATGCCAGCGCACTCTTCAGGAACTTTCTGCGGGATATTTCTGAATGCATCATGATTAAAGGAATGATTTAAGTCAACTATTATAGATAATTTTGTCGTAAAGATAGCATTTTTATGGAAGATTCATTATGCTTTCCAACAAATTACAGAAAGAAGTGATAAAAGATTGTGAAAAAATCGCTTACTTTGCAAGCTGATAAATCAAGCAAGAAAAGATTATTAAAAGATTCGATATGGCACAAGAAGATGTTTTTAAGAAATTAGTATCGCACTGTAAAGAATACGGTTTTGTATTCCCTTCATCCGAAATTTATGATGGCCTGGGCGCTGTTTATGATTACGGACAATACGGTGTGGAGTTGAAGAACAACATTAAGAAATACTGGTGGGATAGCATGACTTTGCTGCATGAGAATGTAGTGGGTATTGACTCGGCTATCTTTATGCACCCGACAATCTGGAAAGCTTCCGGCCATGTGGATGCTTTCAATGATCCGTTGATCGATAACAAAGACTCCAAAAAACGTTATCGTGCCGATGTCCTGATCGAAGATCATCTGGCTAAGATAGAAGAAAAGATAAATAAGGAAGTAGCCAAGGCTGCCAAGAAGTTTGGCGATGCTTTTGATGAGGCTCAGTTCCGTGCAACCAATCCGCGTGTGTTGGAACACCAGGCAAAGTGGAACGAAATCCACGAACGCTATTCAAAGGATATGAACGATTCGAACTTCGAGGATTTGCGTCAGCTGATTCTGGATTGCGAAATCGTTTGTCCGATTTCAGGTACTCGTAACTGGACGGATGTTCGTCAGTTTAACCTGATGTTCTCTACAGAAATGGGTTCAACAGCTGATGGTTCAATGAAGGTTTACCTGCGTCCGGAAACAGCTCAGGGTATCTTTGTGAACTTCCTGAACGTACAAAAGACAGGCCGTATGAAGATTCCGTTCGGTATTGCTCAGATCGGTAAGGCTTTCCGTAACGAGATCGTTGCCCGTCAGTTTATTTTCCGTATGCGTGAGTTCGAACAGATGGAAATGCAGTTCTTTGTTCGTCCGGGCGAAGAAATGGAATGGTTCAAGAAATGGAAGGCTACTCGTTTGAAATGGCACCAGGCATTGGGCTTGGGTAACGAGAAATATCGTTATCATGATCATGAAAAGTTGGCTCACTATGCGAATGCCGCTACTGATATCGAATTTGAAATGCCGTTCGGTTTCAAGGAAGTGGAAGGTATTCACAGCCGTACTAACTTCGACTTGAGCCAGCATGAGAAATTCTCTGGAAAGAAGATCCAATATTTCGATCCGGAATTGAACCAGAGCTATACTCCGTACGTCATCGAAACTTCTATCGGTGTGGACCGTATGTTCTTGAGTGTGATGGCCGGTTCTTATTGCGAAGAAACGTTGGAAAATGGCGAAACACGTGTTGTTTTGAAGTTGCCGGCAGCGTTGGCTCCGATCAAGCTGGCTGTTCTTCCGTTGGTGAAGAAAGACGGTCTGCCTGAAAAAGCAGAAGAAATCATGCAGATGTTGCGTTTCGATTTCCGTTGCCAGTACGACGAAAAGGATTCAATCGGTAAGCGTTATCGTCGTCAGGATGCTATTGGTACTCCTTATTGTATCACTGTCGATCACGATACATTGAAAGATAATTGCGTAACGATCCGTTTCCGTGATACAATGGAACAGGAACGTGTCAGCATCGATCAGTTGCATAGCATTATCTCTGAGAAAGTGAGCATGAGAAGTTTGTTGAAGAAAATAGTAGAAGAATAACATGAAGAAGTATTGGCACATTACATGGATGTTGGTTGTCATGCTGTTCACATTGGCGGCATGTAGTGATGATGATGAAAATGAAATTGTAATTGATGAGGCTTGGAAAGAAATAAATCTAGCTGCCTTCGATGCCCGTTTGCAGGATGCAAAGACAGATACGTCTTTGTTCACGATCAATTCTGAAAGTGGCAACGGACAAATCATCTGTAAGATCCTGAAGAAAGGCGAAGGTACGGAGACGATCTATTATACAAGCAAAGTCAATTGCTATTATAAAGGTTGTTTTGTGACCAATGAGGATGGTGAAGTCGTTGCAGACCGAGACAGTGTTTTGACTCAAGGCGAAGTATTTGATTCTCGTTTGCGAGAAAACGGTGATGATAAAGTCTTGTTTGAAGTGGATGATTCCGGATTGCGGGATGGATTTGCAACCGCTTTACAACACATGCACGAAGGTGATATTTGGGAAGTTTGGATGCCTTATCAATTGGGATATGGTGTTTCTGGCTATGATGATATCAAACCTTATACTACGTTGGTGTTCCAAATAGAAGTAACAGATATTGTTGAGCAATAACGATATTTGAATTAAGTCAGAGAACGGCAATATCTAAAAATAGAGAGCTTCTACCTCAGTACTTATGAGGTGGAAGCTTTTTCTTTATATACTACCCTTCATCTAGTCACCTTGGTAGATGATTAAGAAATGAAGTTTGATTAGCTATAAAATAAGCGATTACGATAACCTAAAAATTCATGCCTATCTTTTGATGAATTCATGCCTATGTTTTCATCATTTTATGCCTACCTTTTTATCAAAACACGCCGGCTTTTTTCAACATCCATATTATCACTGCTGAAATCCTCATTTGCGCAGTTAAAACTTCGATTTTAACCGTGAAAAGTGCACAAAGTAAAGTATAGTAAAGTAAAGAAGAGAAAAGTATATTTATTATTGAGAGAGAGAGTAGCGCGCCCGCGCGAAAAATGATCAATATGTAGATTGAAAATTCATGATTCTTGGTTGTTCATTGTCCATTCTCAATTGAACATTGTCCGTTTCCGAACACTTGTTGGAAATGCTCCTCTTGTATATCAGTGCTTTATCTTTTTGGCACGGCTTTTGCCTCATGGTTGGCAAACAAGATCAGTTAAGAAGAAAGTCGTATGGATAGAGAAATATCAAAAGAACAACGGAATCGGGAGAAACGTCGGATGTGGATGAAATGGGGCGGAACCGTGGTAGTTGGTATAGTAGCCGTGATTGCCTTGATGCAGCTGATGCAGGAAAGTCTGCACGAACGGGATATTGTCTTCTCGGTAGTGGATGAGGGCAGTATCGATGTGTCGGTGAGTGCTTCGGGTAAGGTTGTTCCGGCATTCGAGGAGATTATCAATTCCCCCATCAATTCCCGCATATTGGAAGTGTATAAGAAAGGAGGAGATTCGGTAGAGATCGGAACACCGATCTTACGTCTGGATTTACTGAGTGCGGAAACAGATTATAAGAAGCAGTTGGATGAAGTACAGATGAATGAGCTGAAGTTGGAACAGCTGCGAATCCAGAACCGGAGCAAGTTGTCGGAAATGGAAATGCAGTTGAAAGTCTCTCGGATGGAACTGAACCGGAAAGCGGTGGAACTGCGTAACGAACAGTACTTGGATAGTCTGGGTGCCGGAACGACCGACAAGGTTCGTCAGGTAGAACTGGATTATAATGTGAGTAAACTGAAACTGGAAGAGGATGAACAGAAGTTTATCAACGAACAGGCGACAGCAGATGCCGACCTCAAGGTGAAAGAACTGGAACTGAATATTGCCCGCAAGACGTTGGCAGAAACCAAACGAACCCTCGACGATGCCCGGATCAAAGCGCCTCGGAAAGCGATTCTGACGTATGTCAATACGGAAATCGGGGCGCAGGTAGCGCAAGGAGAGAAAGTGGCGATTGTATCGGATTTGTCGCATTTCAAGATTGAAGGCGAGATTGCGGATACGTATGGCGACCGGATTGCTGCCGGCAGCCGGGCTGTGGTGAAAGTCGGGAAGGAAGAATTGGCGGGTACGGTAACGGATGTTACTCCGTTGTCAAAGAATGGCGTGATGTCTTTCTCAGTCCGTTTGGAACAGGATAATCACAAGCGGCTTCGTTCGGGCTTGAAAACGGATGTGTATGTCCTGACGGCCGTGAAGGATTCGGTGATGCGTGTTGCCAACGGCAGTTATTACGTTGGTCCGGGTGAATACGAACTGTTTGTCCGTTCAGGAAATGAGTTGTTGAAGCGGAAAGTCCAGCTGGGCGACAGCAATTATGAACTGGTAGAAGTCGTTGGCGGACTGAAGCCCGGCGATCAGGTCGTTGTTTCAGACATGAGCAATTATAAGAATAAGAGAAAGATGAAATTGGAGAAATAGAGGAAACAAAGAAACAAGTTGACAAGTTAACAAGGTCAGAAAGGTATTCAAAACCTTGTCAACTCGTCAACTGGTTAACTTATAAACTTATAAACTTATCAACTTAACATATATGCTTAAACAATACATCAAACAGGCATTTCAGATGCTGAAAGAGAACCGGCTGGTGAGTACGATCTCGATTACGGGAACGGCCATTTCCGTTACGATGATCATGATGGTCGTGCTGGTGTTGCAAGTACAGGTGGCCAATTATTATCCGGAGGAACACCGCGACCGGATGCTTTATGTGGAGAATGGAACGCTGGTGAGGATGAAGGAGAATACGGGTAATTGGAATTCCGGTAATATGTCGATAGAAGCCGTGAAGGAATGTTTCTATACGCTACAGTCCCCTGAGTTTGTGACTGCTTATGCGATATCGGAATTCACGGTGTCGCTGCCGGACAAGCGGAATTACATGGCGCATCCGGTGAAACTGACTGACACGGGTTTTTGGAAAGTCTTCTCTTTTCATTTTGTGGCAGGTGCGCCTTTTACGGAAGCCGATGTAGCTTCTGGAGTTCCGCAGGCTGTTATTACGGAACCTTTGGCACGGCGACTGTTTGGTACGATTGATAATATTATCGGAAAAGAAATTCGCTTGGATGTGAAACCTTACCGGGTATGTGGAGTCGTGGAAGAAGTCAGTAAAGCGGCTGCATCTGCTTTTGCCGATGTTTGGATTCCTTATACTACGAACGAATCTTGTCAATCTTCCTTTAATGAAAATATGGTAGGTTCATTTAGGGTTCTTCTATTGGCCAAAGCACAGGGGGATTTTGACGTGATCCGACAGGAGTTGAAGCAGCAGATCACTCGTTACAATGCTACCAAAGAAAAGTATGAAATCTCCTTCTTCGAGAATCCCATCACGCAATGGGACAAGGCGATGGGAACAGATGGACAGAACTTTGTGGACTGGAAAGACTTTTGGCTGGAAACAGGCGGAGCGATGCTTTTCTTGTTGCTTGTTCCGGTACTGAACCTGTTGGGCGTGACGCAATCGTCCATCCGGAAGCGGCAGGCGGAAATTGGAGTCCGTAAAGCCTTTGGAGCTACAAGTGGGAATATTGTCCGGCAGGTTTTATACGAGAATGGGTTAATGTCTTTGCTGGGAGGTATGATCGGATTGGTTCTCTCATGGTCGTTATTCCCGTTATGTAAGGATTTCCTGCTCAAGGCAAGCGATACAACATTACGTGCCGAAATGTTGTTCCGCCCCGAGGCTTTCGTCCTTGCCTTGCTCTTTTGTCTGTTGATCAATCTGCTTTCGGCAGGATTACCCGCTTGGTGGATTTCGCGTAAGCCAATTTGTGAGGCCTTGAAGAATGGAGAGGAGACCAACAAGTAAAGCCCTGTATCAAACAGGTTCTCCCGATCTGTCTATACTTCATATTCCACTTAGGATAAGTAAGTATCCTTCTAAAGATAATTAAATATTCTTCTTAGAATAAATAAATATTCTTCTTAGAATAAATAAATATCCTTCTAAGAATAATTCTATATCTTTCTTGGAATAATAAGTATCGACAGAGAAGGAGAAAGAGTAACACATGTAGTAAACAATTAGAACAAACAGTATATATGATAAAGCATCTTTTGACTTTGATTTGGAACCAACGAAACGGGAATGTTTGGATCTTCCTGGAATTACTATTGGTAACGGCCATGTTGTGGGTAATGGCCGATTCCTTATTGGTTGATACGTACACTTACCGGCAACCGATAGGTGTGGATACGCAGCACACGTATCTTCTTTCTTTTGGATTGACAGATGATGTGACTGAAATGGACATAGAACGAAATAACCAAGCAACCCAAGATTTGTTACAATTAATTGGAAATTTACGGCAATGCTCGGAGGTAGAAGCGGTTTGTCTTTCCAAAATAGCAACACCTTATACCTATAATCGTGGTTGGTCTGGTTTGATGCCGGTTGAGGATACAGCCAGTGCCTCATATGCATATAGGGTACGGTATGTTGATTTGGAGTATTTTCGTGTATTTAAGGTCAGGGATAAAGAGGGTCGTCCACTTTATGACCAAGTTCTGAAGAATCCCGGAGAGGTTGTGCTCTCTGAAACCTTGGATGAGATCTTCTTTCCGGAAGGTTCGGGGCGTACTCAAAGAGAAGTGAAATGGGGTCCGAAATCTACGGAGAGCATGAAAGTCTCCGCTGTTTCAGCACCACTGAAAGAAATGGATTTTGACACTTATCAACCTACTTATTATTACGTGTGGAGAACAGAACAGGACTTTTTGGATGAGGTTGCGGAAAATGATATTCGATTTTATAATTGTTTGTTCCGCATGAAAAAGGATTATTCACAACAAGAAATGGAAGCCTTCTTGCAACAAGAAAGCGAGCGTTTGCAAGTAGGAAATGTATATGTGTCGAGCGTAAAACCCATCAGTGAATATCGGGCTGATATGTTGAAGCCTCGTTTGGACAATCAGAAGAAAAAGATTGCCATGGTCGGGTTCATGCTGGTGAATATCTTCTTTGGGATTGTCGGTACCTTCTGGTTACGCACGCAGTCACGGCGGGCAGAAATCGGGTTGCGGGCAGCTGTCGGTGCCTCAAAAGCACAGTTACGCCGGGAATTATTCCTCGAAGGGCTTTTCCTGTTGGCGCTGACTTTACCTTTCCTGCTGATCTTCTTGATAAATATGTTGTATCTGGATATGCCCGATACGTATCGGCTGGCTTATACCTGGTGGCGCTTCCTGATTACCTTATCGGTTTCCTATCTGTTGATGGGCGGTATGATTTACTTGGGTATCCGCATTCCGGCCAACAAGATAACCCGGATGAATCCGGCAGAAACATTGCATTATGAATAACTTTAAAACTTAAACAATATGATCACATTAACAAACTTAGAGAAAGTATATCGGACAAAAGAGATTGAAACTGTAGCATTGGAAAATGTAAACCTGACAGTAGATAAAGGTGAATTCCTGAGTATTATGGGACCATCCGGTTGCGGAAAGTCAACCCTGCTGAATATTATGGGATTGCTTGATCAGCCAACGCGCGGAACGGTAGAGATTGCCGGTGTACAAACCGCATCGATGGACGATAAGCAACTGGCGGCCTTCCGTAACAAGACACTGGGCTTTGTCTTCCAGTCTTTCCATCTGATCAATTCCCTCAATGTACTGGATAACGTAGAGCTGCCGCTTTTGTACCGGCCGCATGTATCAGCCAAGGAACGCCGGGAAGCAGCCATCGCCGTCTTGGAGAAAGTCGGTCTGTCACACCGTATGCGTCACTTCCCGACACAGCTTTCCGGAGGTCAGTGCCAGCGTGTCGCTATTGCCCGTGCCATTATCGGGAATCCGGAAATCATCCTGGCCGATGAGCCGACTGGTAACTTGGACTCCAAGATGGGAGCGGAAGTTATGGAAATTCTGCATAAGCTGAATCAGGAAGACGGGCGTACCATTGTCATGGTAACACACAATGAAAACCAGGCAAAGCAGACTTCACGTATTGTGCATTTCTTTGATGGACGTCAGATTCAATAACTGAGGTAGAAGTTGACGAGTTGACAAGGATACAAGCTATCGGATAAAGTGCCTTCTTGTTAACGGATAAACTAACAAACTGACAAACTTAAAAACTTACCAAGTATGCCAAGCATAAACTCATATATCAAACAATCCTGGCGGTTGCTGCGGCAAAATCGGCTGGCGGCCTTGCTTTCCATCTTAGGAACAGCTTTGGCGATTTGCATGATCATGGTCTTTGTGATCTTGTTTATAGCCAATACAGCAGCCTTTAAGCCGGAAAGCCACCGTGCGGATACCTATTACGTCACGTATGTAAAGACGGAAGGAAAAGCTGACGGGCGACGCATCGCCATGACGGGCTTAGGTTTGCCTTTTATCAAAGAATGCTTTTATCCGTTGCAATCAGCCGAAGCTGTCACGGCAGTGGTGCGTGACATCTGGCAGAAACAAATCTTGCTGTCGATGGATGGAAGGAATACAGTTACTGCCTCTATTCTGGAAACTGATACGGCTTTCTGGCATGTATATAATTTTGACTTTGTAGCAGGAAATCCTTTCTCGAAAGCTACTTTTGAGAGTGGGTTGCACGAGGCTGTTATCAGTGAAAAAATGGCCCGTTCCATATTCGGCACCGAACAGGTAGTAGGAAAAGAGCTGAAGATTAACTTCCAAGTGTATCGGGTGTGTGGTGTGGTGAAAGATGTATCGCGCTTTGCCGACAAAGCCTGGGCAGATGTGTGGATTCCTTATACAGCCGGAACGCATCTGTTTTATAACATGGAAGGAATAGGAGGATCTTTCGAATGCTATATGCTCTTGAAGAAAGGACATAACCGGGAAGATTTGCAGCAGGAACTGCTGAAGCGTATTGATAACTTCAATGCCGGTCTTTCGGATGTGCGGGCCAACATCCTGCATCAGCCTTTCTCTCATCTGGAGAAGTGGATGGGTGGAGAAAATTCGGAAGTATCGGTAGGAAAAGTGTTTCTGCGGTTTGGGGTGATCGCGTTTATCATCCTGTTGGTGCCGGCATTGAATATTTCCGGTATTATTCTGGCATGGACACGTAAACGGATTCCTGAATTTGCCTTACGACAAGCTTATGGAGCAACGAGACAACGTATTATGTCGCAAGTCCTGCTAGAGAATCTGTTAGTGACATTGATTGGCGGCTTGTTGGGATTTATACTTTCGTATCTTGCTCTTGCCTGCATGGGCGACTGGCTGATGATTACTTCGTTAGGACAGGAACAGCTTTCGCTCCAGATGGTAAACGGTTGGGTATTTATCGCCGTCTTTATTCTTTGTCTATTGTTAAACCTGCTTTCGGCTGTATTCCCGGCCTGGAAAGCGACTCGGCAGCAAATCTCCGAGGCTTTAAACAGTTAATGGTATGATCGCTTCAATGATTCGACAGATGTGGAACGAGCGGAAAGCCAATGTGCTGATTCTGCTGGAACTGCTGGTTGTCTTCAGTTGTCTGCTCTATGCGGCAGATTATCTGTATGTGAAATACAAGGAATACAAACAGCCTTTGGGATTTGACATTTCGCATGTGTATAAAGTCTGGTTGGGTGTTGTGCCGGAAACGAGTGCGGATTATGATACAACCGCCGTGCACACGACGAATGGAATGGATGATTTCTTCACAATCGTAGACCGTTTGGAGAAGGATTCGCGTGTGGAAACTGTAGGTTATACTTCCGGTAATCATTTCCATTATATGTATTTCAACCGGTTCGCTACTTTTCATGGCAAAGGTCTAAAGCGTTATGGTTATGTACGTGACGTGGATCCTTCGTATTTCCGTGTTTTCAAGGTAAAGACTGCCGACGGACAATCGTGGGAGAAACTTGAGAAAACCTTGGAGAACAATGGCATCGTTGTCACCTCTTCTGTAGCCAAGGCTTATTATGGTAGTCCGGTTGAAGGACGAGGAAAAGATATCTGGATTACCAATCAGGGTGATGCAGATAGTATCGTCTATCACATTGGTGAGGTTTGCGAACCTCAGCGGTATCAGGAATTTTCCTCTTACGATTATGCTTATTACCGGAATCTCGGCGGACGGGATGAGTTGAAGAAATACGGTATTGAAATACTTTCAGGGAATATAAACTTGTTCGTGCGTATGAAACCTTCGGCAGACAAACCTGAGCTTATGCAGCAGTTCAGGAAAGATATGGAACAGCAACTGAGGCTGGGAAACATATATCTGTCAGATGTCACTCCTATGAGTTATTATCGGGAAGAAGTACTGCGCTCTGCTTTGGATAATATCCGTTTGTATGTGGTTGGTGTATGTTTCCTGTTGTTTAATGTCTTGCTGGGTGTTGTCGGAACATTCTGGTTCCGTGCTCGGCAGCGTATTCCGGAGATTGGTTTGCGCATGGCGGTAGGAGCTTCCAGATCCGTTATCTTTATCCAATTGATAGGAGAAGGTTTGATGCTGCTGGCTGTTGTCACTCTACCGGCCTTGTTGATTTATGCTAATTTGGCTCAATTGGATGTACTGACTGCTACTTCGATGGATCTTTCTATGGTAGATCGTCTTGTGTATAGTTTCCTGATGGCTTTCCTGACATTGGCCATGATGATTGTAGCGGGTATCGTATTTCCAGCAAAACAGGCAGCTCGGTTAAATCCGACAGAAGCCTTGAAAGATGAATAAGGTTGACAAGAGAGCAAGTTAACAAGGTTATAAAAAACTTGTCACTTTGTTGGCTTGCTACCTCGAAAACATAAAACAATTAAATAAACGGACTAAAATGATAACCATAAATCTGTATTTCAAACAAGCCTGGCAACTGATGAAACAAAACCGTTTCTTCAGTGCCGTTTATATCATCGGAACCGGACTGGCGATTTCGATGGTGATGGTGCTGGCGGTAGTGTATTATATTCGTACTGCTAATATAGCGCCGGAAATACATCGGGACAGGATGTGCTATCTGGATTTTGTCATCTACAAGTATAATGAAGGTAATGGCTCATACAGCAGCTCATTAGGTATACGTTATGTAAAAGATGTGGTTCTTACATTGAAAAAACCTGAAGCGATTGCCATAACAACTTCTCCAATATATCAGTATTTCCAAGGTGGTGAAATGTTTGCTTCTGTAGCTGGAAATGATGATGAGGCGAAGATTTCATATATGGGTTGTAATGATGTATTCTGGAAAGTTTATGAATTTCATTTTCTCTATGGCAAACCTTTTACTGAGTCTGATTTTGAATCAGGATTGAAAACGGTTGTTCTTTGTCGTTCAATGGCGAGAAAATTGTTCGGAAAAGAAGATGTTATAGGGCAAACAGTAATGCTGAATGAGGTGGAATATCGTGTTTGTGGTGTGGTAGAAGATGTGTCTGGTACTTTGGAGCATACTTATTCACAAGCATGGATGCCTTATACTTCCATGTCGAATGTTATTACAGAATCAGTAGATGAAAGAGAAAACACGGTAGGTAAATTACAGGCAAATATCTTGCTTCGCGACAAGCATGATATTACAGCCGTGCAGGCAGAATTGGAAGAGGCTGTAAAAAGGTATAATACAACATTGGTTGGGGGACAGGTTACTGATCCTAAAATCAAACCGGCTACACTGACCATTATGGGAGTGAGTAGTTCCAAGGCGTATCTGGCGATTATTCTTTTCCTTTTACTCTTTCTGTTGGTTCCGGCACTGAATATTTCCGGACTGAATGCTTCGCATATTCAGGACCGTCTGGAAGAGATTGGTATCCGTAAGGCCTTTGGTGCTCCACGTGGAACTTTGTTTATGCAAATCTTTGTGGAGAATCTGATCCTGATGTTTCCGGGAAGTCTTGCCGGTTTGCTGTTTTCTTATGGATTGGTAGATCTGTATAAGAATATATTACTTGCAAACAGTTACCAGCAATTTATAACGGAAGATGCAGATGTAATTACATTGTCAGCAGGAATGCTGATGAACTGGCAGGTTTTTCTTTATGCAGTTACTGTATGCCTTTTACTGAATCTGCTTTCGTCGATGGTTCCGGTCTGGAATGCCATAAGGGAGAATATAGTAAGCGCATTGAATAAATGAAAACAAACTCATAAACTCTAAAAACGTATGATAAGACATATTTTGAAGATTATACAGGCACAATTCCGTAGTAATCTGTGGATATTGGCTGAGTTGATGGTGGTGTTTGTCGCTTTATGGATTATGACTGATTATTTCATCACCCAATATACTCTTTATCATCGTCCGGTTGGATTCGATACAGACCGTGTATATCAAGTGACCGTATCCAAAAGATCTGTTGATGCTCCTCAGTTTATCGTTTATCCGGAAAACAGTGAAGAGCCGAGACAAAATTTTGATCGTATTGTGGAACGTATCCGGCAGCATCCGGATGTGGAAGCTGTGGCTTTATCGATGTTCTCGTTGCCCTATACACATTCCAATACTACGTATGGCTTTCGGAAAGACAGTGTAGAGTTATGGAATATTCGGCGGTATAATATCAGTCCGGATTATTTCCGTGTCTTCGATATTCGTCCGGCGGCAGGCGGTTCTCCGGATGAACTGGCGCAACGACTTGTTCAACCGGGATTGGTTATCTCGGCAAACTTGGCTGAAACCTTTTTCGGTCGGACCAATGTCGTGGGTGAAGAGTTAATACAAGGAGAGGATACACTTAAAATTGTAGCTGTCACGGAATCTGTCCGCAATGATGAATACAATGAAAGGTTACCTTATGCTTCGTTTAGCCAAATAGAGTTTCCTCGTGATGGTATTGTTCCGGAAAGTACATGCATTCAAATGCAAATCACTTTCCGTATCCGCCCGAATGTCGAGACGGCAGGTTTTGAGGAACGCTTTATGAAAGAGATGCGTCATCAGTTACAGGCGGGGAATTTCTGGGTGTCTGATGTACAGAGTTATAACAATATTCGGGAGCAGTTTCTGGAGAGGACTTCCAATTCGAGCGGACAACAGGTGATTTCGTCGGTGATGCTCTTCTTGTTGGTTAATGTATTCCTGGCAGTTATCGGTTCATTCTGGTTTCGTGTGAATCGCCGGAAGGAAGAATTGGGATTACGTATGGCGATGGGCTCGTCGCGTATCGGTTTGCTTCGGTTTACCATCACCGAAAGTTTGCTACTTCTTACACTGGCTGCGCTACCCGCCCTCTTCATTTGTGGTAACTTGGTGTATGCCGATTTGGTATCAGCCTCGACAGCCGACGATCGACTTCTCCGCTTCTTTGAAGTCTCGTTGATCACCTGGTTGTTATTAACCTTTATCATTGTCTTAGGAGTCTGGTATCCAGCACAAAAGGCAGCACATATAGCACCTGCCGATGCCTTGCGGGCAGAGTAGTGTAAAAAGCCGGCGTATTTTTGTCAATTTACGCCGGCTTTTGATGAAAATACGCCGGGAAATAATCAAAACACTAAGCCTTTGTTTTGAAAGCTCGCGAGAATCAAAAATGAAAGTAACGAGAATCGGAATGGATATTCGTTACTTTTATTTTTATGTATTCTTATCATCCCGGAAGTGACTTTACTTTCAGTTTGTCAAATCATCTTTCGTCTTTTATCTATCTTTTTGTAAGACTGATAGATGATGTGATTCAAGTTATAAAGCATGTCCTGCTTGATAAGATGCGTATTGATAACTGGTATTTTCGTAATACATGGAGCTGTTGTAATTGTCAATTTTAGGAACAATCCATGAATTATAAACCTCAATAAGAGTAGTGATAATATCTTTATGAGACCTGCGGGCAACTTCAGAGATAAGCCGTTGCATTACTTTTCCAATATCCCAATAAGTCGGAATATTGTCTTCAGCATCAGCAATGTTGTTGTAATTGCCGTTTGTAATACCATATTTTGTTACAATCTCGTGGGTTACTTTGTCTATATTTTCGCAGTGATAGACTTCTGCAAGTTCGTAATAATGTTTTATCCCTTTTGGACCTAACGCGTTTACGATGGTTTTCCGTTCATTGTTTGTTTGTCGCCCCACATACTCAATTAAGCTACATACAAAAAACAAATCGTTTAATTGTTTATCTTCTCGTCCATTCATTTTTTTATCTCCTCATATCCTTTAAATGTGAGACATGTCAATGCTTGAGATGTGTATTTGTGAATAAATATCCTTAGGATTATACAAAGATATAAAACTAACTATATATATCTAATGAGTATATTTAAAAAAATCCTCTGTCGTCCGAAAGTGAACCAACTGTCCGAAACCGAACACTATGATTTTCCGCCTTGGATTGATAATCAGTTAGATATATTTATGGCATAGCATTTGCTTCTATCTTGGAAAATGAAATGGATATGAAACGAATTTGGATTTTGTGTTTAATTTATATCATAGGAATGTGTGATAACGGCTATGCTGATGACGTGGAGACTCGGACTGTCTCTCTTTCATTGACAGATGCTATTCGGTTAGCGCAATTGCAGTCGGTCGATGCGGCAGTCGCCTTAAATGAATTGAAGACGGCTTATTGGGAATACCGGACACACAAAGCGGAGCAATTGCCGGAGATTATCTTCACCGGCACATTGCCTTCGTACAGCAAGCAATACTCCAAATACCAGCAGTCGGACGGATCTTATACGTATGTACAGAATAATGTCTTAGGTCTTAATGGAGAAATTTCGATAGAGCAGAATATCGCCCTGACAGGAGGTAAGATTGCCTTGAATACATCATTGGATTTTACCCGTCAATTGGGGAAAAGTGCTTACAATGAATTCATGAGTGTTCCGGTCAGCCTCACATTGACGCAGCCGATATTCGGAGTGAACGATCAGAAATGGAAGCGGCGTATTGAGCCGGTCCGTTATGAAGAAGCGAAGGCTGCTTTTATGGAAAGTGTAGAAACGGTGACCATTACAACCATTACGCATTACTTTAATCTGCTGCTGGCGGAAGATAACCTGGCCGTTTGTAAACAGAATTTAGAGAATGCCAATAAGCTTTATGAGATAGCAATTGCCAAACGGAAGATCGGCCATATCTCGGAAATCGAACTGATGCAGCTCAAACAGTCGGCTTTGCAGGCAAAGGCAAAGGTAACGGAGGCACAGTCGAATCTGAATTCGATGATGTTCCAGCTGCGCTCTTTCTTGGGATTAAGTGAACGGGACCGTATTGAGCCGGTTTTACCCGAAGCCATTACCGGTGTGCGTCTGGATTATCAGCAGGTATTGGCACGGGCTCAAGAGAATAATTCCTTCTCCAAGAATATTCTGCGTCGTCAGTTGGAGGCCGATTATGATGTAGCTACGGCCAAAGGAAACCAGCGAAGCATCAATTTGTTTGCCTCGGTTGGTTATACAGGGAAAGATCTTTCCTTTTCGGGAGCCTATAATCCGCTGAAAGATAATCAGGTGGTGCAAGTAGGCGTTTCGATTCCGATACTGGATTGGGGCAAGCGGAAAGGAAAAGTAAAAGTTGCCGAATCGAACCGGGAAGTCGTGCTTTCGAAAATCCGTCAGGAACAGATGGATTTCAATCAGAATATTTTCCTTTTGGTAGAGAATTTCAATAACCAGGCTGCCCAATTGGAAATTGCCTCGGAAGTAGATTCTCTGGCAGAAAGCCGATATAAAACTTCTATAGAGACTTTTATGGTAGGGAAAATAGATATTCTTGAATTAAATGATGCCCAAACGTCAAAGGACAGTGCCAAGCAGAAACACATTGAAGAGCTGTACTATTATTGGCGTTATTTCTATAATATCCGTAGTCTGACGTTGTATGATTTTCTGAATAATTGTACATTAGATGCAGAATTTGAGAAGATCGTCAGATAAACGGAATATTACATGGATGAAGGGGAGATTGTATTATATCAGCCGGATGAGATAATAAAACTGGAAGTTCATTTGAAAAATGAGACCGTCTGGTTATCTATTGAAGAGATGTCTCAACTTTTTGGACGAGACATCAGTGTGATAGGAAAACATATTCGTAATATATTCAAGGAAGAAGAGCTGGTAAAAGATTCAGTTTGGGCAAAATTTGCCTATACTGCGTCAGACGGAAAGACATATCGGGTGGATTATTATAATCTGGATGTGATTATCTCGGTGGGTTACCGGGTAAAGAGCAAGCAGGGCACCCGCTTCCGTCAGTGGGCCAATCAGATACTGAAAGATTACGTACTGAAAGGTTATGCGATGAGCCCGTATTCTCATCGTCGGATAGAAGAAAGATTGAATGATCATGACCGGCAGATCCGGGAACTGACTGATAAAGTAGATTTCTTTGTACGGACTTCCCTGCCTCCGGTAGAAGGGATTTTCTATAATGGTCAGATCTTTGATGCGTATAAATTCGCTGTAGATCTGATCCGGTCGGCCAGGCATTCGCTGATACTGATCGACAATTATGTAGATGAATCGGTGCTGTTGATGTTGAGTAAGCGCCGGACGGATGTATCGGCTGTGATTTATACACAACGGATCATGCCCCAGATGCAGTTGGATTTGGAAAAGCATAACAGCCAGTATCCGCCGGTTGAAGTGAAGACGTACCGGGGTTGCCATGATCGTTTCCTTCTGATCGACGGTCAGGCAGTTTATCACATCGGCGCGTCGTTGAAAGATTTGGGGAAGCGGATGTTTGCTTTCTCCAGGTTATCTATTCCGGCGAAAGTTATTACAGATTTGCTGGCAGCTGACGAGGAAAAGGAAGAAGTTATAAATAAAGAAGAAAAGATAATATGACAGATACTAAAATTCTGGTAGTTGATGATGATGCCGTGGTACGTTCTTCGCTGACGTTTCTGCTGAAGCGGGCAGGTTATCTGCCAGTAACGGTGGATGGACCTAAGGACGCACTTCGTCTGGTTCGCGAAGAAGAATTCCGGTTGGTACTGATGGATATGAATTTTACCTTGACAACAACCGGGGAAGAAGGTATTCATCTGCTGAGGCAGGTCAAAGTGCTGCGCCCGGATTTGCCGGTTATCCTGATGACGGCATGGGGCTCTATCTCTTTGGCCGTACAAGGCATGCAGGCCGGCGCTTTCGATTTCATCACGAAACCATGGAATAATCTGGTATTACTGAAGGCGATCCGTAATGCTTTGGATTTATATGCGCCGGCAGAACCGGCAGCATCAGAATCGGATGCTGGGCGTGCTCATCCGTGTTTTGATAAAATCATAGGGAAAAGTCCGGCGTTGCTAAGCCTGCTGGATACCGTGGCGCGTATTGCTCCGACAACAGCCTCTGTCTTGATTACCGGAGAAAGCGGAACGGGAAAGGAACTGATTGCCGAAGCCGTCCATACACACAGTCGCCGGGCAAAAGAGCCTTTTGTGAAAGTAAACTTAGGCGGTCTGTCGCAAAGCCTGTTCGAGAGTGAGATGTTCGGACATAAGAAGGGAGCATTTACCGATGCCTACATGGATCGGACCGGCCGTTTTGAGATGGCTGATAAAGGAACAATCTTTCTGGATGAGATCGGAGACCTGGAATTGTCCAGTCAGGTGAAGCTATTGCGGGTATTGCAAGACCAGACCTTTGAGGTGTTGGGCGATAGTCGTCCACGGAAAGTGGATGTGCGGGTTGTCAGTGCTACGAATCGGGATTTGTCGGCTATGGTACGCGAACATACGTTCCGTGAAGATCTGCTCTATCGTATTAACCTGATCACCGTCCATTTACCGGCTTTGCGTGAACGGCGGGAAGACATTCCGCTTTTGGTACGTCATTTTGCCCAAAAGCTGGCAGAGACGAATGGCCTGCCGCCAGTTGAATTTACTTCCGAAGCATTTACCTATTTACAGCAATTGCCTTTCCCGGGTAATATCCGCGAGTTGAAGAATCTGGTAGAACGGACGTTGCTGGTATCCGGACGGCAGCGGATCGATGCTTCCGACTTTGAGCAGTTCGGAATGCCGCAATCTTCTTTATCCGCTTCTACCTCACTGGAAGGATTGACGCTTGAAGAGCTGGAGCGAAAAAGTATCCTCCAGGCTTTGGATAAATATGAACACAACCTGTCGCGAACCGCTGAAGCCTTAGGCATCAGTCGGGCTGCATTGTATCGGCGGCTGGAAAAATATGGCATTAAGGTATGCGATTAAAGAATATCTTCCTCGGATTCCTGCTGTTGCTGGCAGTCTTGTTTGCCTTGATCTTCTTCCTATGGAGCGGGGAAAACGCTGAGTGGATTTTCTTTGCCCTCGAAGGGTGGATTATCTTGCTATTGGTTTATCTGTACTATTTCTATCGTCGCATCATCAAACCACTTTATACTTTGAGTAATGGTATGGACCTGCTGAAAGAGCAGGACTTTAGTTCGCGATTGGGGCATGTGGGGCAAAAGGAAACCGATCGTATTGTGGATGTCTTCAACCGGATGATGGAACAGCTGAAGAACGAACGCCTCCATGTGCGTGAACAGAATCATTTCCTGGATTTGCTGATACAAGCTTCTCCGATGGGTGTCCTGATCCTCGATTTTGACGGTCGGATCTTGTCGGTTAATCCGGCTGTTTGCCGCGTACTGCATCTGGCTGATGAGAAAGATTTGCTTGGTTTACCCTTGGCTTTGTGTACACAGCCTTTATTGGAAGAAATCCGGAACATACCGCTTGACAGCTCCCGGAGCATCCGGTTGAATGATGCCAATATTTATAAATGTTCGCATTCTTTCTTTATGGATCGGGGACTGCGACATGAATTCTATCTGATAGAAGTATTAACACATGAGGTATTTAAGGCAGAGAAAAAGGCGTATGAAAAGGTGATTCGCATGATTTCGCATGAGGTGAACAACACAACTGCCGGGATTACTTCTACGCTGGATACGTTGGAATCGTCATTTCGTGGAATGGACGACATGGAAGAAGTAAGCGATGTCTTGCGGGTGCTGATCGAACGTTGTTATGGAATGAGCCGTTTCATTACGAATTTTGCTGATGTAGTCCGTATTCCAGAGCCACAAGTTAAATCCGTTTCCTTGAATGAGCTGGTTTCTTCCTGTAAGCGTTTCATGGAAAATCAGTGTGTTGGTAAACAGATCCGGATTCATATTGAACTGGAAAAAGATTTGCCTTTGGTTAAACTGGATCCGATTCTATTTGAACAAGTATTGGTTAATATCATCAAGAATGCCGTAGAAGCCATAGGGGAAGATGGAGACATTTTCATTCGTACAACTAAACAGCCGCTTTGTCTGGAGATAGGAGATACGGGTGAAGGCATCTCAAAAGAGACGGAAGCAAAACTCTTTAGTCCTTTCTTCTCGACAAAACCCAACGGGCAAGGTATCGGATTGATATTTATCCGTGAAGTATTGCAGAAGCATGGTTGTTCATTCTCTCTTAAAACCTATTCGGATGCTGTGACTCGTTTTAAGATTTGGTTTTAGGAGATTTTCATAACAGAGGAAAGCTCTTATTAGAAAATATTTGTACTATCTTTGTTTTTGTGATTCAGCAAATAAGCTTATGGGTTCAATATTTGTTATTCAAGGGTTATTGATCTATATTTATGCGTTTGATCATAATCCTCCACATATTCATGTTAGGAGTGGTAGCGGTGATTTTACAATTACGTTGAAAGATCGAATTGTAGAAGGACGTGCAAAATCGAGTGCTATTCAATTAATCAATCGATTTATTGATGAACACGAAGCTGAGTTATTTGATATTTGGGATAAGGCTCAGCGAGGAGAGAAAATAGAAAAAGTGAGACGATAAAAATGATAGCTTATGTTATTGACAGTTACAGATGTGGAATATTTGGGTGATTACGTGTTGCTTTGTACCTTCAATGATGGTGTAAGAAAAAAGGTAGACCTGGCTCCTTTATTGAAATATCCGGCATTTGAAGAATTAAAAGACAAAGCCCAATTTATCCAGTTTGGTTTGCAAGATACGATCTTTTGGTCGAATGGGGCTGATATTGCTCCTGAGTATCTTTATGAGAATGGTATTACGGCATAAATATGATTGAATATCTTAAGGATGAGGCACGAAATCAGTAATGTGGAAAGCTGATTTCGTGCCTCTTTTTATTTCCTTGCTTTAATCTCTTAATGTTCGTGAGGAACAGGAGGATAATCCAGTGTATAATGCAAACCACGACTTTCCTTACGTTCGATAGCTTGACGTGTGATCAGATATCCTACATTGATCATATTACGTAATTCACAGATTTCACGGGAAGCAATAGACCGTTTAAACAGACTTTCTGTTTCTTCGTACAATAAATCCAGACGATCCCAAGCACGCTTCAGGCGTAAGTCTGAACGGACGATACCTACATAGGTACTCATAATCTGCCCGACTTCCTTCAAGCTTTGGGTGATCAAGACCATCTCTTCCGGCAGGCGAGTTCCTTCGTCGTCCCATTCCGGAATGTTTTCCTGATAAGAAAGTGAGTCGAGGATACTCAAACTGTGTTTAGCTGCAGCATCTGCATAAACTACGGCTTCGATCAGGGAATTGGAAGCAAGACGATTACCTCCGTGTAATCCGGTACAAGAACATTCACCAACGGCATACAGACGATTGATTGACGAACGGGCATTCAGATCGACTTTAATACCACCACACAGATAATGTGCGGCAGGCGCAACTGGAATATAATCTTTCGTGATGTCAATACCCAAGCTCAGGCACTTTTCGTAGATGTTCGGAAAGTGCTTCTTGGTCTCTTCCGGATCTTTGTGCGTCACATCCAGATAGACGTGGTCGTCACCACGATTCTTCATTTCCGTGTCGATTGCACGTGCTACGATATCACGCGGAGCCAAAGAGAGACGTTTGTCGTATTTCTGCATGAATTCTTTTCCATCCATTGTACGCAGAACACCTCCATAACCACGCATAGCTTCGGTAATCAGGAATGAAGGACGATCACCCGGATGATATAAGGCCGTTGGGTGGAATTGAACAAATTCCATATCTTTCACGGTTCCTTTTGCACGGTAAACCATGGCAATACCGTCACCGGTTGCTACCAGCGGATTGGTAGTTGTCTGGTAAACGGCTCCAATACCTCCGGTAGCCATTAAGGTAACTTTGGATAGGAAGGTATCAATCTTACCCGTTTTCATATCCATGATGTAGGCACCATAACATTCAATGTCGGGTGTCTGGCGGGTAACGGTTACACCCAAGTGGTGTTGTGTCAGAATCTCGATGGCAAAATGGTTCTCGAAAACTGTGATGTTAGGATGTGTCTGTACGGCGCGGATCAGACTGTCCTGAATCTCGGCTCCCGTATTGTCTTTGTGGTGCAAGATGCGGAATTCGGAGTGACCGCCTTCACGGTGCAGGTCGAAGTTCCCTTCTGCATCTTTATCGAAATCTACACCCCAACTGATCAGTTCCTTGATTTGTTGTGGAGCATTACGGACAACTTGTTCGACGGCAGCCCGGTCACTCAACCAGTCACCCGCGATCATGGTGTCTTGAATGTGCTTGTCGAAGTTGTCAACAAGCAGGTTGGTAACAGACGCTACGCCTCCTTGGGCAAAATACGTATTTGCTTCTTCGAGGCCGGATTTGCAGACGAGGGCTACTTTTCCTTTATGTGCCACTTTCAGGGCAAAACTCATTCCGGCGATACCGGAACCAATAACTAAGAAATCAAATCGCTGTACCATATATGTATATTTAAGAAATCCCGTGGTGCTGGTGAAGCACACACGGGATGTATGTTTGTTATACGTTGAAACGGAAGTGCATGATGTCACCGTCTTGTACGATGTATTCCTTTCCTTCGACGCTCATCTTGCCGGCTTCTTTGACAGCCGCTTCTGAACCATATGAAATATAATCGTCGTATTTGATGACTTCAGCGCGGATAAATCCTTTCTCGAAATCTGTATGGATCACACCGGCACATTGCGGAGCTTTCCAGCCTTTGTGGAAGGTCCAGGCACGGACTTCATCGGGTCCGGCAGTCAGGAAGGTTTGCAGATTCAGCAGTTTGTAGGCCGACTTGATCAGACGGTTTACTCCCGATTCCTCGAGACCGATTTCCTGCAGGAACATCTGGCGTTCGTCGTAAGTTTCCAGTTCGGCGATTTCGCTTTCTATTTTAGCGGCAACCACCAGGATTTCGGCATTCTCTTCTTTGACAGCTTCGCGAACAGCTTCTACGTATTTATTACCGCTTACGGCACTGGCTTCATCCACGTTGCAGACATAGAGCACTGGCTTATTGGTCAGGAGAAAGAGATCGTGTGCCACTCTTTCTTCTTCTTTGGTCTCGAATGAAACGGTACGGGCACTCTTGCCTTGTTCCAAGGCTTCCTTGTATTTGCATAATACTTCATAGGCTATTTTTGCCTGCTTGTCTCCACCTGTCTGAGCTTGTTTCTGTACTTTGGCGATACGGCTGTCTACTGTTTCCAGGTCTTTGATCTGAAGTTCCATGTCAATGATTTCCTTATCCCTTACCGGATCTACGGAACCGTCCACATGAACGATGTTATCGTCGTCGAAGCAGCGCAGCACATGCAGGATGGCGTCTGTCTCTCGGATATTGGCGAGGAACTTGTTTCCCAATCCTTCTCCTTTGCTGGCGCCTTTCACCAGTCCGGCGATGTCTACGATTTCGACCGTAGTTGGGATGACACGCTGCGGGTGTTCAATTTCTGCCAGTTTGTTCAGGCGTTCGTCCGGCACGGTGATAACACCTACGTTCGGCTCGATCGTACAGAACGGAAAGTTGGCCGATTGTGCTTTCGCGTTCGATAAACAGTTAAAAAGAGTGGACTTCCCGACATTCGGAAGTCCGACAATGCCACATTGTAATGCCATAGTATGATATGATTCGTTTTATGATCCGTTGATTTAAATCGCAAAGATACAAATTCTTTGGGAATACCTTCTTTTGTTTAAGGATTGTTTGCTGGACACGGTTTAATAATCCAATAAATGAAACAATCCCCAGTATCAGGATTGCAGAGATTCTGATTCTGGGGATTTAATATAGAAAGTCTTGGTAGTCGATTAGAGAGACTTCGGCCGGTCAGCCGGAGCTGCTCCGAACTCCTTGTTTGGTGTGCTGCCCATTTCGAAGGTCAGGTTACCGCCTTTCATGACATCCTCGTAGGTGATGTATGATTTTGTGTAAGGTTGTCCGTTCAAGGTAGCCGACTGGATGTAGATATTGTCGTGGCTATTGTTGTGAGCGACGATCTCGAATGTCTTGCCTTCGGGCAACTGGATCGTGGCTTCGTTGAACTGCGGACTACCGAACACCAGAATACCGTGTGACGGGTTGACCTGATAGAATCCCAAGGCCGACATGATGTGCCAAGCCGACATCTGACCGCAGTCCTCGTTTCCAATCACACCTTCCGGTTTGTCGGTATAGAACTCATCCTGGATGTAACGGACTTTCTCGGCTGTTTTCCATTGTTGTCCGGCATACGGATACAGATAGGCTACATGGTGGCTCGGTTCATTTCCGTGTGCATACATACCAATCAGTCCGCTGATGTCGGCCGATGCTCCTTCACCCATATCTCCATTGGCTACGAACAAAGAATCCAGTTTGGCATTGAATGCATCGTCGCCACCCATCAAGGCAATCAGTCCTTCCGGATTCTGGGGCACGAAGAAAGTATAATGCCAACCGTTGCCTTCGCAGAAATCACCTACGCCGTGTACTGAACGGAACGGATCATACGGTGTACGCCAAGAACCGTCGTCCATCTTCGGACGGATGAAGTTGATGCTCTTGTCGAAATACTGTTCATAATAATGGCCGCGCTTGAAGAATTCCTGATAGTCGGCCTCTTTACCCATTTGCTTTGCCATCATGGCAATACCCCAGTCGCCAACGGCATATTCCATGGCGATAGAAGTTGCTTCGTGTACTTTATCACAAGGAATATATCCTTTTTCCATCACGAAAGGAACTCCTTTCTGCTTATCGTATGTAGCTGAAGAAGTCATCGCTTTGAAAGCACGTTCTGCATCAAATCCTTTGATTCCTTTCAGATAAGCATCCGCAATGATAGGTATGGCACTATAACCCGGCATACATTCAGTTTCTCCACCAACCAATGGCCAGATTGGCAATTTGCCCTGCTGGTCGTAAATGCTCAGCATAGAATTGACGAAGTCAGGAACATACTGCGGTTTGATGATGGTGAACAACGGATTCAACGTACGGTAGGTATCCCATAAAGAGAAGGTAGAGTAGTTCTTCCAAGAATCAGCCTTATAGACTTTATCATCATGTCCGCGGAACTCACCGTTTACGTCGCAATATAAAGTCGGAGCAATGAAGGCATGGAACATGCTGGTGTAGAATATTTTCTTTGCCCGCTCGTCGTTGGTATTGATATCAACACAGGCCAGCTGGTCGTTCCATTTTTCTTTTGCCTGTTGGCAGACTTGGTCGAAATCCCATCCTGCGAGTTCTGCATTCATATTGGCTTGTGCATTGGCACAACTAACGGACGAAATGGCAATCTTGCATTTTACTTCTTTCGGGGCATCCTTGAAAGTCAATACACCTTTTACGGATTCTCCTGTTAATTCATCATTACCTGCCGGTGTATCATCGTTGAATATTTGCAGCGACTGGATCGGTTGTTCGAACTTCATCACGAAGAATACCTTGTGCTGCGGGCTCCATCCTTTGGAGAAACGATAACCTTCGACGGTATTGTCGTCTACCTTTTTCAGATAGGTATCGTATGCCCGGTCGCCGTTACCTTCCTTCAGATTGACCAGTAAATGACTTTCGCCTTCCGGATAGGTATAACGATGGATCGCTACACGTTCGGTAGCTGATAATTCGGCTTTCACACCGTTATCCATCAGCAAAGAGTAATAACCCGGTGCTACCTTTTCATTCGCGTGTGAATAGTAAGAAGAACAAGCTCCTTCGATATTATCCTGTTCTCCACGTTTGGTACGGACTTCGCCCATGAACGGCATAACCAGCACATCGCCTAAGTCGGCACAACCCGTTCCGCTCAGGTGTGTATGGCTAAAACCGATAATTACGCTATCCGAATAATGATAACCCGAGCACCAGTCCCATCCTTTGTGGATATTCTGCGGACCAGCCTGAATCATACCGAAAGGAACGCTGGCTCCCACAAATACATGTCCGTGTTCTCCGGATCCGATATACGGATCGACATACGCTGTGTAATCTACAACTGGGCTGCTAGTTTCTGCCTTCTTTTCTCCTGAAGCGCAGGAAACGGCCCATAAAGCCTGGCATCCGATGAGGACTGCCATTGAAAGTTTTGTGAATGTGTTCATTGTATAAGGTATTAAAACGTTGTTCTACTGAAAATCTTGAATTTGTCGGAATACGCCTTTTTCTGTAACATAAGCCGTTACCAAGGCTGCCGGTGTAACATCGAATGCCGGATTATAAACTCCAACATGCTCGGGTGCCATCCGGTGTATATAATGCAAATCGGTTACTTCTGAAGCCGACCGTTGTTCGATAACAATATCTTTTCCTGTCGGTGTGTGCGGATCAAAAGTACTGGTCGGTCCTAATACATAGAAGGGAATTTTATAATAATGGGCCAGAACAGCCAAGCCGCAAGTACCAATCTTGTTGGCTACGTCTCCATTGGCAGCGATCCGATCGCAACCCACCATGATCATGTCGATCATTCCCTGACTCATTAACGAAGCTGCCATATTATCACAGACCAATGTGGTATCAACTCCGAATCTCATTAATTCGTAGGCGGTTAGACGGGCGCCTTGGAGTAAAGGCCTTGTCTCGTCGGCATAGACTTTGGGATTCAGTCCGCAAGCCTGAGCCAGATAAATCGGAGCCAAGGCTGTTCCATAGCGGGAGACAGCCAAATGTCCGGCATTACAATGTGTCAGAATGCGACTTCCTGAAGCAATTAATCCGACACCATGCTGGGCAATCTGTTTACACATCTCGATGTCTTCTTCTTTGATACGGACAGCTTCTACCCGTAAAAGCGTTTTTATCTCTTGGAAATCGGTTGAACTTATCTTGTCTTTACCAGCTATCCATTGCTTGAATAGAACGGTCATCCGATCAAGTGCCCACGAAAGATTAACGGCTGTCGGTCGGCTGGCGCGAATCCGGTTGGCCAAAGCTTGGAATTCTGTTTGCATAAGTTGGGCAGAAGTTATATTCGCCAACGTACGGGCAAAACAAACATATAGTCCGGCAGCAGCAGCTACTCCAATTGCCGGTGCTCCTCTGACCTTCAAACGGACAATGGCATCGATGAGTTCTTCTTCGTTGTCGATTTTGAGGAAGACTTCTCGGGCAGGAAGCTGGGTCTGGTCGAGGATGACCAAGCTGTCTTCTTCCTCACATAAAGAAACCACATCGGGCAAGGAAAATGTCTGTTCCAGTTTCTCTAATCCTATTTCTTTGAAGTTCTCCATGCTATCAATATTTTTCTTCATCCTCGCCTCGGTTCTGCTTCGTCCATTCCTCAGCACAGTCCGAGAGCATCTGATACCAGTCTGCACCAAATTTCCGGATTAAAGGTTCTTTCAAGAACTGATAGACCGGAACACCTTTCATCTTTCCTAAAATGACGGCAGCTTTGCATACATCCCAACGGTGATAATTGACAGCCGTATAAGGACCGTAATTCTCAATCCGTATCGGATATAAATGGCAGGAAATAGGCTTATAGAAGTTACATTTCCCTTCACGGTAGGCTTTCTCGATGGCGCAATAACAGCAGCCTTTCTCGTCGTAGCAAGTAAAGACACAATTCTTGTTACCCACGATGGAAGTTACCAGATCACCATCCTGATCGGTATAAACAACTCCTTGCTTCTTGATGACCGCTTGTGCTTCCGGAGAAAGTTCGTCCCAGACAACCGGAAGAACCTTTTCCAGTTCGGCAACTTCGTTTTTCTCGACGGGAGCGCCGGCGTCGCCTTCGATACAGCATTCACCTTGGCAAGCCTCCAGGTTACATATAAATTTTTCTGTCAGGATATCGCTTGAAACAACGATGTCCTCTATTTGAATCATCATAATTCTTTTTCTTTCGGTTTATTATAATGAATGAATCCTACGGGCCGACGTTCTTTTTGCTCGGCTTGTCTCTTGTGTTGGTCGGCCAACTGAGATAATGCCAGGTAAATATCATCCAACTCTTTACGGAAATCCTCACTCAGATCATTAACGGTAGCCATTGTATCTTCATTACCTTCTTCTAAGGCTTTCATCCGTTGTTTTAATTCGCGGATTTCCTGAATGGTTGTATCTGCCGATAAGACATATTGACGTACGGAAACAAAGGCACGCATGATAGAGATGTTAATCTCGATGGCTGTTTCATTGTTTAATACGGAGGAGAGCATGGCTACTCCTTGTTCGGTAAAAGCGAAAGGCATGTATCGCGTACCTCCTCTTTTGTTTGAGGTCACAATTTGTGACCTCAAACTATCAAACTCTTCAGGTGTCAGTTCAAACATGAAGTCGGAAGGGAAACGCCTGAGATTTCGTCTGACAGCTTGCTTTAATACTTTTGTTTCTGTTCCGTATAAACTGGCAAGATCAAAGTCTAACATAACCTTATAGCCCCTGATCTCGTAGATTTTATGTTGGATGACTTGTATTTCCATAGATAAAATAAAGGCGCGCCAAAGGGAATTCGGCACGCCCCTTTATGGTTTTGATGAATGATTATTTAATCAGATCCTTTCCTGTCATCTCAGCCGGCTGTGCCATACCTAAAATGTGCAGGATAGAAGGAGCTACGTCTGCCAATACTCCATTTTCTACTTGGGCAGCTTTGTTTTCTGTTACGTAAACAAACGGAACCGGATTCAGTGAGTGAGCTGTATTCGGAGTACCGTCTGCATTCAGGGCATGATCAGCGTTACCATGATCGGCAATGATGATTACTTCGTAACCGTTTGCCTTGGCTGCTTCAACAGTATCTTTTACGCAGTTGTCGATAGCAACGACTGCTTTTTCGATCGCTTCGTAAATACCTGTATGACCAACCATATCTCCGTTAGCATAGTTGACAACGATGAAGTCGTATTTCTGTGTACCGATAGCTTCTACCAGTTTGTCTTTTACTTCGTAAGCGCTCATCTCCGGTTTTAAGTCGTAAGTTGCTACTTTCGGAGACGGAACCAGAATACGGTCTTCGTTTTCATACGGAGTTTCGCGACCACCGTTGAAGAAGAAGGTTACGTGTGCATATTTTTCTGTTTCGGCAATGTGCAACTGAGTCTTGCCATTGTTTGCCAGGTATTCGCCCAGTGTGTTCTGTACGTTTTCCTTGTCGAACAAGATATGTACGCCTTTGAATGAAGCATCATACGGAGTCATGCAATAATACTGCAAGCCCGGGATTGTCTTCATGCCCTGTTCCGGCATATCCTGCTGTGTCAGTACGATTGTCAATTCCTTAGCACGGTCGTTACGGTAGTTGAAGAAGATAACTACATCACCTTCTTTGATGGTTCCGTCTACGGTTGAGTTGTTGATCGGTTTGATGAACTCGTCGGTAACGCCTTCGTCATACGATTCCTGCATAGCCTTTACCATGTCATCTGCTTGCTTGCCTTTACCTTCGATCAGCAAGTCGTATGCTTCCTTCACACGTTCCCAACGTTTGTCGCGGTCCATTGCATAGAAACGACCTACGATAGATGCGATCTTACCGGCTGTTTTTTCGCAATGAGCAGTCAGTTCTTCGATGAAACCTTTACCGCTCTTCGGGTCTGTATCACGACCATCCATGAAACAGTGGATGAATGTCCGTCCGTTCAATCCGTATTCCTGAGCAATATCACACAATTTGAACAAATGATCGAAAGAAGAGTGAACACCACCATTGGAAGTCAAACCCATGAAGTGGATATTCTTTCCGTTTTCTTTGGCGTACGAGAAAGCTGAAACCACTTCTTTGTTCTGCATAATGCTATTGTCGGCACAAGCACGGTTGATCTTTACCAAGTCCTGATAAACAATACGACCGGCTCCGATATTCAAGTGACCTACTTCAGAGTTACCCATCTGGCCGTCGGGAAGACCTACGTTTTCACCACTGGCCTGTAACTGAGAGTGAGGATAGTTTGCCAATAAAGAGTCCCAATACGGTGTTGGAGTGTTGAAAATGACATCATCTTTTTTGTGGTCGCCACAACCCCAACCGTCAAGAATCATTAAAAGTGCTTTCTTAGCCATAATTGTAATTTTTATATATGATAAGTAATCTGTTATTTCGTTTCTTTAGTTTGTTCGTTTCTAAGTAACTGTAAGCATCCAACTTAGTCGCCCGAAAACTAACAAACTTATCTACTTATATATGTTTGTCCTTATTTTCAATTCGCCTGCAAAGATAACAAATTCGGATGTATTATTGTTAGATTCAAAGTATTACTTTTGCCTAAGAATTATGGAAAAGTATTTTGATGATAAGGAATTAGGACGGGTCGTTATACGTTACAGCGAGCGGGCACGTAATTATACGCTCAAAATAACCAACGGTCAGGTATTTGCAACCATGCCGGTTCGGGGAAGCGAAGAGAAAATGCTGACTTTTATCCTCGGTAACCGGGAGAAAATCAAGGCGGCTTTGAAGAAACATCCGGCCAGACCTTTATTGAATGAACAGACCGATTGGCAGACGGCTACTTTTCGGGTACGAATTGTCCGTACCGAAAGGGATAATTTCTACATGGCCCTCAAGGATGGTGTCTTGCAAATCTCCTGTCCTCAGGTCACCAACTTCGCTGACGACGAAGTCCAACAACTCCTCAAACAAATGCTGGCCAGTGCATTCCGCCATGAAGCCAAGCGATACCTGCCCGGACGTTTATCGGCTTGGGCTCAGAAATACGGCTTTGTTTATAAACAAGTAAAAATCAATAGCAGTCAGACGCATTGGGGCTCATGTACATCAAGCAAGCATATCAACCTTTCTCTCTACTTAATGCTTCTTCCCTGGCATCTGATTGACTATGTTCTCTTGCATGAACTCTGTCATCTGAAGGAAATGAGTCATAACGAACACTTCTGGAATTTGTTGGACCGACTGACAGACGGGAAGGCAAAAGCCTTGCGAACAGAACTGAAATCATATCATATGTTGAAATAAGGATTGAGGCCATCTGTTAATAAATTCCTTCTTAACTCCAGAATAGCCTACTTTTATTCTTGTATTTACAAAGAACAATTCCTCTTTTCCCTACTATATTTTAATTAATTCACCCATGTGATGTAATTGAATCACCATAATGAATTGATTACATTACCTATGTGAATTAATTGATTCATATTAGTGATGCAATTAATTTGTTGGCATGAAAATAGGAATTTATAACGGATTTGTAATAGTTCTCAATGCTTTTGCAAGAGCTGATTGTGGGTTTAGGCTGTTGGGTAAAGAGGATAAAGCGTGATTCCTTTGAAGATAAATTGAATGTGATGAAATCATTACTGTTGAATTAAAAGCAAAGAAATTCCTATCTTTCTGGCGGGAATGAAATGATAAATATTACCTTTGCGATATTAAATGATTGAATTATGGAACATCCTTTGCATATTTACAACACGTTGACCCGTAGAAAGGAACAATTTGTTCCGTTGCACGAACCTTTTGTCGGCATGTATGTTTGCGGACCAACGGTTTATGGAGATGCGCATCTCGGACATGCGCGTCCGGCGATTACGTTTGATGTCTTGTTTCGGTATTTGAAACATCTGGGATATAAAGTGCGTTATGTACGTAATATTACGGATGTTGGTCACTTGGAGCATGATGCCGACAGTGGAGAAGACAAGATCGCTAAGAAAGCACGCCTGGAACAGTTGGAGCCGATGGAAGTGGTTCAGTATTATTTGAACCGGTATCATAAGGCAATGGACGCACTGAACGTATTGCCTCCCAGTATTGAACCGCATGCTTCCGGTCATATTATCGAACAAATTGATTTGGTAAAGAAAATCCTGGATAACGGATATGCTTATGAAAGCCAGGGTTCGGTATACTTCGATGTTGAGAAGTATAATAAAGATCATCGGTACGGAATCTTGTCGGGACGGAATATTGAGGATATGCTCAATACAACGCGTGCTCTTGACGGACAGGAAGAGAAACACAATCCGATAGACTTTGCTCTTTGGAAATGTGCACAGCCGGAACATATCATGCGTTGGCCTTCTCCGTGGAGTGATGGTTTCCCCGGATGGCATTGCGAATGTACGGCCATGGGAAAGAAATATCTGGGTGAAAACTTCGATATTCACGGTGGCGGTATGGACTTGATATTCCCGCATCATGAATGTGAAATTGCTCAGGCAGTCGCTTCTCAAGGACATGATATGGTACATTATTGGATGCACAATAATATGATTACCATTAATGGTCAGAAGATGGGTAAGTCATTGGGTAACTTCATTACGTTGGATGAGTTCTTTAACGGTAATCATACAATGCTGGTACAGGCTTATTCTCCGATGACAATCCGTTTCTTTATTCTGCAGGCTCATTATCGGAGTACAGTCGATTTCAGTAACGATGCTTTGCAAGCTTCTGAAAAAGGGTTGGCACGTCTGCTTGATGCTTATGCAAGTTTGCTGAAGTTGAAACCGGCAGCTACATCGACAGTCGATTTGAAGGATTTGAAGCAGAAATGTTATGACGCGATGAATGATGACCTGAATACTCCGATTGTCATCTCTCATTTGTTTGATGCTACCCGTGCCATCAATTCGATTAAGGATGGAAAGGATACGATCTCGGAAGCCGATCTGAAGGATTTGCAGGAAGTATTCCAGTTGTTTGTATTTGATCTGCTGGGATTGAAAGACGAAGCACGGAGCGGAGCTGATAACGGCAGTGTGGAAGCATTCAGTAAAGCGGTAGATTTACTGTTGTCGATCCGCCAGCAGGCTAAAGCCAATAAAGACTGGGCTACTTCGGATAAGATCCGGAATGAATTGACAGCGATGGGCTTTGAAATTAAGGATACCAAAGAAGGTGCCGAATGGAAATTGAATAAATAAGAATTTTAGAGGGCGAGTTGACAAAGATTTCAAACGTTGTCAACTCGTCATCTTATTAATTGGTTAACTCGTTAACTTCCTATGACTATACAAGAGTTTTTACAAGGGGATAAATTTGCCCTCTTAGCCGGTGTTGAATTACTGGAAACGGGTAATGGTTATGCAAAAGCCCGCATGGAAATCAAACCCGAACACTTGAACGGTGGTGGCGTGTGTCAGGGTGGAGCTATTTTTACCTTGGCCGATTTGGCTTTTGCAGCAGCAACGAATAGTCATGCTCGCCTGACCTTTTCCATTACATCCAGTATTAACTTCTTCAAATCAGAAAGCAAAGGTTTTCTGTATGCCGAAGCCCATGAAGCATTCAGTCATAAGCGTCTTGCCAACTGTGAAGTACGTATTACCAACGAAGCCGGCGAACTGATTGCTACTTTCAACGGAACAGGCTATCGGAAAGATACCGAATTGCCTTTTAAGCCTCTTGAGTAAGCAATTGCTCGATTATCCGAGGATAATGAGTATATTCCAAGGTGTGAACTTTGGTCGCTACATCTTCAGCTGTGTCTGTCGGCAATAGCTTACAGGAAGTTTGGAAGATGATAGCTCCTTCATCGTAATGCTCATTAATATAATGTATCGTAATGCCTGATTCTTTTTCTCTGGCCGCAACGACAGCCTCGTGTACATGGATACCATACATGCCTTTTCCTCCGTATTTAGGTAATAACGAAGGATGAATGTTGACAATCTTTTCCGGGAAAGCCTGAATGAGCGGATCAGAAATCTTACTCATGAAGCCGGCTAAAACGATGAAGTCAATATGATATTCCTGCAATACGTTGAGAACCGGATCGCCTGCCTCAAAATCAGCTTTTGATAACGTAATGGAAGGAATGTGCAGACGGGCGGCCCGTTCGTGTACACCCGCTTTCAATCTGTTAGACACGATTAGTGCCACATTAATCTTTTCATTCTTAGAAAAATATTCGGCGATGTTTTCCGCGTTTGTACCTGTTCCGGAGGCAAAAATGGCTATATTCTTCATGATTATCTCAGTTTTAGTGCACAAGAAAATAAAAAATGTGCAATTTATCTCATTTTTCGGTCATTAAATTTGTATTGTAACACAAAAAATTCGTTTCTTTGCAGTGCAAAAATAAAAAGTAATATTGTAATTATTAATCTAAATTCAAAAGTTATGTCTGAAATAGCTGAAAAAGTAAAGAATATCATCGTTGATAAACTGAGTGTAGAAGAATCAGAAGTTACAAACGAAGCAAGCTTTACTAACGATTTAGGAGCAGACTCTCTTGATACAGTAGAATTGATTATGGAATTTGAAAAAGAATTCGGTATCTCTATTCCTGATGATCAAGCAGAAAAGATTACAACTGTAGGTGACGCTATCGCTTATATCGAAGCTAACGCGAAGTAATCAACCCTTTTTATATAAAAAGGTATGGAATTAAAACGAGTTGTAGTAACAGGTCTTGGAACTATTACTCCTCTTGGAAATACCCTCACAGAAACTTGGGAGGGTCTTCTCAATGGGAAGAGTGGGGCAGGACCTATTACTCATTTTGATGCAAGTAAATTTAAGACGCAATTTGCATGCGAAGTGAAAAACTTCGATGCTTCTTTATATGTAGATCGTAAAGAAGCACGTAAATGCGATCGTTATAGTTTGTTAGCCATTGGTGCTGCCAAGCAAGCAATTGAAGACGCAGCAATGGATTTGGAGAGCGAAGATAAAGATCGTATTGGTGTTATCTTTGCTGCCGGTATCGGTGGTATCCAGACATTTGAAGATGAAGTGCTGGGTTATGCAAAAACCAAAGATACAATAGGCCCGAAGTTCAATCCGTTCTTTATCCCGAAAATGATTGCTGATATTGCAGCAGGTCATATTTCTATGATTTACGGATTCCGTGGTCCTAATTTCGCAACTGTATCAGCTTGTGCATCTTCAACAAATGCCATTGCAGATGCATTCAATTATATCCGTTTAGGAAAAGCGAATGCAATTGTAACGGGTGGTGCTGAAGCTGCTATTGCTGCTCCGGGTGTTGGTGGTTTCAATTCAATGAATGCCTTGTCAACACGCAATGATTCTCCCGAAACTGCTTCACGTCCGTTTAGCGGAAGCCGTGATGGTTTTGTTATGGGTGAAGGTGCTGCTTGTCTGGTATTGGAAGAAATGGAACATGCTTTAGCTCGTGGAGCAAAGATTTATGCTGAAGTTGTGGGTGCTGGAATGTCTGCCGATGCTTATCATTTAACAGCTTCTCATCCGGAAGGTTTAGGCGCTATTTTGGTAATGAAGAATGCATTGGAAGATGCTGAAATGAAACCGGAAGACATCGATTATATCAATGTTCACGGAACTTCTACTCCTGTAGGAGACATTTCAGAGGTGAAAGCTATCCAGAAAGTATTTGGTGAACACGCCTATAAATTGAATATTAGTTCAACTAAATCAATGACAGGACACTTGCTGGGTGCTGCTGGTGCTTTAGAAGCGATTGTAAGTATCAAAGCTGTACAGGAAGATATCGTTCCTCCGACAATTAACCATGTTGAAGGTGATAATGATCCGGAAATTGATTACAATTTGAACTTTACATTTAATAAAGCTCAGAAGCGTACGGTAAATGCTGCTTTATCAAATACATTCGGTTTTGGTGGTCATAATGCCAGTGTCATCGTTAAAAAATTTGTAAAGTAACGTGTTATCACAACTATACAAGAAAATAAGGCTCCTTACGCGTAAAGGCAAGGAGCCTTATTCGTCTATTTATAAGCTTGTTGGCTTTTATCCGAATAATCCGGATTTGTATAAGCAGGCTTTTCTGCATAAGTCGCAGTCGATAGAAGATGATGATGGAAAATGGTTGAATAACGAACGTCTTGAATTCTTGGGTGATGCGATACTGAGTGCCGTAGTGGCCGATATTGTTTATAAGCATTTCGAGAATAAAAGAGAAGGATTTCTGACGAATACACGCTCTAAGATTGTTTCCCGCGACTCAATGAACCGGATTGGTTTGAGTTTGGGAATTGAACCTCTGTTGAGATATTCGGTTAATACCTCTACTTTACATGAGTCACACAACAGCAATATGTTGGGAAATGCATTGGAGGCTTTGATTGGTGCGATTTATCTGGATCAAGGATTTGATGCGTGTTATCGTTTTATCCGGGATGTATTGATCAAGAAACATATTGATATTGATAAAATATCGGAAACGGAAGTCAACTTCAAGTCGAACCTTATTGAATGGGGACAGAAGAATCGGTTGCCGGTATCATTCGAGATTATTGAATCTTTCCAGGATGAACAATGCAATCCGGTATTCCAAACGGCGGCAGTTCTGCTCGAAACCGGCGAACATATTGGAATCGGGATTGGATATTCTAAGAAGGAGTCGCAGCAAAATGCAGCTCAGATGGCTATGAAGAAAATACGTACGGACCGGAGTTTTCAACAATATATTATAAGTTTGAAGAAGAAGGTTCGGGAAGATAAAAAGGCACGTGAGGAAAATGAGCAGAAAGCCGAGGAAAATACCGAAGTGAATAATACCGTGCCTGAAACAGATAAAGTTGAGATTTCAACTGAACAAAAGGAAGCAATGACAGAAAGTGCTTCTTGAATAATTGACAATAAAGGAATGGCATACAGATACCGGAATGGTAGTTTATTCTGTATGCCATTTTTATGTTTGTTTCTCTCGCTCTTAATCTTCAACCGTGATTTCCCCAATCAACGAACATTGCATGTATTCTTTTACTTCTTCCGAACTTAATCCGGAACCAAATAAGAACATCAGTTTGGTAACAGCACTTTCGGTTGTACTGTCGTAACCACTGATTACTCCATTTTCCAATAAGTGATGACCGGTTTTATAACGTCCCATTTCTACACTTCCGGTATGACATTGGGTGATATTGACAATCACGATGCCTTTGTCGGTTGCTTCCCGGATAAGTTTCAGAAACCATTCGGATGAAGGAGCGTTACCGCTACCAAAAGTTTCCATGACGACGCCTTTTAATTGCGGAGTCTTCAACAGGTTTTCGACAACCAATGGCGACATTCCCGGGAATAGCTTGAGTATGGCAATGTTGTTGTCGAACGTATAATGTGGTTTCAAAGGCTTTTTCAGTTTAGACCGGTAAATGTGAGGCAGATTATAATGAATACTGATGCCTGCATGAGCCAGTACCGGGTAATTATAGGAATGGAAAGCGTTGAAGTTGTCGGCGCTTGTCTTGCTGGTCCGGTTTCCTCGCATCAAGTCGTTTTCAAAGAAAATACAAACCTCCTGAATTACCGGTGAATCACCATCGTGAGCCGCAGCAATCTCAATGGCTGTAATCAGATTTTCCTTTCCATCCGTACGAAGCATACCTAATGGTAGTTGTGAACCGGTCAGAATAACCGGTTTGCTCAAGTTCTCTAGCATGAAACTTAGGGCAGAAGCAGTAAACGCCATCGTATCTGTCCCGTGTAAGACGACAAAACCATCAAACGAAGCATAGTTTTCGGCTATGATTTGTGCTGTTTTGATCCATACTTC
Organism: Parabacteroides faecalis; assembly: GCF_022809355.1. Classification (GTDB taxonomy): domain Bacteria; phylum Bacteroidota; class Bacteroidia; order Bacteroidales; family Tannerellaceae; genus Parabacteroides; species Parabacteroides faecalis. Next base: position 574 of record NZ_JAKZMM010000033.1, on the reverse strand, counting down.
CGGTCCGATCTCTGAAGAATCAAGTGGGTTTTCGAATTGAATGGTTGTGATGGAACAATCCAAAGCATTCAGATCAGGAATAAATCGGGATAAATGCTGGAAATCGAATGGCTCAAGTAAGCCTGTTTCCTGGTTTTGTATCATTCCGATAGTTCCGCCTGTGTATATTAAAAGGATGGATGCTGGTTTATTTTTCTCTTTCATGTCAATAAGAAACTGCACTTAACTGTTTAATGCTGCAAAGATAACTATCATTTTGAAACATATAGGCCTTTTTAATTCATTATTTTATGATGTTGCTCTTTCATTCTGATCTTTTCCCCGTTGGAAAGTCGTGTTTTTCTCGTTAGGTTTGGATTGTTTGGCTTCTGTCGAAAAGCTTTACCATATTTGTCAAAAAGCTTTACTATATATATGGAAAAGCTTTAGCACATTTGTCAAAAATATAGGAGGATACGACAAACAGGGCTGACGCATTACAATCATTTTTTATTGGAATCAATTTTATTACAAGGAGGATTCCAGTCTGCATCAAGTAGTTCTACGAGGAAATCAGAATTCCATCCTGCCATTT
>NZ_JAKZMM010000032.1 GCF_022809355.1 Parabacteroides faecalis | reverse complement strand
TTTTTTATCTTTGCAAAGGTAATATGTAAAGCCTTTTAGTAAGACTTATTTTATCTGTAGAGTTTTTTAGTAACGTATCAAAAAAGTGTAAAGTAAATTTAGGCATAGTCATGCTGATTTCAAGCCTGGCGGGTTGTATAAAAATATACGCCGGCTTTTCATCAATTTACGCCGGCTTTTGATGAAAATACGCCGGCTTTTTCACAAAAGATGCCGGGGATTTTGTTTCTTGCTTCAGATATGGCTGTTAACACTTTTTAGATTGTATTCCTATTGGTTGATTATCAGTTTAAAATCGATGTCTTTTGGATATCTTTATCGAATTATACTATTCAAAAAAGAAAGAAAATTTTGGAGGGTAAAAAAATATGTCTATCTTTGCACCCGTCAACGCGGAAGTAGCTCAGTTGGTAGAGCATAACCTTGCCAAGGTTAGGGTCGCGGGTTCGAGTCCCGTCTTCCGCTCTGAGAAGGAGCGGTAAGAGACCGCTTTATTTTTGTAGTGAAATGCCCAGGTGGCGGAATTGGTAGACGCGCTCGTTTCAGGTGCGAGTGGCTTTGTGGTCGTGCAGGTTCGAGTCCTGTTCTGGGCACTACGCATTTTGATATGCGTAGGTGGTGGAATTGGTAGACACGCTACTTTGAGGGGGTAGTGCCGGTTACGGCGTGTGAGTTCGAGTCTCATCCTACGTACTTTGATCAATTAAAATATGTCCTGTCTGTATAACTATTTTACGAATAGATATACGGACTTTTTTGTTTTAAAGAAGTAATGGTAAAAAAGAAAAACACTTCATCAGCTCGGAAGAAGAAAAGCAGTAAGCGAGGAACAGCCGTCATCGCTTCGTTGAAACATCTGTTTTATACAGCCTGTTTCTTTGTGGTTATACTTGCTGGGGTTTTGTTTGTATATGAGAAAGTATCGGATTACGCCGCCGATAAAGACTGGTCGATAAAGAAGTTCAGTGATTGGGTACCGGATATTAAGCAGAAGGATAAGACGGTAGAAAATGCCGTCTCGGAGGTGAAGGATAAAATCGTCAAACCTTTAGAGAGTCAGTTGCCAAAAACATCTGAATCGAAGACAGTCCGTTTTCAGCAAGGGGCAGAATTGCCGGTATGTCCAAAATCTTGTACGGAGCAAGTTATCCGTCATAAAGGATATACCGTTTCTTATAATTCCGATTATCGGGTAGCCAATTGGGTAGCTTATGAACTGACAAGCCAGGAAGCAAAAAGTAATGCTGCCGAACGCTCCAATAAATTTGTACGAGATCCGATGGTGAAAGGTGTCTCTGCCGAAAATGGAGATTATACCCGTACAGGGTATGACCGGGGACATCTGGCTCCGGCAGGAGATATGAAATGGTCGGCACAAGCGATGCGCGAATCGTTTTACTTAAGTAACATTACTCCCCAAAAGCCGGGTCTAAACCGAGGTGTTTGGAAAGACCTGGAAGAACAATGCCGGATGTGGGCGGCAGATAACGGGAAACTACTGATTGCGACAGGACCGGTATTGACACCGGATTTGAAACGCTTGGGGAAAAATCGTGTCGCTATCCCGAAAAAGTTTTATAAAGTAATTTGTATGATCCAGGACAATAAATACGAAGCTGTCGGGTTTATATTTGAGAACAAGGATTATGGCAAGACTTCCCTTCGGACGTTGATGGTGCCGGTTGACAGTGTGGAGCGATTGACGCAAATAGATTTCTTTGCCTCACTGCCGGATTCAATCGAGGATCGGATGGAAGCGGCCGTTAATCAAAAAGCCTGGTCATATTAAATAGGATGGATATTTATGTTTGCTGCGTTAAAGAATAAGGAAAAGAAAATAGCAATTGTGGGATTGGGATATGTCGGATTACCCTTGGCAATGGGGTTTGCCGATAAACTTTCTGTGATAGGATACGATATCAATGAAGATCGTTTGGCAAAACTTCGGGAAGGTATTGATCCGAATGGAGAACTGGAATCTTCGCAATGGAAGGGGAAAGATATAGAATTTACATCTTCTGTGGACAAACTGAAGGAAGCTTCGTTTTATGTCATCGCTGTCCCGACTCCGATTGATCAGCATAATGAGCCTGATCTGACACCCTTGTTGTTGGCAACCCGAACAGTTGCGTCTGTACTTGATCCGGGAGATTATGTGGTTTATGAATCGACAGTTTATCCGGGTTGTACAGAAGAAGATTGTGTCCCTCTGTTGGAAGAGATATCCGGATTGAAGTGTAAACAGGATTTTAAGATAGGTTATTCACCCGAGCGGATAAATCCGGGAGATAAGGTGCATAGGTTGCAGAATACGGTAAAAATTGTTTCCGGCTGTGATGATGAAGCCCTGTCTGAAATCAAACAAGTTTATGGTTTGATCATAGAGGCAGGTTTGCATCAGGCTTCATCAATTCGGGTTGCAGAAGCTGCCAAGATTATTGAGAATACCCAGCGCGATGTCAATATCGCTTTGATGAATGAGTTGTCAATCATTTTTGATAGAATGGGTATCAATACTTTTGATGTCTTGGAAGCTGCCGGAACAAAATGGAACTTCTTGCATTTTTATCCCGGTTTGGTGGGTGGCCATTGTATCGGTGTTGATCCGTATTATCTGGTACATAAAGCAAAAGAGTTGCAATACCATCCCAAGATGATAAACTCCGGTCGGTTTGTAAATGACTCCATGGGACGATATATCGCTAAGAAAATAGTGAAGAAAGTCTTGGCGCAAGGAAAAAATATTCTTCATGCCCGTGTTTTGGTGATGGGAGTAACATTTAAGGAAAATGTATCGGACATACGCAATTCGAAAGTTGTAGATATGGTCCGCGAGTTTATGGACTTTGGAGCCGTAGTCGATGTAGTGGATCCTTATGCTTCTCCATTAGCCGTAGAACAAGAATATGGGATTGAATTGAAAGAGCAGCCAGGTAAGGATTATGATGCAATTGTCGTTGCTGTTGCTCATAAAGATTATATCTTGTTGGATGAAAATTATTTTATTTCACTATCTAATGAGAAAGCAGTTTTAGGAGATATTAAAGGATTATATCGTCATAAGATTAAGAATATGGCTTATTGGAGCCTGTAATAGAGATGGTTAATAGGTGAATGAGGGTGTATAATACTCTTATGAAATGAAAGCTTAGTTTTTTGTATAACATAAATTATTAAAAGAACCGGGCTTAAACCTAATAAACTTTAGATATTTTTTAAAAAGGTGTTGTAGAATATATATTTTTATTTGGATCGTAAAATTAAAAGGTCCTATCTTTGCGACAGATAACCTAAACAATCTTTTTGCCTTAAAGACTAATGCCTATTAAAAACCTGTAAAGAGGATCTTTGAGAAAAGATCCTCTTTATGATTTATAGACCTTCTATTTTTATGCTTCGCTTTATTTTTCTCAAACTTCTATGGCGGATAATCTTTTTTTAATTATGTTTGTTGTATTAAAATTGTAATGGATATATGAAAGGAATTGTTTTAGCTGGAGGATCTGGTACCCGTTTGTATCCTATAACGAAAGGAGTTTCGAAACAGTTGTTACCTATATATGATAAGCCTATGGTTTATTATCCGATATCGGTATTGATGTTGGCTGGTATTCGGGATATATTGATTATATCAACTCCACAAGATTTACCGGGTTTCCGACGTTTGTTAGGTGATGGAAGTGATTATGGAGTTCGGTTCGAATATGCTGAGCAACCTTCACCGGATGGTTTGGCCCAGGCTTTTATTATTGGTGTAGATTTCATTGGTAACGATTCAGTTTGTTTAGTCTTGGGAGATAATATCTTTTACGGACAGAGTTTCTCTTCCATGTTGCGCCAAGCTGTTTCGGTAGTAGACCAGGAAGGCAAAGCAGCCGTCTTCGGATATTATGTAAATGATCCGGAAAGATACGGTGTTGCAGAGTTCGATCAGGAAGGAAATGTAATCAGTATAGAAGAGAAGCCGAAGAAACCCAAGTCTAACTATGCTGTGGTAGGACTTTATTTCTATCCGAATAAAGTAGTAGAGATTGCGAAACAGATAAAACCGTCTGCACGGGGAGAATTGGAGATTACAACTGTCAATCAGGAATTTCTGCAGGAAGGCAAACTAAAGGTACAGTTATTGGGACGTGGTTTTGCTTGGTTGGATACAGGAACCCATGACTCGCTTTCGGAGGCTTCTACTTTTATCGAGGTGATAGAGAAACGACAAGGTCTGAAAGTAGCTTGTTTGGAAGAAATTGCTTTTAGAAACGGTTGGATTGAAGAGAGCCGGTTAGAGGAAATTGCTAAGCCTATGGTTAAAAATCAATACGGACAATATTTGTTGCAGCTTATCAAGGAAAAAGATAGTGGAGAAGAATAGTAAAATATTTGTCGCAGGGCATAGAGGTTTAGTTGGTTCAGCGATTTTGAATAACTTGCGAAATAAAGGTTATCATAATTTCGTATTGCGGACACATGCAGAATTAGACCTGACTGATCAATCGGCTGTTTATCGTTTTTTTGAAGAAGAAAAACCTGAATATGTTTTTCTGGCCGCAGCTCATGTGGGTGGAATTATGGCAAATAGCCGGTATCGGGCTGATTTTATTTATCAGAATCTGATGATTCAAAACAATGTGATTCATGCCTCATACCTGAACAATGTGAAGAAACTTCTGTTCTTAGGGAGTACATGTATTTATCCTAAAGAAGCACCTCAGCCTATGACTGAGAATTGTCTTTTAACTTCAGCTTTGGAATATACGAATGAACCGTATGCCATTGCGAAGATAGCAGGATTAAAAATGTGTGAGAGTTATGACTTGCAATATGGAACTAACTATATAGCAGTTATGCCAACCAATTTGTATGGTCCTAATGACAATTTTGATTTGGAAACCTCGCATGTGCTGCCTGCTATGATACGGAAAATTCATTTGGCCAATTGTTTAACGCAGTCTGATTGGATATCTGTGCGTGAAGATTTGAATCATCGTCCGGTTGAAGGAGTCGATGGAAAGTCAAGTGAAAAAGAGATAGAACAGGTGTTGGCTAAATATGGTATTTTCTCCGGTTGTGTGAAATTATGGGGAACCGGAACTCCATTAAGAGAATTCTTATGGAGTGAAGAGATGGCGGATGCATCTGTTTATATTATGGAACGGATTGATTTTGCCGATTTGTGTAAAGGGCAAGATACTGTTATCCGGAATACTCATATAAATATAGGTACAGGAATAGAACATTCTATTCGTGAAGTTGCTCAATTAGTCTGCAAGTCGGTTGGTTTTACTGGCGTGATAGAATTTGACTCATCCAAACCGGATGGAACTTTGCGTAAGCTCACTGATGTAAGTAAGCTGCATGCTTTAGGGTGGCATCACCAGATTGAGTTGGAAGAAGGAATAGATCGATTGTATAAATGGTATATAGAAAATAGTAAGACATGGGAAAAGTAGCATTAATAACTGGTATTACCGGACAAGATGGAGCATACTTGGCAGAATATTTGATAAAAAACGGCTATGTAGTACATGGTATCAAACGGCGTTCGTCTATGTTTAATACCGACCGCATTGATCATCTTTATCAAGATCCACATGTTGAAAACCGGAATTTAGTGCTTCATTATGGGGATTTAACGGATAGCTTGAACTTGACACGTATTATCGGAGAAGTACAGCCTGATGAGATTTATAACCTGGCGGCAATGAGTCATGTGAAGGTAAGTTTTGATACACCTGAATATACAGCCAATGCTGATGGTTTAGGTGTGCTTCGTATTTTAGAAGCAGTACGTCTGTTAAGGTTGGTTGATAAAACTCGTATTTATCAGGCTTCGACTTCTGAATTATATGGCTTAGTACAAGAGGTTCCGCAGAAAGAAACTACTCCTTTTTATCCGAGAAGTCCTTATGCTGTTGCTAAGTTATACGGATATTGGATTACGGTGAATTATCGGGAAGCCTATGGGATGCATGCTTCCAATGGAATACTTTTTAATCATGAATCTCCTTTGCGGGGAGAAACATTTGTGACACGCAAAGTCACACGGGCTGTTTCCCGTATCGCTTTAGGTATTCAGAAGCAAGTTTATTTGGGAAACTTAGATGCAAAACGAGATTGGGGACATGCTAAAGATTATGTCAGAGCCATGCATTTAATTCTACAACAAGATCAGCCTGATGATTATGTTATTGCCACTGGAGTAACTACTTCTATTCGAGACTTTGTGAAAATGGCTTTTGCTGAGATTGGAGCAGATTTGGAATTTCAAGGCAAAGGTGTGAATGAAGTGGCTTTATTGGCTGGTGTCAATGAAACCGTATTTAAGAATGTAGTAGGGGAATCATACCTGGATCAGTTTAAGCAACGTATCGGAAGTATCGTCGTGGGAGTAGATCCACAATATTTTCGTCCAACAGAGGTTGATCTTTTGATTGGAAATGCAGAAAAGGCACAGAAAAAATTGGGTTGGACACCGATGTATACGTTAGAGGATCTCGTACATGATATGATGGTGAGTGATATCAAATTGATGAAAAAAGAGTCTTATTTACGTGAAGGCGGTTACAGAATATTGAATTATTTTGAATAGTGTAAAAACATTTCTCGCTTTTGTTTGTTGTATATATAGAAATACATTAATTTTGTATTTAATTAAATAGTGAATTGTTTCATTTAAAAGTTTATAAATTATGAAAGTAAAAGCGTTATTATTAGCGTTGCTGTCAGGGTTCGTATTGAATGCTACAGCGCAGGAGTTTAAACCCCAAGTTGGGTTTAGCACAGAAAAAGGCTATAAGACCAATTTCAAAAAGAATAAAGCTGGAGATAATTGGTTTATTTCTATAGCTGGTGGTGCTAGTATGCTGTTAGGTGACCAAAATAATAAGGCTGACTTTGGTAGTCGTCTTAATTTTGCTCCTCAGTTCTCTTTCGGTAAATGGTTTAATCCGTACTTGGCATTCAGAACACAGATTAACGGTGGTGTTCTGCATGGTTTTGAAGGAGAACAAGCATATATGCAGCATAATAAATATGTAGCAGCTCATGTTGATTTGTTGTGGGATGTTACTAATTTCTGGGCTCCGTACAACGAGAAAAAAGTATTCCGTTTGATTCCTTGGGTCGGTTTTGGTTATGCTCAGCGTTTCAAAACAACAGAAGCTGTTGAACGTGCTAGAACGGAATCTCCGACATTGAATGCCGGTATCTTGACTGCATTCCGTTTGAGCAAGCGTGTTGATTTGAACGTTGAAATTCAAGGTTCTTTGTTGAACGAACAATTCAACCGTGTAAGCATGTATCACTTAACTGATGGTATTGCTCAATTGAGCGCAGGTTTGACATTCAAATTGGGTAAGACTGATTTCGAAGTTCTTGAACCAATGGATTATGACTTGCTGAACGACTTGAATAGCCAGATCAATGCTTTGCGTGCTGAAAATGAAGAATTGAGCAAACGCCCGGTTTCTTGTCCTGAATGTAAAGAAACAGTTACAGAGGTCGTTAACAATGTTGTTGACAATGTTGTATTCTTCCGTCTGAACAGTTCTAAGATCGATAAGAACCAGCATATCAATATCTATAATACAGCTGAATATATGAAGGCTAACAATACTCCGATTAAGGTGATTGGTTATGCTGACAAGAAGACTGGTAAAGCTGATTATAACATGCAGTTGTCTGAAAAACGTGCTAAAGCCGTTGCTAAAGAATTGACTGAAAAGTATGGTATCGATTCTAGCCGCATCACAATTGAATGGAAGGGTTGCGAAGAACAGCCTTATAGCGAAAATAGCTGGAACCGCGTTGTTATTATGCGTGCAGACAATAAATAATATATTATTAGCTTAAGTAATTAATTAGAGAGATGCGTCCAATTTTTGGGCGCATCTTTTTTTGTTTCTGTCAGTTCAGTAGAGTAAATGTATACTTGATACAGTATGGTAAAATAAAAACTCCTGAGAATTTACTTCCCAGGAGTTTTTTATAGGTATGTTATATCCGTTTATATTAATAATGGATATGTTTGTACTTTTAGAGTTACTTCTTATTTGATAACGCCTAATTCTTTACCCACTTTGATGAAGGCTGCAATTGCTTTATCAAGATGTTCTTTTTCATGACCAGCTGACAATTGTACGCGAATACGAGCTTGACCTTTCGGAACAACCGGATAATAGAAACCTGTTACGTAAATACCTTCTTCTTGCATCTTGGCTGCAAAGTCTTGTGACAACTTAGCATCATATAGCATTACTGCGCAGATAGCTGATTGAGTAGGTTTGATATCAAAGCCGGCAGCCATCATCTTATCGCGGAAGTAAGTAACGTTTTCCATTAATTTCGTATGCAAGGCATCGCTTTCCTTCAACATCTTGAACATTTCCAAGCTTGCACCAACGATAGCTGGAGCTACAGAGTTAGAGAACAGATATGGACGAGAACGCTGACGAAGCATATCGATGATTTCTTTCTTACCTGTTGTGAAACCACCCATAGCACCACCAAAGGCTTTTCCTAATGTTCCGGTAAATACATCAATACGTCCGTAGCAATTGAACTGTTCGGCAACGCCATGACCTGTCGGTCCAACTACTCCGGCAGAGTGTGATTCGTCGACCATAACCAACGCATCATATTTTTCTGCCAATTCACAGATCTTATCCATCGGAGCTACATTTCCGTCCATAGAGAATACACCGTCTGTAGCGATGATACGATGACGTTGTGCTTGTGCTTCTTGCAGACAGCGTTCCAAGTCTGCCATGTCTGCATTTGCATAACGATAACGTTTTGCCTTACACAGACGAACACCATCAATGATAGAGGCATGGTTCAAAGCATCTGAAATGATAGCATCTTCTTCTGTAAATAAAGGTTCAAACAAACCACCGTTTGCATCAAAGCAAGCTGCATATAAAATAGTATCTTCTGTTTTGAAGTAATCAGAGATTGCTGCTTCCAATTGCTTGTGAAGATCTTGAGTACCACAAATGAAACGGACTGAAGACATTCCGTATCCATGAGAATCCATGGCAGCTTTGGATGCTTCAATCAAGCGTTTGTTGTCAGAAAGACCCAGATAATTGTTCGCACAAAAGTTTAAAACATCGCTTCCTGCATTTACCTTGATGTCGGCACGCTGCGGAGTGGTAATAATTCTTTCATTCTTGTACAAGCCGGCTGCCTGGATGTTTGCCAGTTCTGCAGCTAAGAAATCCTTAAATTTTCCGTACATGATAATATATATTTAATGGTTCTAGATTAAGATACCGTAAAGAAACAAATATTTTTTATTTGAATCTTGCGGAAAAAGTTTTGTTTTTGACTAAACGAAACAAAGTTCTTATTTTTTTTTGAGAAACAGGCGAAAAAAATCAAGAAAATCATGTAAAAACAATTTTTATTCTTCTACCTTTGTTCGCAGATAACTTAAATCTCAAATGTAAAATGAAGAATATATTAATTATTGGTTCAACCGGACAAATCGGTTCTGAACTAACCATGAAGTTGAGAGGTATTTATGGCGGAGCAAATGTAGTTGCAGGATATATTCCGGGAGCAGAACCTAAAGGCGAATTATTAGAGTCGGGACCTTCTGCCATTGTTGATATTACAAACGAACAACAGATCGCAGAAACCGTTTCTCGTTATAAGGTTGATACTATATATAATCTGGCGGCTTTATTATCTGCTGTTGCAGAAGCCAAGCCTCAGTTGGCATGGAAGATCGGTATGGGCGGATTATTCAATGTATTGGAAGTAGCTCGTGAAATGCATTGTGCCGTATTTACTCCGAGTTCAATTGGTGTTTTCGGTAATAATACTCCGAAAGACAAAACTCCTCAGGATACAATCCGTAATCCGAGAACGATGTATGGTGTAACGAAAGTTTCCGGAGAGTTATTGAGTGATTATTATAATATCCGTTTTGGTGTGGATACTCGTTCAGTTCGTTTCCCGGGTTTGATTTCTTATGTAACACCTCCGGGTGGTGGAACAACCGACTATGCTGTTGATATTTATTATTCTGCAGTTAGAGGTGAAACATTCAAATGCCCGATCGCTGCCGGTACATTTATGGATATGATGTATATGCCGGATGGTTTGCGTGCTGCTATTGAAATCATGGAAGCCGACGCTTCGAAGTTTGTACATCGTAATTCATTCAATATTGCATCTATGAGCTTTGATCCGGAAATCATTTATAACAGCATCAAGAAATACTTACCGGATTTCAAGATGGAATATGCCGTAGATCCATTGCGTCAGTCTATTGCTGAATCATGGCCTAACTCATTGGACGATACTTGCGCCCGCGAAGAATGGGGTTGGAAGCCGGAATATGATTTGGATTCTATGACTCGTGATATGTTGGCCAAGTTAAAAGAACGTTTGGTTGATGCTAAGAAATAAATAGGACTATATATTTAATTCTTGATCTATATTGGGGAATTGAGTTGACTTCAGAAACTCAATTCCCTAATTCCTTTTTAGTGGTAACTTTTTCTGATTACTCCTTGATTTTTATGAGTAAAGGGAAGGCCTCTTCCTTATTTCTTTTAACTTTGCGTTTACAACATTCTTTTGGCTTATGAGTATAGAATTATTTCACCAGATATTGATCGGTTTTTCTGCTGTCGGGTTGATTGTTTTTATTGCACTGTTTTTTGTGAAAGCTGGCTATGGCATGTTCAGAACAGCGCAATGGGGATTTTCTATCCCGAATAAAATAGGCTGGTTGCTGATGGAAGCTCCTGTCTTTTTCGTCATGCTAATTTTGTGGCTTCAGAGTGACCGGTCTGTTTTGTCTGTTCCTTTCCTCTTTTTTCTCTTGTTTGAATTGCATTATTTCCAGCGTTCTTTTGTCTTTCCTTTTCTGATGAAGGGAAAGAGCCGGATGCCTGTTGCTATCATGCTGATGGGTGTGGTATTTAATTTGCTGAACGGATATATTCAGGGAGAATGGCTTTTCTTTTTGGCTCCGGAAGAATTGTATTCGTCGGCTTATTTATGCCGGATTAATTGCTGGATAGGAATTATTGTCTTCTTCCTGGGAATGGGAATCAACTGGCATTCTGATTATGTGATCCGCCATTTGCGTCAGCCGGGCGACACCCGGCATTATTTACCGCAGAAAGGGTTGTATCATTGGGTGACATCCGGGAATTACTTCGGTGAATTGTTGGAATGGACCGGATTCGCTGTGGCTACTGCTTCGCCGGCTGCCTGGGTATTTGTCTGGTGGACGTTTGCCAATTTGGCTCCCCGGGCTTATGCTATTCGCCAGAAATACCGTGAAGAATTCGGTGTGGAAGCTGTCGGAAAACGGAAATGTTTAATACCTTATATATTCTAATATGACTTCGATATTATTTACACCCGGAAAGATAGGACCGCTGACCGTGCGTAACCGGACGATTCGTTCGGCAGCGTTTGAAAGTATGTGCCCGGGAAATGTTCCTTCCAAAGAATTATTGGATTATCATCATTCGGTAGCGGCTGGTGGTGTCGGAATGACAACGGTAGCTTATGCTGCAGTGACACGCAGTGGTTTGTCTTTCGATCGTCAGTTATGGATGCGTCCGGAGATTGTTCCTGGCTTGAGAAAGGTGACGGATGCAGTACACAAGGAAGGTGCTGCTGCCAGCATTCAGTTGGGACATTGCGGAAATATGTCGCATAAAAGTATTTGTGGCGAAACACCGGTCGGTGCTTCTACCGGATTCAATTTATATTCTCCGACTTTTGTTCGTGGCTTGCGGAAAGACGAACTTCCCGCCATGGCGAAGGAATTCGGTAATGCTGTGCGTCTGGCACGCGAGAGTGGCTTTGATGCTGTCGAGATACATGCCGGACATGGATATCTGATCAGTCAGTTCCTGTCGCCTTATACCAATCATCGGAAAGATGAGTTTGGCGGTTCGTTGGAAAATCGGATGCGTTTTATGGATATGGTAATGGAAGAAGTAATGAAGGCTGCCGGAAATGATTTGGCTGTCTTGGTGAAGATGAACATGCGCGACGGCTTTAAAGGAGGTATGGAATTGGACGAAACATTGCAGGTGGCTCGCCGACTGAAAGAAGACGGAGCTCATGCATTGGTATTGAGTGGCGGATTCGTAAGTAAGGCTCCTATGTATGTCATGCGTGGAGCTATGCCTATCAAGACGATGACTCATTATATGGATTGCTGGTGGCTGAAATGGGGCGTCCGGATGGTGGGTAAATGGATGATTCCGACCGTACCTTTCAAAGAAGCTTATTTCTTGGACGATGCTTTGCTGTTTCAGCGGGAAGTCCCGGGTATTCCGTTGGTTTATGTCGGTGGTCTGGTATCCCGAAAGAAGATAGAAGAAGTGTTGTCGTTGGGCTTTCCTTTTGTGCAAATGGGCCGGGCCTTGCTGAATACGCCTGATTTGGTCAATCGGATGAAGGCAGAAGAAGATTATTGTTGTGATTGCGGTCACAGTAACTTCTGTATTGCCCGTATGTACACATTGGATATGGCCTGTCATAAGCATCTGAAGGAGAAAATCCCAACTAGCCTGCAAAAGGAAATCGAACGCTTGGAGGAGGAAGCCCGGTCATGAAAGGTCGTGCCGTCATTACGGGTGCCGATGGAGGCATGGGTTCTGAGATTACGAAGGCGGTTGCCCAGGCAGGTTATGAAGTCATTATGCTTTGTTCCAGTCTGGAGGCTGGAACGATCCGTCGGAATCAGATAGCGCAGGAGACAGGTAATCAGGATATACAGGTTCGGCAGGTGGATTTGTCGATCATGAGTTCGGTCATGGCCGTAGCCGATAGCTTACTGGCTGATGGGAAACCAATTGCTTTGCTGATGAATAATGCCGGAACCATGTGTACGCATTTTCAGCAAACACCCGACGGACTGGAATATACCGTAGCAGTAAATTATGTGGCTCCTTATCTTTTGTCACGTAAGCTGTTGCCTTTGATGCAAGCCGGTTCCCGGATTGTCTGCATGGTTTCTTGTACGTATGCCATCGGTCAGATTACGCCTGAGTTTTTCACTCGTGGGAAGAAAGGAGAGTTCTGGCGTATTCCGATATACAGCAATACGAAATTAGCCCTTTGGCTTTTTGTACGTAAGTTGGCTTTGGAAGTAGCTTCGCGGGGTATTTGGGTCGGAGCTTCCGATCCGGGTATCGTTTCGACGAATATTATCCGGATGGATATGTGGTTTGATCCGTTGACGGATCTCTTCTTCCGTCCGTTTATCCGCACACCGAAGCAAGGGGCTGCTACGGCTGTTCATTTGTTGTTAGACGGACTTCCGATGTCGGAAACAGGACAAATGTATGCTTCCTGTAAGCAACGTCGTCTGAAACCTGTTTACTTGAATCATCCGCAGATGGATTCTCTGTGGAACGATACGGCAGATTATCTGGCAAAGCATTGCGGCATTCATTTCTGAATATAGGCAGATAAACTGGCTTAGTTAGGGATATAAAAGTCCGAAAATAAGGAGTGATTTTATATTCGCCCTCGGCGAATATATATTCATCGGCGGCGAACATGTATTCGCTGGGGGCGAATATATATTTGTCGGGGGCGAATAATTTTTATCTGCCATGCTTTCCGGTTTTTGTAAACAGGTTTACAAAGATTCTGTCGTATTCTCTCTGAATAAATCCTCGGATTTTATAGAGGGAACATCTGTTATCTCCGGATTTTCTCCTTATCTTTGTTCAGAAATTAAAAAGAAAGAAATATGGATTCAATCAGGCATATATTCCGTATCGGTCATGGTCCGTCTAGTAGCCATACGATGGGACCGATGCGTGCCGCCGAGATGTTTCTGAAGAAAAATCCTTCGGCAGCAAGGTTTGAAGTAACTTTATACGGTAGTCTGGCAGCTACCGGAAAAGGTCACATGACGGATGCCGCCATTTTAGGTGTGCTTTCGCCGGTGACTAAGACTGATATCATTTGGAAGCCCAAAGAATTTCTGGCTTTTCATCCGAACGGTATGTTGTTCGAAGCCTTTGATGCCAACGGAAACAAGCAGGATTCATGGACGATTTACAGTATTGGCGGTGGTACGCTGGCCAATGAAACATATAATGAAAAGACGGATACGGAGGTGTATCCGATGCACAATATCCGTGATATCCAGGCTTGGTGTGAGAAAAGCGGGTATTCGTATTGGGAATATGTAGAACAATGCGAAGGCTCCGGTATCTGGGATTATCTGGCTGAAGTATGGGAAGTGATGCAAGAAGCCGTTCGTCGTGGTCTGGAAGCCGAAGGCATTTTGCCCGGAGGTCTGGGAATCCGCCGGAAAGCTTCTGATTATATGATCCGTGCCCGTGGCTATGGAAGCAGTATCAAAAGTAGGGGATTGGTATATGCCTATGCATTGGCTGTCTCTGAAGAAAATGCTTGTGGTGGAAAAATCGTAACAGCTCCGACCTGTGGTTCGTGTGGAGTCATGCCGGCAGTATTATATCATCTGAAAGAAACACGTGAGTTTCGCGATTCGCGTATTCTGCGAGCTTTGGCAACGGCCGGTTTGTTTGGAAATGTTGTCAAGACCAATGCTTCCATTTCCGGTGCCGAAGTAGGTTGTCAAGGCGAAGTTGGAGTTGCGTGTGCCATGGCAGCGGCAGCAGCCAGTCAGTTGTTTGGTGGAACACCTGCCCAGATTGAATATGCGGCCGAAATGGGATTGGAACATCACTTGGGACTAACGTGTGATCCGGTATGCGGTTTGGTACAGATTCCTTGTATCGAACGGAATGCGTTTGCAGCAGCCCGTGCGTTGGATGCCAATACCTTCTCGAACTTCTCGGATGGAAGACACCGGGTAAGCTTCGATCAGGTAGTAGAAGTCATGCGGCAAACCGGTAACGACCTGCCCAGCTTGTACAAAGAAACGGCCGAAGGTGGTTTGGCTATCAAATACGACGCTCATCAATAATAATAACAATAAATATGAACAAATTAATTCTGAAGACCTCTGTGTTATCTCTTTCTGCTCTTTTCCTGGCTGCTTGCGGGCAGACAAAGAAAGAGCAACCCGCCGAAGAAGTATTAGCTAAAAGCGGGAATCCGGTGTTTGAAGGCTGGTATGCCGATCCGGAAGGAATCGTTTATGGTGATACGTATTGGATTTACCCGACGTATAGCGACCGGTATGAGTTGCAGACACATTTCGATTGCTTCTCTTCCAAAGATTTGGTTAATTGGACCAAACATGAATCTATTCTGGATACAACGGAAGTGAAGTGGGCCAAGCGGGCGATGTGGGCACCGGCTGTAATCAGTAAAGACGGGAAATATTATCTTTTCTTCGGAGCAAATGATGTGCATGAAGGCGAAGTTGGCGGTATTGGCGTTGCCGTTGCCGATCGTCCTGAAGGACCCTATAAGGATTTGCTGGGAAAACCGTTGATCAATGAGATTGTAAACGGAGCACAACCTATCGACCAGTTTGTCTTCCAGGATAACGGAACTTATTATATGTACTACGGAGGCTGGCGTCATTGCAACCTGGTAAAACTGAAAGATGATTTTACCGGTCTTGAACCTTTCGAGGATGGAGAAATCTATAAGGAAGTAACGCCCGAAGGATACGTGGAAGGTCCGTTTATGTTTAAGAAGAATGGTAAGTACTACTTCATGTGGAGTGAAGGAGGCTGGACGGGTCCGGATTATTCGGTAGCGTATGCGATTGCTGATTCTCCGTTCGGACCATTCGAACGCTTGGGTAAAATCTTGCAGCAAGATCCCGAAGTTGCTACTGGAGCCGGTCATCATTCGGTGATTCAGGTGCCGGGAACGGAAGAATATTATATTGTTTATCACCGTCGCCCGTTGGGAGATAAGGAAGGAAATCATCGTGTGACTTGTATCGATCGGATGACGTTCGACGAACAAGGACATATCAATCCGGTGAAAATAACTTTCGAGGGCGTGGAAGCACGGCCTATTCGTTAATCAGGATAAACCATTTATTATGGTAAGGATTTATACGCGAGGTGGCGATAAAGGGAAGACTGGTATTCATGGTGGCGAGCGGGTTGATAAGGATGATATCCGGATCGAAGCGAACGGCACGCTGGATGAATTGAATGCCTTGTTGGGAATTGTCCGGACTTTCCTTCCTGCTGATCATGAATGGCAGAAACTGCTGGGACATATTCAGCGGGAAATGATGGTTGTTATGTCGCATGTAGCAACGCCTTCTGCCTTGCGTATGAAGAATCCGAATCCACTTCCGGAAGGATTGGCCGCTTATTGCGAGGAACAGATCGACCATCTGACTGCCCAGATGAAGGAGACTTCGTACTTTGTCTTGCCGGGAGGAACACCCGTTGCGGCTCATTTGCAATGGGCTCGTACTGTAGCCCGGCGTGCAGAACGCCGTCTGTGGACGTTGAATAAACAGGACGAAGTTCCGCCTTGTCTGTTGCAATTCATCAATCGCCTGTCGGATCTGTTGTTTGTGATGGCACGCTATGAAATGTTCAGTCAGGGAGAAGCAGAAGAAAGATGGAAAGACTTTCTTTACAAAAGACGTAAGTAAACTGGAATAACAGAACAAATTGAAAGGCAAAAGCGGGGGAGATTAGAAATATTTTCCCTACTTTTGCCTTTGTAATGTATAAATATAACTTGAAATGAAGAACACTCCGATAGATTATCAGGTAGCACAGGAAGTCATCGATAGCTACCATTTGCCAGATTTCGGTAAAGCCACCATCCGCGAAGTCGTGGCTATCTCCAACGAATTGGAAGAACGGACAGGCCAAGAGTTTGTCCATATGGAAATGGGGGTACCGGGTTTGAAGCCGGCACAAGTAGGCGTGGATGCCGAAATCAAGGCCTTGCAAGCAGGTATTGCTTCGATTTATCCCAATATTAACGGATTGCCCGAATTGAAAGAGCAGGCTTCCCGTTTTATCAAAGCCTTCATCAATGTGGATGTATCTCCGGAAGGATGCGTGCCAGTAACAGGCTCGATGCAGGGAACGTATGCCTCTTTTCTTACTTGCGGGCAATGTAATCCCGAAGAGAAAGATACCATTCTCTTTATAGATCCGGGTTTTCCGGTACAGAAGCAGCAGATTACAGTGATGGGATATAAGTATGCTTCCTTTGATGTCTATGATTATCGCGGAGAAAAGTTGTGTGATATATTGGAATCCTTCCTGAGCAAAGGAAATATTGCGGCTCTTATTTATTCCAATCCCAACAATCCGGCTTGGTTCTGTCTGACTGATGATGAATTGAAGATTATTGCCGAAATGGCCAATAAGTATGATGTCATTGTCATAGAAGACTTGGCTTACTTTGCCATGGATTTCCGCAAGAACTTAGGTACACCGTTTGAACCACCTTACCAGCCGACGATTGCCCGTTATACCGATTATTATATTCTTCAGATATCTGGCTCGAAAGCCTTTAGTTATGCAGGACAGCGTATCGGTGTGACCGCTATTTCCGATAAATTATATCATCGGGCTTATCCGGGATTCAAGCAGCGTTATGGCGGTGGAACCTTTGGTACGGTTTATATTCACCGAGTACTGTATGCGCTTTCTTCAGGAACAAGTCATTCTGCCCAGTATGCTTTGGCTGCTATGTTCAAGGCGGCAGCAGACGGTACTTTTGATTTCGTCTCTGAAATAAAGGAATATGGCCGGCGTGCTGCACGCATCAAGAAGATATTTACCGATCATGGGTTCAAGATTGTCTATGACCATGATTTGGATCAGCCGATAGCCGATGGCTTTTACTTTACCATTGCTTATCCGGGCATGACTGGTTCGGAACTGATGAAGGAATTGATGTATTATGGAGTCAGTGCCATTTCACTCGGAACAACCGGTAGCCGTCAGGAAGGTTTGCGGGCTTGTGTTTCTTTCATCAAGGATCATCAGTATGATTTGTTGGACGAACGTTTGAAGATCTTTGAAGAGAATCATCCGCTGGCAGGGAAGAATGAAGGATAAAAGCCAGTGAAATTCATTAGGTGCTGTAAACAATAAAAGCAAAGAGAGTAATCAGCGGAATGATTACTCTCTTTGCTTTTATTATAATTTCTCTATTTCTTTCAGCCAAAGAGTCGCGGCTGCATCGCTAGGCATGCGCCAATCTCCACGAGGGGAAAGACTGATACTTCCTACTTTCGGGCCGTCGGGCAGACAACTGCGCTTAAACTGCTGCTGGAAGAAGCGACGGAAGAATGTATATAACCATTTCTTTATCGTTTCGTCCGAATAAGCTCCGCGGAATGCTTCTTGAGCCAGATAGTAAATCTTGGCAGGCGTTGCGCCAAAACGGATGAAATGATAGAGGAAGAAATCATGCAATTCATAAGGCCCTACCAGATCTTCTGTTTTCTGCTTGATATTTCCCTGTTCGTCTGCCGGAATCAGTTCCGGACTGATGGGCGTATCCAGGATGTCGAGTAATGTTTCTTTGGAATCTTCATCAACCCGGTTGTGTGCGACCCATTCAACCAAGTATTTTACTAATGTCTTCGGGATACTTCCGTTAACACCATACATCGACATGTGATCACCATTATAGGTAGCCCAGCCTAAAGCCAGCTCCGATAAATCGCCCGTACCGATTACCAGACCGTTTTCCTTATTTGCTACGTCCATCAGAATTTGTGTACGTTCGCGAGCCTGACTGTTTTCATACGTAACATCATGTAGATTGGCATCATGGTGAATATCCTGGAAGTGCTGCATACATGCTTCTTTGATGGATATTTCCCGGAAAGTAACGCCCAAAGAATGAATCAGACTGACAGCATTACGATAGGTTCGTCCTGTGGTACCGAATCCGGGCATGGTAATTCCAATGATGCGGTTACGCGGAATCTTAAGTAAGTCGAACGTCATGACGGTTACCAAAAGCGCCAGTGTCGAATCTAGTCCACCGGAAATACCGACAACCGCCGTCTTGGCATGCGCATGTACGATTCGTTTAGCCAGACCGGCTGTTTGAATCTGGAAGATTTCTTCACAGCGTTCGCGTAAAGCGGCTCCTTCAGGAGTGAACGGATGCGGATCAATGGTTCTGGATAGCATGTTGGCTGTCTCTTTCCGGTATTCCGGCAATATGAATTCCAGTTCAAATCCCCGATCTGTATCTTTGGCTAAACAACCTTCCGAGAAAGAGGTAGATACGAGACGGTCGTGATACAAATATTCGACGTCGATATCGGAGATGATTAATTGTTCATCCAATGAGAATCGTTTGGATTCAGCCAGAATAACTCCGTTTTCTGCAATTAAAGCACTGCCCGAGAAAACCAAGTCGGTTGTCGATTCGCCGAAACCACTTGATGCATACACATAACCGCAGATACAACGTGCTGATTGCTGGGCTACGAGTTGTTTACGATAGGCATGTTTGCCGATCAATTCGTTGCTGGCTGACAGATTCACAATGATATTGGCTCCCAACATTGCCAATTCGGAACTGGGAGGAACAGGCATCCACAAGTCTTCACAGATTTCTACGCCGACAGCTACATCATTTGCAATGATGATCATTTGCTTTTGCAGCGGATAGAAATGATCGCCGATCTCAACAAAATCATTATCCAGGTCATTCGCCGAAGTAAACCAACGTTTCTCTTGAAACTCTTTGTAGTTTGGCAGATAGGTTTTCGGCACAACTCCGAGGATTTTACCTTCCTGTATGGCAATGGCCGCATTGATCAGCTTGTTGTCTGTCCGTAACGGAGCGCCGACAAATGCCAAAAGAGGTAAGTCTGCCGTATTTTCGGCTAACTGGAGTAAGGCATTTTCTGCACTGTTCAACAGAAGATCTTGTTGGAACAAGTCCAGGCAAGTATAACCTGTTACCGACAATTCCGGGAAGACGATGATTTGTACGCCTTTATCGGCAGCCTTACGCATCATCTTCTCCATTTGTGTGATATTATAGATGCAATCAGCCACTTGTATATTAGGAACAGCTGCTGCAACCTTTACAAATCCGTAATTCATCCTATAATTGTATTAAAGTAGAACACAAAAGTACTGTTTTTTCTGGTTATCTTTGCAATGATTATTTTACATATTCTACTTTTATAAGCACAGTTTAGTGGTAACAGAAGCTATTCATCGGATAAGTAGAAAATCGAAGAGTTTTTTAAGTGACAGACTTTCTCTTAAATACTGTTCAGCAAGTGAATTATTAATTAAATGAAAAGATAAATATGGAGATGAAAGAACAATTGGCATATCCTAAAGAGCGGATCCGTTATGCGGTTCTGTCGTTTTTTCTTGCACAAGGATTATGCTTTTCGAGTTGGGCAAGCCGGATTCCGGATGTGAAGGCGATGTTTGATGTGTATGATGTGTTTTATTGGGGATTGGTTTTGTTCCTGATACCGGTGGGAAAGTTTGTAGCTATTCCTTTGGCAGGATTTCTGGTTTCCCGATTAGGTAGTCGGATTATGGTGCAGGCAAGTGTGTTTGGATATGCGTTGTCTTTGTTCTTGATAGGAGCTGTTTCCTCTATTTATGCGTTGGGAGCTTGTCTTTTCTTCTTTGGTGTATTTTGGAATATGTGCGATATATCGTTGAATACACAAGGTATAGTTATCGAACGTCTGTTTGGGCGGACAATTATGGCTTCCTTCCATGGCGGTTGGAGTTTGGCTGCTTGTCTGGGAGCCGTTATCGGATTCTTTATGATTATGGCTGGTGTTCCTCCTTTTATCCATTTCTCTGTTTCTGCCTTGTTAATCCTATTGATTATCCTTTGTGGCAGACGTTATTTGCAGGATGATCGGGTTCGTCAGTTTGAAGAAGTGGAAGTTAAGGAAGAAAAGGGGCAGAAAGAAACTCCCGCTTTATTAAGCTTTATCCGTAAACCGGAATTGATTCTGATTCAATTCGGTTTAGCTGGTTTGTTCGGATTAATAGTTGAAAGTGCGATGTTCGACTGGAGTGGCCTTTACTTTGAATCCGTATTGCAAGTTCCTAAATCACTTCAAATCGGCTTCTTGGTATTTATGGTGATGATGACGGTCGGACGTTTCTTGGCAAATTGGGCGTATGGTCGCTTGGGCAAGCAGCGAGTCTTGCAATTAGCCGGAGCCTTTATATTCATTGGCTTCTTTGTATCGGCATTATTAGGCGGTGTATTCGACAATATGATTCTGAAAGTAGTTGTCAATTCATTGGGCTTTATGTTGGTTGGATTAGGCATTTCCTGTGTTGTGCCTACTATTTATAGTTTGGTAGGAGCGAAGTCTCATACTCCGGTTGGAATAGCTTTGACTATTCTGTCCAGCATTAGTTTTGTTGGTTCTCTTGTCGCTCCGGTGTTAATTGGTGCTATTTCCAAAGCTTTTGATTTGGAATATGCTTATTTGGTTGTTGGCGTATTAGGACTTTGTCTCTTCCTGATGACTACCTATTGTAAGGCTTTCCGTGAGTAATAAAGAAAGTTGCTGAATCATTCACTGGTATAATAAATCCCCTAAAAGTAGCTGTTTGCTTGTCTGCCGGTTACTTTTAGGGGATTTTTCTATTTATAGATTCATGGATGATTGGGTCGTCTTGAGTATTTTCGCCAAAGAGAATTTTCGGTTTAAAGCTCGTAATGTGCAAATGAAAGAGCCTAATGAACCTATTATAAATACCAGTCCGGTTGAAATCAGAATGTTCCCCAATCCGACAAGAGGAGAAACCAGTCCGCCGAAAGCGAAACCTAAAGCACCTAATAAGGCAGAAGCAATACCTGCATTAGACCGGGCACTATCCATTGCCAATGTATTGGAGGCTGTGAACGTTAAACCTAACATGAGTAGCAAGCCAATGAGTAAGGTTTCATATACCCAAAAGCTGCAATTGGAATAAAAGGCGATAAATAAACAAACAGAAGCTAATACCATACCTATACTTCCGGTATATAATGCTTGTTCCGGATGTCTGAATTTAGCTGCTGAAGCGGCAGCTATGCCAATTGCAATTGCGTTGATACCAAAGCAGACGCTGAACATAAAAGGAGAGAATCCATAATGCTGTTGCATGATGAAGGGAGAAGAAGCAATGTTGGCAAACAGAACACTCTGTGCAAAGCCACTTTGAAGAATATAACAAACGTAACTGCGATTGTGAAGTACTGTAATTAAACCGTGATAGACATCAATCCATTTTGTCTTTCCCCGTTTCTCGGCCGGTAGTGTGTCATTAAAATGAATACTTCCGGCAAGTAATAAGATTCCGATGAGAAACAGTACCCAGAAGATGCCTTGCCAGCCTGTTATATCGGCCATTGTTCCTCCAAGAATTGGAGCAGCCACCGGAGCTATTCCGTTAATGGCTCCGATAATGGCCAGCATTTTGGCCAATTCTTTTCCGCTGTATTTATCAGCTGCAATGGATCGGGAAATAACAATTCCACCGGCTCCGGCTATTCCTTGAATAAGTCTCCACCCAACAAATTGGATGATGTTTGGAGAATAAATACATCCGATAGTGGATATCAGGAATAAGCTTAGTGCACTGATAAGCGGAAATCTTCTGCCATATTTATCGCTTAAAGGACCGAATAATAATTGTCCGACAGCCAGTCCGATCATACTGGTTGTTAATCCGAGTTGGATGAATGATGAACTGGTATTGAAAAACTGTGACATAGCGGGCAACGTTGGTAAATACATATCCGTAACGAAAGGCCCGAAAGCCGTAAGCATTCCTAAAAAGATAAGAATGAATAGTTTTGAATTTCTTCTTGTACCCATTGTTGATTTTTATTTTGCGGCAAAATTAGAGAATCTGTTGCAGTCTTTTTGTTTCGTTTGTTCTACAGAATTTTTCATAATCGGAATAAAATACTTCTGAATATGGTTGAAAAGGCTTATTTTTGTTTCATAAAATTCCAAGCTCGATGGATCTTGCTAAACTGACATCTCTTTCTTCCATTTATTACGAAGAGACAAATCTGGATTTTCTTCGTCCGTTGCCACAGATGTTTTCCTGTGGTGTTCAAATGATTTGTACTCAAGGCGAGGCGCTTGTCTCGACAGGAGCACAGCATTTCTCTTTAAAGCCGATGTGTGAATTGATTTTTTGGAACGGAAGTATTATGCATCTTCTGGATTCATCGGCAGATTTTCAAGTCCGTTTGCTACTTTATCCTCAATCGTTATTTTTGAAAGTCGCTGTTTCTTTGGATACGACTTATTTCAATTATATGCGCGAATTCCCTTATTTTGAACATGGGAAAGACGGACATACGGAAAGTTGGAAGTCGGTTAATTTATGGATGGATATGGCAGAAATGTTATTTTCCGGAAAATCGGGCCCTTTTGTTGAGAGATTGTCTGAGAATTATCTGCAAAGTATGCTGATGTGGATTTTTTCATCTATTCCGGGACAGTATATTTCTGCCACAGAATCTTATACCAGAAAGCAAATGCTCTTTCATCGTTTCATGCATTTGGTACATGAATATGCACTCAAAGAGCATCAAGTCTCTTTTTATGCGGAAAAACTTTGTATATCGCCCCGTTATTTATGTGCGATCACGGCTACGTATTCGCAAGGGAAGACTCCCAAACAATTAATTGACGAGCAGTTATCTGCCGAAGTAATGGTGCAGTTAAATAACCTGGATTTATCGTTGTCTGAAATAGCCAGTATATGCAGTTTCCCTGATTCTTCCTATTTAAGTCGCTTTTTCAAGAAAATAATGGGTATATCGCCCAATGAATACCGGCTGAAAAGAATTTCCGGAAGTGAACTTTGAGCAGACATTTGTATTTATGAAAAGTAAAGAATTGTTTTATTCTCTCGATTATTATTTCTATTTTTGCAAGTCATTAAGGCGTGAGTTATTGTTTTTAGGTATATAAGGTAACTCATTCAGGAAAGAGAATATAGAAAAACTTAAATAACGATGAACATATCTTACAACTGGCTGAAAGAATATCTTGATTTCGATTTACAGCCTGAAGAAGTAGCAGATGCCCTGACTTCCATTGGTCTGGAAACGGGCGGTATTGAAGAAGTGCAGACCATCAAAGGTGGCTTGGAAGGACTGGTAATCGGCGAAGTACTTACCTGTGAGGCTCATCCCAATTCAGATCATTTACATGTGACAACAGTTAATGTGGGTAGCGGTGAACCGTTACAGATCGTTTGTGGTGCGCCGAATGTTGCTGCCGGTCAGAAAGTCGTAGTAGCCGTTAATGGAACCAAGTTATACGATGGTGATAAGGAATTTACCATTAAGCGGTCTAAACTGCGTGGTGTAGAGTCGAATGGTATGATCTGTGCAGAAGACGAAATAGGCGTTGGTACCGATCATTCGGGCATTATTGTATTGCCGGCTGATGCCGTTGTAGGAACTCCTGCTAAAGAATACTATAATATAAAGAGCGATTATGTATTGGAAGTGGACATTACACCGAACCGTGTGGATGCTACTTCTCATTTCGGTGTTGCTCGTGACTTGGCTGCTTATCTGAAGCAAAACGGAAAGCCGTCTGCATTGAAACGTCCTTCTGTGGATGCTTTCCAGATTGACGACCAAACTCCGGCCATTCAGGTAGAAGTAGTGAATACAGAAGCTTGCTTGCGTTATTCAGGTGTAACGATAAAAGGTGTGACCGTCAAAGAAAGTCCGGAATGGTTGCAAAACAAACTGCGTACAATTGGTCTGCGTCCAATCAATAACGTGGTGGATATAACGAATTATATCTTGCATGGTATGGGACAACCGTTGCATTCATTTGATGCAGGTAAAATAAAAGGTGGTAAAGTTATCGTTAAGTCTGCCGAAGAAGGACAGAAGTTTGTTACCCTTGACGGTGTAGAACGCACTTTGACAGCTCGCGATCTGATGATTTGTAACACCGAAGAGCCTATGTGTATTGCTGGTGTATTCGGCGGTTTGGAATCAGGTGTTACTGAGAATACAACAGATGTATTCTTGGAATCAGCTACTTTCCATCCTACATGGATTCGTAAGAGTGCACGCCGTTTCGGTTTGAATACAGATGCTTCTTTCCGTTATGAACGTGGTTTGGATCCGAATGTAACAGTTTATATCTTGAAATATGCGGCTTTGCTGGTGAAAGAACTGGCTGGCGGAACTATTACAGGCGATATTCAGGATATTTATCCGACAGTATTTAATCCGTATCAGGTAAATATTACTTATGATAAGATCAACTCTCTGACAGGAAAGGTTATTCCGGTAGAAACTGTGAAGAGTATTCTGGAGAGTCTGGAAATGAAGATTACGAACGAAACAGCCGAAGGTTTAAGCCTGGAAGTTCCGGTTTATCGTATCGATGTTCAGCGTGATGTGGATGTTATCGAAGATATTCTGCGTATTTATGGTTATAATAACATCGAGTTTAGCGATCATGTCAAATCAAATCTGAGCTATCAGACACCGACTGATCATAGCTATAAGATGCAGAACCTGATTTCTGAGCAATTGTGTGGTTGTGGTTTCAATGAAATCCTGAATAACTCATTGACTCGTTCGGCTTATTATGATAAGTTGACTACGTATCCGGCTGATCATTGTGTGATGCTGATGAATCCGTTGAGTGCGGACTTGAACTGTATGCGTCAGACATTGTTGTTCGGTGGTTTGGAAAGCGTAGAACACAATATGAAGCGTAAGAATGGAAATATCCGCTTCTTTGAGTTCGGTAACTGTTACGGTTATAATAAGGAAAACAAGAAAGAAGATCAGGCTTTGGGTGAATTCAGTGAAGATTACCGCTTGGCTTTGTGGTTGTGTGGTAACCGTGTTGAAAACAACTGGGCTCATCCGAACGAGAAGTCATCTGTATATGAACTGAAAGCTTATGTAGAAAATATGCTGGTTCGCTTGGGCGTGAACCTGAAGAAGGTGATCTTCGGTAATCTGACAAATGATATTTATGACGCTGCTTTGAGTATCACGACGCAATCCGGCAAGCAACTGGGTACAATGGGTATCGTTAGCCATAAGATTTGTAAGGCTATGGATATTGATACCGAAGTTTACTTTGCCGAATTCTCTTGGAACGCGTTGATGAAGGAAACGAAGAAGAACAAAGTAACTTATACGGATTTGTCGAAGTTCCCGGCTGTTAAGCGTGATTTGGCTTTGCTGTTGGATAAGGCTGTTCAGTTTGCCGAAATCCAGAAGATTGCACAGGAAAGCGAACGTAAGCTGTTGAAGGATGTGACTTTGTTTGATGTTTATGAAGGAAAGAATCTGCCGGCAGGCAAGAAATCGTATGCGGTTAGCTTCTATTTGCAGGATGAAACAAAGACATTGAACGATAAGCAGATTGATGCCATCATGAAGAAGATCCAGACTAACCTGGAACAGAAGCTGGGTGCACAGCTGCGATAATGGGATGAAATAAGGACTATATTAAAAATAATAATAAAACAATAACATAGTATGGGAAGAGCGTTTGAGTTCCGTAAAGCAAGAAAGTTTAAACGTTGGGGCAATATGGCCCGTGTATTTACAAAACTGGGTAAGGAAATCACCATTTGTGCTAAACAAGGTGGTCCGGAACCAGAAAACAATCCGCGTTTGCGTGTCTTGATGCAGACAGCCAAGAAGGAAAACATGCCGAAGGAAAACGTGGAAAGAGCTATCAAGCGTGCTGTATCAAAAGACTTCACTGATTATAAGGAAATGAATTACGAAGGTTACGGTCCTTTTGGTATTGCCATCTTCGTAGAAACAGCTACAGATAATACAACACGTACGGTAGCCAATGTACGTAGTTACTTCAACAAATGTGGCGGTTCGTTAGGTACAACAGGTAGCTTGGAATTCTTGTTTACTCACAAGTGTGTATTCCATATCGTGAAACCGGAAAATGTTTCTTTGGATGATTTGGAACTGGAATTGATCGACTTTGGTGTAGATGAACTGGATGTAGACGACGAAAGCAATGAAGTTGTTCTGTACGGTGAATTTGCCCAGAATGCAGCTATCCAGAAGTATTTGGAAGAAAACGGATATGAAATCACAAGTAGTGAGTTCGTTCGTATTCCGAATGATTTGAAGGAAGTAACTCCGGAACAGCGTGAAACAATCGAAAAGCTGATCGAAAAGCTGGAAGAAGACGACGATGTTCAGAATGTTTTCCATAACATGAAGGAAGACGACAGCGAGGAAGAATAATCTTTCCCGTTGATTAAGCATACGAAAGCCAGAGGTGAGCGTTCATCTCTGGCTTTTTTTGTGTCTTCATTAAACGATGATGGTTGTTTCTTGTAGAGTCAATCCAGTCAATGAATAAGAGCAATAAGAGTCAACCCCTTTTATTTATAAAGAGATTTTAAGTCAACTAAATCCATTAAATGACAAGGATTAAATCTGATTCATAAGAGATTTTTACCGTTTCACCCGGGTGATTCGATCGTTTCACCCTTGTGGTACGATCGTCCCACCTAGGTGAAACGATCATTCCACCTACGTGGAACGATAAAAAATAAACGACATTTGGATATCTTTTTGCTGAGGATCACAAAAATACCCCGCCAGAAGTCTGTTGTTTAACTTGAGGCGGGGCATTTTATGGATGTGAAAAGCCCAATGCTTTTAGATATGTTTCTTCAGGGTAAATAGGAAGCTGATGCCTTTTCCCTTTTGGCTCTTGGCCGAAATCTGTCCTTTGTGGAAAAGAACGGCATTCTTTACGATCGAAAGGCCTAATCCGGTTCCTCCCAGTTTGCGACTACGGCCCTTATCGACTCGGTAGAAGCGCTCGAAGATACGGTTGATATGTTCTTCTTCAACTCCGATACCGTTGTCCGAGAAGTTGAAATAATAGAATTTCTCGTCTTCTTTATAACAGGTCAGGTTGATGGTAATGTTTTCTCCTGCGTAAGCGATGGAGTTGTCGAACAGATTCCGGAAGATGGAGTAAAGCAAAGAATGATTTCCGTGAATGATTGCGTTTGGCGGCAAGCAGATTTGGGTGGAAATATGTTTCTCTTCCATCTTTTGGGCACATTCATGCTCTATTTCCTGTACCAGCTGATTGATATTGATGTCGGTCAGATCAAACATGGATCCGGCTTCATCCATCCGGTTCAAGACGGAAATATCCTGCAACAGAACCGTCAGCCGCGTACTTTGTGAGTAGCAACGTTCGATAAAGAATTTCTGTTTGTCTGCCGGCAGATCCGGATTGTTGATAATCGTTTCCAAGTATCCTTGAATGCTGCTGACCGGAGTCTTCAGTTCGTGGGCAATATTCTGCGTCAATTGTCTTTTCATCCGGCTTTCTTCTTCCTGGCGGGAAATATCGTTGATCGAGATTTCGTAACTGTTGTTGAGGAACATCATACATTCAACCAGGAAAATCTTACCGCCTTTATCGATGGTGATAGTCTCACGTAAGACACGTTTATGGGCCGATCCTTTATGTTCTTCCAGGAAGTTCCGGATAGGAGCAAGC
Source organism: Parabacteroides faecalis (assembly GCF_022809355.1). Taxonomy (GTDB): domain Bacteria; phylum Bacteroidota; class Bacteroidia; order Bacteroidales; family Tannerellaceae; genus Parabacteroides; species Parabacteroides faecalis. The sequence goes on along the minus strand of NZ_JAKZMM010000032.1, from coordinate 20,903 downwards.
TCTTCCAAGTCCAATACTTCTTCGGCTGCGTGGATTGGCGTGTCGGAAATCAGATTGGCAAACTGGATATAAAGGATGTTCGACAGGATTTCCTGTCCGTCGTCGGTAAACATCGCAAAGCCTTCCCGTGAATACTGGAAATGTTTGATGATCTTTTCCCGTTCGACCGCCAAATCGTTTTTCGCTTTTTGCTGTTTATGATATAGGGTAATGATCTGTTTCGAGATATCACCCAGTTCGTCGTTGGGGAAGATATAATCCTCGTCATCTTGTTTGACATCCCGAATGTTTCGGGCAAAGTCTCTTAATTTGGAGATCGTTTGTCCGATACTCAAGGTGAATTTAGACAATACGAAGAGGAAAATCACGACCATCAACCCCATAAAATAGATAAAATCCTTGTTGATGGCCAATACACCTTTCACATACGGGTCGTATGGTATTGCCGTCCGATAGATATAATTGTTGATATTGGAAGCGGAGTAGAAGTAACGCTTTCCGGTAGTCCGCGATTTTCGGATGGAAAAACTCTTTTTAGTCAGTCGTGCGTTATGTACTTCGCTTCGGTCGTTATGATTCTCAAAGATATCATTTCCGCTGTTGTCAAATAATACGTCTCCCTCCGGATTGATAACCGTTACGCGGATATCTTTCTGCGGAATTTCATTGAGAAATGTCTGAATGATACTATCAATCCGATGTGTTTTCTCATGCTGGATGCGATAATGAATCTGATGATTGTATGTCTTTAAGACGGTATCCAGCTTTTCTTGGGCAAATTCGGTTTCCCGTTGGTATTGAAAGATCAACACACATCCGGTGAATCCGAGAAAAATAAAGAAGATAGACCAAAACAATCGTTGGCTAAACGGTATCCGGTTGTTCGTAATTATTTTTTCTGTTTTATTTTCCATTCAACATTCCTTTCGTATAATTCTTTCCAGGATACGGCATTCAACCTTCAAAACAGTATCCGAAGCCGAGGCGCGTCACAATGTTCTTTCCGTATTCTCCGATTTTCTTGCGCAGACGAGTGATATTAACGTCGATCGTTCGGTCGAGTACATATACTTCATCTTTCCATACACGCGACAATATTTCTTCGCGAGAGAAAACATGGTTGATATTCTCAAGCAGGAGTTTCAGAATCTCAAACTCCTTTTTGGTCAGTGCCACTTCTTCTCCGTTGATCGAAGCTTTGATACGCTGGGTATCCAATTTCAGTGTATTATACGTCAGGATATTTTCGTTGACAGGCTTCTTTTCTTCCATACTTCTTCTTAATACAGCCTTGACACGAGCCTGTACCTGCTTGATCGAAAAAGGTTTGGAAATATAATCGTCGGCACCCAAGTTGAATCCTGTCAGCATATCGTTTTCGGTGTCTTTGGCTGTCAGGAATATAATCGGAATATGAGCTGTCTTCTCATTTTTCTTCAGCATGCTTGCCAACTTGAAACCTGATATTTCTCCCATCATAACATCAAGCAAGAGCAAGTCGTAATCGGTTAGATTCAGTGTAAGTGCTTCTTCTGCACTGTAAGCTGTATCTACTTCGTATCCTTCTGTTTCGAGGTTGAATTTCAAGATTTCGCACAAATCTTCTTCGTCATCAACGACCAGGATATGAGGATTTTGTTTTGTTGCCATAGTACTTTTATTATATTTTTCAATTCTATTGCAAAGGAACGATTGCTATGTTTCGGTTAAATGAAATCAATATTACAATCTTATTACAAAACATCGGATGGTTTCTCATCCTCAGCCTATAACCAACTGTGCCAAAAGAAACAGATTGAGCAGGCTGACGATGGTACCTAATATCAGTAATACGATATTCGTTAACCGGCTATTGGCAAATTCGCCCATTACCTTTTTACTGGATGTGAGATAAACCTGCGTAAAGATAGTAATTGGTAATTGAATACTCAGTACCATTTGCGAAAGGATCAGTCCGCGGAAAGGATCACCTACAACAAAGATCAGAAGGAGAGCCGGAAGGAAAGAACAAAGCACACCTATTTTCGAGTGTATATCTTTGTGATGGTAAGCTTCTCCGAAGATACCGGCGAAGATGGAAGCTCCGGCAATACCCGAAGTTATCGTAGATGAAATACCCGCCATTAATAAAGCGACAGCAAAGATGACACCGGCATTGTTCCCAACGAGCGGGAATAAGAGCTGTTGTGCCTGATCCAGTTCGCTGACAGCTATTTTCTCCTGAAAGAAGGTCGAAGCCGCCAGAATAATCATTGCCGAATTAATGCCCCAGCCGATTACCATTGACAGGAGCGTATCGTAGAATTCATATTTAAGTTGTTTGTGAATGACGGTCTTGTCTTCCAGATTCCATTTCCGGCTCTGTATCACTTCGGAATGTAAGAACAGGTTATGAGGCATTACGACGGCACCCAATACACTCATGACAATCAGCAGGGAATGATCCGGAAACGAAGGTTTGATCCAACCTACGGCAGCTTCCTGCCAGTTAACATCTACCAGCGCCAGTTCATACAGGAAAGAAAGTCCGATGATGGAAACGAACATGATGATCCAGCGTTCTATTTTGCTGTAGGTATTGCTTAGCAACATAATCAGACACGCCAGTGTTACAATAACAGCTCCGGCTTTGATCGGAATACTGAATAACATCTTCAAGGCAATGGCGCCACCTAATATTTCAGCAAGTGAAGTGGAAATACTTGCCATCATGGCAGAAATCAAAATCGGCAGGCTGAGTTTTTTAGGTAAATATTGGGTTGTCGCTTCAGATAGGCATAGTCCGGTCACGATTCCCAAGTGTGCAACGTTATGCTGGATAATAATCAGCATGATGGACGAGAAGGTAACGACCCAAAGTAAAGCATATCCAAACTCAGATCCGGCAGCCAGATTGGTGGCCCAATTACCCGGATCAATGAATCCGACGGTGACAAGCAATCCGGGTCCGATGTATTTCAATAATTCGAGTGCTCCGGAATGCGGATGATGGTTACGTTTCAGCTTTTCCAGTATATTCATTGTCTTCGCTTTTTAAGTTCAACAGTTTATTATTTCTCAATGCTTACAGATAATTCTATCAATAAATAACAGTTTATCCGTTCACTTTGTTTTTGTTGAGCTGATGAAGAATCTTTAATGGGCTGTATTTTCATAAATATACGGATCTTTTATCGAAGATACGAAGGCGTATTTAGGTAAAAGATCCGTATTTATACAAATTCTTCTTTGCTTATATTAAGCCGACGGAAGAATGCTCCAGCCGATTAAAGAGAGAAGAGGAAAGTGTTCATGGTCTTCAGATCGATTGTCCAAAGCTTCCCATTTAAGGGTTCGCCACAACCGGTAATCAGTTTGATGGCTTCGGAAGCTTCCACACAACCAACGACTCCGGGCAATACGCCCATCACACCTTTAGGCGGCGTTTCCATCTGACTGGTTTCCGTTTCCGGAAATAATTCCCGGTACGTTTTCCCTCCCGGCAGATTGAATACAGCCACTTGTCCGTCGAATTCCCGGATAGCTCCGTAAATATAAGGTATATGTAGCCGGGCCGAAACATCACTGATCAGATAACGGGTCGGGAAATTATCGCAACCGTCGATAACCAGGTCGTATGGGGAAATCAGTTCCTCTGCATTCTCGCCGGTTAAACGACAAGGGAAAGTATCCACTACCAACTGACTATTCAATGCCTGCAAACGACGGGCGGCACAAATCACCTTGGGCTGTCCGACTTCACTTTCAGTATAAAGAACCTGACGTTGCAGATTCGATTCACTAACGACATCATCATCCACCAATCCGATTCTTCCAACTCCGGCAGCAGCCAAATAAAGAGCAATGGGCGAACCTAGTCCGCCCACACCGATAAGCAAAACTTTCGCTTTGCCTAGTTTCATCTGACCTTCTTCACCAATCTCTGGCAAGATGATATGTCGGTTATACCGTTGTTGTAGCTGCATGTTCCTGGCAATTGACGGCATCGAACGACTGATCCCAGTCTTTCCAGACCGGTTCGATACCCAGATTCTTCAACGCGAGGGTTACTTCTTTGGCGGTACGTTCGTCACTTACGTGGAACTGTTCCAACGTTTGCGGATAAGAATAATAACCTCCCGGTTCTGTTTTACTTTCAGCACTCATCGTTGTTACGCCAAGGCGTGCCATATTGTCGCGGAAGCTGGCGCTTTCACGGGTAGAATAGGAGATATCCACATCGTGATCGAAGATACGGGTTGCAAATGTCACCTGCGCCAATTCGCGGTCGCTCATGACAACATTCGGCTGGAACCCTCCGTTTTCCGACGGACGCATACGCGGGAAATTAAAGCTGTACTTGGTTTTCCAGTAATGCTTCTGCAGATAACGCAGATGATAGGCCATCATAGTCACGTCCGTACGCCATTCTTTCTCCAGGCCGATCAGCACACCCATACCAATACTATGTACGCCGGCTTGTCCCATACGGTCGAATCCATTGACACGCCATTCGAACTTCGACTTCATGCCGCGCGGATGATAGATATTATAATTTGCCTTGTGATAAGTCTCCTGGAAGCAAATCACACCATTCATACCGTGATGCGTCAGTTCGCGATATTCTTCAGCCGAAAGAGGCATCACTTCAATCTTCAGGTTTGAGAAATAAGGCTTGGCCAGATCGAGAGCACGGGCAATATACGGAACGCCTGCCTTTGCCGGATTCTCGCCTGTAACCAGAAGCAAATTCTCAAACGGAGCCAACTTCTTGATCGCCTTGTATTCATTGACGATTTCTTCTTCCGTCAGGATCGTTCGCTTCATCGGATTGCTGACATGGAAACCACAATAGACACATGAATTGGTACAAGAGTTGGTGATATATAAAGGAACGAACATCGACATCGTGTTACCGAAGCGTTCGCGCGTATATTTATAGCTTAACTGAGCCATTTGTTCGAGATAAGGCTCGGCAGCCGGCGAGATTAATGCCATAAAATCCTGCACATCCAAATGGCTTTTGGATAAAGCCCGACGGACATCCGCGTCGGTCTTGGCATAAATGGCCGCCGTAGTTTCGTCCCAATCTATTTTTTCTAATTCTTCTGAGAACATGTTGTGAATTAAAAATTAAAAGGTCATAATTAACAACGATTCTTTTTCTATGGTCCAAATTCGGATTTGAAGAATCGTTGTTAATAGGTAATCGTTATTTATTTAATGGATGAAAGATCTTTCGACAACTTCATCGCGCAGAAATTCGGACCGCACATCGTACAGTATTCGCCATCTTCGTGTTTGCCTTCCTGGAAATAGGCGAGGGCACGATCCGGATCCAAGCTTAAATGGAACTGGTCTCGCCAACGGAATTCGTAACGGGCCTTTGATAATGCATTGTCACGGATCTGAGCTCCCGGATGACCTTTGGCCAAGTCGGCCGCGTGTGCTGCGATCTTGTAGGTGATCACGCCGGTACGTACATCTTCTTTATTGGGCAATCCCAAATGTTCCTTCGGCGTAACATAGCAGAGCATGGCTGTTCCCAACCAGCCGATTTGCGCCGCTCCGATAGCCGACGTGATGTGATCATATCCGGGTGCGATATCAGTCACTAACGGACCTAACGTATAGAAAGGAGCGTTGTGGCATTTCTCAATCTGACGCTGCATGTTTTCCTGAATCTTATGCAAGGGCACATGACCCGGTCCTTCGATAAAGGCTTGTACGTTCTTTTCCCAGGCACGTACAACCAGTTCGCCCATCGTATCCAGTTCGGCAAACTGTGCTTCGTCGTTGGCGTCATAAATGGAGCCGGGACGAAGTCCGTCGCCTAAGGAAACAGCTACATCATATTGGGCCAGAATATCGCAGATCTCATCGAAATGCTCGTAGAGGAAAGACTCCTGGTTGTGAATCAGGCACCATTTGCTCATGATACTACCTCCACGACTGACGATACCACACAGACGTTTGTCTGCCAGGTGTACGTTATGACGGCGGATTCCGGCATGAATGGTGAAATAGTCAACGCCCTGTTCGCATTGCTCGATCAGTGTGTCCTTATAAATCTCCCAAGTCAAGTCTTCTACCTTACCATTGACTTTCTCCAAAGCCTGATAGATAGGCACTGTACCTACCGGAACCGGACAATTACGCACGATCCATTCGCGTGTCTCATGTATGTTGGCTCCTGTTGAAAGGTCCATCAACGTATCGCCTCCCCATTTGCAACTCCATACAGCCTTTTCTACTTCTTCATCAATGGAGGAAGTGGTTGCCGAATTGCCGATGTTGGTATTGATCTTAACCAGGAAGTTCCGGCCGATGATCATCGGTTCACTTTCCGGATGATTGATATTGGCGGGTAAGACAGCCCGTCCGGCTGCGATCTCGTCGCGAACAAATTCAGGGGTAATATGTGTATCGATACCTAGCTCCTGACAGTTCATGTTCTCGCGGATGGCTACGTATTCCATTTCCGGAGTAACGATTCCCTGCTTGGCATAATACATCTGTGTACAGCATTTCCCTGCTTTGGCCCGGTAAGGCAAGGCTATATGTTCGAAACGGAGATGATCGAGCGACTTGTCGTCACGCCGCATTTTACCATATTCTGATGTGATAGACGGCAACTGTTCCACATCACCGCGCGCAGTAATCCATGATTCTCGCATACGAGGCAGACCTTTCTTCAGGTCAATCTGTATGGACGGATCACTGAATGGTCCGCTGGTATCATAGATGTAAACGGGAGTATTCGGTGTCATTACCTTTTCTCCGTTTACGATCTTAACGGTAGGCGTCAGATTTACTTTCTGCATTCCGACCCGGATGAAAGGGAAAAGCTTTCCGTTCATATAAGCTTTCTCCCGCTGTGCGTATGCTTTCTTATCGTTATTCATACGTATGAGTTCTAAATAAATGAATACTGATTAACTGTTCAGGAAGGCAGTCAGTGGTGAAGAGGCGGATGCCTGGAATGAAGATGAAACACCTCCCAATCCGGCTTCATACGCTTCACGTCCGGCTTCAACAGCAGCTTTGAAGGCTTGTGCCATACGAACCGGATCACCGGCAACAGCAATCGCTGTATTTACCAATACGGCTGAAGCACCTAACTCCATGGCTTCGGCAGCCTGACTCGGAGCTCCGATACCGGCATCCACTACGACCGGAATACCAGCCTGCTCAATGATGATTTGGATAAACTCGCGTGTCTGCAAACCTTTATTGGTTCCGATAGGTGCACCCAGCGGCATAACGGTTGCAGCTCCGGCTTCTTCCAACTGACGGCATAAGACCGGATCGGCCTGACAATACGGTAATACAACGAAGCCCAGCTTGACCAGCTGTTCGGTTGCTTTCAGAGTCTCAACCGTGTCTGGCAACAAATAACGCGGATCCGGGTGGATTTCCAGTTTCAGCCAATTCGTACCGAAGGCTTCGCGTGCCATCTGAGCAGCGAAAACCGCTTCTTCAGCATTACGAACTCCTGATGTATTGGGTAATAACTGAATATGTGGGTGCACGATGTGGTGCAGCATATCATCTTCTTTATCGTCTAAATCGATTCGTTTCATGGCAACCGTTACCATTTCACTACCGGAAGCCAAGATTGCTTTTTCCATCAAATCGTTGGATTTGAATTTGCCTGTACCTAAGAACAAGCGGGAATTGAATTCTTTTCCCGCAATGACCAACTTCTCCATTGTCTTATATAAATTAATGTATATATGATTGATTGTTTTCTACGAATAAACTTATCCACCACAAGCAGCTTTGATCACAACTACCTGGTCGTTTTCCTGTAAAATTGTCTCAGACCATTTTGTCCGCGGAATCATTTGGTTGTTGACGGCGACTGCTACGCCTTTGTCGGGCATTTGCAAGGTTTCTGCCAGTTGCTGGAGAGAAGCCTGACTGGACAATTCCATTTCTTTGTTGTTGACTTTGATAATCATCGGCTATTTGTTTTAATGATGAACAATCAACAAAGGAAGGTGCGCAGGCTATAAAAAGAGAGAAGTTACTTTTGACTCAGAGCTCATCAACAATCCCTACGGCAGTACGAACTGCATCAGGTGTGAGGGTATCATCTCAGCCCTTTTCTCTTGAAAGGGCACCCCTTTGTTTCTTATCTGTTGCGCAAAGAAATAGAAAATATTTCATATAAGCAAACCGTATCGGGTTTTGCTGACAGAAAATAAAACATACTTAACGTTTGTGTGGCTATTCGTTGGAATCGTTTTGGATTCTCGTTGGTTTTGATTCCGATTCTCGGGAGTTTTGTTTCTTCTATTCGGGGATTCGGGAAAAGATCGTTATTTTTGTCGGACGAATAAATCGGGAGATAGGAAAAGTGGATTTGCGGAAAATCATTCATATTGACATGGATGCCTTTTATGCGTCGATCGAACAACGAGATCATCCGGAATGGAAAGGAAAACCGTTGGCCGTTGGTCATGCCGAACAACGAGGCGTAGTGGCGGCAGCCAGTTACGAAGCCCGGAAGTTTGGTGTACGTTCGGCCATGGCTTCCCGGCGGGCTTTGAAATTATGTCCGCAGCTGATTTTCGTGCCTGGACGTATGGAAGTCTATAAGAAAGTATCGGCACAGATCCATGAAATATTCCATCAATATACGGATTTGATAGAACCGATTTCACTCGATGAGGCATTTCTGGATGTAACCGATAATAAGAAGAATATACCTTTGGCAGTCGATATCGCGAAAGCCATTAAGCAAGAAATTCGCGAGCGGTGTCAATTAGTGGCATCGGCAGGCGTTTCGTACAATAAATTTCTGGCAAAGATCGCATCAGACTACCGAAAGCCAGACGGCCTTTGTACGATTCATCCGGATCAGGCACTCGACTTTATTGCCTCGTTGCCTATTGAATCATTCTGGGGCGTCGGTCCGGTGACGGCCAAGAAGATGCACTTGCTCGGTATTCATACGGGAACGGAGTTACGGGCCTGTTCGCAAGAAATGCTGGTACGGCAATTCGGGAAAGCCGGGTTGCTCTATTATGCTTTTGCCAGAGGTGAAGATGATCGTCCGGTCGTAGCCGAACGAATCCGGAAATCGATTGGTTGCGAACATACGTTAGAGCGGGACATCACTGCCCGTTCGAGTGTTGTAATCGAATTGTATCATGTAGCCACCGAACTAATCGAGCGGATTGCCCGAAAAGATTTCCGGGGAAATACTCTGACCCTCAAGGTTAAGTTCGACGACTTTGAGATCAAGACCCGCAGTATGCGTGCCCCCAAAGAACTGACCTTATTGAATGATATTTTACCTTTGGCGAAGAAGCTGATGCAACAAATCGACTATGCCCAACATCCGATTCGGTTGATCGGATTGGCCGTCTCGAATCCGGTAGAAGAAACTGACACGATTAGCCATTGGGAACAGCTGTATCTTCCCTTTTCGGATGATTAATCAATTCCAATCTTTCCGTCTGAGATATAACCAGGAGATTAATCCGGCCAATAACATCAGCAACCAGGCGAAAAGATATCCGTATTTCCAACCCAGTTCGGGCATGAACTGAAAATTCATTCCCCAGACGCCAGCCAAGAAAGTCAGCGGGATGAAGATCGTTGAAACAACGGTAAGCCGTTTCATGATAGCATTCATCCGCAAATCGTTATTCGAGATATAAAGATCGACCAGCGAGGAAATGATTTCTCGACAGCTTTCGGTTGTTTGTAGGGTAAATAGAATCTGGTCGTATATATCGTTGAAGAGCGGAAGCAGTTCCGCCGAGATGAGAGCCGGATTCTTGGACAGCTTGATGAATTGTTCCTTTAAGGGCTGGGCATTCTTCCGGATCGTGATCGATTCTTTCCGCCGTTCTTGAATCAATTGTCCTGTGTTTGCCGGGATATTATGGATGTCGAGTAATAACTCTTCGATATCTTCCAGCATTTCTTCCGTTTGAGAAGCTGTTTCTACCAGGCTGGATGTGATGGCATTCAGCAGATGGATGAGAAGTTGACTGGCTCCGTTGGCTCGGATATCCAATAAGTTCTCATCGATCGCTTTCTTCACTCCTTCAAAGATAGAATAGGAATCACCTTCTTTAAAGGTAACAATGGTATTGTCGGCTACCAACAGACAGATATGTTCGGTATGCAGTTCGGTTGATTCATCGTAGTAACAAGCGTTGAGGATGATCAGGGTCCGATTGCCATACATCTCGACTTTGGCTACATGTTGAGGCGTCAGGATATCTTTGGCATCAATATTATGCAGCCCGAAGTCTTTGACAATTTGGGTGATGATGTCGGCATCGGCCAGTCCGTTAATCTCCAGCCAATGTGTATCTGCCGAATGACAAAGCTTCTGGAAAGAAACTTGCCGGGGAGAAATAACCTGCTTTTTGACTGTTTGCTTATTGTAAGAAATCAGGTTGATAGATGTCTTCAGTACCTGTTCACCTACATATTTATAATGTTCAGCCAGCCTTCGGTTGGCACTCCGGCGTTGCTTTCGGGAAGCTAATTCTTTTCGGTTCATGGCTTTGTTTGATTAATCAAGTTCAACTACAGTAATTCCGGCTCCACCAAACTGGACATGTTCGTCGTGGAAACTACGGACTCCCGGCACACTGCGAAGGTATTCGCGGATAAGCTGACGAAGAATGCCGGTTCCTGTCCCGTGCAGGATTCTTACTTGTTGAGCACCTACTTGGATGGCATCGTCAATAAAATAAGTAACTGTCTGCAACGCTTCTTCTCCGCGCATTCCGCGTACATCGATTTCTTGCTTGAAATGCAAACGTTTTTCGTGCATTTGATCGGAAGTCTGTTCGCTGACGAACGTACTCTTCTGGATTTCTTTCTTGATTTGGTTCTTGCTGACTTTCTCCAAGCGATCCAGTTTGACTGTACTCTTGATCATACCGAAGGCAACGGTTGCCTGTTTCTCTTGCAGTTCCATAACGGTTCCGACCGAAGTCTGTCCTTTCAGCCGGACAGCATCGCCCACTTCGATGACATCCCGGTTAAATACCGGCTGTGCAGAGGCCTTTTGTTTCTGTTTCTTCCGTTCGGCACGTTCCTTCAGTTTAGCCATCTTACGGGCAAGCTTGTCGTCTTCTTCTTGGGCATCGCTGACCGAATCCTTGAACGACTGTAATTCTTGTCGGGCTTGTTTGGTCCGTTCTTTCTCAGCCTGTGCTTCCTTGATTTCGCGGATGGTATTCTCGATTCGGGCATTGGCATCCAATAAAATACGAGAGGCTTCCGCTTTGGCTTCCCGTACGATTTCTTTCCGCTGACTGTTTACCTCGCTCAAATCTTTTTCATACCGGGCAATGATGTCTTCCAGTTTCTTTTCCCGTTGCCGGATATTCTGCCGTTTGCTTTCCCAGTATCGCTTGTCGCGTACGATGTCTTGCAAGTATTTATCCATGTTGATATAATCCATGCCGACCTTTTCAGAAGCTTCGGCGATGACATCTTCCGGCAATCCGATCTTTCGGGCAATCTCAATGGCAAACGAACTGCCTGGATTTCCGATAGCCAGCTTGAATAAAGGCTGCATCAGATGGCGGTCGTACAGCATAGCTCCATTAACGATTCCCGGTGTGTCTTCGGCAAAATGCTTTAAGTTCTGGTAGTGCGTTGTGATCACACCAAAACTCTTATGCTGGTTGAATCGGTTGAGCAGGGCTTCGGCAATGGCGCCTCCGATCTGCGGTTCCGTACCGCTTCCAAACTCATCTATCAATAGAATGGTCCGTTCGTTACAGTTCCGGACGAAGTATTTCATGTGCGTCAGATGCGATGAATACGTACTCAGGTCATTTTCGATACTTTGTTCGTCGCCGATGTCGATAAACAAGTGTTCGAATAAGCCAGTCCGTGAACTTTCGTGCATCGGGACCAGCAAACCACACTGCAACATATATTGCAACAAACCGACTGTTTTCAGGCAAACTGACTTACCGCCGGCATTCGGACCGGAGATGATCAGCAGGCGTTTCTCGGTTGTCAGTTCAATATCCAACGGAACCACTTCTTTATGTTGCTTCTTCAACGAGAGATAAAGTAGGGGATGAATGGCCTGTGCCCAGTCGAGTTGCTGTTTGTCTTCTACGACAGGACGAATCCCTTGTATTTCGATAGCAAAAAGAGCTTTGGCACGAATGAAATCAATATCGGCCAGGAATTCATACGACTGAAGGATATCCGGAACCAAAGGACGGACAAAGTTGGTAAAGTCCGTGAGGATACGAATAATCTCCCGTTTTTCTTCTCCTTCCAGTTCCCGGATGCGGTTATTGGCTTCCACTACGCTTTCCGGTTCGATAAAGACGGTTTTGCCACTGGCTGATTCGTCGTGTACAATACCTTTAATCTTCCGTTTGAATGCCGGTGCTACCGGAATCATCAGGCGCCCGTCACGCATGGTGGGCGTTACGTCTTTTTCTACAACGCCTTCGCTTTGGGCTGCCCGCAGGATGGATTGCAGATTCCGGGAGATGTTACTCATGGTAATGGTCATCTCGCGGCGGATCGTCTGCAATTCGGGTGATGCACTATCTTTCACTTTCCCAAACTTGTCGAGAATCGTATCGATACGGCCCACCAACTGAGGGAAGACCAGAATATCTCCAGCCAGTGCTGTCAGTGCCGGATATTTGATTTCCTCATCTTCGCCCGGCTGGAAGAAGCGGATAATATCGTGTATGGTCTGTAATGAGCGCTTCAGATCAAACAATTCTTTTTCGTCCATCCAGGTTCCTTCCGGGCGGATACGCTTCAGTGAATAACGTACGTCGAAAAAGTAGTTGGCGGGAAAATCGGTTTCGCCTTGTTGAATCTTTACAAACTCGTCCACTAAATCGAGTTCATTACTGATAAAGGCGTAGTCCGTAGAAAAGGACATGGCTGCGACTCTCTCTTTACCCAGTGGGCTAAGGCATTTGTCTGAAACCAAAAGACGAACTTTATCAAAGCCCGTCTTTTGCTCAAAATTAGAAGGATATATCACGTTTGTTTTTTATTTGCTGTTTATTTTAATTCAATAATGATACCGGTACGAATCGTAGGCCGGATGATAATCTTTTTCCGTTCGGTTCCTTGTTTGACGTAAAAGGTAATTGCATTATTGCTGGTCGGGTTGATGTAAGGCGCAAAGTAATACAGGTAGGCGAAAGCCGTGAGGTTATTCGGATTCTGAATGGCTTTGTTTACCTGCGGATACTTGAATGCATCCCAATACATGCAACGGCTGAAACCTTTACTGTCGGTAAACCGGGTTTCCGGATTTCTCAGCTCCATCGTATTGGTAATAAACTGGCGATAGGCTGCTGTAAACTCTTCTATCGAGTAATCGGTACTTTGTCCTTCAATTCCTTCAATGACATCTTTAGCGCGAACTCCGGCTTCGTGGGCAGGAGAGTTGCGGTCGACCGATACGACAGTACTCAGCTTGTCCATGTCGTAGTTGATACCTGTATAATTGTAGGTACATTGACTGACGGTGAAATGTACATTCTTCTTATACTTCAGGTAAGGGAATTGCATCAGCATAAGCGGTACATGGATTTGTGCATACTCTTCCAGGTGATAAGCTTCTTCGAGCAATTCGTTGGCTTCGCATTCCCATAAGACACGACCGGCACTTACTTTCTGATCGATGATACGGATTCCGAACTGCAACAAATAAGCTGCTTCGGATTCGGATGCCGACGGATCAAGGAAAGGTACCTTTTCCATCTTGTTGCGGCTGATATTAAAACGATATACCGGCTGTTTCAATTTGATGGGATTAGGACCTACATAATTCGGATTCTTGTCGAAATAATAAAAGGTCTGAATAAGCAGATCCGGGTTTTGTTCGTCGCTGGTAAAACCTTTCTTGGCCAATTCCTTTTCGATAACCCGATTGATGTTGGCTTCCAACTCTGTGTTTTCGTCGGTAGCTGCAAACTTATATGAGCGGAACTGTCCGAAATCGACGGTATCTGTTGTCGCAACTGTTTTGAAAGGACAGACAAATTCACGTTCGGATGTCGTCTCAAGACTGTACATATTGAAAGCCATCGCCAATTGATTCTCGCTGATCTCGTTGATCTGCTTGCACTCTTTGTTGAGGATGACCTCGCGCGAAGGAGATGAAGTCGATTTGATAGTCAGCATGATGTTCCGTTTGTTGGCCGGATTCAGCAATTGGGCAATCTCATCATTGGATACATCTGACACCGGAATACTCTCGATATGGGTAATGATGTCGTAGGGTTGAATACCGGCTTTCTCGGCATTGGAATAAGGACTAACCGACGTTACGACCAGATTATTCTTACCCCAGTTGCTGTTCTGGCTTATGTCGTAGGTGAACCCAAGTCGGCAAACTCTTTTGTTGGAAGTTTGTCCGAAGCAACAGAACACCGAAAATAAAAGGAATGTTGATAGTACTATTTTTCTCATATTGTTTGATAACCTTAAACGAACAGGTCGAAATTGATTGCAAATGTAATAAAAAATGGAGAATAGGCAATCGTCGTTTGAAAATTATAGGAGAGGATGTTGCCGTGTTGAGGACGCATTCTTTCTTGCCTGCCGAATCCTAAGGGTTATTCTCCCGAAGTATTAGTCCTGATCTGCTGAGATATTAACTTTCCTTCGGCCGAAGGAAGGGTTTCCTCCGATCGAAGGAAACTGTTCCTCCGACCGGAGGATGGTGTTCCTGCGTTCGGAGGAAAGCTAATATCTCCTTACTTTTGGCTTAGTTGTTCACTGGGAAAGGACTAATGAGTATCGGATCGGGTAGGAGTGGCTGACGGGCCTTTTGTATTTTATTGCTTAGATTTTCCTTCAGACGTTTTGTTTCCCGAGAAAAATCTTTAGTTTTGTAAGGCTATCCTTGGGTAGCGGAATTTATAAATTATTTAAAAGACAAATACCATGGATATATATTTGGCGGACAAGCAGCGGTATGAACAGATGCCATATCGCCGATGTGGAAAGAGTGGGCTTCTGCTTCCGGCTATTTCGCTGGGCTTGTGGCATAACTTCGGGAGTGTGGATGTGTTCGAACAGTTTAAGCAAATCGCCTTTCGAGCCTTTGATCGGGGCGTAACTCATTTTGATTTGGCGAACAACTACGGACCGGTGTATGGTTCGGCAGAAGAAAACTTCGGACGGATATTGAAGAAAGGTCTGGGAGCTTACCGGGATGAGTTGTTGATCTCGACGAAAGCCGGATACGATATGTGGCCGGGTCCGTATGGCAACTGGGGAAGCCGGAAATATCTGATGGCAAGTCTTGACCAGAGTCTGAAGCGGATGGGTTTGGAGTATGTAGACATTTTCTATTCGCATCGTCCGGATTCGGAAACTCCGATTGAAGAAACGATGGGGGCTTTGGTGGATATTGTACGGCAGGGAAAGGCGCTTTACGTGGGTATCTCCAATTATAATCCTGCACAGACACGGGCCGCTTTGGAAGTTCTGAAGGAGCATAAGGTACATTGCCTGATTCATCAGGCTCGTTATTCGATGCTGGATCGTTGGGTTGAGCCGGAATTACTTTCTGTTCTCGATGAGGAAGGTGTGGGTATGATTGCTTTCTCGCCATTGGCACAAGGCTTGCTGACCGACAAATACCTGCATGGCATTCCGGAAAATTCGCGGGCTGCCAAACCAACGGGGCATCTGAAGCGCGAACAAGTAACGGCCGACAAGATTGCCCGTATTACCCGTTTGAATGAACTGGCGGCACAACGCGGACAGACATTGGCAGAGATGGCTCTGGCTTGGATCATGCGCGACAAGCGGGTTACCAGTGTTTTGATTGGAGCCAGTTCGGTAGCACAGCTGGATGATAACCTGAAAGCACTCGAACACCTTTCTTTTACAGACGAAGAACTAGAACAAATCGAATCGATATTAGCATAACCTTAATAATTTAATTAGCGATGGATAATAGATTAGCATTGAACAAGAATGAGCTGGTTGCCTATCTGAAGAAACCGGCTTCTCAATTTACGAAAGAAGATATCAAGCGCTTTATCATGGAAAATGAAGTGAATATGGTCAATTTCATGTATCCGGGAGGTGATGGCCGCTTGAAGACATTAAACTTTGTCATTAACGATTTGGATTACCTGGATGAGATCCTCAGCTGTGGTGAACGGGTGGACGGTTCCAGTCTTTTCCCTTTCATCGAAGCCAGTAGTAGTGACTTATATGTTATTCCCCGGTATCGTACCGCTTTCGTAGATCCGTTTGCTGTAGAGAAAACCGTAACGATGTTGTGTTCGTACTTCAATAAAGACGGAGAATTATTGGACAGTTCACCTGAATACGTCTTGCATAAGGCATGCGATGCCTTCAAGAAAGTGACAGGTATGGAGTTTCAGGCCATGGGTGAACTGGAATTTTATGTGATTGATGAAGTTCAAGACGACTTTCCGGCTGTTGATCAGCGGGGATATCACGAATCAGCACCGTTTGCCAAGAATAATGATTTCCGAACCAATTGCATGTTAAAGATAGCTCGTTGTGGCGGACAGATCAAATACGGTCATAGTGAAGTAGGAAACTTCTCAGATACTGATTTCAACTTCGAACAGAATGAAATCGAATTCCTGCCGGTTGCTGCTGAAGACGCAGCCGATCAGTTGATGATCGCCAAATGGGTGATTCGCAATGAGGCTTATAACTCAGGTTTGAATGTAACCTTTGCTCCGAAGATCAGTATTGGAAAGGCTGGTTCTGGTTTGCATATCCACATGAGGATGATGAAAGACGGCAAGAACCAAATGTTACAAGACGGTATCATTTCGGAAACAGCCCGTAAAGCCATTGCCGGAATGATGGATCTGGCTCCTTCGATTACGGCATTCGGCAATACAAACCCAACTTCTTATTTCCGTCTGGTTCCGCATCAGGAAGCTCCGACGAATATTTGTTGGGGAGATCGTAACCGTTCGGTTCTGGTGCGTGTACCGTTAGGCTGGTCGGCCGGAAAAGATATGTGCGGACAGATTAATCCGGCCAGTGTGTCTGCTCAATATGATACGACGCAGAAGCAAACGGTAGAAATGCGTTCGCCGGATGGTTCTGCAGACGTATATCTGCTGATTGCCAGTCTGGCTGTTGCCTGTCGTCATGGCTTCGAGATGGAAAATGCATTGGATATAGCCGAACAAACTTATGTGAATGTCAATATTCATAAGAAAGAAAACAAGGACAAGCTGGCCAAGCTGAAACAATTGCCGGATAGTTGTGTGGCTTCTTCAAAATGCCTGCAAGACCAGCGTGCGGTATATGAGGAATACAATGTATTCAGTCCGGGAATGATTGACAGCATTATTGCCCGTCTGAAAGCCTTTAAGGACGAGAATATCCGGAGTAAGGTGATGGACAACGAACGGAAGATGCTTGAACTGGTTGAAACTTATTTCCATTGCGGATAAAAACCGGTCAGACAAAAGAAAGAAACGCCGGTCGGGATTTCTCCCGATCGGCGTTCGTGATCATGACATACACAACTTTGTTAAGGTTTCGTACATTTATTTACCCCAGTTTTTATTCGGTTTCTCACCCATTTCCAAAACCAGACTTCCTCCTTTCAGTAACTCAGCAGCCGGGAACTTAAATGAAGTCAACTTCTTTCCGTTGAGAGTGGCCGACTGTACATACTTATTCTGTCGGGAAGCATTCTTGGCTTCGATGATAAACTCTTTTCCTCTTCCATACCGATTATCGAGATGGAGAACAATCTTTTCGTATAGCGGACTGGCTATTTCGTAAACAGGCTCGGTCTGACAACCACCATCCGTCTGGAAAAGTCCGATAGCTGCCATAATAAACCATGCACTCATTTGTCCCTGATCTTCATCTCCCAGGTAAGCATTGGCAATACCCGAACCATAATAACGGTCGATGATAGACCGGCTCCATTTCTGTGTTAGCCACGGTTTTCCTACCCAATTGAACAGAAAGGCAAAATGCATGGATTGCTGATTTCCTTGTACGACCGGGAAATCCCAGTATTGATCGTTGGGAGCATTGTATCGCCAAGGTTCACTGGCTTGAAATCCCCATTCCAACCGTTCGATGAAACGATCTTTACCGATAGCTGTCGCTAGAGCCGGAACATCTTGCGGAACGAAGTAGGTAAGCTGCCAGGCATTTCCTTCTACATAATGATGATTGGCTCCTGAACGGAACGGATCAAAGTCGGCTACCCATTTTCCCTGACTATCTTTAAGGGCAGCAAAACCAGACTTAGGCTCAATTACATGTTCCCACCAGGAACCTCGCTGGTTGAATTCCTTATAAACCTTTTCATTGCCGATAGCTTTGGCAAATTGTCCGACTGTCCAGTCGTCGAAAGCATATTCCAACGAATTGGAGAAACGGCCTAAATCGGATGGCACATATTGATACTTGAGATAGGCTTCCAGGTCACGGTTTCCGGCATAACCAGCAAAAACTTTCTGCGAAGGTGTCTTTTGCATCTTTAGCATCGCTTCGAGTGCTTTGTTGGTATCAAAATCCCGAATTCCCATTTGATAAGCACCTACAATAAGCGGTATCTCATGTTCAGCCACCATTACCGGTATATAATTCATACCAGCCGGACCTTTCGCCAACCATCCGTTGGCATCATACATGGCAAGCTGAGAGTTTACCCACCGGTGACTCCATTCGGGAGTTACCAGATTCCAGAACTGGTTTAAGTTCCAGAATGTATTCCAAAAGGCATCGCATCCTAAAGCAACATCATCTTTCCCTGTTAGCTGCTGAACTTTCTTATCGGTTGATATCCATTGTCCGTTAACATCACTCCAAATATTCCGGCTGCATAATGCTCGATACATATTATTATAGAAGCGGACTTTTTCCTGGCGGTCGGTTGTGGAGATTTCTACACGGCCAAATAATTCATTCCATACAGCTTGCTGATGATCACGTACGGCATCGAAGCTCCAACCAAAAGGATCGCTGATTTCCGTCTTCAGATTGAGAGAAGCGTTCTCGAGGCTCACCAGTGAAATGCCGGAACGAACCTGTACTGTAGGATTCTGCTTGACGTCGAATTGCAGGAACAACCCTGCATCTTTCAGGTCTTTTCCCGTCAGATGTTCTGTCTTGACTACTGTTCCGTCAGTCCATCCGCCCATTTCCTGAATAGGCTGATCGAATTCCAGAACGAAGTAAAGCCGATAGTCCTGATCGGCATCGTTACTCCATACATTCCGAGATAACTGATGACTGACACCTTCGATCCGGTTTGGTCCGACTTTCTTTATTTCAATATCACTTAATACATAATCATATTCAGTAGGAATGTGCAAATCAACCAGCACACGGGCTCCTTCCCGGTCCTGTGGAAACGTATATCGTTGGAATCCGCAGCGTGTTGTGGCTGTCAATTCAGCTTGGATATCGTAATCGTCCAGATGAATGGCATAGTATCCGATACCGGCTTGTTCGGTTTGCTTGCGGATACGTGAACGATAACCGGAATCCGGATCCATTTCATCTCCTTCCTGAATGACCAACTTACCGTTGGTTGGCATTAATCCGAGTCCGCCCAATGTCCATTCATGGATGTGACTGAAGCAACCGATGTTTTCGAACGTGGGTTGATAACCGGCTTGCCAGCCTGCATTCTGGTTGTCGGGACTTAGCTTCACCATACTGAAAGGCATCCACGGTCCGGGTGCGATCATCCAACGGGAATGTCCGGTACCAATACGGGTATCTACATAGTCAGCATACGTCTGAAGCCTTTGAGGTTCACGAAGAATCGTACCTTCTTCTACAATTTTCCCGTCAATCCGAACGCGATACCGGCTCTCTTTAGCTATCGTTACTGCCGGCATCGGAGCTTCAAAGACATAACGTGCCGTATCCAGTCGCTGAGAGAAAATAGACTTCCCGTCCAGTTCAACAGACAAGTTCGGTTGTTTATCTAATTCTTCAACATCAACCAGCAATGGTTGGAAATGTTGTCCGTTTTGCTCTATTTCGTAAGGAGCCGCAGTTACACGACGAACGAAAGCCTTTTGAGGTTTCTGTAAGCGAACTCCTTCCGGACTATCCAAGTAAACTTGGTCAAAAAGAATCCACGAACCTTCCAGTACGGAAAGGCGGATTTCGTTTCCCCCTTCTTGCATACAAGCATTGTCGATGGGAATCTCAATACGGTGTTCCTGTGTTCCACTCAGATCACCTTCGATTGACTTGGCATTCTTGCCGGCAGGAAGCTGGAATTTCCAGGATTTATCATTAACAGTTACTTTAAGTAGTGGAGGCAATTCGACAGCATTGTCGAGAACATCAATAACTAACTTCCATGTACCGGTTGTCGGCTTTTGATTTATACCGAATAAGATAGTTGTTTCATGCGTTCTCCATCCGGAAGTTCCGCCTGTACCGCCCCATCCGTCGGAAGGACCGGGAATAACATACGGAAAATCTTTCGATGCTTCAGAATATCCAACTAAGAAATAACGATCTTCATATCCAAAATCATGAGCAAGGAAATCTTTGTATTGATTGGGAGCCAAAGCAAAACCTGTTGCTTGATTATCATTTTGTCCGATAGTCCAAAGTCGTTCAGCACTAGCCGTAGCAGTACCAAAAGCTAATCCGGACACAAGTAAAAGAGATGTAAGATAAGTATGCATACCTTGAATTTTTATGCAAATAAACAGAAGATTTCTCAACCAACTGTGATATTATATTTTGATATACTTGTATAATATTCCGATATATTGTGAAGTAAGTTTTATATAATGAAGGATTATAAGATAGAGCTTGTAAATCAAAATAGAGGATCAACGTAAAAATATGAGGGGTAAATTCGATAAAATCGTATCTTTGAGAACAACAAATCATTATCAGTTATGGAAACCAACGGTTATCGCCTCCTTCTTCCGGAAGGG
>NZ_JAKZMM010000031.1 GCF_022809355.1 Parabacteroides faecalis | reverse complement strand
TGGTGGCTACATATTGATGTTGTGCTGTTGCTTTTTACTGAAAGCTGCTACTAACGACTCATAAATCTACCCTTAATCGTGTATTGGATGATAGTTGCGGATTTTAGGTAAAACTGACCTATAGTACCGAATTAACAAAGAAGCAGGATTACGGTAAACCTGATATGCTGACAGCTGATGAATACCGTGAACACCAAGTAGGTATAGATTACGGAGACAATGTTGACTGGTGGGATGAATTAATTAATCACGACAATTTCTCACAAAAACATCACCTAGCTTTAGAAGCAGGAACGGAAAACGCTCAAATCTACACATCATTTTTCTATGAAAACAATGAAGGTATAGCCATCCAGGATTCACGACAAGACTATGGAGGTAGATTGAATGCAAATTTCAAACTATTTGATGGTTGGTTAGAAATACGCCCAAATGTAGATTATCGCCAAGCATGGAGAAATAACAATTATCCTAACTTCCAACAGGCTTTACGAAATAATCCGACTCGTTCTCCATATGATCCAGACAGCGAAAGTGGTTATAATGTATGGACCGGAGAAACATTGGATTATAATGTTGTAGCCAATTCAATGTTGACCACATATGAAGGACTAGACAAGTGGTTCAAGCCGGAAGTTTCCATGAAATTAAATGTAAAATATGTTCCTGGTTTATCATATACCCAAACATTAGGATATGAGAATCGTCAGTGGGAATATCATGGATTCCGTTCACGCTATCATTTAGATGAAGTAAACAACAAACGCAACGGTTGGGCTAAACTAGAATTCAGCAAGACAGAAAATTTGACATCGGAAGGATATGCTACGTATGTCAAAGAATTCAATGGCGGACATAGTTTGAATGCGGTAGCCGGGTATTCTTATTTTGAAACCAACGGTGAAAACTTCTATGCTGAGAACTATAATTTTGATGTAGAAGGTATCAAATTTTGGGATTTAGGAAAGGGCTCATATTTAAGTGATGGAAAAGCAGGCATGGGTTCTGGTAAAAATATCACAGAACGCTTATTCTCATTATTTGCTCGTGCCAATTATTCTTATCAAGACAAATATATGGTAACCGCATCTATCCGTCATGAAGGATCATCTAAGTTTGCAGCAGATAATCGTTGGGCTAATTTCTGGTCAATTTCTGGTGGATGGCGTATTTCCAATGAAGACTTCATGAAAGATTATACTTGGATCAATGATTTGAAGTTACGTTTTGGTTACGGTGTGACAGGTAATAATGATTTTAGTTCATCTTATATGGCAAATACATTAGGTTCAGACCAATATTGGATGTTACCTGATGGAACATGGGCCTATTCGTATGGTAAAACTCAAAATATCAACGAGGCTTTAGGTTGGGAAGAAAAGAAAGAGTGGAACATTGGTGTAGACTATTCATTCTTTAACAATCGTTTATATGGTAAATTTGATTACTATCGCCGTAAAATTGATAACATGATTTACAGCGTAAAGGTTCCTCAACCACCATATACGCAAGGTAGTCAATGGCAGAACATTGGTGCCATGGAAAGTAAAGGTTGGGAGTTTGAAATTGGAGGTGATATTATTCAGACTAAAGACTTTACTTGGACATCAAATATGAACTTTAGTCACAATACCGGTAAAATATTAACATTATGGGGTAACAATACATATTACAACGGTAACGGCTTCCCCGCTCCAGGAAGTCCGGGAGATGCAGCTCGAATGGAAGAAGGTTCAACCATTGGCTCATTCTACTTATGGAAATATGCAGGTATTGATGAAAACGGAGATTTCTTGTTATATAATAAAGATGGTGAAGTTATTCCAGCAGCTAAAAAGACCGAAGCAGACAAACGTTATATGGGTAATTATGTACCATCTGTCATTATTGGTTGGAACAACACATTCACTTATAAGAACTTTGATTTAGGTATCAATATGCGTAGCTGGATCAACTTCGACGTATATAATACTATCAACATGTATTTTGGTATCCAAGGTATCAATGAATTGAATGTCCTGAAAGAAGCCTATGGAAAATACAATGATATCCGTGGTGAAAAACAAATCTGTGACTATTATCTAGAAGATGGAACCTTCTTAAAAATTGATGCCATTACGTTAGGTTATACATTACCATTAAAACAGTACACAAAATGGGCAGAACGGTTACGTATTTATGGAACTGTTGGTAATGTAGGGACTATAACTGGTTACAGCGGTGTTAATCCGGAAGTTAACATTGCCGGTTGGGATAGAGGTACAGAAAAGTTCTGGGAACTTTACCCACAAGTACGTACTTATACATTAGGTATTCAAGTAACATTCTAAAAAGCTTAAATTCAACATGAAAACAAATAAAATCAAGAATTGGATATTGGCTGGAGCAACGACTCTTATAGTTGCTACATCCTGCGACGTAGATCCTTCATTTTATTCACAAGTCGTTCCTGAGACCTTCTACACATCACAAGATGCTGTTTGGGAACGCTTTAACAGACCTTTCACCCATTGGAGATGGTGGGTCGCTCAAGATAGAGCACGTTGGGAATTACAAGAATTAGGTACAGATGAGATTTGTGTACCGACTCGTGGTAGTGACTGGTACAATGGTGCTATTTATCAGAAATTCCATCATCATGAATATACAGAAGATATGACTTCTATAGAAACAGGATGGACAAATTTCTCTATGGGTGTTGCGTTAGCATGGGATGCTGCAGAAGATTTAGAAGGAGTAGATTTCGATGCACTTGGTTTTGAGGCAGGGACAAGAGAATCCATGATGAATCAATTAAACACACTTGTTGCTTCTTTCTACTTGGATGGATTAGACTTCTTCGGTGGTGTACCTCTATATAAAACAACGAAGAGTGATGTTTTACCTCGTTCAACAGCAGAAGAGACCTTCAATTTTATTGATTCTCTGCTCCAATTATCAACTCCTGAGCTTCCTGTAAAAACTGAACTTGGAGCCATGGAAACTAACGTCATTCATCAAGCAGTAGGAGCTGTGTTGAGAGCTCGACTATATTTCAATGCGGAGTCTTACATAGGAAAACCGATGTATAACGAAGCTGCAGAAATTTGTCAAGACATACTTGATGGTAAATATGGTAAATATGCTTTAGCAACAGATTGGACTTCGATATTTGGATTTAGAAATGAAACTTGTCCTGAAATTATTTGGACTGTACCTAGTGAAAATGCAAAATTAGAGACAGATGGAGGATATTGGGGCTTTACTGTTCCTTATAACTTCAAAGATTTCTTAGGCGGTTTAAAAGATTCAGGTTCAGATAATGGATGTTGTTTATTACCAAGTCGTGATCCACAAGGTAATTTATATCAATTCAATTTAAGTAACAATTACGAAGGATTCAACGACAAGGACGTTCGTAAACAACAATATGTCTATGAAAGTGGTGGAAAATACAGAGGTATGTTTGTCGTCGGAGAAATGGTTAATCCAGATCATCCAGAATGGATATGTACAGGAGCTCGTGAATATATTGGTAAGCCTCTTCTTGTTAGAGACCAGATTTCTTATTTTGCTAAGTTAGGAACAGATTACGCAACAGAAGCCGATCTTCCATCTACAGTTGGAACAGCAGAAGAAAATTCTGGCGTGCGCTTAATTAAATTCAGCCCACGCCCAAATCAAGATGAATATAAAGAAATGTTTAATCCGGATATTCCTATTATTCGATTGGCTGAAGTATATTACATGCTAGCAGAATGTAAGATGCGTAATGGAGACAAACAAGGGGCTGCCGACCTAATTAATACCGTACGTAAACGTTATTTTGAAGGAGGAAATGATCCAGATCCTGTAACTGCATCTAATCTAGATAAGTATCGTATGTTAAAAGAATGGAAACTTGAATTCTTGGGAGAAGGACGCCGTCGTACGGATCTAGTCCGTTGGAACGCATATGTAACAGAAGATTGGTGGGATCACAAAGCCACCAACAATCCTGACTTGAATCGTTTCCCATTACACTACAGTATTATTGGTGCTAATAACTTATTGGAACAAAATCCTGGTTATTAATATTATATATAATCTGGATAATTGAGAAGAAGAGGGCTATTACAACCCTCTTCTTTTCTTATAAGAGGATATTAAACTGAAATAATTTGACAAGATGAATTGGAAACAAACATTATTCTGGGTTATAACAGCAACTTTGGTATATTACTTTTTCCTCGCCTTTGGTGTTTTTCTTTTTCAACAGCAAGAAGAAAGCCAACTGTTCATTCCCCAATGGTGGCAAATCAAGGACGAACTATTTAAACCCGGAGGATTCTGTGCTATTGCCGGACAGTTTGTTATCCAATATTATCGAATGCCCTTATTGGCCATTACCATCCAAATGATTCTTATCATTGGATGCGGACTCAGTTTCTACCATTTACTGCAGAAAATCAAACCGGCCGGTTATCATTTGATACTCGCCGTTTTTCCTTTACTTCTACTCATCAAAATGAGTATCCGCAGTAATTACTTGGTTGATGGAACAATAGCTTTATTTATCTTCCATCTGTCTCTTCTGCCCTTAACACGTATCAACCGACCAAAGACAATTGCCCTATACGGTATTCTATCCACCATACTAGTCTTCCTATTTACGGGATTATTAGCCATCTGTTATGCTGTCATCTATATGCTGACAGTAGCTGTACTATACCCGACTTACAAACAAAAGCTACAAGGTTTGTGGAGCCTGATGCCTGCAGTGGTTTTCTTATTATTCTATGAATCATTCAACATTCCTGTATCTTTGTTGGAAGGCTTCAAACCTGAATCATATTTGGAGATACAATTGCTTCCCCATTATTTCATCTACTATGTGTGGCTGCAATACTCGCTTCTCCTTATAGGGGTCTTACTTGTGGCTTTTCTGCTCTCTTTTATCCCCGTACAGAAAGCAAGCGTAAAAATAATTCTCAACTGTTGTTGCTGCATACCCACATTGCTATTTGGAAGGTATTGTATGCCAGATTCATTGGACATGCAAAACCGAATGACAGACGAACTTGCTTATTTAGCTCGGGAAAAACAATGGGATACCATCATCAACCGATATAAAGGGAAACCCATACAAGATTATATCAGCCTCAACTATTTAAACATGTCGTTAGCGCAAAAGGGAGTATTAGCCGAAAATATGTTTGCTTTCGATCAGAAAGGCGCCAAAAGTTTAGTTGCCCCTTGGAATCAAAGCCTTTATATGGACAAATTACTCTGCGACATTCATTTTATGATTGGAGACCTATCTTTAGCAGAGAGTTATGCCATGGACGGATTTACCCAATCCAAACGAAAAGGAAGTGCCCGCATGATGCAACGGCTAGTACAAATCAGCCTATTAAGAGGAGAAAAAGAGGTAGCTAAAAAGTATATAGACCTCTTATCCCAAATGCCATTTTATAAAGAATGGGCGCAACAATATGCAGTTTATTTACGAGATCCGGAGAAAATGCAAGAAGAGCCGGAACTAAAACATAAAAGAATACCGCAACAGCAACAAGACTTATTACTTTCCCTAATGTCTACAGATTCTCTATGGGCTTCGTATGATATATCTAACCGTATTGGTTGGGAATATAAAGGTTGCTATTACCTACTAGACAAACAGCTGGATAAATTCCGTCAATATTTAACAGACACAGCCTATCCGAATAATCAACCATGGCCCAGACATTATCAGGAAGCCTGGTTAATTCTGGAAGAGGCAGACAGTACCTTAACTGGGAAGATTCAGGTCCAACCGGATATCCGGAAATCATACCAGCGACTGAAACAACTGATGAACAGCCATTCTCAAAGTCAGAATATTCAGGCTATCTACCAAAAATTCGGACACACCTATTGGTTCTACTATTATTTCAAACAATTCAAAAGTCAGAAATAATCATGAAAGCTTATTCTTTACTCAGCATATTACTCATCTATTTTACACAAACAGCTTGCGATATTAAAGTACCGGAGCAGGTTCAAGCCGGAGATGTCCAATTATTTCCCAACTACGAATCGGTTACAATACCCGTCAATATAGCACCTCTCAACTTCCGGCTTCCAGCTGCTGATATGGAAGGTATAACCCTGTTGAAAAGTCCGAACAAAGAGTTAAAAGTAAAAGCAGACAAAGGAGTTTTCAACATTCCGGTATCCGACTGGAAAGACTTGTTGCATGATGCAAAAGGGAAAGAAATCCAAGCAAGCATATTCTTTAAAGAAGAGACAAATGGCTGGAAAAGAAAAGATTTCCCTATTTATATATCTGCTGATTCCATTGATTCTTACCTGACTTATCGCCGGATATTTCCAGGATATCGGATGTGGAATGAGATGGGGATTTATCAACGATGTGTTGAAAACTTTGTTGAAAAACCTGTTCTTACCAACCAATACACAAACAACAGCTGTATGAATTGTCACTCATTCTGCCAACAGAACGGAGAGAAATGGTTATTTCATCAACGGGCATATTATAATGGTACGTATCTGGTAGAAAATGATCAGATAAAGAAGATCACCTTAGAAAAAGACGGACAGGCATCAGCCTTTGTCTATCCTTATTGGCATCCCAGCGGAAAATACGTTGCTTTTTCGACCAATGAAACACACCAAGATTTCCATTATGCCGATCCCAATCGGATTGAAGTCTATGATGAAAGCTCAGACATTGTCATCTATGATCTGGAAAAAGAAAGAGCATACAGTGTTCCTTGGCTTGCTTCGTCCAAACATTTCGAGACATTCCCAACCTTTACCCCAGACGGAAAATCACTGATATACTGTTCTGCGGATTCGGTTACTATGCCTGATCAATACAGGAATGTCAAATATAATTTACTGAAAGTATCTTTTCAGCCTGAAACCGGAGAAATCGGAAATCAGATTGACACTTTGTATAATGCCCGGAAAGAAGGACGAAGTATTAAATTTCCCCGAGTTTCTCCAGACGGGAAATATCTTTTATACACTATTTCCGACTATGGTAATTTTTCCATCTGGCATAAAGATGCAGACCTTCGTCTGTTACATCTGGACACATTCGAAACAGACAGTCTTACAACAATTAACAGCTCGGATGTAGAAAGTTATCATTCGTGGAGCAGTAACGGACATTGGATTGTTTTTTCCAGCCGCCGTCTGGATGGATTGTTCACACGCCCGTTTATCGCACACATTGATGCAGCAGGGAAGGTAAGCAAACCTTTTCTGCTTCCACAGCAATCTCCAGACTACTACGGTAATTCGTTGTTTTCATTCAACATACCCGAATTTTCCCAAACACCTATCCGCATGTCTCAGAAAGAACTGGTTCATGCTTCCAAAGAAACAGAAGCCCAAGTAATCAAGTTGGTCTATACACAAGATTAATTCTACAAGAGAAGTAGCAAAAATCGGAGATGAGATCCATCCGAATCCTTTTCCCTTTAGAATTTTTCATTGAATATATGAGGTATTTATCTGATTAAAACACTACATTTGCGCCGCATAAATAGTTTGTAAAATAAAAACATGGATAAAGTTAGCTACGCACTTGGATTAAGCATTGGAAATAATTTCCAGAACTCAGGGATCAAAGATCTGCAAGTTGAAGACTTCATTAAGGGTCTGACAGATGTTATGGAAGAAAAACAACCGGCCATTACATACGATGAAGCCAAGGAAGTCATCAACGAATATTTCATCAAACTGCAGAAAGAGAAGATGGAAATCAACAAAAAGGCAGGAGAAGAATTCTTACATATCAACAAAGGAAGAGCGGGTGTAGTAGAATTACCAAGCGGACTTCAGTATCAGGTACTGAAACAAGGTAATGGAGCGAAACCGTCTGCAACCGACAAAGTAAAATGCCACTATCATGGAACTTTGATTAACGGTACTGTATTCGACAGTTCTGTACAACGCGGACAGCCTGCTGTATTCGGTGTTAACCAAGTTATTCCTGGTTGGGTAGAAGCCTTGCAGTTAATGCCGGTAGGATCAAAATGGCGTTTGTTCATTCCTTCTAATCTGGCTTACGGAGAACATGGAGCCGGTGAAATGATTGAACCGAACAGTACGTTGATCTTCGACGTTGAACTGCTAGATATCGTCAAGTAATAATAAATTTATAACATAAATATACAATGAAAAAAGTAAATGTTTTGGCTGCAGCATCTGCAGTCGTATTGGGTCTTGCTGCTACTTCTTGCGATTCAAAGCAGAATGTCAGCTTGAGCAATGATGTAGATAGCGTCAGCTATGCAATTGGTGTGAGCACAGGTGCTGGTTACAAAGAAAATCTGAAAACTTTACCGGGCGGTGAAGCTAACGTAGATGCTTTAATCGCTGGTTTTGTAGAAGCTATCAAAGGTGATTCAACCAAGATGACTCCAGAAAAGGCTCGTGAATATATGCAGACTTATTTTGTTCAGGCATCTGCAAAAGAAGCTAAGAAGAACAAAGAAGAAGGTGAAAAATTCTTGGCTGAAAACAAGACAAAAAGTGGTGTTATCACAACTGAAAGCGGTTTGCAATACCAAGTCATCACGGAAGGAACAGGTGCTAAACCGACAGAAAAGGATCGTGTAAAAGTACACTATACTGGAACATTATTGGATGGAACTAAGTTCGATAGCTCTGTTGATCGTGGCGAACCTGCAGAATTTGGTGTTAACCAAGTAATCAAAGGTTGGACAGAAGGATTGCAGTTGATGCCGGTAGGTTCTAAATATATTTTCTGGATTCCGTCAGAATTGGCATACGGAGAACGTGCAGCAGGTCCGGAAATCAAACCGAACAGCGTCTTGAAATTCGAAGTAGAATTATTAGATATCGTAAAATAAATCATTGACATAGCATCGTTATTATACAACGATACGCGTCTTTTCATAAAAAAGCAGGGAAAAGCATGTTGTAAAGCAGTTTTTCCCTGCTTTTTTATTATTTCACGACTTTTTTCTTTCAAAATGCTCATTTTTCAAAATAAAATACATATTTTTGATACGGTAAAAACATTCTTGAATATATTAATCATTTCAGTATATGGAAAAAATAGATAAACTAGATCATCAGATCCTGAATATTATTTCAAAGAACGCCCGTATTCCGTTCAAGGATGTGGCAGAAGAATGCGGAGTATCACGTGCAGCCATTCATCAACGTGTACAACGTCTGATCGATATGAATGTTATCGTCGGATCAGGTTACCACATTAATCCCAAAATTCTGGGATATAACACATGTACTTACATCGGTGTAAAACTGGAAAGAGGCTCTATGTATAAAGATGTTGTGCCTGAATTGGAAAAGATTCCGGAAGTAGTAGAATGCCACTTTACAACAGGTCCGTACACGATGTTGGTTAAATTGTACGCCCGCGACAATGAACATTTGATGGAATTATTAAACTCTAAAATTCAGGAAATTCCTGGCGTAACAGCAACAGAAACATTGATTTCTTTGCGTCAGAACATCAAACGAGAAATACCTATCTGTAAAAAGATGGATGAATAAAATTTAAGTGGATGCATTTTTCCGGCCTCCACAAGATGAAATTCAGCACACAAAAGCTCAAAGGAAACTTGTACCATGTCTTTTCTTTGAGCTTTTGTGTGCATCTCTTTATAAGGATCTTTAGAAACGTATGAAATATTGGTTGCTACTTTTATATCTCTTCGCCTCTACCCTTTCGTGGAGTGAAAATACCTATTATCGGTTTCGTGTTTACCTCAAAGACAAAGGAAATCAAATCTATCATATCCACCAGCCGGAAGCTTTTCTTTCAGAAGCGGCACTCGCACGGCGAAATCAACAACACATTCCCATTTCTGAATCAGACCGGCCCATCTCTGCTGCCTACAAACAGCAATTAACCAATAGTGGTTGTACGCTTATTACAGAAAGCCGCTGGTTATCAACCGTAGTTGTAGAATATCCGGATAGCAGTCTGGTGGAGAATTTAAAGCAGATAGCATTTGTCGATTCTGTGTGCTGGGTGTGGAAAGGTAAACACATTCCCTGGCAAGATCCGACAAGTACAGAAACTTTATCCACAGACGCTGAACCTCTTCGCAATCCATACGGTTATGCGCAGAAACAAATCCGCATGATGAAAGGAGACAAACTGCACAAACAAGGATTCAAAGGTGAAGGAATGCGTATCGCCGTAATTGATGCAGGATTCACGGATGTCAACCGAATCGAAGCGTTCGCCTCTACCCATATTGCCGGAACCCGCAACATGGTATATCCGGGGGAAACGGTCTATGCCAGCGATGAACACGGAACAAAAGTATTATCTTGCCTGGCAGCCAATTTACCGGGTATTATGATCGGCACAGCTCCTGAAGCAACTTATTGGTTAATCAAGAGCGAAGATTCTCACGGAGAATCACCCATCGAACAAGATTACTGGGCTGCTGCCGTAGAATATGCCGACAGTGTCGGAGCCTATATCATTACCTCCTCATTAGGTTATTTTGACTTTGATGAACCGGCTACTGATTATACACACGATGATTTAACGGGTAAGACAGCATTTATTTCTCAAGCGGCACAGATTGCTGCAGAAAAAGGATTGCTGGTCTTTTCGAGTGCCGGCAATGAAGGTAATACCCTATGGGAAAAGATTACCGTTCCGGCTGATACACCGGATATTCTGACCGTCGGAGCCGTAACAGAAAAACGGGAAAGAAGCGGATTCAGTTCTATAGGTCCTACGGCTGATGGCCGAATAAAACCTGATGTCGCAGCAATGGGAACGAATTGTTCTGTTATTGAACCTGGGGGTTTCATCCGGCAAGCCAACGGAACTTCGTTTGCTACCCCTATTCTGGCCGGCCTGGGGGCTTGTTTATGGCAAGCGCTTCCTCATCTGAATGCTGCTGAAATCCGGGCACTGATCAAGCAGTATGCGTCACAAGCCAAACAACCGGATAATCAATTGGGATATGGCATCCCCAATATATACAAATCCTATAAAGCAGGGTTGAAAAATGGAAGCAAACGGAGATGATAAAACGATCTTTACCTTATCCGAACTGACAGGAGCTGTTCGAGATACACTGGAAGCTACTTTCCCGGAAACGTATTGGGTTCGGGCCGAGACAAGTGATGTCCGTGTCAATGCAGCCTCAGGACATTGTTATCTGGAATTTATAGAGAAGAATCCGAAAACCAATCAGTTGGTAGCTAAAGCCCGCGGTTCCATCTGGGCTAAGGTATTCCGAATGCTGAAGCCTTATTTTGAGATGGAAACCGGACAGACATTCACTTCTGGGCTGAAGGTATTGGTAAAAGTGACCATTGAGTTCCACGAATTATATGGATTCAGTCTGAATGTGGTTGACATTGATCCGACTTATACGATCGGAGATATGGCCCGCAAACGACAAGAGATTATCCGTCAGTTACAGGCAGATGGTATTTTTACTCTCAATAAAGAATTGCCCTTTCCAGATTTTCCTACACGGATTGCCGTTATTACATCTCCTACAGCTGCCGGATATGAGGATTTTCTGAATCAACTATTGCATAATCAGGCGGGGTATCCCTTTTATCCGAAACTATTTCCCGCTTTGATGCAAGGAGAAAAAACGGAAGAATCGGTTATTGCTGCTCTCGAACGCATTGATGCCTGCCGGGAATATTTTGATGTTGTGGTCATCATCCGTGGCGGTGGTGCGGCTTCTGATCTGAACAGTTTTGATTCGTATCTACTGGCAGCTCATTGTGCCCAGTTTCCGCTACCGATTATTACCGGAATAGGTCACGAACGGGATGATACAATCGTAGACTTAGTAGCACATACACGACTCAAAACGCCAACTGCTGTAGCCGCTTTTCTGATTCATTGTCTAGATCAGCAAGCCGCTACATTAAACGATTTGGAAGAACGATTCACACATGAAGTCAGAGGTTGGCTAAAAGAAGAATCTTACACCTTACAACAGATCGGCTCCCGTTTTCCCATGTTGGTTAAGAACCGACTCGAAAAGAATTTATCAGCCCTACATATCCTGACAGCCCAATTACCCGGTATCATCCAGCAATCCGTCAATCGGGAAGGATCGAGCTTGGTACAAATGAAACAACGCATACGGGTAGCAACAGACAGTCGCTTTACGCATGAAATACGTTTTCTGGAGCTGAAAGAGCAATTCATCCGTATGGCTTCTCCGGAGTATATTCTACAACGGGGATATAGCTTGACATTGCAAAATGGAAAGATCGTCAAGACAGTCAAGGATATTCAGGAAAACGAACCGCTGACTACCCGTTTTATGGATGGAGAAGTCGTAGCAGATATTCGACAAATAAAGAAAAAGAAATAAACTATATAACATTTACAGGCATATGGCAAAGAAAGCAGAATCATACAACGAAGCCATCGACAAGTTACGTCGTATCGTAGCAGATATCGAACGGGGAGATTTAGACGTGGATTGTTTACTGGACAATGTAAAAGAAGCCACCCGTCTGATTAAGCTCTGCAAAGACAAACTGTATAAAGTAGATGAAGAAGTAAAGAAAGTATTGGAGGAACTGGAATCATGAAAAGATATGTCATCATCGTTGCTGGCGGAAAAGGCTTGCGTATGGGTGGAGATTTACCCAAGCAGTTCATTCCAATGGCAGGAAAACCAGTGCTTATGCATACCGTTGAGAAGTTTTGGATGTGGGACAATCAGATAAATATCATTCTTGTTCTACCTATTGATCACCAAGCATATTGGAAGATGCTCTGTAAGGAAATCGGATGCAAGGCTCCTCATCGGATTGTCAATGGAGGAGAAACCCGTTTTCATTCTGTACAGAACGGACTGAATGCGATTCGAGAAGAAATAGAAGCTTCCGGCGAAAAAGTCTTGATCGCTGTACACGACGGTGTCCGTCCATTTGTATCTCCGGAAGTAATCTCTGCCTGTTTCTCTAAAGCCGAAGAAACGGGTGCTGTCGTTCCTGCCCTGCCGATGATTGATTCACTCCGGATGAAACAGGCCGACGGGAGTAGTTGTCCGGTAGATCGTTCGCTGTATTATGCCGTTCATACACCTCAGGTATTTACATCTGACACGTTGCTAAATGCGTATCAACAGCCTTATACGGATACTTTTACCGATGATGCCTCGGTAGTTGAAGCAGCCGGCTTCCAAGTTGCCATGGTTTTATCGAACCGGGAAAACATAAAGATCACGACCCCATTCGATCTGACTATCGCCCGTGCCTTATTCCAAGAATAAAATGCTAACACGAAAGATGTTGCAAGTCATTTCAAATCCAACGAGAAACGAAAACGATCCTCCTGAGAATCCGACAGGAAACTCACGAGAATCGTTTTTCATTCCTTCTGTAAATCTTTTCTACTGCTGATTACGCATCAAAGCATATTCGAATAAAGCTTCTCCGGTTTTCCCTTCATAATATAATCCGGGACGGGCAACCCGATCCCATTGCACCAGATCAGCATTTTGGACTTGCTGCTTGATCTGTGTCCAATCCTTACCATTCAGACTGTAAAAGAAAGCATACTGACAACCCGCTTTTACTTGTAAACGCAGATAAACTGGCGTTTCGCCTCTTTCCGGTATGGGAAGAATAACCGGAGCGGACAACGGAGTTTCTTTTCCATCTTTCCGTAAAGATAGTTCCAGTTGATTATTCCGACATGTAATTGAGAGCAGATTCCTATCATCACCATACATAAGTTATACCTTTGCGAGCTTCATTCTGATTCAGGAGAACCGTTTCAAATGTATAATCGGCTGCTACCGGACGCAAACACAAAGCAGTACCTGCCCCAGCATCTGCTTTCGGTTCTCCACTTAAAGACAGGCGGCCGCCAAACAACTGAATATGAGGTGTGGCAAACGGATAATTCCAAGTCCATTCCACACGTAAGCGGTCTGAAGTAAAATCATCATAGAAATCAGGAAGCGGTTGCTGCACATGCCCTGCCAACGGTAACCGATGCTCCGTGGAAGCTGTTTCACCTTCCTTGAAATGCAACCAGGCATCATCCCCCAATACCAGCTCCTGCAGAATCGGCTGACGTCCCATGAAAAAATCTTCCCCCGGGAAATAAGCATGACAAAGATAATACATCCGTCCGTCGGGCGTTGTAGTTACCGTTCCATGTCCGCATGACTGAATCTCATCCCCACCGTGTAAAATCGGATTTCCTTCGTACTTCTCATACGGCCCCTGTAATGATTTGGAACGGGCTACAGATACCGCATAATCACTTTTCGGCCCACAGCAACCATTCACCGAATAGATCAGATAATAATAATCTCCCAGTTTCAGCCAGTGTTGTCCTTCCATCCCCCGCCTTTCCTCATCTTTCAACAACGAAAAAGGCTCACCTTCCAATCTTAATCCATCAGCCGACAATTTGCAACCCAGCAATTCGATCGGACGATCGTCCAATCCATAAGCCTTCCAAGAAATATAGAGTTGCCCTTCATCTTCCAGGATAAAGGCATCAATGGCTTCTGTTCCATATTCAACAACAACTCCATGATCTGTATAAGGTCCGGACGGTGTATCAGAAGTGGCTACACCGATATAGGAAATCCCATCCGATTTCCGACGAGCCGTATAATACACATAATATGTTCCCCGATAATAGAATAACTCTGGTGCCCAGAAAGAAGATTTCGTCCAAGCAGGCTGCTCTTCAAACAAATGTCCGATCTGTCGCCAGTTCACCAAATCATACGATTGGAATAAAGGATAAAAGGGAGCCCATTCAGAAGATGTCCCGGCAGCATAATATACATCGCCAGCCCGAATAATCGTAGGATCGGCAACATCTCCCGGTATCACCGGATTAGAATAAGTAACAAAAGACTGGGCAGACAAAGAGCAACAAGCCAGCCCAATGCAGAAAGATAAAAACAGTCTTTTCATGCCTAATAGATTTGAGAATATATATAAACAAAAAAATCACTTACGAAAAACTCGCAAGTGATTCAATAAATAAAAGTGGTCCCACTTGGGCTTGAACCAAGGACTCCCTGATTATGAGTCAGGTGCTCTAACCAACTGAGCTATAGGACCAGTCTTTCAAAGAACATGTGTTCTGAAATCGGGTGCAATATTACGACTTATTCTTGACATACGCAAATATTGCACCCAGATTTTTTATTAACAGATTGTTGATAACTCTGTTTATTTCTATTTTTCAGCAGATTCAGATCCGGCAAATTCCATCAGATAAGCTTTGATGAAACCGTCGATCTTTCCATCCATCACACCTGTTACGTCGGAAGTTTGGTAATTAGTCCGATGATCTTTCACCCGACGGTCATCAAACACATAACTGCGGATTTGTGATCCCCATTCGATCTTCTTCTTTCCAGCTTCGACCTTTTCCTGTTCAGCCATCCGGTGTTTTAGTTCCTTATCATACAAGATAGAACGTAACTGACGCATGGCATTCTCTCGGTTTTTCGGCTGATCTCGGGTTTCCGTATTCTCAATCAAGATTTCTTCTTCCTCACCGGTATAAGGATCTTTAAATTGATAACGCAAACGAACTCCAGACTCTACCTTATTCACATTCTGACCTCCGGCACCACCCGAACGGAAAGTATCCCAAGAAATAGCAGCCTGATCAATCTTCACCTCAATAGAATCGTCAACCAATGGAGTTACGAACACCGAAGCAAATGAAGTCATTCGTTTTCCTTGCGCATTATATGGTGAAACACGAACCAAACGATGGACTCCGTTCTCACTCTTCAAATACCCATACGCATAATCACCTTCGATATTGATTGTCGCCGTTTTGATACCAGCTTCATCTCCGTCCTGGTAGTTGGCAATAGAAATCTTATATCCATTTGCCTCTGCCCAACGAGTGTACATACGATACAACATGGATGCCCAGTCCTGACTTTCTGTTCCACCGGCACCTGAATTGATCTTCAATACACAACTCATCTGGTCGGCTTCATCCCGAAGCATATTGCGGAATTCCAGGTTTTCAATCAGCTCGATTGCCTTGGCATAATTGGCATCCAGCTCTTCTTCAGAGACGATTCCTTCTTTCACATATTCATAAGCCAACTGAACCTCATCGGCAGCCGCCTTCACATCGTTATACAATTCGATCCATTTCTTCAAGTCTTTCACTTTCTTCATCTGAGCTTCAGCCCGTTTGGCATCTTCCCAGAAAGCAGGATCCTGTGTACGTAATTCTTCTTCTTCTAATTGAATGGACTTACCATCAATGTCAAAGATACCCCCTCAGCGCTTGCTCGCGCTCCAACACGTCATGTAGTTGGTCTGATGTAATCATAAATAATAGAATTGTTTAAGTGTTTAGAGGCGCAAAGATACGAATTTTCCTTGGATAATTCAGCATCATAACAACAAGCGCTTGCGGTATTCGCGCGGAGAACAGTGCAGTAATCGTGTGAAAAGACGGGAAAATTGGGATAAGTCCGGAATACCCACTTTATCGGCTATCGCGGAAATAGACAAATCAGATGTCAGCAAAAGTGTCTGTGCACGCTGGATTCGCTTTTCAAGAATATACTCACAAGGCGGTAACCCCATCACCCGCTTAAATACTTTTGAGAAATGATCCGGTGTCAGACATGCCAGAGTTGCCAAATCCGTTACAAAGATCCGTTCCCCTAAATGCTGATGAATATATTGAATAACAGTATCCATCTTCTCACAAGAGTGAGTGCGTTCAACTCCAGAAAGACTTTCAGCGGTTATAAATCGGGAAAACAGTTGCAGGAGTATCCCATTACTTTCCAACTCCTTGACAGGATTAGTCTCAGGAAAATCTTCCTTGCATTTGAACAGATTCTTTTGATTATCATAAACTTTAGGATCAACAGAAGGTAATTTTCTATCCGGATTCAACTGAAAGAAACGCTGCATCAACAAATAGTCCAATTCGGTAGCCCGTTGTTTTAATTGCAAAGCCGAAGATTGAAACAAGCTTCTCCCTCCAACTATCTCATCTGTAAAGCATATATAATAATGTGTCATACGCTGTTCACAGGTATAACTATGAAAGGTAAATTTAGGAATCAAGAACAAATCGCCGGCCGAAAGTTCCATTCGTTGCCCACGGATATGAACAGCCGCATAGCCGTCAGTTACGAGATAGAGACGATTGAAAGGACTGATTACATCCTGAAAATTCCACCAAGTCCCCACAGAAACATAATCCGTATATAGTATAGATAAAGACTTTCTATTCAATAAATCCGTCTGTTGCATTTCTCCGTTTTTTGCAAACATAAGAATAAAATATCGAAAATCGCTGATTTTGTATAATTTTCCTCTTTTAATACCCTAAAATAAGCCCGATATATTCCCTACATTTGTCCAAAACAACATTAACTTACTAAATCTATATATAATGAAACGTATTCTTCTAAGCATGTCTTTGTGCTTGGGGCTGGGATATATTCCTTCTATCCTGGCTCAAGACGCATGGCAGGATTTGGTTCATCGGTTAACCTATTATTCACCACAAAGTTATAAATCAGCAATCTTGGATTTGCAAAAGCAATTTCCTAAGACTTATCAAGCAGACGCAGACTGGGAAAAGACCATACAGGAATTGGAAGCAAATCGGCAGACCCTTATCGAGGGACTGAACAAACAAGATAAAAAAGCAGAGAAACAAGCTATCCAGTTATTAAAGAAACTGGACAAGAATCTGCTTGCCAATCCTCTTTTGGCCGGGAAGAAAATGGTTGTTATCCAACGACACTTAGGAGAAAAAGCACGTACAGCCATGAGTGGGGAATTAGGAATCGCTCCTTCCAACTTCCAGAACAATTCAGAGATATGGAATCCGAAAACGGGCTGGAACAATGAGTTTGTCAGTATTTCCGTACAAGATGGTAAAATCAAATCAACGGTTTTATACAAACCGGCAGATGGAATGATCGTTACCGATCCGGAGCCTTCGTTTGACGGAACTAAATTGATGTATTCGTCCATAGGTACTTCCGACCGTTGGCATTTGTTTGAATTGGATACGCAAACTGGTAAAACTCGGCAATTAACACCCGAATCTTACAAACATTTCGATTCTTTCGACGGATGTTATACTCCGGAAGGAAATTACATATTCTGTTCTACCGGAACCTTTTTAGGTTTGCCTTGTACTAACGGAGAAAATAAGATGTGCGGTTTGTTCACATACAATCCTACAACCGGACAAACCCGGCAATTGACATATGATCAGGATAGTAACTGGGGACCCGTAATGATGGAGAACGGAACCGTATTATATCAACGCTGGGAATATGCGGATATACCTCATTCCAACTCCCGTATTATGTTTACAATGAATCCGGACGGAACAACACAAACCTCCTTTTATGGTTCGAACTCTTATTTCCCGACGTCATTCTTCAATGCTCGTCCTATTCCCAATCATCCATCTTGTATCGTAGGTGTTGCAACCGGACATCATAGTGTATCCAGAAGCGGACGGCTATTAGTCATCGATACACGTAAAGGCCGGCAGGAAGCAGATGGAGTAATTGCAGAAATTCCTTATGCAGGCAAGAAAGTGGAACCTTTGGTTCGCGACCGTCTGCCCGATGGCATATGGCCTCAATTCCTACAGCCATTTCCATTAAACGAGAATTACTTTTTAGTATCCATGAAAGAAAGTCCGACCAGTTTATGGGGCCTGTATCTTGTGGACCGGTTTGATAACCGTACTCTTATTGCCGAACAGGAAGAAACCGCCTATCTGGAACCCGTTCTGTTGGAAGCCCGTAAGCAACCGATGGTTATTCCGAATCGGATTGATTTGAGTAAAAAGACTGCAACCGTTTTCCTTCAGGACATTTATCATGGTGATGGATTGAAAGGAATTCCCAAAGGTACCGTGAAAAAACTGCGTATCGGGTCGTATGATTTCAGTCCGTTACGGCAAGGCGGTTTATTGGGAACGATTGGTATGGACGGTCCTTGGGATGTAAAACGGATTTTAGGAGAAGTCGATGTTGAAGAAGACGGTTCTGCCATGTTTACAATACCGGCCAATACGGCAATATTCATTCAGCCGCTGGATGAAGAAGGAAAAGCTTTACAGCTGATGCGTAGCTGGTTGACTGGAATGCCGGGTGAGACCGTTTCTTGTATCGGTTGCCACGAAGATAAAAACACCATTCCTATTCCTAAAATGACAATTGCTTCAAAGAAGGAGCCTCAACAAATACGGAAATGGTATGGTGAAGAACGTGGCTTCAGTTACCGGCACGAAGTACAACCAGTATTAGATAAGTATTGTATTTGTTGCCATAACCAAGAAAACCGTCCTGACAAACCTTATTTAAAAGGTGATAAATGGATTACAGACTGGACTTCACGTATCAGTGGACGTGCTGGAGAAGATTACGGAGGTCATTT
The DNA here is from genome assembly GCF_022809355.1 of Parabacteroides faecalis. Classification (GTDB taxonomy): domain Bacteria; phylum Bacteroidota; class Bacteroidia; order Bacteroidales; family Tannerellaceae; genus Parabacteroides; species Parabacteroides faecalis. Next base: position 31,777 of record NZ_JAKZMM010000031.1, on the reverse strand, counting down.
CACGTTATCGTATGCAAACCTGCATCGGTATGTTCGTCGTCCGGGAATTGAAAGCGACATGCACATGTTAGTACCGATGGACGTTCATGCCGACCAGACAGAACTGATGCAAATCTTGCAGAAAGGACATTATAATGTAAAACTGGATCAGGAAACCATCGAAAAGTTATCTTGTTGGATCGACTTCAACGCGCCGTTCCATGGCCGCCGTTCTGATATTCCGAACTATCCGAATACCGAAGAAAGTCATAAATTGCGGGCATTATACCGGGAAATGTTCGGTGCTCCGGAGATCAAAACAGAATGGCTGCCGGAAATCCCACAGAATATCGAGCCTGTTCGACCTGCGCCATTACAGGTAGAAGTAGGTGACACAGCCCTGGAGAAATGGCCGCTATATGATCCGATAAAAACAGCTTACAGCAGTTGGGGTAACGCACAATGGGCTCAAATCGGATTAGGGAACTTCCAAAAGACAATCGACTTGGGAAATGGTATCAAATTAGAATTGGTGAAAGTTCCGGCTGGTTCGTTCATCATGGGTAGCCAACGGCATCCGGATGAAATGCCTCAGACAATTACAAAGATTGACAAGCCATTCTGGATTGGTCGTTTTGAGATTACAAATGAACAGTATCGGGCATTCAATCCTCAACATGACAGCCGCGACGAACACCGGCATGGTTACCAGTTCGGACGACGTGGATATTCCATGAATGGAGACAATCAGCCGGCAGTTCGTATCTCTTGGAAAGAAGCCATGGAATACTGTCAATGGTTATCCGAAAAAACAGGTATGAAGTTCACGTTACCAACCGAAGCACAATGGGAATGGGCGTGCCGTTCCGGTAGCAATACAGCATTCTGGTTTGGTGATTTGAAGAGTGATTTCTCATCATACGCCAACTTAGGTGATATCAAACTGAAAGAATTTGCGGCATGTACAGCTTATAAATTCTATGAAAGTGCAGAGATTATCCAGAATCCGAATAAATATGATGACTGGATTCCACGCGATACGACTTATAATGATGGTGGTTTCATCTCTGAATCTGTAGGAAGATACATTCGCAGTCCGTGGGATCTTTTCGACATGCACGGTAATGTTTGGGAATGGACCCGATCTGTTTATCAACCTTATCCGTATCAAGAGAACGACGGAAGAAATGATCCTCAGGCAGGAAAAGGGAAACGTGTAGTAAGAGGTGGTTCGTGGTACGACCGGCCATATCGGGCTACATCTTCTTTCCGCTTGCCATACCGCGATTATCAGAAAGTATATAATGTAGGATTCAGAGTCGTGATGGAGGAAGATTAAGCATGAAAATATGGGGAGTGAATTTTCTTTTGTACTGTCTGTTATTATTTCCATCCTGCGATGACAAGCAGGAAAAGTTACTTGTTTCCGGCTGTGGCTGGAAACAAGTTTCTATTCTTGACAAAGCCAGCGGTAAAATCGAATGGACACATCCGCTACAGCCGGGCGAAGATTGCAATGATATTGAATTGACAACCGAAGGAAACATCTTGTATGCCTATACAACCGGCGCCAGATTGATCAACCGCCAGCAAGAGGTTCTCTGGGATTTCAAAGCAGACGAAAAAGAAGAACTTTATACAGCCACACAACTAACCGACGGGAAATACCTATTAGCCCTATGCGGGCATCCGTCTCGAATCATCGAGCTGTCGGCGGACGGCAAACCTATTTATGAATTAACATTCGATACCTCGATCGCCGATATTCACAGTCAATTCAGGCAGATCGTTAAGACACCAGAAAACACGTATCTAATCCCTCTCATGGGACGTGGAGAAGTTATTGAAATGAGTCGTCAAGGAGAAGTACTCAAACGAATACCTTGCGGCGGGACACCTTTTTCTGTTCAAATCCTGACCAACGGGAATTGGTTGGTTTCGTGTGGAGATGGACATAAACTGGAAGAATTGAACCCTCGTACAGGTCAGTCTGATCATACTGTCCAGTCGGGACAACTGGAAGGTGATCCGCTTTTGTTCGTAGCCGAAGCCATTCGTTATCCGAATGGAAATACGCTTATCAGCAATTGGAACGGACACACAAACGACAAAACACAACCACTTCTTCTCGAAATAGACAGTTTGAATTATACCGTTTGGGAATTACCGCATAATCCGGAGATTGTCAATATTTCGACAGTCTATTCTTTCTTTGAATAACACGCAAACTAATTCGGCAGTCACCTATCCACGGTGGCTGCTGTTTTTTAAATCTAAAAGTAACACATGCTCATGATTATTCACTGGCCCCAACCGAACAAGTCGTTTTAATCGAATAATCCTTATCCAGTTTCTCCACCACAAAAGCTATTCTTTCTATGTAAACCTTCTCCGGTTCCGGATTATCAGAAACTACGTTTTCTGTATAAATAGAAAAATAAAGGATCTTTTCTTCCATATTTTTCACCAACGAAAATGCTCGCTTTTCATAGTCCCTAAAATCATAATAAGTACGGACCAACAAAGTATATTTACTAAAATCGACTTTCAGATAATCTGGATAAGCTTGCAGGAAGGCTTCCGAAAAATAGGTTTTCACCTCATCTTCGGATTGAAAGGCTATCGTCTCCCAATTGATTTCATCAGCAGACACCAATTTACTGCTATCCAACTGTGAACAATAAACCGGAAGTTCCTTCACTATCTCAATTCTTTCCGCATAAACGACAGGGTCATGCTGACAACCCGTCGCGGTTAATAGCACGCAACACAAAAGAACCAACCAATACATACACTGTTTCATCTCATCACTCCTCTCTGTTTTAATATTGTTTTCAATGATAAAACGCCTGATATTCCTGATTATTGTATCCCGATCAAAGATCTTGTTGATTACGAAATACTTTAGGCGAAACCCCATTCACCTTCTTAAAGAAACGGCCAAATACGCTTTGGGACGGAAATCCTAACCGATCACTGATTTGTTTGATACTCAAGGCACTGTCTTTTAACAGAGTGCGTGCATTGAAGGAGATATATTCATCAATCCAATCTGCACAAGTCTTTCCACTTTGCTCCTTGATGATAGAGGACAAATATTTAGGGCTAATACAGAGTTTGGAAGCATAAAAGCCGGTATTCCTTTCTCTCAAATAGTTCTCTTCCAGCAACTGGAGGAACAAATGAAACAATTCTTCCTGGCGGTTGTTAGTGGAAGTGGCAATAGCACGTTCTGATTCTTCATATAGTTTATAATCTTTCAAAGTCAGGATTTCACAATATCGCTGGATTACTAACGGCTGTGTCTGATAAGCCGGAAGAGCCAGTTCATCTTTAATCAACTTATAAATCTTAAGACTATCAGACAAGGTCTGTACGTTTCCCTGATGTTTGTAGAAACATTGACTGCGCTCTGATAAGCTGGTTTCAATACGGAGGTTTCTCAGCATTTTGGTAATTCGATCGGTATGTATGGCGAATCCAAAATAAATCAGATCCGGAGAATTCTGTAGCAACTTGAAGATTGATCCCGGCATAATCGAGATAATTTGCCTCTCTTTCAAGATAATCGTTTCATGATTGACTTCCATTTCGAGTGTTCCCCGAACGATATGTATTGAAAGCAAATCATTCGTTTGAATCGGATCATCCGTCTTTTGCAAGTTTGTCGTTTTTTCTTCATCCAAATTATCAAAAAGCATGTATTGATCTTTCAATACACCTTGGGCAAACTGATGTGGAATTTGTGAAATCTGTATTTGAACTATTTTCTTCTTTCGGTACATGGTGAATCGGAAAATTTAAGTCGTCCTTACGAAGATAAGTTCATTTTCTCCAAAATGCAAATTATACCGGAAAATATGCACAATGATTGTGCATATTTTCCTCCAGCCGTATATATCGTTTGGTGTACTTTTGCAGCACAATAAAGAGGTATTATTTATGAAAAAGAATGTAAGTATTTTCGTATTCATCGGCTTTTGCCTGTTATCTTGCCATCAAGATATAAAACAAAAGCCTGTATTACATCATGTAGCATTAACGACTCCTATTAAAAATGGAGATGTTACAACCAAACATTTCTCCGGATTTGTCAAGGAATCAGAAGAAATCAGTGTTGGTTTCCGCGTGGGTGGTGTTATTGAAAAGCTCGCTGTAAAAGAAGGAGACTTCGTACGTCAAGGTCAAGTAATTGCTTCATTAGACAGCAAAGACTTTCAACTGAATCTGGATGCAGCCCAGATCCAATATGAACAGACGCAAAAGGAAGTTGGCCGTATGGAACGTATGTACCAGCAAAATGGTATGAGTGGGAACGATTATGAAAAGGCTTTGGCCGGATTAGAACAACTACGTATCCAGTTAGAACAAAGCAAGCTGAATTGTGAATATACTGTATTGAGAGCGCCAGTGAGTGGTTATATCCAACAAGTAAATTTCCGGGCTGGCGAAATGATCGGAGCCGGGACAGCGGTTGTCACATTACTGGATGTAAATCACTTTGAGGTAGAAACTGATATTCCTGCGTCCTTATATATCCGGCAAGCTGATTTTTCAGGCTTTGACTGTGTGTCTCCCCAATGGCCTGACAAACGATTTAACCTGAAATGGATCAGTATTAACCAAAAGGCCAACGGTAATCAACTGTATAAAGTCAAATTTGCTTTACCGCATGAAGCGCAATCAGTACTGACTGCAGGCATGAATGTAGAAGTAAATATCCACATCCAAAATAATGAAACGGTACGAAATACATTCGTAGTTCCGGAAAGTTCGGTATTCCAATCAGAAGGTGGTAACAGTTTTGTCTGGTTGTTCAATGCAGATTCGACTGTCAGTCGCCGGGAAGTTATAGTGGACCGGATGCTTCCGGGTGGAGCTTTGCAAATCCGTCAAGGACTAAACGGTGATGAGCGTATTGTGAAAGCTGGAGTGAAAGCTTTGGTGGAGCATGAAAAAGTAGGAGTCATAGAAACTCCGTCGGAAACCAATGTTGGAGGAATTATTTAATCAGAGAGGGTAAACCATGAAATTGAGTAAATACTTTATCAAGCGACCGACTCTGTTCTGGTCGTTGATGGTGGCTATTATTCTTGGTGGAATTTATTCCTACAGTAAGATGCCGAAACTGGAAGATCCGGAAATCAGTATCAAGCAGGCAAATGTTGTGGTATTGTATCCGGGTGCTTCGGCCCATGAAGTAGAACTGGAAGCCGTCGCTGTATTGGAAGAAGCCCTACGTTCCATGCCGGAGGTGAATTATATCTCAAGTGAATCGTCGAATGGCATGGGCCTGGTAACGGTAGAGATGAAAATGACGGTTCCCGAAAGTCAGGTACAACAATACTGGGATTTGTTACGTCGGAAAGTCAATGATGTCTCTGCCATGCTACCCAGTGGTTGTAGCACACCGATGGTGATTGATGATGTGTCGGATGTATATGGTATGTTCTATGCCTTAAAAGCCGAGGGTTATGACAACCGTGAAATGACAACCTATGCAGAATACCTTCGTCGGAATCTGCTGGGAGTAAACGGTGTCAAGCGAGTCACTTTATTTGGTAGCCGGGATGAATGTATCAATATTACATTGCCCAAAGAAAACCTGGCCCGCAACGGAATGACGGCTACCCAAATCATGACAGGTATTGATGCTGCCCACAAAACCGTTGAAGCCGGAAAGTATGAAGCCGGGAATAACCGGATACAACTTCGGGTGAGCGAACAGCTTAAAGATGAAAAAGACATCGAGAATCTGCTGATCAAGACAATGACCGGCGAACAGATCAGACTGGGCGATATTGCTCAGGTAGAACGTGGGTATTTGGAACCACAGAACAATGGATTTTGGGTAGATGGAAAGCCGGCAATTGCGATTCTGTTATCTACCGAACCTGGTGTCAACGTAACCGAAGTCGGAAAAAGGGTGGAAGCTCGTATGGCTGAACTGATGACGACCCTTCCCGCCGGTTTTGAATCGGAAAAGATTTTCTTTCAACCCGACAAGGTAAACAAGGCGATCGATTCCTTTTTGGTCAACCTGATCGAATCGGTTCTGATCGTTGTCTTTGCCTTAGTCTTTACTATGGGTTTCCGAAGCGGATTGATTATCGGCTCCGGCTTGATACTGACGATTGCAGCTTCCTTCCCGGTTCTGTTGATGTTGGGTACGACCTTACAACGAATTTCATTGGGAGCCTTTATCATCGCTATGGGAATGCTGGTAGATAATGCCATTGTCATCCTGGATGGTATCTTGATTGATAAGCGTCGCGGACTGGCACCCAAAAAGTATCTGTTCAATATCTGCCGGAAAACAGTCTGGCCTTTGTTGGGTGCAACGCTGATTGCTTCCTCCACCTTTTTATGTGTCTTTCTGGCGAAAGGTTCTGCCAGCGAATATGCTCATGACTTGTTTCTCGTCTTGTGTGTCAGTCTGCTGATCAGTTGGTTACTGGCGATGACACAAGTTCCTATGTTTGCCAAGAGTTTTCTGCCACCGCGTATCAAAGAGCATCCGCAGGGACAGGACGAAGTATTGAACAAGCCTATCCATCGTTTTGTACGGAAAATGACGTCTTTTCTGGTAGATCATAAGAAAGTGACACTGGCCGTATCGGTTTCTTTATTGCTTTTGGCTGGCTGGTCATTCCGCTATGTGAAGAACTTGTATTTTCCCGACTTCGATTACAATCAGTTTGTTGTGGAATACTGGATGCCTTCGCAGACAAATCCGGAAAAGGTTCGTCACGACTTGCTGGAGATAACCGACCGACTGAAAGAGAAGTATCCGCAGATACAACGGATTACAGCCAGTCAAGGGAGTGCTCCAGCCCGTTATTGCCTGGTCCGTCCGATGACCAATGGTGGAGATTGTTACGGAGAACTATTGGTTGACTGTGAAGATTTCAATACTTGCAGTGAGATTATCCCGAGTCTGAGGGCGTTCTTACGGGCCGAATATCCGGATGCTTATATCCGTACCCGTCGTTACAACTTCTCAATCAGTACTTCGCACACTGTTGAAGTCCAGTTTAAAGGTCCGGACCCGGCAGTTCTACGTCGCCTAAGTGCCGAAGCAGAACAGATCATGCGGGAAGCCCAATCAGTAGATCCGTATTCAGTTCAGAACAACTGGAAAGAACGAAACAAGAGTCTGGTGGCTTATTATCAGCAAATGGACGGACGCCGGACCGGTATTAACCGAAGTGATGTAGGGAATGCGTTAATGGCGGCAACAGATGGTTTGACAGTAGGAGCTTTACACGATAAGGATAAGATAGTCCGGATTAATCTGCAAATCCGGAATGCCGATGGCAGTAAGATCCAAGATCTGAATGATGTTCCTGTCTGGACTATGATGCCGAATATCAATCTGTCGGATAATGACATGAAGGTTTTGCTCAGTGGTGGGATGAAGGCTTCGGATGTAGAAAACGAGCTATTCAAAAGTTCACCGCTGAGTAATGTAACGAAAGACTTGGATCTTGCCTGGGAAGAAGGAACGGTATATCGCTATGACTGTATGCGTGCTATCGAAGCGGAATGCGATCCGGATTACGATAATGGCTCTTCTCCGGTGAAAGTACAGAAGGAAATACAGGAAAAGATCGAGTCGATTCCATTACCTCCGGGATATTCGATGCGTTGGATGGGAGAAATCAAACAGCAGGCCGAATCGAATGAGGCATTGGCTGATTATTATCCGCTGACTCTGATCATTGTCCTGACAGTTCTGCTGCTGCTTTTCAACGACTGGCGCAAGGTGATCCTGATCCTGATTTGCCTGCCTTTCGTAATCGTGGGTGTAGCTCCGGCTTTGATTGCCACCGGCTTGCCGTTTACCTTCATGGCAACCATCGGAATGGCCGGTTTGATGGGTATGATGATCAAGAACTCGATCGTACTGGTTGATGAAATCAATCGTTTGATGACGGAAGAAGGACTACATCCGTATCATGCCATCATCCAGGCAACGGTTGCCCGTGCCAACCCGGTAATCATGGCATCGGCTACAACGATTGTCGGTATGTTGCCCTTGGTTTCTGATCCGATGTACGGCTCGATGGCGGTATCTATCATGGCAGGTCTGACGATGGGTACGATCATTACCCTGATGTTATTACCCGTATTTTACGCAATATTCTTTAAAGTGACAAAACCTCAAACAGAGGAGTAATACAAACATGAAAAAGTTTCTTATATATATTATAGGTATAGGATGTTTCCTATCTCCGTTCCGCACGTGGGGACAAGCACGTTTGGAAATATCCAACGAAGTTTGTCGCCAAATGGCTTGCGAATCCAATAAGTCACTGCAAGTGGCAGACAACAATCAATTGAATGCAGAGATCGAGAAACAATTGGCTAAATCCAATTTCTTTCCGGATGTGAGCGGCATGGCCGGAACTTTCTACTCACCCAAGGAATACACCATCCAGGAAGGAGTCAATTTAAGCATGAAAGGTGTTTATCTGGCCGGCATATCTGTTTCTCAACCGATTTATACCGGTGGTAAGATACGAGCCGGTTACCAATCGGCTCGTATCGGGGCAGAAATGAGCCAGTTGAACCGGCAGAAAGAAACAGCCGATGTAGTAGCCGATGCCGACGAAGCCTACTGGCTGTATGTATCCGTTTGCCAAAAGGTAAAGTTGCTCGAAGATTATAAACGACAAATGGATGAGCTTTTACAACAGACACAGGTAAGCGTAGACGTGGAAATGGCGACCCGCAACGACTTGCTGACCATCGAAAGTGAAAAAAGCCAGATAGAATACCAGCTGAAACGGGCATTAACCGGGAAAGAACTCGCCCGATTGGCCTTGTGTCAAAAAATCGGCGTCCCGTTTGATACAGACGTTATCCCGACTGATACTACGATTGTGGTAGAAGAACTGACACCGGCCATCCTGGATTCCGACTTTTCTTCTCGTCCCGAATTAAAACTGTTGGAAAAAAACATCCAGTTGAAAGAACAAAACATCAAGATCTCCAGAGCCTCCTATCTACCATCCATCGGTTTTAGTGCCGGCTATTCTTACTACGGAGGTTTTAAAGTAGGAGATATAACAAACTCGGATGGTGTTGGGACTTTGATGCTCTCGGCCAGTATTCCCCTCTATCACTTCGGAGAAAATTACAGGAAAGTAAAGAAAGCCAAGGTAGAGGCGACCAATAGCCGGTTACTGTTCGAACACAACAAAGAATTGATGGCTATCGAAGTAGAGCAGCAGAAGCGCAGCCTGATTGATGCCTATCAACTGATTGAGACGGCACAGAAAGCTTTAGCCCAAGCCCAAGAAGCTTTACGGATTACACGGTTGAATTATCAAGAACAAATGAAGACTTTGGTCGATTTGCTGGATGCGCAGACACGCTGGCAGGAAGCCTACAGCCATCTCATCGAAGCACAGACCAATTACAAGATACAAGAAACGGCTTATCTCAAGTCGTTGGGGCGTTTATCGTGAGGTTGACAGAGAAAAGGTGTTGAGAATAAACGCAGCTACTTGATACCTCTTTTATCGCTCGCTCACCGGATGTGAATTTCGTGGGTAGCATTTTTCCGACTCCAGTGTTTCTTTCCCAAGCAAGCACTGGAGTTTTTTCATGCGGAATAATATACTCCAAATACAGAATCGGATACGGTGAAGTACAAATCCCGTTACAAATTAATTTTTTGACAGCTGTCGAAAAGCTTTTCCATATACGTGCTAAAGTTTTACTACATATATAGAAAAGCTTTAGCACATCTGTCAAAAATATGAAAGAAAACGAAGATCTGGTTTTAATGACCTATCATCCGGATACGAAACAAAGAAAAAAAGAAGATGATGAAAATCCGATTTTTATGGCTAAAGAACATTTTTTACCGCAAAAATCGTCTACATTAAAAAAAATTAGGGTATTTTTGTGAGCTCATTGTAAAGATGTGTCCGTTGATAAAAAGGCAGAGAAAGACAAAAATGTAGTTATCAATTTATTAATAAGTCTTAATCCGCACGATTTTATCACCTACAAGTTACAATGTAAAGAAAAATACTTTAGTTTTGCACCTTAATAATGAAAGGTTTATTGAATTGAAGTAAAAAAGAATCATTATAACATTTTAAACTTACAGTAATTATGAACAAAAAGTTTTTATTGCCATTCTTTTTATTGGCAGCAATTCTGGCTTTTTCTTCTTGTTCTAACAAGTTGAAACCGCTGGCAGAAGAGTACATTAAGGCTGAGCCTCAACCTCTGGAAGCTATCGGTGGTAAAGTTCCTGTAACCATCAATGCTACTATCCCGGCTAAATGGTTTAACAAGAAAGCTGTTGTAACTATCACTCCGGTATTGCGTTATCAGGGTGGTGAAGCTTGGGGAACTGCTTACACTTACCAAGGTGAAAAAGTAAAAGGCAACAACCAGGTTATCCCTTACAAAGAAGGTGCAAACGTAACAATGAAATCTTCTTTCACTTACAAACCTGAAATGAAGAAATCTGAATTGTTCCTGACTTTCGATGCAAAGATCAAAAACAAAACAGTTAAATTGCCGGATGTAAAGATCGGTGAAGGCGTATTGGCTACTTCAGCTTTGGCTGATGCTGCTACTGCTAACGCTGCTATCGCAGCCGACAAATTCCAGCGTATCATCAAAGAAGCTCACGATGCAAGCATCATGTTCTTGATCCAGCAGGCTGAACTTCGTTCAAAAGAATTGAAGAAAGATGAAATCTCTGACTGGAAAGACTTGGTTAAGAACGCTGACGAAGCTCCTAACCAGAATGTAGCTATCGAAATCCAGGCTTATGCTTCTCCTGATGGTGGTGTTGAACTGAACACAGGTTTGGCTGAAAGACGTGAAAAGAATACAGACAAATATTTGGCTAAGGAATTGAAGAAGATGAAAGTTGACGTTCCTGTAGATGCTAAATATACTGCTCAGGACTGGGAAGGATTCCAGGAATTGGTTTCTAAATCAAACATCCAGGATAAGGATTTGGTTTTGCGTGTATTGTCTATGTATAGCGATCCTGAACAACGCGAACAGGAAATCAAGAACATCTCTTCTGTATTCAGCACATTGGCTGACGAAATCCTGCCGCAGTTGCGTCGTTCTCGTTTGGTTGCTAACATCGAAATCATCGGTAAGTCTGATGACGAAATCTCGGCTTTGGCTAAGAACGATCCGAAGGCTTTGAACGTAGAAGAAATTCTGTACGCTGCTACATTGACTAACAACGATGCTGAAAAGACAGCTATCTATAACAAAGCTTCTGAATTGTATCCGAACGACTATCGTACTTGGAACAACGTTGGTATGATGGCATTCCGCGCAGGTGATTTAGCTAAGGCTGAACAAATGTTCAACAAAGCTAACTCTGTTAAGAATAATCCGGAAGCTAACATGAACTTAGGTTTGATCGCTTTGACTAAGGGTGACCAAGCTAAGGCTCAGCAGTTGTTCGGTAGCGCTTCTGGTGTTGCTGAATTAAGCGAAGCTCTGGGTGTTCTGTACTTGGAACAAGGCGAATGGGCTAAGGCTGCTAATTCATTTGGTTCAGTTAAGTCTAACAACGCTGCTTTGGCTCAGATCTTGACAAAAGATTACAACAAAGCTTCTCAGACTTTGAACGCTGTTCCTAATCCTGATGCTATCACTTCTTATTTGAAGGCTATCGTTGCTGCTCGTACAAACGATGCTAACGGTGTAGTAAGCAACTTGAAGGCTGCTATCGCTAAAGATGGTTCTTTGAAGAAAGAAGCTGCTATCGATTTGGAATTTGCTAAATATGCAACAAACTCTGATTTCGCTGCATTGGTAAAATAATTGAGATTATTCAGTAATCATTTAATAGTAAAAGGTCCTTCTTCGGAGGGACCTTTTCTTGTATTTATATGACAACAAAAGAAGTAAAAGGACACGCCGCTATGTTTGGAGCGGAATTGATGTGGGGACTGATGGCGCCTGTTGGAAAGTTTGTTCTCTCGGGTGCGCTCTTGTCGCCTTTGGTTTTAACCGATTGCCGGATGTTCGGAGCTGCACTTCTGTTTTGGTTGGTTTCATTCTTTACCAAACAGGAACATGTCAACCATAAAGATATGCTTTCCCTATTCTTCGCATCCATGCTGGGCATTGTCTTTAACCAAGGTTCATATATCTTCGGACTAAGCATGACCTCTCCTATCAATGCCTCGATTGTAACAACCAGTTCGCCGATTCTGACGATGATCATTGCCGCCTTATATTTACGTGAACCGGTTACCGGCAAGAAACTGATTGGCGTATTCATGGGAGCAACCGGCGCATTGCTCCTTATCTTCAGCGGACAACAAGTGCAAAATTCCAGCCAGTCAGGAAACATCTGGGGCGATTTGCTCTGCCTGTTTGCCCAATTCTGTTTTGCCTGTTACCTGGTTTTCTACAAAGGACTGATCTCTCGCTACTCTCCTATCACACTGATGAAATGGATGTTTACCTATGCCTCCGTTTGCATGATACCATTTTCGTACAACGAACTGGTAAAAACAGACTGGATGGCTATGGACTATAAACTGATAGGCGGTATCTTCATGGTTGTCTTCTGTGCAACCTTTATCAGCTACCTGTTGGTTCCTATCGGACAACGTACCTTACGCCCGACCGTAACCAGCATGTATAACTATGTACAGCCTATTGTAGCCAGTATCGTTGCGGTTATTTGGGGAATGGACCAGTTCAACCTGCTAAAGGTAATTGCCGTAATTCTGGTCTTTACCGGTGTCTTTTTCGTTACGCAAAGCCGTAGCCGCGCCGATCTGGAAGCCTACGAGAAACAAAAGAAAGCAGCACAGGAAGAATAATCTTCCGGCTGCATCTTTAAAAGACGATTTTACGTGTAATGATCTGATCGCCTTGTTGGATGGAAAGCAAATATATTCCGCTTGAAATATAAGGATAACTCCAGGTTGATTGTGCCTCCTGAATCATCTGAGAGTCGATAATTTTCCCGGCGAAATCAACCAACCGATAATGCGCTCCTGAAGGATTTTCCGGAAAGATCAAATCAATTCTTTTATCTTTCCGCATCACATTCACCTGTATATCCAGTTCTGAAGCCAACAATTCATTACCGGTAGTTTTTGTATAATAAGAAACAACGGGATCGATAAACAAAGCCGTATTGAATCCAATACCTGAAGCTTGTGACGCTTCTATCCATTCTTCTCCTTGCTTTATCCAGGCACTGTTTTGTGTCATTTCTCCTTTTTGAATGTTATAGGTACAGAAATTAACCTCGTTGTTGATACGATATCCAACAAAGAAACTACTGCCGACCTCTACAGGTGTATCAAATGCGATGAAATGTTCTTGTGAACGATACAATGGTTTACTTGTTTCTCCGGACGTACTGCCATCAGTATATTGCAAAATCGGATTGAATTTCTTCGTAGCAACCAACGTCTCTGGTTTATCTTTACCCGTATACAGACAAATATCTACGTCTAATGTATTTCTTCCCGAAAAACTGGGAGTCACCAAATAGCAACCATACACATGTGCGGCAGCCGAAGTCGTATATTGCTCTGCGTATTCTTTTGAGGAACCGTTGAGACCAAACAAATAAGTCTCGTCAGACTGGCTTGTTTCAATCAGATCATATTTGCCGTTCTCTATTACATGACTTAACCGAAAAGCAGGAGAAGCAGCATACGGATCCATACCGTCACAAAGTCGGTCTGTCCGGTTCGGAGCTAACCAAGACTTTAATTGATGTTCACTTTCTTCATTGGCTTCCCACGAATAATATAAGGAGTAAAAATAGTCATTGTAAGGAAAATAACAGTAAGATCTGCCCCCGGTAAGCGCACCCAGAATGCGATTGTCTCCGTCTAGTAAAGGAGAACCGGACGAACCTTCAGCTGTACTTCCTTGTGTCCACTCCGGCACATGCCAGAAACTATTGGAAGCAAAATTGTATCCGCTATCCTTGAAGCTATCCAATTGAACCTTTTCTGCCAGACTAAAACGTTTGGTCGCTCCTCCTGGATGCTGAATACAGGCATAAGTACCCGAAGAAGAGGTTGTCGCATTCCACCCTGCATAGTAAGGACGATAATATATAGGTGGTATTTCTGTCAATTCCAGCAAAGCCATATCCGTACTCTCGTTAATAGCCCGGCAATAAGTTGAGACCATCGACATCTCTTCCGTTCCCCGCATCGGAGATTCGCAACTCGGACTATTATAATTGAAGAAGGCAATAATCTTGCCGGCTATTTCTTCGTAATCCGGATTCTTTAAGATAAAGTCTTCATTCAGGCAATGCGAAGCCGTCAATAAATAAGGTTTCCCGTCTTGATTTGTATTATTGATAAGTGATCCCGTACAATAATAGACACCATCCACGATGAGTTCAACCACACTCCGTCCGACTTCCTGATAAGGATCACCATCCGGCAAAGAACAAATCAGAGGAAGAATACAAGCATAGCCGCTAGGTTCGCTAGTAGGTTCGGTAACCCTTTGTATTGAACGGTAACCATGGTTTACTTCTCCTATTCTTAACTTTCCATGAAAAACGCTGTTCGCCGGCTCCTGATATTCAATGATAAGTTCCTCTCCGTAAATAGGAGAAACAGGCAGTATCCGACGCTCGGAATTATTCTGACTGGTAAAACTTCCTTTCACCTGTTTTTGTTCCGGATCATAGATGAAAAGACTTGCTCCTTCAGGCAATTCGTATTCCGTGAACAGCAAATTCAAAGAAACAGCACCGGCAGAACGAATTCCAAGTCTCCAAACACGTGTTCCGTCTGCCAAAGTATAAGTTACACCAGCATTTTCAGGTGTAAAATCAGTGATAAACTTATAGGCAAACCGATTGGAATTTCGCAATCCGTTGTATTCCATGGAATCCAAACGAAGTTGTTCCTCCAAGTCAAAAGAAGGCATGGATTCAAATAAGTTTTCTTCTGCTGATCGCGTCAAGAGATAAGGTAATGGTTTCCCACCATGACTGATTTGAGCGAATACGGGAGTTATGAAAAGGCAAGATATAATACTAAAGAAAACAATAACGGTCTTCATGGATGATGAATTGATGTAAGATTGTAAACTGAATAACCCAAACAAAGATATAACGTATCCCTATAAATAAAAAGTACGCCTTCCAACAAGTGAATGGCGTACTTTTTAAGGATGAAGAGCCTGATTTCCTATTATCGCATCGGTCTCTTCTTATTTATTCCTCTGATAGAGGATGTTTAACCCTGATTATGTTGACGCTCGGGACGCGGACCATGATTGTTGTTACGAGGTCCTTTTTCTTGGCGTTGCGCACGTTCACTTCTGGGAGCTCTTTCTTCAAAGCCTTCCGGTTTAGGCAGCAAAGCTTTGTGAGACAACTTGAACTTTCCTGTCTTCGGATCGATATCCAACAGCTTCACTGTAATTGTATCGCCTTCCTTCAAACCAGCCTGTTCAACTGTTTCCAAACGTCTCCAGTCAATTTCTGAGATGTGCAGCAAACCATCTTTACCCGGCATGAATTCTACGAAAGCACCATACGGCATGATAGAAGAAATCTTTCCTTCGTAAACTTCACCGATTTCCGGTACAGCAACAATTGACTTGATAGCACGCATAGCTGCATCAATCACTTCTTTATTGCTAGCAGAGATTTCAACTTTACCTACGCCATCAACTTCTTCAATAGAAATAGTTGCACCCGTCTTTTCCTGAATACCCTGAATAATCTTACCGCCCGGGCCAATAATAGCACCGATAAATTCTTTAGCTACCGTCAATGTTTCGATACGCGGAGCATGAGGTTTCAAATCAGCACGTGTTTCCGGTTGAGCTTCTGTAATCTTATTCAAGATATACATACGGCCTTCACGAGCCTGCGCTAAAGCGTTTTCCAGAATTTCGTATGACAAACCGTCTACCTTGATATCCATCTGGGTAGCAGTAATACCATCTTTTGTACCTGTAACCTTGAAGTCCATATCTCCCAAGTGGTCTTCATCACCCAAGATATCTGACAAGATTGCATAATTAGTTCCATGATTTTCTGAAATCAATCCCATAGCAATACCAGAAACCGGCTTCTTCATTGGTACACCGGCATCACGTAAAGCCAATGTTCCGGCACATACAGTTGCCATAGAAGAAGATCCATTTGATTCCAAGATATCAGACATAACACGAACAACATATGGATAGTCTTCCGGAATCATCCGTTTCAATGCACGCCAAGCCAAGTGACCATGACCAATCTCACGGCGACCAACGCCACGCTGTGCTTTCGCTTCTCCGGTAGAGAATGGTGGGAAATTATAGTGCAATAAGAAACGTTCTTTGTCGTGAACCAAAACGTCGTCGATAATCTTCTCGTCATCTTTGGTTCCTAATGTTACAGTTGACAAAGACTGAGTCTCACCACGTGTAAAGATAGCTGAACCATGAGGACCAGGCAAACAATCTGTTTCAATCCAGATCGGACGAATCTCTGTAGTCTTACGACCATCCAAACGTTTTCCTTCATCCAAGATAGCACGACGCATAGCTTCCTTCTCAACATCGTGATAGTAACGGTCGATCATACCGACTTTCTCTTCAGTCAGTTCTTCTTCCGTAAACTGAGACTTATATTCTTCAACGATTGCGTCGAAAGCTTCAGCACGCTGATGCTTGTCTGTACCTGAAGTAGCTACGGCATAAGCCTTAGCATAACATTTATCATGTACATCCTTACGCAAATCATCATCGTTTACTTCATGACAATATTCACGTTTTACAGTTTTGCCACAAGCTTCCATCAATTCCATTTGAGCCTGGCACTGTACCTTGATTGCTTCGTGAGCTGCCTTGATAGCATCAAGCATTTCAGACTCCTGAACTTCGTTCATTTCGCCTTCCACCATCATGATGTTATCCAAAGTGGCACCTACCATAATATCGATGTCTGCTTTTTCCAACTGAGAGAATGTCGGGTTGATTACGAACTGGCCATCTACACGAGCAACGCGTACTTCTGAAATCGGGCCATTAAATGGAATATCCGAAACAGCCAATGCAGCTGAAGCGGCCAAACCTGCCAATGCATCCGGCATATCTTCGCCATCAGCAGAGAACAATATAATATTTACATAAACTTCTGCGTGGTAATTGTCGGGGAATAAAGGACGCAAAGCACGGTCAACCAAACGTGCTGTCAAGATTTCGTAGTCAGAAGCTTTTCCTTCTCGCTTAGTAAAGCCTCCTGGAAAACGTCCGAAAGCGGAGAATTTCTCCTTATATTCTACTTGCAGTGGCATGAAATCAACTCCGGGATTGGCATCTTTAGCGGCACAAACAGTTGCCAGCAACACGGTATTGCCCATTCGGACGGTAACTGCACCGTCGGCTTGTTTGGCCAATTTTCCCGTCTCGATGGTGATGGTTCTTCCATCACTCAACTCGATTGTCTTGTTAATTGGATTAAGCATAATCTTATCTTATTTTTTCTCATCTATAAAATTGTCGCAAAGTTAATGAAAGTTTGCCGCTAACCGAATTAAAAAGCTATTAAATAATTGCCTGAATAGAACTTTTCCTATAAAAATAAAGGATAATTTCCGAATTCATAGTGTAAAAGTGTAAAATAATGTATATTTGCAACGAGAAATAGATTAATTATTAGAGAATATGAAAGCTGTAACTCGTTATATTTATTTGTTCTTAGCGCTTTTGTCTGTTACTTCTTGTAAGAAAGATAATAATTTCACGGTTGAAGGTGTCGTTTCAGGAGCAGAAGGACAAATCATGTATTTGGAGAATGTCGGTGTATCATCCGTAAGTATGCTGGATTCTGTGAAATTGAATGCAGCAGGAACATTTGAATTCACTCAACCTCGTCCGGAATATCCAGACTTTTACCGGTTGCGTCTGAAGAATCAGTTGATCAACTTTGCTGTTGACTCTACCGAGACAATCAAGATCTTGGCTGATGCCGGTACATTTGCAACCTCGTATAAAGTAGAAGGCTCGGAAAACTGTAAGGCAATCAAGACAATTACGCTGGCTCAGCTGGATGCGAACCAGGCTATCCAGAAGTTACGCAAGGAATACGAACATAAACACATGGAAGATTCCGTTTACCGGCGTAAAGTATTGGAGGCATCTTCTGCTTACAAAGAAGTGGCTCTAAAGTACATTTTTGGCGCACCGATGTCGACGGTTGCCTATTATGCCTTGTTCCAGCAAGTAGACGGATTGTTATTCTTCGACTTGTATGACAAGAAAGATTCTCAGGCTTACGGAGCCGTAGCCACAAGCTATGATCATTTTTATCCGGAGAATCCGCGTTCGAAACAATTGCATAATCTGGCTCTTCAATCCATCAAGTTTATCCGTGCACAACGGAAGCTGGATCTGTCGGATGTAAAGACAACCGAGATCACGTTCCTGGATATTGAATTGCCGGACTTATACAGCACGCCAATCAAGCTGTCGGAAATATCCAAAGGACGTCCGGTCATTGTAAACTTTACAGCTTATCAGGCAGAATGGTCGCCTGCTCTGAACATGGAATTGAATCGTTTATACACAAAATACAAAGACAACGGACTGCTGATTTATCAGATTTCACTGGATGCCGACAAACACTTCTGGATGAATGCAGCTTCAAACCTTCCTTGGACGTGTGTACGCGATCCGAAAACCGTTTATTCGCAGGTGGCATCTTTGTATAATGTCAAGCAACTGCCGGCTATTTTCATTCTCGACAAGAAAGGAAATATCATCAAACGTTCAGACAATATCAAGCAGTTGGAAAAAGATCTTGAAGCAGCTTTGTAAGCTCTTATATACAGAAAACGTGCCAATTAAGGCAAGTAACGATATGTTATAAAGCAGTCGGTTTAATTGGTGCAATTCAAAAACTTCACTTACATTTGCGAAGTCTTTACATTATAAAATAAGAGTTCCGGTCAAAAGTGATTGGCCGGGATTCTTTTTTTATTGTGTGGTTAGTAAATCGAATATAAACAAAACAAATAAACATTTAAGGAGGAATTATTATGGCGGTTAGCTATATGACAGAAGAAGGTTATAATAAGATTTTAGCCGAAATTAATTATCTGGAAACCGTGAAACGTCCGGAAATCTCAGCTCAGATTGCTGAAGCTCGTGATAAAGGTGACTTGTCTGAAAATGCAGAATACGATGCAGCCAAGGAAGCTCAAGGCATTATGGAAGCCAAACTGGCCCAACTGAAAGGTTTGATTGCCAATGCCCGCCTGATCGACGAATCGCGTGTACAAACAGACGAAGTACAGATCTTGAATAAAGTAAAGATTAAGAATACGAAAAACAATGCAGTCATGACCTATATGTTGGTTTCTGATTCAGAAGCAAACCTGAAAGAAGGCAAGATCGCTATCAGTACACCAATCGCTCAAGGACTGCTGGGTAAGAAAGTGGGTGATATCGTCGAAATCAAAGTACCTTCTGGTATCATGAACTTCGAAATCATGGATATTTCTATTTAATATTTTAGAGTATGGCAACAATATTCAGTAGAATTGTGGCAGGTGAAATTCCTTGCCATAAAATTGCGGAAGACGACGAATTCTTCGCCTTTCTGGATATCAATCCAGTCGCAGTGGGACATACATTGGTTATTCCCAAGAAAGAAGTGGATTATATCTTCGACATCGATGACCCGATGTTAGGACGAATGATGGCTTTTGCCAAACGTGTCGCTCGGGCTTTGGAAACAGCTATCGAGTGCAAACGGGTTGGTTTGGCCGTTATGGGACTTGAAGTTCCTCATGCGCACATTCATTTAATTCCGATTACAAAAGAGTCGGACATGAACTTTTTCGGAAAGAAAAAAGAAATGACACAAGAAGAATTGGCTGCTGTGGCAGAAAAAGTGCGTTTTGTGTATAAATGATCGAATTTATTAGGTAAATACAAATATATTGTGTATATTTGCACTACAAATTAAAATTCATTAGTGGTTTTTACTCATAAAATTTGTTGACCTTAAAAAGGGAAGAGGCCTCTCTGAGAAGATCGGCCTCTTTTTTTATTCCTTCAGTTGTTCCCTATTTCCTCAAACAAATCCGTCATGTTCGAGAAAAGGATTGCCTTTTGCCGCACCAACAGAACACGACAAAAGGCTTGATGTTACCAACAATCCGCTGTTAAAGCCATTTGTTGTCTGATTCTTCTTCGTAACCCTTCTATCCGTTATAGAATATAATAAGAGGTATTCGACCAATCCAATGAGTTCCATCCGTTGATTCCTGTCTGATAGAAATAGATTCCTAACAGGATAAATGAGATAACCCACAGAATGACCAACGTCCATTTACCAGTATCGGGCAGTGGTTTGGTGTGGAACAACGAGGTCGCTATCGCACTTCCGATATAGAATAAAGGAACTCCAAACAACAAGACGCAACCGATACATCCCATAATGACTAACGAACTGGGCGCTCCTAAATACCAATCCATGCCAAACGGTGAAAGATGGTAAAGGACACTCGATCCGCCGACCAGTAAAGCAAAGACGGCTACAAGCATGATCAACACGCCGAATAAAAGTCCCGGCAACAGGATGATTCCGGCCAAAATAACAACGAATTTCAAGATAAAGCCGACTACCTGTACAAAGATATCACCAAGCTTCTGGAAAAAGTTACGGGGCTTTTCCGAGCTTACATAGTCGGAAACGTTGTTACTCACCTTTTCAAATCCATCGGTTACGGTTTTGCCGATGTTTTCTATCGTGACGCTTTCACCACGCATTTCCAGTTTTTCCGTAGCGGTCCGAGCCTGTGGAATAATCAGCCAAAGGACCAGATAAATCGGAATAGTAATTCCGTAATAAAACATCAGCAGGAAGAGAATGATTCGTATTGCCGTTGCATCCCAACCGGTATAGGCTGCAAAACCACCCGCAACACCTCCTAATATCTTATTATCAGGATCACGCATCAAACGCTTGTGTGTATGGGTCTGACTCTGCGCACCCATTTGGGTTGCTGTATCATATATCGTACTTTTATGTTCATCTTGAATTTCTTCCTCGAAGATTTCTTCCGGCTTACCCATCCGTTTGATAACTTCTTCTACCTGCTCGATACTGATTACCTGATAGCCCAAACGAGTCCTTTCCGAGAAAAGTTCAGAGATACGTAACTCGAAGTCGTTCATGATTTCGTCGGATCCTTCTTCTTTCTTAAAATGGATACGCAGGTTACTCAAATATTTGTCGAGGAGCTGATAAGCATCTTCATCTATGTGAAACACCGAACCTCCCAGGTTGATAGTAAGTGTCTTTTTCATATACTGTTAATTGTTTTTTATATGGTTAATCGTATCGTTCAACTGTTGCCATGAGGCTTCCAGTTCCTGAAGGAATTCCTCGCCCGACTCCGTCAGCTGGTAGTACTTCCGAGGTGGTCCTTGCGTAGATTCTATCCATTGATAGCTGAGCAGACCGCTGTTTTTCAAGCGGGTCAGCAGCGGATATAAAGTCCCTTCCACTACAATCAAGCGGGCTTCCTGCAACTTCTGAATAATATCAGAGGTATAAGCCGGCTCTTTCTTCAACAAGAGAAGGATACAATACTCAAGTGTTCCTTTTCTCATCTGTGATTTAACGTTCTCCGCATTCATTGCCTTTTGTTTATGTTGATTTTCAACTTCTTTTTAATTTACTACTGCGAATGTATCAATTTATAATGTACTATGCAATACATACTACTATTATTTAACTATATTTAAGTTGCATTTGATTTCGATCAAGCAATAATCTGGTCGGATTCCAACAGAATAAATAATCGGGAAATCTGTCAACCCGATTTATAAATAAGTAAAACAGCCGGTCAACCAATATGAATGATAAGGAGATCTCCCGAGAATCATATCTGATAGTTATAGGAATTATACCATTTCACCCTTGTGGGACGATCGTTTCACAAGGGTGGAATGATCGTTCCACAGGGGTGAAGAGATCGTTCCACAAAGGTGAAACGATAAAAAATCAAGCAGAACCTCAACAGATAAAAACAGGAAAAGACTGTCTTCCACCTATATTTTATAGGAAAAACCAGTGACATAGGCCTCCATTATTGCACATTTTCAATAATAGTGTGTAATTTTTTAGGAAATATTGGTTTGTGAATAAAGAATAAACTACATTTGCAGCAGAATTAAAAAAAACAAATTATGACTTACTATCACTTTGCCGAGTTGATTCATCGGCAGGCTGCTAAATACGGAAACCGTACAGCTTTGAAATATCGGGATGACGCTACAGGCAAATGGTCAAAGATTTCATGGATCCAGTTTGCAGAGAATGTGCGCCTGACAGCAGAAGCCATGGCCGATAGCGGAATTGGTGTGCAAGAAAACATTGGTATGTATTCACAAAACATGCCTCAGTGTTTATACACAAGCTTCGGTGCCTATGCAAACCGGATTGTAGATATTCCGATGTATGCAACCAGCTCTCCGGCACAAGTTGCCTATATCGTGAAAGACGCCAATATCCATACACTGTTTGTCGGTGAACAGTTACAATACAATAATGCATGGATCGTGCAGAAACAATTGCCGAACATCTTGCGTAAGCTTGTTGTCTTTGATTCGTCGGTTCGTTTGAATCCGGAAGACAAGACTTCAGTTTACTTTGATGACTTCATCCGCCTGGGGAACAATGCACATGCCGAATCGCAGGTAAAGATCCGTACTTCGCAAGCCCGGCCGGAAGATGTGGCTACTATTATATATACGTCTGGTACAACAGGCAATTCAAAAGGCGTAGTATTGACACATGCCAATTATCTGGAAGCTATGCGGACACATGATCTGCGTATCCCGCAAGTGACCGACAAAGACACTTCAATGTGTTTCTTGCCTTTGACGCATATCTTTGAGAAAGGATGGACTTGTGTTTGTCTGATGAAAGGTGTCAAAGTAGCTATTAATCATGATCCGAAACTGATACAAAAGACACTGCCAGAAGTAGCACCTACGACGATGTCGAGCGTGCCGCGTTTTTGGGAAAAAGTCTATATTGGTGTACAAGAGAAGATCCGTACCTCTTCTCCTTCGGCACAAAAGATCTTTAAAGACGCCATTGAGACCGGACGTTTGTATAATCTGGAATATCGCCGGAAAGGCATTAAGCCGCCTTTGTCGCTGAAGCTGAAGTTTGAGTTTTACAACCGTACAGTCTTCACCTTGCTGAAGCGGGTAGTCGGGATTCAAAACGGACGTTTCTTCCCGGTTGCCGGTGCTCCTTTATCCGACAAGGTATTGGAATTCTTATTGTCAGTCAACATTCCTATCCGCTATGGCTACGGATTGAGTGAAACAACGGCTACGGTTTGTTTCTTCCCGGAAGAGAATTATGAAATAGGTTCGTTAGGCGTGCTGCAACCGGATCTACAAGTACGTATTGATCCGTCGAACAACGAAATCTTAGTCAAAGGAAAGACGGTTATGGCAGGATATTACAACCGGCCGGAAGAAAATGCGGCGGCCTTTACCGAAGACGGCTATTTCCGAACAGGCGATGCCGGACGGTTAGAAGGCAATACATTGTATTTCCTGGAACGTATTAAAGATTTGTATAAGACTTCGAACGGTAAATACATCGCTCCGCAGGCCATCGAGTTAAGTATTACAAGTGATCCGTATATAGATCAGGTAGCTGTGATTGGCGACCAGCGGAAGTTTGTCAGTGCTTTGGTTGTACCGAACTATGCTTTGCTAGAAGACTACGCCAAGGAACAACACATCTCCTATTCAACACGGGCAGAATTATTGCAACATGAAATGATTCATAAATTGATTCAGGCACACATCGAAGAGCATCAAAGTGAATTGGCTGCTTTCGAAAAGATCAAACGCTTCACGTTGCTTCCTGCTCCCTTTACGATGGAAAGTGGTGAACTGACTGACACATTGAAGTTACGCCGACGCGTTGTATCCGAACACTATGCAGAACAAATCGAAGCCATGTATGCCGAATAAATAAGTCAGCATAAAAAACAGACAAGACCAGAAAGTTCTCAGACGGGAAAGCCGTTACTGAGAACTTTTTGTTTTTAAACAATTCTCAAAACAATAATAGAAGCCGGTTTTCGTTTTTGAAATAGTCACACAAATAAGTTAATCATATAACACATAAAAGGAGAGTGAAAGAAATGAAGAAAATGATGATGGCAGTCCTTGCCTTAGGCATGGCAACGGCTGCTTCGGCACAAGAAAAAGCCGTTGAGTTAGAGCCGCGAGTAGGAATAAATCTGATTGCTCCGTATGAATCAGGAGAGAACTGCATGTGCGGGTATAATATTGGTACAATGGTTTCCATTCCACTGACCGAACATTTTTATCTGCAACCCGGAATTTCTTTCCTGAGTTGTCACCAGCAATCCAGCAACAATGTCAGTCTATTACATATTCCGGTTTATGCTTCCTATCGGCTTCCGGTGAAAGAAGTGACCTGGCGTTTTAATCTGGGGCCTTATGCACAGCTGGGTAATGACTATGATTTCGGTATTTCTGCCGAAATAGGATTGGAATACAACCGATGGTTTGGCGGTATTCATGCCTATCAAACCGTTATTCCGGATGAAATGTCTGGTATTTTCGGATTATCTTTCGGATACAAGTTCCAGATACGGTAAAACGAATCAAGTCCAACAAGAATAGAGGCACTGTGTGATGTGCCTCTATTCATATCCGAATCGATTACCATTAGCCTTTCTTATCACTTCTTTTCAGAAATAAGAAGAATTGTTTCCTAACAAACCCATTTTTATATCAGTTCGTAAAGAAACTTTAGACTTTCCCAAAAGAAATGAAGATATTTGCCATTAACTAAGCATTCTTGTAACTTTGGATACCGTTTTAAAGATGTATAACTATCAAATTCTGAGAAGATGAAGAGACGACTCTATACATTATTCATTTCGTTATTACTGTCATTTCCGGTAATCCTTTCAGGCTATGCCAACACTTCAAACGATTCGACCAAGATAACAACCGGCAACGATATTGTACAACGGGCCATGAAATATATTGGTGTTCCGTATCGGAGCGGACGAATGAATCCAAAGGTTGGTTTCGATTGTTCCGGATTTACGTCGTATGTCTTCAAGAAAGAAAATATACAGCTTACACATTCTTCCCGTTCACAATTTACGCAAGGCACACAAATATGCGATTGCAAGGAATTACACAAAGGAGATTTGGTATTTTTCAGTGGTTCCCGTAACAGCAGTCAAATTGGACATGTAGGAATTGTAACGGAAGTCAATCATCAGACGGGTTCATTCTCATTCATTCATGCCAGCCGTTCCGGCGTTTGTATTTCTTCCTCTACGGAAGCTTATTATCAAAAGCGCTATGTAGGAGCTTGCCGGGTTTTGGCAGTTTAAAGGTTGATACACGTTTGTAAATTAGTCTGCAAGTTTATCTTACTACAGAATAAGAAAACGGACAATGGGATTTCTTCTTTTACCCATTGTCCGTTTCAGTTTTATACATCACAAATACGGATACATTTCTCTAAAGAGGCAATCTTATCTTTCTGCTTAGGAACAAATTCCTGACCGACAAAACCTTTATAACCGACATCGACCAAAGCTCGCATAATAGCCGGATAATATAATTCCTGTGTCTCATCGATCTCTGCCCGTCCGGGAGAACCGCCCGTATGAATATGAGAGAAATAAGTATGATACTTACGGATATTCTCAATAATGTTACCTTCCATAATCTGCATATGATAAATATCATACAAGAGCTTGAAGTTAGGAGAACCTAACCGACGGCATAATTCAACGCCCCAAACCGTATGATCACACAGATAGTCTTTATGCCCTACGCTATTCAGCAACTCCATGGTCAGTACGACATGATACTTCTCAGCAATAGGGAGCAGACGTTTCAAGCCTTTCTCGCAATTTTCCCAGCCTTGCAGATCCGTCACTCCATTTCTTCGTCCGGCAAAACAGATCAGATTCGTCAATCCGGCTTCGGCAACCATCGGAATGACTTTCTCGTAACTGGCCACCAATTCATCATGCAACTGCGGATCATTGAAACCACGGTCGATACCTAAACCGGCACCTTGCGCCATAGCGACAGTCAATCCATGTTTCTTTACCGTCGGCCAATCTACCGGATCCAATAATTCCACCGACTCAATACCGATGCGTTTGCAAATCTCACAGAACTCATCCAGTGGAATATCTCCAAAACACCATTTACTTACTGAATGATGAATATTTCCTTTCAACGGTTCGCTTGCAGCCGAAGGATTTCCAAGCAGATTTCCTGCCGAAATCAACGGAGTAGCCGAAACCATGGCTCCACCAGCCAAAATAGATTTGATCGCATCTCTTCTTGAAATGTTTCTCATGCTATTCGTTTTATATAGATTAAACAATGATTTATTTGTTTTCCTTCATTTCTTTGGCCTTGTCGGCAGCATATAGATTATCTATAATACCATCCGAAAGTCCGATTTCCGGCACATAGATATAATTCGCATGAATCACTTCGGCGATACATAAGAATATCTCAGAAGCAGGAACAATAACATCAGCCCGGTCTGGCTTCAGATTAAAGGTTTCCATGCGCGCTTCGGGTGTCAGAACTTTCAACTTGTCGTACATATTCTGCAGAGAAGCAATCGGAATCCGTTTCCGCTTCTTGTCTTTCTTCTCGATCAACCGATACAGTTTATTGATATTACCACCGGAACCGATGATATTGATCTCGGCATGATTCTTCGTTACTCGACCAATCTCATCCCGCATCTGATGCCAGGCTGCTTCGGTTACACCACCTGTCAGAATACGAACCGTACCGATATTGAATGACTTGGAATAAACAAGCTTTCCTTCTATCAAGAGATTGATTTCCGTACTACCACCACCAACATCGACATACATATAATTGCCATTCTGGTCTTCCCTGCACTCCACATGATTATTATAAATCATCTGAGCTTCCTCCTGACCATCAATGATCTCAATATTAATACCGGTTGTTTTCCGTATCTTCTTGATAATCGCTTTTCCATTCTTGGCATCACGCATGGCCGAAGTAGCACATGCCCGAAAAGATTCTACCTCATAAATCTTCATCAAGTGACGATAGGCTTTCATCAGGCGACGCATCCGTTCTTCTTTTACCGGACTGATTTCGCCTTTCTCGAACACATCGAAACCCAAACGCAACGGAACGCGCAACAATAATATCTTCGAGAACTTGTCTTCTCCGGTACTTTCCTTTCGTGATACTTTCTTAATCAGCAATCGAACTGCATTGGAACCAATATCGATCGCACCATAACTTTTCGTTTTCATATTATTCGTGTGAATTTTCTTTCGATAAATAATAGTTGTAAAGCGCTTCTTGCGAACGGAACACGCCTTGTTCTTCCTCATCAGGGAACTGATTTTCTCCTGTACCGTCCACAATTCGTCCCTGAAGTGTATCATTCAATCCAAATTCCACAACCTGTTTCAGGTCGGCTTTGATCTCCGGATTATACACAGGCGTGACAACTTCAATTCGGTTATCCAAGTTTCTCGGCATCCAGTCGGCCGAACCGATAAACATCTTCTCGGTTCCTCCTGCTCCAAAGATAAAAATCCGTGAATGTTCCAGATAACGGTCAATGATTCCATGAATACGTAAGTTACCATTCAACTCAGGTAAATCCGTAAACAGAGAACAGTTTCCACGGACAAGTAAATCTACCGGAACTCCTTTCTCTGCCGCCTCATACAGTTTCTTAACCATCACGATATCCGTGATATGATTAATCTTTATCTTGATATAAGCCGGCTTGCCCATTTCCTTATTACGAATCTCATCGTTGATAAGCCGGACAAACTTCTGCTTCATTTCATTCGGAGAAACCAGCAATTCCTTGAAGCGAATCGGCGAATACGGACGTTCGATAAAATCGAATACCGCATTGACATCCCTGACAATCGGTTTGTAGGCCGTCATCAACATATAATCGGTATAAGACCGGGCGTTTCCTTCGTGAAAGTTTCCCGTACTGATACAGGCAATATCATTCCCCGAACGCATGGTTATATGCGTGATTTTGGAATGCACCTTCAATCCTTCCACCCCAAAGATTACATGGATACCGGCATCTTGCATCTTCTTCGACCAGTCAATATTGGAGGCTTCATCGAAACGGGCCAACAGTTCAATGACAACTGTCACCTTTTTACCATTCCGGGCCGCCCCGATCAAGGCTTTAACGACCTTGGAATCTTTAGCCAGACGATAGAGCGTTGTCTTGATGCTTTTCACTTCCTTGCTCACGGCCGCTTCCTGCAGCACCCGTACATACGAGTCAAAGCTATGATAGGGCACATGAATGAAACGGTCTTTCTCCCGAATCAACTTGAAAATACTTTCCGTTCCGGACAATTCCTCTTTCAGGATCGGTGTCCATACCGGATATTTCAGATCTTTCCGCCCACAATCAGGGAACTTCATCAGATCTTTATGGTTATGATATCGGCCTCCGGCCAAGACTGTATCCAATTTATCCAAACATAAGGTAGAAAGAACCTGTTTCAACAACCCTTTCGGCATGGTCGAATCATAGACGACACGCAAAGGCTCTCCGCGTTTACGACTCTTGACTCCTTTAGAAATCTTCTGCAGCATACCGTTCCGCAGGTCGTTGTCGATTTCCATTTCGGCATCGCGTGTAAACTTAAACGAATACGCCTCATAATCTGTAAATTCCTGTCCGCAGAAGATCATGGGCAAACAACAGCGGATTACATCGTCCAAGTACATCAGATAACGTTTCTCACCTGCATCCGGCAGTCGGATAAAACGGCCACACGTATTTACAGGCAATGCCAGGAATGCATACTCCGGCGTGCGTTTCTTTACCTTCTTCCTGAACATTCTTACTGCCAGATATATATTCTCGTCGTTCTCAACATCCAACTGTTTGATGGCAGAGAACCATACCGGAATAACCGCACCGTTCAGATGTTGCATATAGAAGTTCCGGATAAAAGCCAGCTGTTCGTCATCAACCTCATCATCGCGCAAGAGATAGATGTTTTCTTCCTTCAATTTCTTGGTTACTTCTCGGGTAGCATATTCATATTCTTTGGAATATTCGGCATTCAGCTTATTGATTTCTTTCAAGATGGATAAGGCTTCCCGTCTGTTTTTCTGGGCTGCCTTGTCTTCACATTCGGCAATCCGGCTTTGCGAAGCCACACGCACCCGGAAGAATTCATCCAAGTTATTCGAATAAATTCCCAAGAAAGACAAACGCTCCAACAAAGGGACATTGTCTCGACATGCTTCCTGCAAGATCCGACGGTTAAAATACATCCAACTGATGTCTCTTGGCAAATAATTTTTGTTCTCCTTTATTTTCATTACAGCTTTCATATTAATAATTAAATAAAGAAACAAGTTTAGTCTCACCCTATAAAGCTATGGCCTTATAAAGTGGGACTTCGATCTGTTTATGATTGTATCCTTCCGAATAGGAAGCATATCAATGGTAAATAGATACTGAAAACTTGCTAAAGTTATGAATTATATTGATAAAACGTTATTTTTATTGTTACTTTTTGTTCATTATCATCCGTAATTCTATGCCATCCGTACCTGACCGGAAAGATAAGGCAAATCATGCGGCTCGGGTTCTAAGGCATGCAGAATGACATAAGGCGCGCTGTTTACCCAGGTCCGGAATGACGGATTGGGTTTATACTGCCCGGCAAACCGAAGCAGCCTGTCCAGATCGAAATCATCGGAAACAATGCCGGCTCCGCTACGGGCTGCATCTTGCGCATTGCAATCTTGTTCGATATGAGCCGGAACCATCAGAATCGGTTTCCCCAGATACATGGCTTCGCAGACTGATTCAAATCCGGCCGTACTGGCGTAAGCCTTGCATCCGCTCATCTGCTTTAAGAAAGCTTTGTCGTCGAGTGGATGAAAAGACAAGGTTTCATCGATTACTTTTACTTCCTTTTCTCCTTTCCGGTCCCAGAAGAAACGCAACTCCGTCTCCGGACAACGTTGATGCCACGCCATGACATTCTCTGCAAATCCGGCATTAACCATATAGCCATGTATGTAATTGCCGGTTGTAGCCTGCATAGAAAAAACTTCCTTCCGGAGTAATGGCGGCACGATGCAAATACGGTGGTCGTTGTCGTCTTCCATTTTTGTAAATGAAAGAGCCAGTTTCTTGCTTGCGCCCAAGCAAGTCAGTTGGGAAAAAATGTTTAAGAGTTGAATTTCCGCCTTGTTGATCTCCGGAAGATGGAAGTTTTTATGTAAGAATAGATATTGATGTCCAATACAAATTTGTGGTACCTTGATATGATAAAGTGCATAAGTCAAGCCGGTCAGGAGTTCATAGAAGTTAACGACGACTTCTGCCTGCGTTTCCCGAATCCGTTCTTTAATAAAGCGCATACTCTTCAGATAGGTCGGTACTTTCAGCAGATTATACCCTACGCTCCGCAGGATATTGTTCCGCTTGTTGGAAGCCGTTGGTAAGAAATTCGGACTCTCAAACCGACGAATCGGAGCTTGAATGCTTCGCATAAAGAAGTCCGGCAATTGACGGGACTGACTTTTTCCAACCAGGATTTCCACCACTTCATGCCCATTCTTGCGTAAAATCTCTTCCAGCGCCATACATTGCGTCAGATGTCCGCGCCCTTCTCCCTGTACGATAAAGATATATTTCATGAGGCTGATGATATGGATTGGATGGTTGTTCTGTTTTCTTCGGCCAGAGCAGGCTCCATTTCTACGTCTGAATAATAGAGAATGCTCCAGTTGCCGTTCTCGTCTTCTGCCAGTGCCGACATCGTTTCTACCCAGTCGCCCGAATTCAAATAATGAATCTTGCCATAATAGGTATTGTCCGGATGATGGATATGTCCGCAGATAATTCCATCATACTTACGGGCCAAGGCAAAGTCTGACAAGGTTTTCTCGAAATCCGATATATACGAAACCGCCGACTTAACCTTCTGTTTAATCCGCTGTGAAAGCGAGAAATAAGGTTTTCCCCTCCACGTGCGGTATTTGTTGTACCAGCCATTAAACCAAAGTAAAAACGTATAACCCATATCGCCCAAGAGTGCCAGCCATTTCATCTGAGTCGTTACCCGGTCGAAGATATCTCCGTGTGTAACGAAGTACGATTTCCCTTCACTCTTCAATACATAATCTTTTACGATCTGAATATTCGCAAAGCGAATGGGAGCCAGATTATCCAGAAAGTCATCGTGATTTCCACGAACGTAAATCACCTCCGTTCCACATTTCTCCATCAGTTTCATGATAATCTTGAAGAATTGTGTATGTGCCGGCTGCCATTTCCGAGTTCCGTTCTTCTTCATGTGCCAGCCGTCAATGATATCTCCGTTCAGGATGAGTTTATCACAGTTCACCGAGCGAAGCAATTGGCTAACTTCCTCTACTTTCGAGTGAGTTGTTCCCAAATGAATGTCCGAAAGGACGATTGTGCGGTAATGTTTTCGTAAATACATACGTTTTTATATTGATTTACACAAAAGTACGGGCAGGATATTACGGGATTATGTGCTTGATGTGACAATCTCTTTACAACGGGTTTTTCCTGCTTCTCCCATTACCGCATAGCATAAAAGCCATTCAGGGCTGACGCATTACAATCATTTTTTACTGGAATCTATTTTATTACAAGGAGGATTCCAGTCTGCATCAAGTAGTTCTACGAGGAAATCAGAATTCCATCCTGCCA
>NZ_JAKZMM010000030.1 GCF_022809355.1 Parabacteroides faecalis | reverse complement strand
CACTGGTTTACCGGTTGTACCGCCAGGTGCACCGCCGGGTATCTAAGTCTGGAAAGGATAAGTGCTGAAAGCATCTAAGTACGAAGCCAACCTCAAGATAAGATTTCCTTACGAGGGTCGTCAAAGACGATGACGTTGATAGGCTGCAGGTGTAAGGTCAGTAATGGCGAAGCCGAGCAGTACTAATAGCCCGAAACTTTCTTATCGGAAAAAGGATTGATAATTACGAAGCAGAGAAGGTCTTCCGGAAGACTTTACGGGATGTACGGCAGGTTCAAAAGATTAAAATAAAGACATTAAGGTGGTTATAGCACGAGGGATCCACCTCTTCCCATTCCGAACAGAGAAGTTAAGCCTCGTCACGCCGATGGTACTGCGTAACAGTGGGAGAGTAGGTAGCCGCCGTTTTAGAGAGAGAATGAAAGCCGGTTCAACAAAATGTTGAAGCGGCTTTTTTCGTCTTATATATTCATCAACAACTCCCTTCCACTCCTTGGCTTGTTCCTATTTTCTATGCTCCATTTCTGGGTTTCTGATTTTTTATATAATTTTGCCTATGATGAAGAATACATGAATGAGATGTTGAGCGATTAAATACGTTTTAGTTTAAATTAGATAGAAGAAAAAATGGAAACAATGGCATTATTAGCTCCACTAATATTTGTAGTGGTGTGTTTAGTTCTAGGAGCAATTTTAAAATCCTTGTTAAAGAAGACAACATTCCCTTATACCGTGGGCTTATTTGCTATTGGGATAGTCATCGGACTGTTGGATCGATTTGGTGTGTTTCCGGAAACGGGATTCCTTAAGTCGGCTGTAGATTTTGCCGGTAATATGGATCCTGATTTGATTTTGTTTATTTTCCTTCCGATATTGATATTTGATGGCGCTTATGAGTTAGATTTGCATGTATTCCGAAAGTCCTTGTTAAATTCAACTTTGTTGGCGGGACCAGGTATGGTTATAGCCATGTTATTGACAGGAGTATTCATTATGGGTATGGCATCTTTTATTCCTGCTTGTGAAGGATGGAATTGGAATTATGCATTCATGTTTGGGGCTTTAATTAGTGCAACAGACCCTGTGGCGGTTGTCGCTTTACTAAAAGAGTTAGGAACAAGTAAACGCTTCTCAACTTTAGTAGATGCAGAGTCTATGTTAAATGATGGTACGGGCATTGTCTTATTTATGTTATTTTTCGGTGTTTATACCAATGCTGGTGCAGTTGCCGATCCATTTTTGAACTTTTTGATTGTTGTATTTGGAGGAATGTTGTTGGGCTGGGTAACTGCCCGTTTTACCATTTGGCTGTTAGGCAAAGTAGGAGGAGAAGAAGCTGTACAGAATAGTGTAATTATTGTTTCTTCTTATATTACATTTATTTTGGCTCAAAGTATTCTTGATGTATCAGGTGTTATTGCTTTGGTGGCGTTTGGTCTGACGATTACCAATGCCGGACGTCCTAAATTAAAACCTGAAGTTAATCATTTTATGGATCAGTTCTGGGAATTGATGGCATATATAGCCAATACATTAATCTTTATTATTGTAGGTGTCGTAATAGCAATGAAGATTGAGCTGTCATGGACAAGTTTGCTACTCGTGATATTAGTTTATGTGGGGGTAAATATTGTACGAATGCTGGTTATCTCTATTTTGTATCCGTTTATGAAAAAAGCGGGTTATGGATTGACTCGTCGTGAATCATTCATTTTGGCTTGGGGTGGTTTGAGAGGAGCATTAGGATTGACTTTGGCCTTAATGGTTTCTTATACGTTGGAAATTCCTGAAGATATCCGTCGTCAAATCTTGTTATTTACAGGTGGAATCGTGACTCTAACCTTGGCTGTAAATGCAACTACAATGCGTTGGCTATTGTTAAAACTAGGTTTAACCAAAGTTCCTTCTGCTAAAATGTTATTGGATTATAGTTTGAAGAAGCAGATAACTGATAATTCCGAGAAGTATCTGGAACGTCTGAAAAAAAGAGAAGCTTTGGAAGTAGCCAACTGGGCTCTTGTGGAAAAGTTCCTTCCGGAACCGGAGACAGCTCCAGTTGTTTCTATTCAAACAAAAGACGTATTAGCCGATGTCCGGTTGCGTGTGATAGAAAAGGAAAGAGCATTATGCTGGAATTTATACAATGAAGGTATCATATCAAACATCTCATTAAAGAAATTATTAGCATCGTTGGATGAGTTGTATGATAGAGACGGCCATATGCCATTATCTTATCGGAAAAGTATTTTCAAGTATTATGATTATCCTTTTTATATTCGTTGGACGCAAAATAAAGAAAGTATAAAGAAATGGGTTGACCGCTATGCTCATGAACGAGTAATTAACGGTTATGATATGGGAAGAGGCTTTGTTATTACTCAGAAGGAATCATTGAAATTGGTGAAGGATTTCTCTAATTCGTCTGTTTTATCTGATTCAAAGAAAGAAGCCTTATTACAGTTAGTAAAAGAGATAGAAGAAAATATAGACCGGATTGAACAGTCTATTTTGAATTTATCTAAAGAATATCCAATTTCTTATCGGTGTGCAGTAACGCGAAAAGCTATCCGTATGTTATTGGCGAATGAAAAACGGCAAATAGAGCAATTCCAAAACGACGGTTTGTTATCAAGTGCAGAAGCTCAAACGATAACAGCTGATTTGGATGAAAGAACCTTACAGATAGGGACAACTCAAATTAATCGACTTTTGGATAAGTTTAAGTTGCCGAAATAATAAAAAGTCATGTTAAATTTTTGGTTACCTGAAGAATTATTCTAGTAGAGAAAAAAATAATCATTAATTTTGCATTCTTGATAAATTAATGTGTAAAGGCTAAATACAATGACTGCAACAAAACGAATTAAACGGGCACTTGTTTCTGTGTACCACAAGGATGGTTTAGATGAGATTTTAAAGAAGCTTAATGCGGAAGGTGTTTCTTTTGTTTCTACCGGAGGAACAAAAACTTTTATAGAATCATTAGGTATTGCATGTGATGCAGTAGAAGATTTGACAGGTTATCCTTCTATTTTGGGAGGACGTGTGAAAACTTTACATCCGAAGGTATTTGGTGGAATTTTGGCTCGTCGTGAAAACGAAGGAGATCAAGCACAGTTGGCCCAATATGAAATTCCAGAAATTGATTTGGTAATTGTTGATTTGTATCCATTTGAAGAAACGGTTGCTTCAGGTGCAGATGAACAATCTATTATTGAAAAAATAGATATAGGCGGCATCTCTTTGATCCGTGCTGCTGCTAAGAATTTTAAGGATGTGGTAATTGTTGCTTCAAAGCATCAATATACTCCGTTGTTGAATTTGTTGAATGAGAAAGGAGCAGAAACGTCTTTAGAAGATCGTAAATGGTTTGCAAAAGAAGCATTTGCTGTATCATCTGGATATGATTCTGCCATCTTTAATTATTTTGATAATCGGGAAGGTTCTTATTTCCGAGTAGCCATAGATCAACCTATGCATTTGCGTTATGGAGAAAATCCTCACCAGAAAGGTCTGTTCTATGGTCAGTTCAATAATATGTTTGATCAGTTGCACGGTAAAGAAATCTCATACAATAATTTATTGGATATAGATGCTGCCGTTAATTTAATTGACGAGTTTGATGAATTGACTTTTGCTATTTTGAAGCATAATAATGCTTGTGGAGTAGCTTCACGTAGTAACGTTGTGGATGCATGGAAAGATGCTTTGGCTGGTGATCCAGTTTCTGCGTTCGGTGGTATTTTGATTACTAATACAACAATCAATAAAGAAGCAGCCGAAGAAATCAATAAGATTTTCTTCGAAGTGATTATTGCTCCTGCATATGATGCTGATGCATTGGCTATTCTGGAACAGAAGAAGAATCGTATTGTATTGGTACGTAAAGAGTGCAAAACTTGTCCGATGCAGTTCCGCTCTTTGTTAAATGGAGCCTTGATGCAAGAAAAGGATTTGAGTATTCAAACAGAATCTGATTTGGTTGCGATGACAGAAAAACAGCCTTCTGCGAAAGAAGTTGAAGATCTGTTGTTCGCTAATAAGATTGTGAAGAACAGCAAGTCTAATGCGATCACATTAGTGAAGAACAAACAGCTTTGTGCTAGTGGTATTGGTCAGACTTCTCGTGTTGACTCTTTGAAGCAAGCTATCGAAAAAGCTCATTCATTCAATTTTGATTTGCAAGGAGCAGTGATGGCTTCAGATGCTTTCTTCCCATTCCCTGATTGTGTGGAAATTGCAGATAAGGCAGGAATAACAGCTGTTATCCAGCCTGGTGGATCTATTAAAGATGA
Organism: Parabacteroides faecalis; assembly: GCF_022809355.1. GTDB lineage: Bacteria > Bacteroidota > Bacteroidia > Bacteroidales > Tannerellaceae > Parabacteroides > Parabacteroides faecalis. The sequence goes on along the minus strand of NZ_JAKZMM010000030.1, from coordinate 48,899 downwards.
ATTGTCGGTTGCTTATTGCAATGAACATAATATTGCTATGGTAAAAACCGGTGTACGTCATTTTAAACATTAATTTTTAGTTAGGAAGGAAGAAATTCATAACAATGGGTTTGTTTTCATTTACTCAAGAAGTAGCAATGGATTTGGGAACTGCCAATACCATCGTCATTTGCAATGGTAAAATGGTAGTTGATGAGCCTTCCATGGTTGCCTTAGACCGTAGAACGGATAAGGTTTTAGCCATCGGAAAGTCTGCCCGTGAAATGGATGGAAAAGTACATGATAATATTCGTACCATTCGTCCGTTGCGAGAAGGTGTTATTGCCGACTTTTATGCTGCTGAACAAATGATGCGTGGTTTGATCAAAATGGCAAGTAATAGAAGTCGCTGGTTTACTCCTTCGTTACGTATGGTGATTGGTATCCCTTCTGGCAGTACGGAGGTAGAGATTCGTGCAGTTCGCGATTCTGCCGAACATGCTGGAGGTAGAGATGTATATATGATATTTGAACCGATGGCAGCAGCGTTGGGTATAGGTATTGATGTACAAGCTCCTGAAGGGAATATGATTGTAGATATAGGTGGTGGTACTACTGAAATAGCCGTTATTTCGTTAGGTGGTATTGTATCGAATAAGTCTATACGTATTGCCGGAGATGATCTGACTGCGGATATTGTGGATTATATGCGTCGCCAGCATAATGTGAAAGTAGGAGAAAGAACTGCTGAACAGATCAAAATACATGTCGGTTCTGCTTTGACTACTTTACAAGATCCTCCAGAAGATTATGTGGTACACGGACCCAACCAGATGACAGCGTTGCCAATGGAGGTTCCGGTTTCTTATCAAGAAATTGCACACTGTCTGGATCGAACTATTTCTAAAATGGAAGCTGCGATTCTTAGTGCATTAGAGCAAACTCCTCCGGAATTGTATGCTGATATCGTTCATAACGGTATTTATCTGACAGGAGGTGGTGCACTGATGAGAGGTCTGGATAAACGCTTGGCTGATAAGATGAATATTGCGTTCCATGTAGCTGAAGATCCTCTTCATGCAGTGGCTCGAGGTACGGGAGTTGCCTTAAAGAATATAGATAAGTTCAATTTCCTTATACGATAAATCTTGCAGGTTGGATATTAAGTAGTTTTCTTACTTAATATCCAGCTTTTATTATAAGGCTTATGAAGAAATTGCTTGATTTTTTATTAAGGAAGAAACATTGGTTTTTATTCATTGTATTTGAGGTAATTTCTATAGTATTGGTTTATCAGAACAATTCCTATCAGCGGAGTGTGCTGATTAATTCTGGTAATATTGTTTCAGGTTATTTAGGTTCTATCTATGGTGATATTGTCTCCTATTTTAATTTGAAGGAAGTGAATCGTTCCTTGCAAAGGGTAAATGGCGAGATGGAGATGAAAATCCTGGAGTTGCAGGAACAGTTAGAAATTATGCAGGCTGATACGGTTACTTTCCGAGGTGCCGTTCGTGATTCTATACATGATTTCCCTTATCAATTCATCATGGCTGAAATTTCTAGTAACAGTTTTGTCCAGTTGTCTAATTATATCACATTAAACAAAGGACGTATAGATGGGATTCAGCCTGATATGGGTGTTGTTTCAGACCAAGGTGTTGTCGGTGTTGTTTCTCAAGTATCAGATCATTTTTCCGTAGTTATTCCTTTATTGAATCCCAAATCTCGACTGAGTTGCAAGGTGTTGGGAAATAATAATTTCGGTTATCTTATATGGGATGGAAAAGATGCTTCGTGTGCCACGTTGGAAGAATTGCCCAAACACGCTGAATTTAATAAGGGAGACACAATCGTAACAAGTGGTTATTCGGCCATTTTCCCTCCTGGACTTATAGTCGGGACAATAGAAGAATTTTATAATGGGCGTGACGATAACTTTTACTCTTTGAAGATCCGGTTGGCAACTTCATTTCAGACATTGCAACATGTCCGAGTTATTCGTAATTTCAGGCAGGAAGAACAAATCAACTTAGAAAAAGAGGCAAAGAAAAATGATCAATAATATATTGCGTAGCATTCTCTATTTTGTTGTTTTTGTTATGTTTCAGGTATTGTTTCTCAATAATATACATTACCTGCGGATTGCTACACCTTTTTTGTATTTGTATTGTATCATTAAAATGCCGATAGGTATTTCTCGGTCGGGTGTATTAATCTTTTCATTTATTACCGGATTAATTGTGGATATGTTTTCCAATACACCCGGAATGCATGCCGGTGCCTGTGCATTAGTCGGTCTGTTACGGGAACCGCTGATCCATTTCCTGCAGGGAGAAGATATTGCAGACGGTTTGTATCCATCTTATCATTCGTTTGGATATGCCGGTTTTATCCGTTATGTGGCTTTGTTTGTGTTCATACATCATGTGACTTTATTTTTGTTAGAAGCTTTAACTCTGTTTGATCCTCTCTTTTTACTGATACGTGTTGGAGCAAGTGTCTTGATGACGATCTTGTCGATCTGTGCCGTTGAGTTATTCAATTTTGAATCACAGAAAATTGGAGAATAAATTAAAATATAAGTTTGAGAACAGACGCTATGTGATTGGCGGAGCTGTTATTGCTTTGGTCATTATTTTTATTGTCCGGTTATTTTATCTGCAAATAATTGACAGTGATTATAAGGCATGGGCGGATAGTAATGCTTTCTTGAAGAAGACGATTTATCCTTCTCGGGGAATCTTGTACGACCGGAATGAAAAGTTGTTGGTTTATAATCAACCGTCTTATGATGTAATGATGATTATGCGGGAAGTTCAGCCTTTTGATACATTGGACTTTTGTAGGATCTTGGGGATTACAAAGGAACAGTATCTGAAACGAATAGCAGATATGAAAAACCGACGCTTGAATCCTGGATATTCTTCTTATACGCCTCAGATTTTTATGAGTCAGCTTTCAGCCGAAGAATGTGGTATTTTACAGGAGAAGTTATATAAGTTTCCGGGTTTCTATGTGCAGAACAGAACTATTCGTGAGTATGCTTATCCCAATGCAGCCTTGCTTTTAGGGAACGTTGGCGAGGTAAATACGCGTGATATTGAAGCGGATTCTTATTATGTTCCCGGAGATAATTCAGGAAGAACAGGAATTGAAGGTTCGTATGAGAAAGTTCTGCGTGGAGAGAAAGGTGTTGAGATTCTTTTACGTGATGCTCATGGGCGAATTAAGGGGCATTATGAAGATGGAAAGTATGATGTTCCTGCTGTTTCAGGGAAGAATCTGAAGTTATCTATCGATATTGATCTGCAGGCTTACGGCGAAAAGCTCATGAAGAATAAGTTGGGTGGTATTGTTATGATCGAACCGGAAACGGGTGAAATCTTATGTATGGTTTCATCTCCTACCTATGATCCCAGTTTGTTGATCGGACGTATTCGGGGAAAGAATTATAAGAAGTTGCAGGAAGACCCGTTGAAACCTTTGTTTAATCGTCCGCTGATGGCTCAATATCCGCCGGGTTCTACCTTTAAGCCGACACAAGGATTGATCTTTCTGCAAGAAGGAGTCATAACTCCTGAAACCCGTTTTACTTGTGCGCACGGTTATACGTATCGTGGAGGAAAGCCGGCTTGTCATGGTCATCCTTCGCCCTTGCCATTAGTGGGTGCTTTGGCTACCTCATGTAATTCTTTTTTCCCTTGGGGATTACATTATATGCTCGACGACCGGTCGCGTTATCCCAGTGTTCAGCTGGCATTTGATGTTTGGAAGGACTACATGGTATCTATGGGCTATGGATATAAACTAGGAGTTGATTTGCCGGGAGAAAAACGGGGATATATTCCGAATAGTAAGGTGTATGATAAGATTTACCGGAAAAGATGGAATTCAAGTACGATTATTTCCATCGCCATTGGACAGGGGGAAATATTGGCTACTCCGCTGCAGATTTGTAATTTGGCGGCAACGGTGGCAAATCGGGGATATTATGTCACACCTCATGTTGTGAAAGAGATACAAGACACGGTTTTGGATACCTTATATACGAAGAAACATTATACGAAAGTTGATCCGAAGTATTATACCTATGTGGCGGATGGTATGCGTGGAGCAGTGATGGGAACGGCTTATGGTGCCACTTGCCGTGGTGCAAACTTACCGGATATTGAGGTTTGTGGGAAAACGGGTACAGCTGAAAATCCTCATGGAAAGGACCATTCTATTTTTATGGGATTTGCTCCTTACCAGCAGCCGAAAGTGGCCATTGCTGTATTCGTCGAGAATGCCGGATTTGGTGCAACGTATGCTGTCCCGATAGGACGGCTGATGATTGAAAAGTATTTGCGAGGGAATATTCTTCCGGAAAGTCAAGCTATAGAAGATAATATTGTTAATGCTGTCATTTTGCCGAATGGGTTATAGTCGTAGAGATAGTTGGAAGTCGATAGACTGGTTTACAGTCCTGTTGTATGTGATCATGATTGTAGCTGGCTGGGTTACTATTTGTGGCGCCAGTTATGAGTATGATATGGATAAACTGTTCGCATTGTCGAGCCGTCCAGTGAATCAGTTGATCTGGATGGGAATTTCTCTCTCTGTTGCTTTCTCCATCTTGATGATTGAACGGGATTTCTATGAAGTCTTTTCTTATTTGATTTATGCGGCAATCATTCTGTTGCTTGTTGCTACGATTTTCTTGGCTCCGGATATTAAAGGGTCACGATCGTGGTTGGTTTTGGGGCCTATTCGCTTACAACCGGCCGAGTTTGCCAAGTTTGCTACGGCATTGGCTGTTGCCCGTTTGATGGGAACGTACGGATTTGAACTGGCCAGGTATAAGAATTTTCTGATGGTTCTTGGATTGATTTTCTTACCTATGATTTGTATTCTCCTGCAGAAGGAAACAGGTTCGGCATTGGTTTATCTTGCGTTTTTCCTGATGTTGTACCGGGAAGGAATGTCGGGATACTTCTTGTTGGCCGGTGTCTGTGCTGTTGTCTATTTTGTGACAGGGATGAAGTATGCCGAGGTCATGATGGGAGAAACGGTCTTAGGTGTATTTCTTGTATCTCTTCTAGTCTTGTTTATCACAATCCTGTTGGTCTATGTTGAGAAGAAAAACAAGCAGGCCGTACAACTTATGTCTTATACCTCGTTGGCTGTATTGGGGATATCTGGCCTGATATCTTATTATTATCCTTTTAACCTGAATATAGTGGCTTTGTCTTTGCTGGGTTTGGCTGTGTTGTATCTGATTTATCTGTCGATACATCATTGGGTATGGAATTATGTGCTGATTGCTTTGTTTGCAATCGGTTCTATTGGATTTCTTTTCTCGGTCAACTATGTATTTACTGATATTTTGGAGCCACATCAACAGATTCGTATCAAGGTTTCCTTGGGGTTGGAAGATGATCCGAGCGGAGCTGGTTATAATGTAAACCAATCGAAGATTGCGATTGGTTCTGGTGGACTGGTGGGTAAAGGGTTTTTGAACGGGACACAGACCAAATTAAAATATGTGCCGGAACAAGATACCGACTTTATATTCTGTACCGTGGGTGAGGAACAGGGATTTGTGGGTTCGACGGCTGTTCTGATTCTTTTTGCCGTCTTTATTCTTCGTCTGCTTGTGTTGGCCGAACGGCAGGATACTACTTTTGCCCGTGTGTATGGGTATTCGGTCGCTTCTATATTCCTCTTCCATTTGGCCATTAATATCGGAATGGTAACCGGACTGACGCCGGTTATCGGTATTCCATTACCTTTCTTCAGCTATGGCGGATCTTCTTTATTGGGATTTACGATCCTTCTGTTTATCTTTATTCGTCTGGATGCAACCCGGAAGGAACATTAGCCGGTACGACCCGTAAACCTATTTCCTGAATGCCTATTATCAGGCTGTCGCGCATGCCTTGTCGGAAACAGAATGTATATTGTCCGGGATTAGCGAACCGGTAATTCTGTCGGATAGGAAAACTGGATTCATACAATGAAATACCGCTTCCATACCATTTCCCGAACTCGTCTGCCAGCATACATTCGATGGTGTCTTTTTGCATTTCACCAACCGGCGGTTCTTCATTGCAGAAAAGCCATAAGTTCTGGTACGGATATTTGTTGCTGTTCCGGATGTCTAACGTAATGTCATAGGGAATTGAATTATCCGTAACCATGAAGGTGAAATAGTAAACCTTGTCTTTTCCCCACGCTGAATGATCAATCACTTGATACTGGTAGTATAAAGCCTGATAATCGCAGGAAAAAGACAAGGCACAAATAAGGATGGCCAAAAGGCTATTGATTATCTTTTTTAGCATTCTTGGGTTTGTTGTTATTGGCCTGTTGCGGACGATTTGCCGGTTTGTTGTTGGCTGGCTGTTTCGCCTGCTGTTGTTGTTTGTCTGTATTGGGTTGCTTTTCCCCGTTTACTTGTTTTTCCGGAGCGGCAGCTTTCGGCTTTTGTTTCGGCCGGTTGTTATTGCCCTTTTGGGGCTTTGGTGCTGCATTTCCGTTATTCACATTGTTATTATTGTTGTTTGAAGGCGCATTTTGCTTTTTACTTTCTTGAGGTTTCTCTGCCTTCTTTTCATTTGCCGGAGCTGCATTCTTGGCCGGTTGTGCTGCCTGCTTCGGCTGATTGTTGGCTGGTTGAGCCTTTTCAGCTACAGGTTCGCTGGCATTGGTTGCACCTCCGTTACCCCGTTTTTTCTTCTTTTTCTTCTGAACGTTGTCAAAACGGGTTACGCTCTCTTGTCCCAGAATATCTTGAGATTCACGTTTGCTTTGCTGTTTGGTATCGGCTTCCAATGTTTCCGGTTTGATGCCTTTCTTATTCATGTTGATGATGTCGAAGACACGTTGTGCCGGAATGGTTACCAGATTAGCTGCAATGGATTTGTCGGTTGAATACGTAATTTCCCGCTTGAAGATATCTGTCTTGAAGTGGAAATAGGTATTGTCTTTGGTTTCCAAAGGAATTTCTCTGGAAGGTAACCGCTTCTGCGCTTCTACGTACGCATCGACTTCGTAGTTGATACAACATTTCAGCTTGGCACATTGACCGGCCAGCTTCTGCGGATTCATGGAAATATCCTGATAACGGGCAGCTCCGGTTGCTACGGATACGAAGTTGGTCATCCAACTTGAGCAACAAAGCTCACGTCCACACGGACCAATACCACCGATTCGTCCGGCTTCCTGGCGGGCTCCGATCTGTTTCATCTCGATACGAACCCGGAAAGCTTCGGCTAATACTTTAATCAGTTGGCGGAAGTCCACACGTTCGTCGGCAATGTAATAGAAGATCGCTTTGTTTCCATCGCCTTGATATTCTACGTCGCCGATTTTCATATCCAATCCTAACTTGGCTGCGATCTGACGTGAACGGATCATGGTGGCATGTTCCTTCGATTTTGCCTCCTCATATTTCTCCAAATCAGCCGGACGTGCTTTCCGATAAATCTTTTTCGGTTCCTGGTCGGTCCGGACATTGTTCTTTCTCATCTGGAGCAAAACCAGTTTCCCCGTCAGCGTTACCATCCCGATGTCATGTCCCGGTGTTGCTTCGACGGCAACCATATCTCCTTTTTCCAACGGGATATGTGCCTGGTTCAGATAATATCCTTTTCTTGTATTTTTGAACTGTACTTCCACAAAGTCGGTTGCATTTTCCGCATCCGGAACTCCACACAGCCAGTCGTATGTATTCAGCTTGTTGTTCTGGATTTTGCTGCAGCCTTTAGCGCGCATACAGTTACTTCCTTTATCTAGTTTGAAATCCATAAATCAAAATAATCAGTATATAATTTCTACAATTACGCAAAAATACGGAAATATTTTAAGAAAATCCCCAACTCTTTTGTAGAATGTAAGTCTTCCTAAACGATTTCTTTTGCTTTATTAACCGATTGGTTATTGAATATGTTTAAGGATATTTCTGCGTTGAAGCGGCGTGGTTCCGATTTCAATCCGTTCGATTCGGTTGTTTTCATCCAAAACGAAGGTTGTCGGGTATGATTGGATTCCCAGTTCTTTAATAAGTTCTCCTCCTTCTACAAGCTGGTGAAAATAGAAATGGTGTTCTGCAACGAGTTGTTGGATTTGTTCGGCTTTTTGAAAGGTGATCGCCAGGAAGGTAACTTCTGGAAATTGCTTTACCCAGCTACCTAATTCGGGCATTTCTTTCCGGCAAGGACCGCAGCCGGTGAACCAGAAGTTGATGACTGTCTTTTTCCCTTTCAACTGCTCGTTTGTCCAGTTTTTTCCTTGCATGTCACGGAGTGAGAAGTCGGGAAACACATCGCCGACGGCATAATGAATGGATGGACATTGGGGAATGACGGTAAGCAGTCTTACTTGTTGAGCTGCTTGTAAAATCGCTTCTCCCTTCTCTACTTTATCAGTTGGGATAGCCAGTTGTTTCGCTTCTTCCGACATCCCCTCATATTTCGTAATACTGATTTTCCCTAGAATCGAATCATGTAGGTTTCCTATTTGTATCGGTTTTCCGCAAGGAAAGGGCTCCGGTTTTTCCTCGAAGAATCTGTCGTTGATAATGACCAAAGACTTTTTCTCTTCTTTTTGAGCGTTACAGTTCCCTGCAAGGAAACAGAGCAGAAACAGAGTTATTAAGTAACCAACGTTTTTCATCGTCTTTATTTTAATAATAAGGTGTAACAAATGTAACCATTTAAGTTGAACCTGAAATAGATGACTATAACTTTTTAGTTGAAAAGATACGATTTTTTAATTTTTCCATATCTGTCGAAAAGCTTTAGCACAGATGTCAAAAAGCTTTTTCACAATTGTCATAAAGCTTTACCACATATGTCAAAAAATTAAATAATAGTAGGATTTTTATGAAGAAGACATAACTTTTAGCGGACAACCTCTTTTCTGAGGAGTCCTTTTCTCCGGAAGAAATGGTTAAAAGTGTATGGGAAACACAAATTATGTTCCATAACATATATACTAGAGGTTCAATGAATTAAAATAAACCCTACTTTCGCTATCGAGCCGGTTGGGAAAGAATGAAGGTGTTTGAAAAGAGATTTTGCCGGCAGGAAGTGACATTTATAAAAAGGAAGAAGATGTTAGAAGCGCTAAAGGAGACAGTTTTTCAAGCAAACTTAGACTTGGTGAAACATGGTTTGGTCATTTTTACCTGGGGAAACGTGTCGGCCATCGACCGGGAAAGCGGGTTGGTTGTTATTAAGCCCAGCGGAGTTTCTTATGAGACCATGAAAGCAGAAGATATGGTAGTAGTCGATCTGGAAGGAAAGGTAGTAGAAGGGAATTTGAATCCTTCGAGTGATACGCCTACACATGTCGTATTGTATAAGGCTTTTCCTGAAATAGGTGGGGTTGTGCATACTCATTCTACGTTTGCGACTGCTTGGGCTCAGGCTGGCAAAGATATTCCGAATATCGGGACAACACATGCCGATTATTTCCATGATGCAATTCCCTGTACGGCGGATATGACAGCCGAAGAAGTGAAAGGCGCTTACGAACGGGAAACCGGCGAAGTGATCGTCCGTCGCTTTGAAGGTTTGAATCCGGTACATACACCGGGTGTTCTGGTGAAGAATCACGGACCTTTTGCCTGGGGAAAAGACGCACACGATGCCGTACACAATGCGGTCGTGATGGAACAGGTGGCCAAGATGGCGTGTTTCTCTTATCTGATTAATCCACAACTGACGATGAATCCGCTGCTGGTAGAAAAACACTTCAGCCGCAAGCATGGTCCGAATGCTTATTATGGACAAAAGAAGTAAATCAATTTATTAACATAAATACGTAATACTATGAATTCATTTGATCAATTTGAAGTTTGGTTTGTAACAGGTGCACAGTTATTGTATGGTGGCGATGCTGTAATTGCCGTAGATGCACATAGTAATGAAATGGTTGCCGGCTTGAATGCCTGCGGAAATCTGCCAGTCAAGGTGGTTTATAAAGGAACCGTTAATTCGGCTAAGGAAGTAACGGCTACGTTTAAGGCTGCCAACAATGATGATAAATGTATTGGTGTGATTACCTGGATGCACACGTTCTCTCCGGCTAAGATGTGGATTCATGGATTGCAGGAATTAAAGAAGCCTTTGTTGCATTTCCATACACAATATAATAAGGAAATCCCTTGGGATACGATGGATATGGACTTCATGAACCTGAACCAGTCGGCTCACGGCGACCGCGAATTCGGCCATATCTGTGCCCGGATGCGTAAGAACCGTAAAGTTGTCGTAGGACATTGGCAGGATGAAGCCGCACAGAAGAAGATTGCTGTCTGGATGCGTGTCTGCGCTGCTTGGGCAGATGCACAGGATATGCTGATCCTTCGCTTCGGTGATCAGATGAATAACGTGGCTGTAACCGATGGTGATAAGGTAGCTGCCGAACAGACTTTGGGTTATCACGTGGATTATTGCCCGATCAATGACCTGATGGTTTACTACCGCGCCGTAGAAGATGCTGATACAAAAGCTTTGGTTGAAAAATATTGGGCTGAGTATGATCATGATCCGAAATTGGAAGAACCAGGTACGGAAGCTTATACCAAAGTATGGAATTCGGCTAAGGCTGAAATCGCTTTGCGTCGTCTGTTGAAAGATAAGGGAGCCAAGGGCTTTACGACTAACTTCGATGATCTGGGTGAATTTGATCAGATCCCGGGTCTGGCTTCTCAGCGTCTGATGATGGAAGGTTATGGCTTTGGTGCAGAAGGTGATTGGAAGACGGCTGCTTTGTATCGTACGATGTGGTTCATGAGCCAGGGAATGCCGAAAGGTTGTTCCTTCCTGGAAGACTATACGTTGAACTTTGATGGTGAAAAGAGTGCTATTCTGCAGGCACACATGCTGGAAGTTTGTCCGCTGATTGCCGAACACAAGCCGAAACTGGAAGTACATCGCCTGAGTATTGGTATCGACAGCGAAACCGCTCGTCTGGTATTTACCAGCAAACAGGGTGAAGGTGTAGCAGCTACGATTGTAGACATGGGTAACCGTTTCCGTATGATCGTTAATGTAGTAGATTGTATCAAGAGCAAACCGCTGCCTAAACTGCCGGTAGCTTCGGCCTTGTGGATTCCGCAACCTAACTTTGAAGTGGGTGCTGCTGCCTGGATTCTGGCTGGAGGTACGCATCATACCAGCTTCTCGTTCGACTTGACTGTTGAATACTTGCAGGATTATGCCGACATTGCCGGTATTGAAATGGTTGTAATTGACAAGAACACCACAATCGAAAACTTCAAGAAAGAGCTTCGCATGAATGAAATTTATTACATGCTGAATAAGTCTCTTTGCTGATAACTGAATACTCAGATAACAAGTATTTTCTTTATGTAGATAGGGAGTTGGCTGAAAGCGTGTCGGATTCTGGATGCTAACTCCTTTATTTATCATCTTTAAAGTTTTACCGAAATATGAATGAGCAATATGTAATAGGTTTGGACTATGGAACCGATTCTGCCCGTGCCGTTATTGTTGAGGCGAAGACTGGGAAAACCATAGCTACCGCAGTAAAATATTATCCACGTTGGAGCGAAGGTAAATATTGTAATCCTTCCGTTAATCAATACCGCCAGCATCCGCAAGATTATATAGATGTATTGGAAGGAACCGTTCGTGAAGCCTTGGCAGCTTGCCCTGAGGGAACTGCCGAGAAAGTAGTGGGTATGGCTTTTGATACGACTGGTTCTACGCCGGTATTTACCGACAAGAACGGAACACCACTTTCTTTGTTGCCTGAATTTGCCGAAAATCCCAATGCAATGTTCGTGTTGTGGAAAGATCATACGGCTGTAAAGGAAGCCGGAGAAATCAATGAACTCTGCCAAAAGTGGGAGACTGATTTTTCGGCCTACGAAGGAGGTATTTATTCTTCCGAATGGTATTGGGCGAAAGCTCTGCATGTCTTGCGTGAAGATGAGGCAGTTCGGAAAGCGGCTTATTCGATTGTGGAACATTGCGAATGGCTGCCGGCTTTGCTGACGGGCGTTACTTCGTCTGATAAGATCGTTCGAAGCCGCTGTGCTTGCGGGCATAAGGCCATGTGGCATCCGAAATGGGGCGGACTGCCTTCCGAAGAGTTTCTGGTTGCATTGGATCCGCTTTTGGCTGGATTTAGAGATCGTTTGTTTGCCGAAACGGAAACAGCCGATAAACCTGTTGGTCATCTGACTGCCGAATGGGCAGAACGTTTGGGCCTGACAACCCAGGTAGTTGTGGCTGGCGGAGCTTTCGATTGCCACATGGGTGCCGTAGGAGCCGGCGTAACACCACATACATTCGTACGTGTTATCGGTACTTCTACCTGCGATGTGATGGTGGCTTCGTATGAAGAAATCGGTGATAACCTGATCAAAGGCATCTGCGGACAGGTGGATGGTTCGGTGATTCCGGGTATGATCGGGTTGGAAGCCGGACAGTCGGCTTTTGGAGATGTATATGCCTGGTTCAAGCGGATATTGGAATTTCCGTTGAAACAGATTGTGGCAAAGACGCAGTGTATCGACGAGGCAACGAAAGCTAAACTGATTGATGAGGCTTGCGCACAAATCATACCGGTACTGACGGAAGAAGCCGAAAAGATCCCGATGGAAGAAAGTACCGTGATTGCCACCGACTGGATGAACGGACGTCGTACACCGGATGCCAATCAGCTGTTGAAAGGTACGATCACGGGGATTACGTTGGGAACAACAGCACCGCGTATCTTCCGCGCCTTGGTGGAAGCGACAGCCTTTGGCGGAAAAGCCATTGTAGACCGTTTCCGTCATGAAGGTGTTGCCATTGATACGGTTATCGGTATTGGTGGTATTGCCTTGAAGTCTCCGTTTGTGATGCAGACGCTGAGTGATGTCTTGAATATGCCGGTAAAGGTTTGTAATACCGACCAGGCCTGTGCTTTGGGTGCTGCCATGTTTGCCGCTACGGCTGCCGGTGTTTATCCGAAAGTGGAAGAGGCAATCGCAGCGATGAATTCGGGCTTTGCGAAAGAATATCAGCCGAATCCGGAAAGAGCTGCAGCTTATCAGTCGCTTTATGAACAGTATTTGTGCGTAGGCGATTTTACAGAAAAGAAATTATTTCACGCTTAATAAGGTTTGAATCCTATGAAAAACAAGGTACTAATCCTTTTCAGTAGTTGTGCGTTGGCAGGGCTTTGGTCTTGTTCGGCTCCGGTTTATCAGCAGCCGGATGCACCGATACAGGAAGTTCCGTTTACACAGGTACATATAGAAGATCAGTTCTGGTCACCGCGTATAGAAACAAACCGGACGGTTTCCATTCCTTCGGCTTTCAAGGAATGCGAGAAGAATGGACGGTTCGACAACTTTGCGCTGGCTGCCGGTATGATTCAAGGAGAGCATCAGGGCGATTTCTCATTTGATGATACAGATCCGTATAAGGTAATCGAAGGAGCTTCGTATTCATTGGCGGTGAAGTATGATCCGAAACTGGATCATTATCTCGACAGTGTGATTACAATCATTGCGGCGGCACAGGAACCGGATGGTTATCTGACAACTTGTGTTACTAATAAATGTACGCGTTTGTCGGGTTGGTGGGGCAGTTCTCGTTGGGAAAAGATCAACAGTCACGAACTTTATAACAGCGGACACCTGTACGAAGCGGCAGTCGCTCATTATCGGGCAACCGGAAAACGGACATTACTGGATGTAGCCATCAAGAATGCGGATCTGGTGTGTCAGGTATTCGGACCGAATGAAGGACAGAAGCACGTTCCGTCTGGTCATCCGATCATCGAGATGGCTTTGGCGAAACTGTATAAAGTCACCGGGGATGAGAAATACCTCAACATGGCGAAGTATTTCGTAGAAGAAACCGGACGTGGAACAGACGGACATCGGCTGAATGCTTATAGCCAGGACCACAAACCGATTCTTCAGCAAGATGAAATCGTGGGGCATGCGGTTCGTGCCGGCTATCTGTATTCCGGTGTGGCGGATGTGGCTGCCTTGACGCATGATACGGCTTATTTCCATGCCTTGACCCGTCTGTGGGAAAACTTGGTTAGTAAGAAACTGTTTATCACGGGTGGTATGGGGTCTCGTCCGCAGGGCGAAGGCTTTGGGCCGAATTATGAGTTGAACAACCATACAAACTACTGCGAGACTTGTGCTTCCATTGCCAATGTCTATTGGAATTATCGGATGTTCTTGGCAACAGGAGAAGCCAAATACATGGATGTCTTGGAGCGTGCCTTGTATAATGGTGTGATTTCGGGTGTATCATTGAGCGGAGATAAATTCTTCTATGATAATCCGCTTGAATCGATGGGCGAGCACGAACGCCAGCGTTGGTTTGGTTGTGCTTGCTGTCCGGGTAATGTGACTCGTTTCATGGCTTCGGTGTCCAATTATGTGTATGCGACGCAGGGCAACGATATCTACGTCAATTTGTATATTCAGGGCAAGAGCGAGATGAAGACGACCGACAATCAGGTACAGCTGGTTCAGACAACCGGTTATCCCTGGGAAGGCAAGGTTTCTATTCAGGTAAAGCCGGAAAAGGAAAGTGAGTTTGCTGTTCGTCTGCGTATTCCGGGTTGGTTACAAAGCGCACCGGTCGCATCCGATTTGTATGCCTATACAACACCGGCAGAGAAATATACCCTGAAGGTGAATGGTTCGACCGTAAAACCGGCAGAAGGAGATGGCTATGCCACTATTGTCCGTACTTGGAAACCGGATGATGTTATCGAATTGGAACTGCCGATGGAAGTACGTCGGGTAAAAGCCAACGATCAGGTTGAAGATGACCGGGGCATGTTGGCGATGGAACGCGGTCCGATTGTTTATTGTCTGGAAGGAATTGATCAGCCGGACAGTGTCGTGTTCAATAAGTTCATCCCGGCTGATGCCAAGATTGATGCTACCTTCGATGCCAATCTGCTGAAAGGTGTGATGGTATTGAGCGGAACGGCTAAAGAAGTTGCCCAAGACGGATCGATAAAGGATGTACCGTTTAAGGCGGTTCCGTATTCAACCTGGAATAACCGTGGCGCCGGACAGATGGAAGTCTGGGTAGCGGATTCGAAAGACCGGGCAGTCCCGACACCTGAACCAACCATCGCTTCGAAGGCCAAGACATTCAACATTCAGGCTCCTATCCAGAAAGATGCTCCCGAATCGGCTTCGATTGAAACACCGGCTTGGGGTGTTAATGATCAGTGGGAACCGAAACGATCTTCTGATATCTCCAAACCATACTTCTACTGGTGGCTGAAGACCGGTTCGTTGGAAACTTTGGCATACGAGTTCGATCAGCCTTATACCGTATCGAATGTACAGGTATATTGGTTGGATTTCGATCATTACGATGGTAATTACCGGGTTCCTGCCAGCTGGAACCTGTATTACAAAGACGGTAACCGCTGGAAAGAAGTAGATGCCCTCAATGAATACGGCGTGAAGAAAGACTGCTACAACAGCTTGGACTTCAAACCCGTCAAGACAACTGGACTGAAGATTGCTGCCCAGCTGCAAGAAGGAGAATCAGGTGGTATCATTGAATGGAAAGTGAATTAAATGATAGAATGAGAAAGGGGAGCCATCGTGCTTCCCTTTTGTTTTTCCGGATAAATCCTTACTTTTGCAGCCAGAAGAAAACGCTTGCCAGATGCTTCCGATGATTCGATATGTGTATGTTGCGTTGGGGATTCTCTCTTGTGCTTTGGGAGTGATCGGGATCTTTGTACCGCTTTTGCCCACAACGCCTTTTCTGTTGCTTTCGGCAGCTCTGTTTTTTCGTAGTTCTCCCCGTTTATACAATCGTTTGTTGAATCATCCGCAACTCGGACCCTATATCCGTAATTTCCGCGAGCACAAGGCCATTCCTTTGCGGGTCAAGATTATTTCCGTCTCACTCGTTTGGATTACCATCCTTCATGCCGTCATTTTCCTCCTCGATCATTGGGTTCTGGAGTCTCTTCTCCTCTTGTTGGCGACAGGTATTACGGCTTATATCCTGCATTTCAAGACGCTTCGGTGATTTTTAATGGGAACTTTTCTTATGGCTGTAAATCAATAAATATCTGGAAAGAATATTCCCTTTTATGTTTCCATATATAGAAACATTTCACTACATTTGTGCGTTAATGATAAAAGATGGAAGTACAAGCAAAATTCAAAATAATATATTCCGATGAGATAATTCGTTTTTTGAACACATTGGAAATTAAAGCGAGAAGTAAAATCCTGTACAATATAAATAAGAGTAAATATGTTGTAGATAAGAGTTTGTTTAAGAAGTTAGATAATACAGATATATGGGAATTCCGAACTTTGTTTAATGGTGTACAATATAGGTTATTGGCTTTTTGGGATACCGAGAATGAAGTTCTTGTTGTCACTACGCATGGTTTCATAAAAAAGACACAAAAAACTCCGGCCAAAGAAATTAAAAGGGCGGAAGAAATAAGAAGAAAATATTTTGAAACAAAAAAGTAAAGCAATGGAGGATTTGGAATTTTATACAGAAGAAAAAGCGTTAGATTTGGTTTTGGGGCAGAAAGGGACCCCTGAACGGGATCAGTATGAGGAAAATATGCATTCTTTTCTGGTTGGCGAGGCCATAAAACAGGCGCGCCAATCTAAGAATCTTACGCAAGAAGAGTTAGGAAAGCTGATAGGGGTACAAAAAGCTCAGATCTCTCGAATCGAGAATGGAAAGAATTTGACTTTATCCACATTGGCTAAGGTCTTTAAAGCCATGGGTATCAGTGCTAAACTTGAAATTGGGAATTTAGGAAAGGTGGCCTTGTGGTGATGCTGGAAAAAAAATGGGGAAGCAGATATTTTCCGCTGTAAACCTTTTGATTTTTAAAGAGAAAATTTACCTTTGCTACAAACAAAAAGGAAATGACAATGCTACTTCTCGACAGCACAAATATCCCTGAAAGATTAACATCTTTTACCGCCGAATGTTTGGTGGTGCGGGATAATTGTGTAGCAAGCAAGCAAGCAAGCAAGCAAGCAAGCAAGCAAGCAAGCAAGCAAGTAGACGTTAAACATCATAGAAGAGGTGTGGGCTTCAGCTCGCACCGTCCGGCAGGCCCGGCTGGTTTCATTTGCTGTGGGATGTATCCCATGACCGATGAAGCCGGCCGGGCTTTTTTTGTCTCTTCGAGACAATGGACAATGGAGAATTGACAATGGACAATTATCCATTGTTGGTAGAGGCGCAGCGTGCTGCGCCTCCAACCAGACGGTATCAAGGCCCCATACGGAGCATCGGGTTTTAACCCGATGCGGATCGAGGCATCCGTTGCAAGGTCGCGTGGGCCGATTTGATGGATCAAATCCCCCGTTGCAAGGTCGCGTGGGCCGATTTGATGGATCAAATCCCCCGTTGCAAGGTCGCGTGGGCCGATTTGATGGACCAAATTCCCCGTTGCAAGGTCGCGTGGGCTGATTTGATGGACCAAATCCCCTGTTGCAAGGTCGCGTGGGCCGATTTGATGGACCAAATTCCCCGTTGCAAGGTCGCGTGGGCTGATTTGATGGACCAAATCCCCTGTTGCGAGGGTGCAAGGGCAGATTTGATGGACCCAATCTGCTCCTGCACGGTTTCTGGGGGTACGGAGATAGCAAAAAAGAATACGTGTAACAATAAATTATCAGATTATGAGAAAGAATTACATTCAAGTAGAAGACATCTATTTCGGCAATTTGACAAACGCCGAATTTATCAGTTTCATGGAGCGTTTCATGGCGTTGTTGCCCCTCGAAGACGATGAAGAGGGCGGGCAGCATGCCCCGAAGTTGGGAATTACAGCCGAACTGGTGGCAGAAGGGAAAGCCTTTTTGGCTTCGATGAACGACCTGACCCTCAAATCGCAGTTGAAGGCGGAGACGAAGCCGAAGAAGGAGATCGACCGCCTGCGCGACCGGATGCTGGCGTATATCATTGAGCGGATCGATTTCTCGCGCGACGCCCTCGACGCGGCTGTTGCTGCCGCTGCCGAGAAGCTTTACCTCGTGGCGAAGCCCTACCGGGGTGCGGGCCGTCTGGCTTACAACCAGGAGACGGTGGTGATCAAAGGTTTCTTGTTGGATATGAACAAGACGGAGAACGTGGATGCGGTGACGGCGCTGGGCATTGAAAAAGACCTCGACACGTTGCAGGCCTACAACGATCAGTTTGAGGCGTTGGTGAAGGAGGCAGACGTGAAGAGTTCGTCGCTGGACATGAATGAGAAGATGCGCGACCTGCGCGTGCAGATGGGCGACTGGTATCAGGAAGTGACCAGCCTGGCGTTTGCCTCGAACGTGTTGAACGAGTCGGAAGAATCTCTTTCCTTCCTGACGGGCCTGAACGCGGTCATCCAGGATGTCAAGACGCTCTACAAACAGCGCATCGCCCAACTCAACAGTGGCAAGGAGGAAACTTCGAAACCGGAGGGAGAAGGAGATGATAAGGGCGATGGCAATCTGGAGTTCGTCCCGGTCGAATAACATCGGATTTCAACCCGGTGTTGATACCGATGCCTCATGGATAGGCACGGATTTCACGGAAAACACGGTTTTAAATGAATATTTACCGTGTTAATCCGCGTAATCCGTGCCTGAAATTGAGACGCGGCACGCCACGTCTCTACATATATAAAATGATATGAATGTATAAACAAACAAAAACAACAAGTATATATGAAGAAAATCTTTACTTTATTTATGATGTTACTGCTCTTACCTTGTGTGATGAGTGCAGTAGAAAATGCAATTTATGTTGGTGGTGAGGAATTGATAGGCACTGATAGCTCACCCGTTTACGCTAAGACGGTTAATGGTGCAGTAATAACGGATGGTGCTTCTGAAAATGACTATCATGTCAAATGGAATGGCTCTGTTCTGACCCTGAATGGTGTAAATATCCAAGGAAATGATCACGAAGATGCAGCTATCTTTTATGAGAATGGAGATTTGGATATAGAACTGGTTGGTGAAAATACCGTTATAGGTGTGGACAAGAATAAATCAGGCATGGTATTTAGTTATGGTATCCGTACAACTGCTGGAAATATCAAAATCCGGGGAACCGGAAGCCTTCAAGTAAAAGGCGGTAATGTAGAGGCGCAGTATGGTAATGCATATAGTTATGGAATAAATGCTTCTGGTAGCATCGAAGTTTCCGCAGGTTCAGTTATATCAGAAGGTGGTAGTAGTTCTTTTGTAAGTACTGGTATCTATGCTATAGAAAACGTCCAGATATCAGGTGGTGTAATTAGAGCTATAGGAGCTGATGCTCTTACTCAAAGCTACGGAATCTGGACCTCTAATGGAGGGGTTTCTATCTCAGGAGGAGAAGTGACAGCCATGAGTGGCAACGTAGAGAACATAGAATCGAAAAGTTACGGAATCTTGACCTCTGATGGAGGGGTTTCTATCTCAGGAGGAGAAGTGACAGCCATGAGTGGTAAGGGCACAGGATCGAATTCGATGACTGCAGGTATCTATGCTATAGGAAACGTCCAGATATTAGGTGGTGTAATTAGAGCTATAGGAGCTAATGCTCATACTCAAAGTTACGGAATCTTGACCTCTAATGGTGGAGTTTCTATCTCAGGAGGAGAAGTGACAGCCATGAGTGGTAACGTAGAGAGCACAAAATCGGATTCGGAGAGTAGTGGTGTCAGGGCTAAAACAAATATTAGCATAGTGCCTCAGGATGGGAAAGTTATTGCGGTAAAGGTTGGTGAAAGTGAAGAGAATGTAGCGGAAATTTCAGGTTCGCCGTTTAGCGAGGAAACAGAACTTACCGAAATTAATGATAAATGCTTCTATAGCAAGGAGAATGATCATTTGCATAGATATGGAGATCCTACTTACGAGTGGAGCGAAGACAATACGGCCTGCACAGCCAAGCGGGTATGTCAGCACGACAGCGAACATAGCCAGACCGCCACAGCAACCGTGACAAGCAAGCAAACCAAAGCCCCCGCCTGTACCGAAAAAGGTGAAATGACCTATACGGCAACATTCAGCGTGGATGTAGATTGGGCAGAGAAGCAGACAAAGACTGAAGATATTCCTGCCACCGGACACGGTGAGACAGAAATACAAAATGCTAAGGAAGTTACCTGCACGGTAGATGGCTATACCGGTGATGAGGTTTGTACGGTGTGTGGCGAAGTCGTTACAGCAGGCGAGATCATCCCCGCCACCGGCCACCACTATGTGAACGGCTATTGCACCGAGTGTGGTCACCGCGACCCGGATTACCGTCCCGATCCCATCAGCTACTACAACATCTATGTAGAAGACGTGTGCGACGGGGTAGAGGTTTCTACCAGCAAGCAAGTGGTGCGCGAAGGCGGTTCTATCACCGTTTATGTAGAGAAAGATACAGCCAACTACACCTTCGACAACTTCAAAGTCTATTACAAACGTAGCTACTACGGAGGTTGGGAAGAATTGAAGGAAGGCACGCAGCCCGGAGAATACCCGATTAACAACATTTGGACCCACATCTATCTCAAAGCCGAAGGTGCGGAAGAAAAAGAAGATCCGACGGGTATCGAGCAGATCGAGGGCGTGAAAGTCTATACAAAGGATGGCAGCCTGTATGTCCAGACTCCACAGCGCGAGCAAGTCATCATCGTCAGCATGAGCGGTGCGGTAGTGAAGAACGAAGAACAGATAGGCCTGAAGCAATACCACGGCCTGCAACCCGGCATCTACATCGTCCGGGTAGGACAGACGACGTACAAACTCCGTCTCCATTGAATTGACAATTGACAATTATAAAAAGGCACGGATTCCACGGGAAACACGGTTTTAAATGAATATTTACCGTGTTAATCCGCGTAATCCGTGCCTAATATTATTGTCTGTTATTCCATCTCAGCAAGAACGTGCTCCAAACCTAAGGCACGGGCTACGCCGAGGCCGTAATTCTTGTCGGCTTTTGCACAGTTTTGTATGTGGCGCACCTTGATGAATTCAGGAATGTCGCCCATCGAACGAGCTGTGTTTTCGAACAAGACTTGTTGCTGCTCGGGTGTCATCAGACGGAAAAGAGCAGCCGGTTGTGAATAATAGTCGGCATCGTCTTCCCTGAAATCCCACTGATAAGCACTTCCATCCAGTTCCAAAGGTGGTTCTTTGTATTCATTTTGATCTCGCCATTCACCATAACTGTTAGGTTCATATCCGAGAGTCGCTCCATGATTTCCGTCCACTCGCATTTGTCCGTCCCGATGATACATGTTTAAGAAAGGACAACGGCTCCGGTTTACCGGTATCTGGTAATGATTCACTCCCAAACGATATCTTTGCGCGTCTCCATACGAGAATAAGCGGCCTTGCAACATCCGGTCGGGCGAGAAGCTTATGCCCGGAACAACGTTAGCCGGATTGAAAGCTGCCTGCTCTACGTCGGCAAAGTAATTCTCCGGATTCCGGTTCAGTTCCAATACGCCAACTTCTATCAACGGATATTCCTTTTGAGACCAGACCTTTGTGAGATCAAATGGGTTATAAGGCATGTTTTTAGCTTGTTCTTCTGTCATGATCTGCACATACATGGTCCATTTGGGGAAATCTCCTTTTTGAATACTTTCAAAGAGGTCGCGATGATGACTTTCCCGGTCTTTCCCGATGATGGCTTCCGCTTCCTGATCGGTAAGGTTCTTGATACCTTGTTGCGTGAGCAGATGGAACTTTACCCAGTTACGTTCGCCGGCTGCATTGATAAATGAGAAGGTATGACTTCCATAACCGTGCATGTGGCGGTACGAATACGGAATACCACGGTCGCTCATGGTAATCGTTACCTGATGAAGTGCTTCGGGCAAAAGCGTCCAAAAGTCCCAGTTATTGCGGGCACTGCGCATGTGTGTATGCGGATCCCGTTTAACGGCATGATTCAAATCCGGGAATTTAAGTGGATCGCGCAAGAAGAATACCGGTGTATTATTACCTACCAAATCCCAATTACCTTCTTCTGTATAGAATTTGATGGCAAATCCGCGGATATCTCTTTCCGCATCAGCAGCTCCCCGTTCTCCGGCTACCGTAGAGAAACGAACAAAGACTTCGGTTTCCTTTCCAACCTGAGAAAAGAGGGCCGCTTTTGTATAGCGGGTAATGTCGTGCGTAACGGTGAATTTCCCAAAAGCACCAGAACCTTTGGCATGCATACGGCGTTCGGGAATCACTTCACGGTCAAAATGAGCCAATTTTTCCAGAAACCACACGTCTTGCAGAAGCATTGGTCCTCGACGGCCGGCAGTGGCTACATTCTGATTGTCGGCAACAGGTGCGCCTGAGGCGCTAGTCAGTTTCTTTTCTTCCATAACAATTGACTTTAGTTTATTGATTGGTTTTAGAATATATCAAAGCATCGAGTATAAGTTTGTCGTCGGCAGTCAGCATTCCGGTTCGTGAGCGAAGCTCAAACGATTGGGCTTTTGCGGGAATCTGCATGACCTTTTTCATCCGGTTGAACATACTTCCGGTACGTATTTTGTAGGTCGTGAAGAATAAAGTTTGTTCGGGAGGAACAATACCCGACAAAGGTTTGCTGAGTTCGCACCAGGTTTTATGAGGATGTTGCCCGACAACGAACCATCCGCAAGTCCAACATCCGGTAATGAGGAAGTCGGTTTCTTTGATTCTTGCAGGTTCGAAGTCAGAAAGAGAACTCAGGGAGACGTGCAATCCTTTAGACCATAAATACATGGCAATTTCTCTTGCAAACCGCGCTGTCTTTCCTTTATGACTATAATATAGAACGATCGCTTTCATGTCAAATTTGATTTTGTACAAATGTAGTGTCCGTATGAAAAAACGGTTATATTTGTGTTTCTCTATTTTTCGATCATGCATATTGATAAAAACGATTAAGCCCTATGGAACTACGACAATTGAAGTATTTTATGGCAGCTTGTGAATTGCAGAACTTCTCTGAAGCTGCACGCCAATTGCACATTTCACAGAGTACACTATCGCATCAGATTAAGCAGTTGGAAGACGAACTGGATATTCTGCTCTTCGACCGTATCGGTAAACGGGTTATTCCGACAGAAGCGGGCAATGCATTTCTGCCTTTTGCCCGGAAATCTATTCAGGACGCAGAAAACGGACGACAGATTATACGCGATCTAAAAGGTATTGAAACCGGTATCTTGCACATTGGAGCGACTTACAGTTTGAGTCCGTTGCTGATATCAGCCATGAAACAGTTTGCTAAAACTTATCCGGGTATAAAGGTTCTGGTTACCTTGGCGACTTCGGCCGAATTGATTGATCGGCTAAAAGATAATTCGCTGGATTTTATTCTTTCGTTTGATGCCGAGGAATGGCCTGCAGAACTGGAACGGTTACCACTATTTACTTCCCGTCTTTGTTTTATTGTGCATCAGTCGCATTCATGGGCCGGATTATCTTCCATTACTTTAAAGAAACTGGAACAAGCTCCTTTGATTCTACCGGAAAAAGGATTTGCAACCAGAAAGAAACTGGACAGTATCTGCCGAAAACATCAGTTGAAGCTGAAGGTTGGTATTGAAATTAATGATGTACATACTATTATTCATACCTTATCCGGAGGATATTGGAGTACGATACTGACAGAAGCGGCAGTACGAGGTGAACCGAATTTAGTGTGTATTCCTATTTTATATACAGACCATATTACTTCAAAGGCATTTCTGTTCTGGCCCCAAGGTATCTATCGGAAGAAATCAGCTCTTGCTTTCGCTGCATGTTTGCAACAGGAAGCAAAAGAGGGGATGAAATACAGAACTTCGAACTCTTGAAAGGATTATCATTTTATGAAGTTGACGTTTCTGCTGAAAACTTCTATCTTTGTTTTCCTATTAATAAAGAATATACAATTATGAAATTAAGTGATAAATGGTTTACGGCATTGTCTGAGAATGACAACGGTGATTTGGTGGCTATCTATGGCCGGGATGAACTGACTGAGTTTATGCAGAGTGGAAAGTTGAAGGAACGAGTGGAGATTACCTGGAAATATACACCTGCCGAACAAGGCATGCCTTCGGATGCAGAAGCCGAGCGGATGGAAGCCGTGGAAGTAGCTTTGCGTAAGGCCATGGAAAAAGACAAGCTGGCGATCCAGACCAGTGTTTATACCGGTGGTGGAGAAAAGATCTGGGTTTATTATACGCGAACTGTCCGGGTGTTTGGTGAACGGTTGAATGAAGCCTTGAAAGACTTTGAGCAGTTACCCATTACTATTTATACGGAATTAGACCCTGAGTGGGAAGAATACCGGGATATGTACGAAATGAAGCAGTGGGCAGTGGATGAATAAATAGATAGGCCGAGCGGATTAAAGTTATCGAAAAAAGTATATCTTTGTATCCTATCAACGGATGAGTATGGCAAAGAAAATAAAACTTAAAGTACAAGGATTGACTGGAAGCCAGGTACAGTCGGGAGCCTATGCGTTGATCTTGTCGGAAGTAGACGGACCGCATCGTATTCCTATTATTGTAGGTATGGCTGAAGCCCAGTCGATTGCGATGGCTTTGGAGCATCTGACTCCGCCCCGGCCTCTAACGCATGATCTGTTTGTAACATTTACCCATTCATTTGGCATTCTGTTGCAAGAAGTATATATCTATAAATTCCTGGATGGCGTGTTTTATGCCGAACTGGTTTTGTTTGATGGCGAACGTCAGGTACGGATAGATTCAAGAACCTCTGATGCCATTGCCATTGCTTTGCGGTTGAAGGTCGATATCTTTACTTCCGAAGAAGTGTTGAACGAGTGTGGCTTGATATTCGAAAAGAACTCGGATGATACGGACTCCGGAGAAGAAGAGGATGATGAGGCAGAAGAAGACGAATCCTACGATTTAGTGGATGAGGAAGAATTCGAACAGCTTTGGAAAGATAAGTCGCCCGACGATTTCCATAATGCATCAGACTTGGACTTGTGGTTAAGTTATATGCCATTGGAAATACTGGAACAGAAGTTTCAGGAAGCCGTTGACTCCGAACATTATGAGCATGCGAAGATTTATAAAGATGAATTAAAACGAAGAGAAGATTTAAAATAGTATGATTGAGACAGCAGGATTTGGATGGATGTCTTTGGGAAGAGGCATTGCAGGTATTTTGGTAGTAATTGCCATAGCCTATTTGTTTAGTTATGATCGGAAACGTATCGATTGGAAGTTGGTGGGTGGAGGTTTGCTGATACAGTTGGTATTGGCTTTGTCTATTCTTTATATTCCTATCGTAGGAAGTTTGTTTAAGTCATTAGGTATTATCTTTGTCAAGCTGATGGACTTTACAAGTGCGGGATTGGATTTCCTGTTAGGTCCGTATGCTTCGAAGTCGGCCGGATTCAGTTTCTTGCTTCATTCTTTGCCGATCGTTGTTTTCTTCTCGGCTTTGGTTTCTATCTTTTATTATTGGGGAATTATCCAGAAAGTAGTAGGCGCGTTGTCGTGGTTACTGCGGAAGGTGATGAATATATCCGGTACAGAAGGTTTGGTTGCCTGTGGTAATATCTTTTTAGGTATGACCGAATCGCCGGTTTTGATTAAGAATTATTTGCCAACGATGAACCGTTCGGAGTTGTTTCTCGTTATGGTTTCCGGTATGGGAACGATTGCCGGTTCGGTAATGGGCAGTTATGTAGGTATGTTGGGCGGACAAGATCCGATAGCGCAGCAGATGTTTGCTACCCATTTGTTGTCTGCTTCCGTCATGGCAGTGCCGGGTTCTATTGTGATTGCGAAGATTATGTGTCCGCAAACCGAGCCGATCCAGAAGGATTCGAAAGCGGAATGGGGCGATGAAGGTCACAGTAATGTGTTGGGAGCTATTTCGTCGGGTACAGTTACCGGTGTCAAACTGATGACGAATATCGCAGCGATGCTTTTGGTGTTTATCTCTTTGATTGCCATGGTGAATTACTTTACGAATAATGTCATAGGCCATTATACGGGATTAAACGAATGGATTGTCAAGATGACGGATGGTAAGTCGGATGGATTGACGTTTCAGTTTATTCTGGGTGTCATTACGGCTCCGTTTATGTGGCTGATCGGTGTTCCTTCGGATGATATTATGCTGGTTGGTTCTTTGCTGGGACAAAAGACGATTCTGAATGAGTTCGTTGCTTACTTCCAGTTGCAGGAATGGCGGGATGCCGGATTGTTTGTTTCGCAGAAATCGGTGATTATGTCCACTTATATCTTATGTGGATTTGCCAATATATCTTCTATCGGTATATTATTGGGCGGACTGGGTGTGTTGGCTCCTGAAAAGAAAGACTTGATTTCTCGTACGGGTTTCAAGGCAATGATAGGTGGAGCCTTGGTTTCAGTTTTGTCTGCCACCATCATCGGTATGATTTTAGGATAAAAAAGAAAGGTATGCAGATATTTTATACTCCAGACATAGCCGTAAATCCGGAACTTCCGGAAGAAGAAGCCGGACATTGTATCCGAGTGCTGCGTCTGACAGAAGGAGCGGAGATCCTGTTGACTGACGGGAAAGGTTCGTTTTATAAAGCACTGATCGTAAGAGCTCATCCCAAACATTGTGAAGTGACCATCGAGGAATCGTGGAAACAGGAAGACTTGTGGCCGTTTTATGTGCATATAGCAGTGGCTCCCACGAAGAATATGGATCGGATGGAATGGTTTGCCGAAAAGGCTTGCGAGATAGGAATCAATGAAATCACGTGTCTGAACTGTCGTTTCTCAGAAAGAAAGGAAGTAAAGCCGGCTCGTCTGGAGAAGATTCTGGTTAGTGCCATGAAACAGTCGCAGAAAGCTACGCTTCCCATCTTGCATGGAATGACCGATTTCAAGGCGTTTGTCAAGCAACCCTTCAACGGGCGTAAGTTTATTGCTCATTGTGAAGAAGGAGAGAAGCCTTTGATTAAGGATATTTATCATCCAGGCGAGAATGCTTTGATCCTAATTGGTCCGGAAGGAGATTTCAGTCCGGAAGAAATTCAATGTGCTTTGGAGAATGGTTTTGAGGCCATATCTTTAGGAAAAAGTCGGTTGCGGACAGAAACGGCGGCATTGACGGCCTGCCACACCTTGCATGTGCTGAACCAATAAAAAAGAACTTAAACGGATAATACATAGAAAGACATGAGAAGACTGATTATTGCATTGACGGCTTTGTTTGTGATGTCGTACGTACAGGCCGCACAGGTAGATACGGTGCTGGTGAATAGCCGGAGTATGCAGAAAGACATTAAGACAGTAGTGATCATTCCCGATGTGGCGGCAGAGAAACCTTGCCCAGTGATTTATTTGTTACATGGTCATGGCAACGATTATTCCGGATGGATTCGTGTAAAACCCAACTTGCCTCAGATTGCTGACGAGAAAGGTATCATCTTTATTTGTCCGGATGGCGAGAGAAGTTGGTATTGGGATAGCCCGTTGAATAAAAATGTCAGGTATGAAACTTTTATCTCTTCGGAACTGATTGCTTATGTGGATAGTCATTATAAGACAATTGCACGCCGGGAAGGAAGAGCTATCACCGGATTAAGTATGGGTGGACATGGTGCCATGTGGAATGCAATCCGTCATTCGGATGTATTCGGTGCGGCAGGAAGTACAAGTGGAGGCGTGGATATTCGTCCTTTCCCGAAAAATTGGGATATGAGTAAGCAATTGGGTGAAGAAGCCGAAAACCAGTCTGTTTGGGATGCCCATACGGTGATTAACTTGGTGCCTTCGATGAAGAAGGGGCAATTAGCCATGATTATCGACTGCGGATATGGAGATTTCTTCCTCGAAGTGAATAAGAATTTCCATGAAGCTTTATTGAAACAAGGCATTGACCATGATTTTCTGCTTCGTCCCGGAGAACATAACAGTACTTACTGGAATAATTCCATCGATTATCAGATACTCTTCTTCCAAAAGTATTTCCAGAAAAACGGAATCAACCAATGACCGAGAAAGAAAAATGCCGGCAAGGCTTGTTGTATGATGCCAATTACGATCGTGAATTATTGGCTGAACGGGAACGGGCTAAAGAACTGTTGTATGATTATAACCGTTTGCGGCCTTCGCAATATACAGAGAAAACAGATCTTTTACGGTCGTTGTTGGGAAAAGTCGGGAAACAGGTGATTATCGAGCCTCCGTTTAACTGCGACTATGGGTATAATATTGAGGTAGGCGAGAATTTCTATGCCAATGTCAATCTCGTTATTCTGGATGGAGCCAAGGTAACGATCGGAGATAATGCCTTCATTGCTCCGAATGTGGGGATTTATACGGCAGGTCATCCGTTGGATGCCGAGCGTCGTAACCAGGGTTTGGAGTATGCTTATCCGATACGGATTGGAAACAACGTTTGGATTGGTGCTCATTCCGTTATTCTTCCTGGTGTTACGATTGGGGATCATGTGGTGATCGGTGCAGGAAGTGTGGTGACAAAAGATATTCCTTCTTATTCCTTGGCTGTCGGAAATCCGTGTCGGGTGATACGTTCGTTGGAGGCTATGGAGAAATAATAAACAGATTCAAATAAATAAAGGTAGCGCATCGTCGGTTTGTTTGCCGGCTATGCGCTATCTTTGCAAAAATTTTGAGGCAATATAAAAATGAGAAGTTTTGCAAGTGATAACAATTCCGGTGTTCATCCATTGATTATGGATGCCGTGATTAAGGCGAACGACAATCATGCCGTTGGCTATGGTGATGATCCTTGGACCGCTCAGGCAACGGCTAAGATTAAAGAAGTATTTGGAGAAACGGCTTCTCCGTTTTTCCTGTTTAACGGAACAGGTGCCAATTCGGTAGCTTTGCAAGCAGTGACACGTTCGTTTCATAGTATTTTGTGTGCCGAGACGGCTCATATCAACGTAGACGAATGTGGTGCGCCGGGACGAATGAGTGGTTGTGCTTTGGTTACGATTCCAACGCCCGATGGTAAACTGACTCCTGAATTGATTAAGCCGCATTTGCATAATTTCGGTGTTTGTCATCATTCACAGCCGAAAGCCGTTTATATTTCGCAGGTATCTGAATTGGGAACTGTATATACAGTTGAAGAAGTGAAGGCAATCGCCGATTTATTGCATGCCCACGATATGTATCTGCACATGGATGGAGCGCGTTTGGCCAATGCTTGTGCCTACTTGAATTGCTCCATGAAAGAAGTAACCGTTGATGCCGGAGTGGATATTCTGAGTTTTGGAGGAACGAAGAACGGCATGATGATGGGAGAGGCTGTGATTTCTTTCCGTCCGGAATTGACCGAAATCCTTCCGTTTGTCCGGAAACAATCAGCCCAGTTGGCTTCCAAGCTTCGGTATATGTCGGCTCAGTTTATCCCTTATCTGGAGAATGATTTATGGTTGGAAAATGCGCGCCATGCGAATGCTTGTGCCAAACGTCTGGCTGATGTCTTGGCCGAATTCCCGCAGATCCGGATGACACAGAAGGTAGAAACCAATCAGCTTTTCTTTATTATTCCGGATGAGCCGCTGAAAAAACTGCAAGAGAAATATTTCTTCTATATGTGGAACGAAGAGAAGAACGAAGCACGCTTTGTTACTTCTTGGGATACGACGGAAGACGATATTCTGGATATGGAGAAATCTTTGCGTGAAGTCTTGAAATAATCATAAGAGCAAAGTGGAGGTCATGAAGGTAGTAGGAAAGATCATACTCGGTATATTATTATTGGTCATCGTTCTTGGAAGTTTGTTCTTTGACTGCATCTGGAACGAACAGTTGATGACTTATAATGTAAAGAATGGCGCGGGCATGGATGGTGTGACGGATTATGCCCGGACGGCATCTGTTATCATACAAGAGAAACCGGATGTGGTAGCGATTCAGGAACTGGATAGTGTAACAGGACGCAGTAAAGGAGCTTATGTGTTGGACGAATTGGCCAAGCTGACCGGAATGCATGCTACGTATGCTCCGGCTATTGATTACGATGGCGGGAAGTACGGAATCGGTATCTTGTCGAAGAAGCAACCATTACACGTATATCGTTACGCTTTACCCGGCCGGGAAGAAGCCCGTGCCCTGTTAGTTGTCGAGTTTAAGAAGTATGTGTATGCTTGTATGCATTTATCTTTGACGGAAGAAGACCGTATCGCTTCTCTCCCGATTATCCGGGAAGCGACATCTGGCTTTGACAAACCCGTATTTATTGCCGGAGACTGGAATGATACGCCTGATTCTCCGTTTATTCAGGAATTGCAGAAAGATTTCTGTATCTTATCAACTACCGATAAACCGACTTGTCCGGCAGACGAACCGAAGGCTTGTATTGATTACATTGCCGTAAAGAAGGATTGTAAACCGAAGAACTTTGCCTTTTTCTCGTATGTCACTCCGGCTTCCGTAGAATCGGATCATCGCCCTGTAAACGTGCATATAAAACGTTGGATTTGGTAATAAATAACATAACGAATGAAGTTTAACGAACAAGAATTAGATGAAACTATCCAACCGATCAAGCAGACGGATTTGATTTATGGGATAGAAGACCGGCCTCCTTTCAAGGATGCTCTTTTTGCTGCCGTGCAACATTTGCTCGCGATATTTGTTGCGATTATTACGCCTCCACTGATTATTGCGAGTGCGTTGAAACTTGATTTGGAGACAACGGGCTTTTTGGTATCAATGGCTTTGTTTGCTTCGGGAATATCTACATTTATTCAATGTCGGCGGTTCGGTCCGATAGGAGCCGGACTACTTTGTATCCAGGGAACAAGCTTTTCTTTTATCGGTCCGATTATTACGGCCGGACTGATGGGTGGTTTGCCTTTGATTTTTGGCTCATGTATGGCAGCTGCTCCGGTCGAAATGATCATCAGTCGGACGTTTAAGTATATGCGAAACATCATTACGCCGCTGGTTTCGGGTATTGTTGTCTTGCTGATCGGATTGAGTCTGATTAAGGTCGGCATTGTTTCCTGCGGTGGTGGTTATGGAGCGATGGATGACGGCACGTTTGGCAGTATCAAGCATATCGGTGTAGCTGCTGCTGTCTTGCTGAGTGTCTTGTTTTTCAACCGTTGTAAGAATAAATACCTTCGGATGAGCTCGATCGTGTTGGGCTTGTGTGTCGGTTATGCGCTTTCCTTTGCTTTGGGAATGGTAGATATGAGTGCCGCTTCTTCTCAAAGTTTCACGAATTTGAATATTCCTGTTCCATTTAAATATGGTGTAGAATTTCATGCTTCATCCATCATTGCGATCGGCTTGGTTTATCTGATTACGGCGATCGAGGCAACAGGTGATGTAACAGCCAACTCTTTGATTTCCGGAAAATCCATCGAAGGAGATGGATACTTGAAGCGTGTGTCGGGAGGTGTGATGGCCGATGGTTTCAATTCATTGCTGGCCGGTATCTTCAATTCTTTTCCTAATTCTATTTTTGCGCAGAACAATGGTATTATACAGCTGACGGGTGTTGCCAGTCGCTACGTGGGTTATTATATCGCTGCCATGCTGGTATTGCTGGGATTGTTCCCCGTTGTGGGAATTGTCTTTTCTTTGATGCCGGATGCAGTTCTGGGCGGTGCCACCTTGCTGATGTTTGGAACGGTAGCTGCTGCCGGTATCCGTATTATTGCGGCACAGGAAATCAATCGGAAAGCCACTTTGGTGCTGGCTGTCAGTCTGTCGCTAGGTTTGGGCGTTGAATTGATGCCCGATATCCTGAAGGCTGCTCCGGATGCTATTAAGGGAATCTTTGCTTCCGGAATCACGACGGGCGGACTAGCAGCTATTTTATCAAATATGTTGATTCGGGTCAAAGACGATAAAGTAGAAGAATAACGATAGAGGCTGAGGCTTTCGGGTTTTCCGTTGGCTATTCGTGGTTCCCTTGTGGAATCTTAAGGTAATTCTGCCGGGATATTAATCCGGATCTGCTGAATCATTAACTTTCCTCCGGTCGGGGGAAAGTCTTCCTGCGGCCGAAGGAAACCCTTCCTCCGATCGGAGGAAACTTATCCTCGGTACGGAGGAAAGCTAAAGACTCGTCAGAAAAGCTTTAGTTCTCCGTTACAAAAGGATTAGTATCTAAGCTGACAGCCGATAAGCTCAGCTGGGTTTATGAAAGAGAGAATACGTGTTTAATTGGAATAAATACATATATGGAATTATTAAAGCAACGCATTATGCAAGACGGCCGCTGTTATCCGGGCGGCATCCTGAAGGTCGATAGTTTTATCAACCATCAGATGGATCCGATGTTGATGTATAAGATCGGAGAGGAATTCATCAAACGTTTCTCAAACGAGGATATCAATAAGATTGTCACCATTGAGGCCAGTGGTATTGCTCCGGCTATTATGGTGGGATATATTTTGCAGTTGCCGGTTGTCTTTGTCAAGAAAAAGAAACCGAAGACCATGGAAAACATGTTGACAACCGTTGTCCATTCTTTCACGAAAGACCGTGATTATACGGTTTGTATTAGTAATAATTTCCTGACTCCTGATGACCGGATCTTGTTTATCGACGATTTCCTGGCTTTTGGAAATGCAGCTTTGGGTATTGTTGATTTGGCCAAACAGTCGGGAGCTCATATTGCCGGTATGGGATTTATCATTGAAAAGGCTTTCCAGGATGGTGGAAATGTACTTCGGAATATGGGTATCCATGTAGAAAGTCTGGCTATTATCGATAGTCTGGATAACTGCGAGATAACGATTCGTTGATAGGTCGGTTTTAAAACGAATGGATATGAAGAAGTTGGTTTTGTTATTATCGGGTATTCTTATGTTGAATATAGTTGGGGCACAAGAAAAGAAAGTGGTTTTGTTTCCGAATGGTGCGCCGGGAGAGAAAACGAAGTTGACGGAAAAAAGTGATGCAACGGGAGCACAGGTAGGCGGTTTGAATGTAATCCGAATGACGGATGTCGGTAGTCCGGAGATTACGATTTATCCTGCCAATAAAGACGTGGCTTCCGGTGCAGCTATGGTAGTATGTCCAGGAGGTGCTTATAATATATTGGCTTACGATTTGGAAGGAACCGAAGTCTGTGAATGGTTGAACGAATTGGGTGTGACGGCTGTCTTGTTGAAATACCGGGTTCCGCGCCGAGAAGGACGACCCAAGCACGAAGCTCCGTTACAGGATGTACAGCGGGCAATCAGTTATGTGCGGGCGTATTCGGAAGAATTGGAAATTGATCCCGACCGAATTGGTGTCATGGGTTTCTCTGCGGGCGCTCATTTATCCGTAATGGCTTCGACTGCATTCAATCAACGCAGTTATCCTGCCATGGATGAAGTGGACAAAGTCAGTTGCCGTCCGGATTATTGCTTATTGGTTTATCCGGCTTACTTAAGCGGAGACAATTTTGGTTTGGCTCCGGAGATCAAAGTAACGAAGGATGTTCCACCGACACTGATTATTCAGGCAGAAGACGATAAATCGTTTATCGACAGCAGTCTTTTCTATTATTATGCCTTGAAGCAGGCGGAAGTTCCGGCATGGATGCACTTGTATAGCGTGGGAGGCCATGGTTATGGTCTGCGAGATACAGGATGCATGGTGAATGAATGGCCGAATCGGGCAGAAGACTGGTTCCAGGAAATCGGAGTATTCGATTAATATCTCTTGTCAGAGTATCCATAAAACAAAAAGCCGTTATCAGGTTTGTCCAAAGACTAGATAACGGCTTTTGTTGTGGTTTTACTCACCTTGTTGTTTCTTTAATATATACATATCTTCTAGTTTCCCCTTGATGACTTGTTTTTGATAGTCAAGCAGGCGAATCCGATTCTCTTCCAGTTTATAATATGTTGAATCGTTTTTCTCTCCGATTGTAATCAGATAATTTCCTTGCACCAAATAGTTCCCTTCGCTTTCAAACTTACTGTCGCGTTCCAGGTAATCATAAGTCAGATGGAAGGTCTTGTCTTTTCTGACAATCAGTGTGACATCAATTCCCGGGCAGTCGGCAGCTGGAATTGTTCCTGTATAAGTGCCTTCATAATCCAAGGCATTCTCGGCATTATGTCCGTCGCTAATTGCTTCTTGAGCAACCGATTTCTTATAAGCCTCAATATCCTTAACCTTTTGATAGTCGATACGGTATTGTCCGCCTTTGCCCAACGTCAGATGTTCAGGTGAAGTTGTAATAATATCAAGTGTATCAGAAAACTCGATGGTTTGACCGTTGCCGATGCTTTTTCCGGTCAGGATCAGTTTCTGTTTGCCTTCCCAGACTTTCCAGCTCTCATATTTCAAGGTTGCCATACCAATAGATTCTGCTTTCCCGCCAGACTGGAAACAGATTCCTTGTACATATTGCTTATTGACAGGCATAACTTCAATCCAGTTTCCTTCCCAGTTGAATACATTTGAATCTTCACCGGTAGAACTTTTCGGGTTATTACAAGCAGAAAGCAAGCATAATCCCACACTCATCAGTCCAATAAATCCTCTCTTCATAATTATTCCGTATTTATGTTTACCAAACAAATATAGATGGATTTATCTGTCGGATGAAAGAAGTCTGGTTGATTTGTATGAAATGTCAACAGGCATGTATGAAATCCATGGAAGCAATTACTTCCGGAAGACAATATAATTGCGGTTGGGATAGTTCTCTTTCTCCGTTTTGCCTATGAAGTGCAGGCTACCCGTTTTATCCCGATAGAATCCTAAACTATTTCCTCCTACCAAGTATAAAGCATCTTGGAAACCTAAATCGGCCAAGGCTTCGGTAAAATCGTATAAAGACTCGCGTTGTTTGCTGATGACAATACATGTTTTACCCTCATGCACAACTAAAGCCCGACGGAAAGATTTCCCTTTGAGAATATTCTTTTGGGTATTTCCATTGAATATTAAGCTGTATTGCCGGAAGAAAGAACCTTGTTGGGAAATGCATTCTTCTTTTTTCTGGTCGTCGGTCGAGATGCCGATCTCAATTTTACCTTGAATGATACTGCAATATCCGGCTTTGCGCTTTCCAAAGCTGAGTTCTTTACCTTGAACAACAAAATCCCCCACAATTTCCTGGTTGTCTTTTCGGACATCAGCCGCCGGAATGGCCAAAACGATAGAATGATCGGCGGTATCGGGCAAGTTGATTTGTAAATCAGCCTGGAGTTGATGCAAGGAATAAATGGTAAGAGGAACATCGTTGACTAAATCAGACGAGATATGAATTCCTGGTTCGCTTTGTTCCGTTTCCAATCCTTCCTGGGCAGCCAGAGATGAGGTCTCAGGCTGCTGTTGGTCGGCAACAGACGCCTGCTGTGAAGGCAGGAAAAAGAAAAGACATACACAGGCGAGGATGAATACAGCCGTCCATGCGGCAATCCAAACTCGACGGTTCTTTCCGGAATCCTTTTTCAAGGGCGTTTCAGCTGAGCCTAAAATCTGTATTTCGTCATCTTCGTTTCTCATAGGTCAATTTCTTTTTCCAGTACATATTTAAGTTGTTTCAACGCTTCTTTGGAGGCAACCAGACTGAAAGATTCGTTGAATGTCATATCTGATAATATCAAGAGTTGCTTGGTGATGTGAATCCGATAAATGTAATCGCGGTTAATAATCAAGCTTTTCCCGATGCGAATAAAAGTAGAAGCTTCTTCCTTTAGTTGGGATTCAATGATTTTCTGGCATTGGGAAAGGTTGAAAGTGAACAGATGCTCTGTCTTATCGTGCAACATCATCGTGGAGTAATTTCCGTCTGAAGAAATATATACCACCCGCTCCGGTTTGACTCGGATCAGTTCGTTGGCAGTCGAGATGATTAATAACTTCTTCATGGAATTACAAATTCGAGTATTTGCCTACAAAGGTAATTATCGAAAAGGAAAATCATAAGAAATCAATGGAAAAATCAGGGCGCTATTTTGTAAATAAGAAATAAATATCTACTTTTGCCAAACGGATGCTTATTAAAAAGAAAGGGGCTGACCGGTTTTGACAGCGGGTAGAAGCGGTTTGTAAGCATGTAGTGCGTGGTCGGCTAGCACTTAAATCTCAGACGGCGAACAATTAACTGGCGAAAACAATTACGCTCTCGCTGCTTAATCGAAGAACAGTAGATTGAAGCTTAATCCCTGCAAAAGTTGTGGGGACGTGACATCACCCGGATGCTGTTGCTCCGAAGCGTTCCGATACGGTGGTGCAGCAATATCGGAGATAGTCTGACGCACGCCTCGGGCGTTAGATGAAATTTTAGAGGATAAGGTTCAAGTGGGTGGCTTCGGTCTTGCTTGTTCCCGACAATCGAAGGCGAAGATAAACATGTAGAAAGCAGATTGGTTCCTCGTTTGGACGAGAGTTCGAATCTCTCCAGCTCCACAAAGACTACTGATAATCAGTAGTCTTTTTTTATTAGGGACTATAATAGGGACTGACTGGTTGTTTTTGTCACTTTTTGTTGAATAATTTCATAGCTTCTTTCTTTGCTGAATCTGCAATATCTATGTATGGTTTCATTGATTTGTAATCGCTGTGACCTGTCCATTTCATGACAATTTCAGGAGAAATTCCAAGCATTAATGCGTTGCATATAAAAGTACGTCTTCCAGAATGTGTACCTAATAATTCATATTTAGGATGTACTTCGTCTATTCGTTGATTGCCCTTATAATATGTTATATTGATCGGCGTGTCTATTCCGCATACAAAACCAAGCTCTTTGATGTATTCGTTCATCTTTTGATTGGTTATAACAGGTAGAACCTTGTTGTCTGGGTAATGTATGTTCTTGTACTTGTCTATGATTGATTTTGAATAGTCGTTCAGTTCAATCGTAAGGCTGTCTGCCGTCTTGATTGTCGTGATCGTTATATTGTCATCTGAAACGTTGCTCCATTTCAGGTTATATACATCTGAGTATCGAAGTGACGTAAAGCAGCAAAAGCAGAAAACGTCTCTTACTCGTTCAAGATATGCCTTGTTTTTGGGAAATTCAAAGTTGTAAATTTTCATAAGTTCATCCCATTCAAGGAAAATGACTTTCTTTTCAGATGTTTTTAGTTTTGGAGAGAATGAAACGAAGTCTTGTTTTATGTTATAACCTTTTGTTGTAGCCCATCGCAAGAACCATTTTAGAAATCCAAGCTGTTTTGCGATTGTGCTATTTCTAAGTCCAGCTTCGTCACGTAGATATGCCACAAACATTGATAGTCCGTTTTCGTCCAATTTGTCAAGAGAAATTTCGTCGTTGTATGCCTGCAAATGATTTTTTAGCGTATTGAATTTTTTGTATGTTGCTTCCGACCAAGAGTTTTGCATTCCCATTTCTCTTGTAAACTTATTGTATATTTCCCAAAATGTATCTTCTTCTTGTTTATTTATATCCTCTTTCCCTCTTACAAGTTTCAAGAAGTCATTTTTGAATTGTTCTTTTGTCGGGGTAATATTGTCTCTGTCATAAATGGCCCATATTTCCTCGGCTGCTTCCTCGTACCTGTTTATTTCACGATTTATAACAGATGCCATTACCTTCTTTTTCCCGTGTGTTGAGTTGTTTTTACATCTTTGTGTTTCTGTACTCCATTTTGACACATCAACTCTGAATCCTACATTGAATGCAACGATGTTTGATCCCCAGCGAACGCGAAACCTTAGCTTTGCATCAGTCTTGTCTGCTTCTTTATCAAGCAAGAATATGTGATACCATTTGTTTGTCATTTGAACATGTCTCCTTTCCCTAGAAGTATCCATTCTGATGATATTCCATAGTCCCTAACTAGATATACAATCCATTCAGGTTTAAGAACGCTTTTCTCCGGATTCCATTTAACAGTATTTATGTTCCATCTGTTAAGTCCATATTTGTTTGTGAACGTCTGAAGTCCTCGCATTTTTTTTTGATGCTTCAACGTTTCTATTGCTTCAAAGAAGCGATTTGTCACATCTATTCCGTCTTGAGAGATTTTCATTTTTCAGATTGTTTGAATATCAGTTTGCCAGATTTGGATTCTTTAAGTCCTTGTTTCGTTATAATTAATTTTGAATTTATAGAAACATATTCGTTAAATGGAACGAATGAAATTGTATCGTATGTTATTTTATAGTATGACGTTAATGTATCTGTATGTCCTGTAGTTCTTGATGAAATGTATATCTCGCAAGTTGAATCACAGAATAGTATTGACTTGTTGTATTCATCGTCTATTCCATTCCATTTCGTGTTTTTTATAGGCACGCTTTTTGAACATGAAATCAACGCCAATAATAGCGTGATTGAAAAAATTACGTTCTTCATATTCCTATCTATTTTGATGTTTGTTTTTCCAGTTTTTGCACGCACTTTGAGCCTGTTTAAAACATTGCTCAATCTTATCCGCATACTTGAAAATATCGTCAATTGTATCAATATTTACCTTCGTTTGTGATTTGTATCCTTCGGCAGGAAAGTATATAGACTTGTTGCGTTGACCAAAAGCAAGTCGGCATATCCACCAGTACGATGGATTTTCAATTCCAATGGCAAAGTATGATTTAAAATCCTTATATAGTATTTTGTCATCACTGATATATTTGTGAAGTATGCTTCTAATGATATTGTATGCGTCAATTTCCTCTTGAGTTGTAGCTATTCCGTTTTCTGCATTGGAATACACTACTCCGTAAGTAGTATGATTTGTATCACTCGTTATTGAAGATTCTTTATCTTGTTGTTCTTGTCCTTCGTTCTTTATGGTCACATTCAGCCTATCAGATATGATGTCATTTATAACTGATGCTATTGACTTCTTCAATATCGGTTTGTATAGCTCAACCTGTTTTGCAGTTGATTTTCCATCATTCAGACATCTTATGAAATATCTTGTGAAATCCTCTCCTGGATTTTGAAAGTTTCTTATAAGCAAGTCTTTTATCTGAATCGTGATTTGAAGCTCCTGTGCTGTGCTAAGTATATCCGATTCATTGTAGTATGACTTGTGAAACTTCTTCAGTTGCTCTATTACATTGTCTGACAAGTTCAGCATATTGACTATTAAGAACGGATTTTTATCCATTATATTTATCTTGTCAAGATCAGCATAGAAGCGATATTCAATTCCGTTTGTCAGGATGCCAAAACGAGCGTTTGACGCAGCGTAGTACTTGGCAAGCTGTGTGTTGTGCAAATCGAGATTTTGACCACAGTGTTTGCATTCTATAAGTAAGATTGTAGCATTGTCTTTTTTTATAGCGTAGTCTATCCTATCGCCTTTTCTTGTAAGGTCGCAGTCCATCTCTGGAACTACCTCGAATGGATTAAACACATCATATCCAAGAACTGCAATCATAGGCATGATGAAGGCGTTTTTTGTCGCTTCCTCTGTTTGTATTACATCTTTTTGCTTTGATATGCGTTCTGCAAG
The DNA here is from genome assembly GCF_022809355.1 of Parabacteroides faecalis. Taxonomy (GTDB): domain Bacteria; phylum Bacteroidota; class Bacteroidia; order Bacteroidales; family Tannerellaceae; genus Parabacteroides; species Parabacteroides faecalis. The sequence goes on along the minus strand of NZ_JAKZMM010000030.1, from coordinate 9,588 downwards.
TTGGGTTATCTGATCTTTGAAATCCATACTTACTTATTTTATTATTTTAATAGGGCCGTTGCTATATTCTTTCGTTACGCAACCTAGAACTAAGTCTATATGTCTGATTGTGTCTTTAGGAATACGAATTGGCGAATGTATCAGTGTTCCATCTGGATTTGTGCTGACATTGCTGCTGTAAGCCATGATATAATCATCTCCTCCGTCTTGTAGCCTTTTTGTGATTCTAAACTCTGTTGTTTCGATGGAATAGTTTCTCCCCCAAATGATTAACCTATGATCGTTAACTCTTTTAAGAGCGAGAATACTACCACTTGGATATTCTATCATGCTGTCACCGTAATGTCTTATCGCTGCTGTTGCTTCTGGGAACCAGTCGCCTGCGTCTATCCATTCAGAGGGTATCGCTTCAGGATTGTCATTTGCAACAAGATGATTTGTGCCTCCAATTGTCGCAACATCATCGTAGAATGGTATCTTCTTTTTTTGTGGAGGCTTTGCAATAACCTCAGTAGGTACTTTGAAAATATCATCAGCGATATTATCGCTGTTTGTCTCAATAAAAGGAGTTACTTTGTCAATACCTAACTTCTCAACGATTGTATCGTAAAGTGATTCTGTAAGTTCCTTTTTACCTGTTTCTAATTCAGATAAATATGATTGAGATATGCCGCATATTTCCTTTCTGAAAACTTCTTGGCTCATTTTAAGCGATTTACGCAATCCTGAAATATTTAATCTGTTCATAATGTTAAATATTGTCAATATAGCGATATTATCTTGCGATAAATAGCGATATATTGCGATTAATCTATATCTTTGCATCAAACAATAACCACCAACACAAAAATAATAAAATGTGTTGGCTTTTCAAACAGATTAATAAAGTAAAATGATATGGATAAGACAAATTTGATGCTTTTCTATGAGAATTGCCCGAACAAGTACAAGTTCGCGAGAAACGTGATATTCAAAGCCAACGTGAGTTTGAATACTGTAATAAACTGGTGCAAGGGTTATAGTAAAACTACTGATGACAACAAACTCGTTGTCCTGTCTGAAGAAACAGGTATTCCTAAAAACGAATTGTTCAATTATAAAGAAACAAAAGATGTATAATCCTAATACACCAATATCATTTCTGACAGTAGGCGACTTGATGGATATAGTCACCAAGTGCATGTCAGAGCAAGTAAAGTTAATTCCTGAACCGGATGTTGAAGAACGTAAGTTCGTGTACGGATTGAAAGGATTGGCTGATTTACTAGGATGCTCTGTTGTGACAGCTCATAAGATCAAGAATAGTGGTGTGATAGATAATGCTATTACACAAATCGGCAAGAAGATTATTGTTGATGCTGATTTAGCTCTTAACCTTATCAGAAAACGAAAGTTCAAATAAATATTTCGGCATATAGGCGTAGGGAATATCCTGTATGCTGACAACGACAAGTTCTTATACGTATTTCCACCTTAGTACTTTCATTGATATATGGAGTTGAAACGAAAGGATCTAGCAGATAAGAAGCGATGGGATAAAGAGCTTAGTTGCGATGACTTATCCACGGGCTTCGAAACATCATGTAGGGTTGAAAGTCCCTACTGAGTAAAAAACAAATTAACGCCCTGAACCGTCAAGATTCGGTTAAGTGACAAACGGTAGAACGTTATCAGGGCACAAGTTAAACAAATGTAATGTGCTGATATTTAAATAGTTATTGTTTGTAATACATAAATATATAATGTATTTTTACATAAATAAAAGGAAATCAATTACTTATGAAAACAAACGTATATTACATCTTATTGTTGTTAGCCGCGATATTAATGGTTGCAGGAAGCAGCGATGCAAAACTGGCTAAAGAAGAGCAACTTGTTTCTGAAGATATAAAAACAGAAGAGAAGGCAGAAGCTCACGCTGATAGTTTAGGATTGACCGGGCAAGATCGGATAGACTTCATCAACAACTACTGATATGGGAATGGAAATACTGAGAAAGGTTGATGAAGACTATTTCGACTACGACGGAGACGAGGATGAAGATCCTGTTGATGAAGAATGGGAAATGTTCAACAATAGTTATAACTGGTAACTTACATAGAGTATGAAAACAAAAGAAGAATTAGAGAAACTGGAAAAAGAAGAGTTGATCTCAATTGTGATGCAGTTACAAAGCAATTATGATCTATGGTATAATTCAGCCCAAAAAGCAGAAAGAAAACTGGAGGCTGTAAAGAATACGATCAGTTCTTTGGTGGTATTCATAGACTAATCGGCAGACGGTCCAAGTCCGGGTTCGATTCCCGGATGCTGACACATTTTTTAAATTAAGTATTATGCCTATATTAAAGAAAAACGAAGTAAGACCATTAAGACCTGTAATAATGGTCATTTATGGTACTCCGGGAACCGGTAAAACGTCATTAGCAAACACAAGTGAGAATCCGTTGCTAATAGATTGCGATCGTGGGTTTGACCGTGCCGCCAACCAAGTTGATACGCTGACCGCCCAGACATGGGAAGATGTGATGAATGAAGAGCCGTCAATGAAAGGTTATAAGACCATAATCGTTGATACGGCCAAGTCAATGCTTGATGATTTCCTGTCTGTTTATGGAGTCAAGCAAGATTACAAGCTGGCCAAGAACAAACTGAAATTATTCGGTTACATCGCAGACGAGTTCAAAAGTTTTGTAAACAGAAGAAGGTCTGATTTGGCTGATATTATATTTGTTTGCCATGACAAGGAAACGCAAGAAGGAGATATAATCAGGCATTCACCTGATTGTACCGGACAGTCAAAGGACTTATTGCTGCGAATAGCTGATCAGGTCGGGTTTATTACGATGGTAAACGGGAAAAGAACTATCTGTTTCGACCCTACAGATACTACCATCGGGAAGAATGTCGCTCATATCCCTGTTACCACGTTGCCTGATTGCAATTCTTCCGACTTCAGTCATTTCATGGCTGACATTATCGGAAATGTGAAACGGTCGATCCAATCCAAAACAGAGGAACAGAGAAAAGCAATGGAAGCCCTTGAACAAGCTAACATCGCCTTGGAAGCCGTCGCCACTGTGGAAGACGCCAACCGGATGATCGAGATCAAGCAGTCGCTCGACAAGGTGTTTGAAAAGCCTTTCAAGGCCAAGATGGTGAAAGTACTTGATGAGAAAGGATTCGTTTTCGACAAATCAACCAATCAATTCGTAGAGAAAGATGAAAAAAAGGCTTGTTAGGGTCACGCAGCTGGAGAAGTTCAGGAGGTTCATAGTTGAACATTCCGAATACGACACGGAACAATCTGTCATTGATACCCTTACCGGCGACTTCAAAGGGAACGAATATACACGTATTGGTACAGCCTTCCACAAGATCGTGGAGGGCGATACCGCCGGATGCAAGAAGATAGCACGCACTGAGACTGAACTTCCCGGACGTGAGTTCGACATAGACAGGTTTCCCGTCAAGCTCGACATCAACCAGTGCAAGGTGGCTGTTGCCTATCGTGATAGATTTCCAAACGCTTTCCACGAGATCCGTGAATATATGGACTTCGGAGACATCGTGGTCACCGGATGCGCCGACATCATCAACGGCTTCGAGATTCGTGATATCAAGACAAAGTATTCTCCTATCAAGGATGAAGATTATGTGGGTAGTTGCCAGTGGCGGTTCTACATGGAGCTTTTTGGCGTGGAAGACTTCCATTTCGACCTCTTCCAGTTTGTCGGCTACGACAAGGAGAAGCACGGTCACGATGTGCGTGGATTGAACTTGAAGCCTTACGAGCCTTCCATCTCCTGCCACTGGTACAACCGGCTGGAAGAAGATAACCGATTATTGATAAAAGATTTCTTGGACTGGATCAGGTTAAGGAATCTGACAGATGTTTTACCATTATACGAATTATCATGAGCAAATCAATCAACCAAGTGTTTCTTGCCGGGAACGCAGGAAAAGATCCTGATGTAAAAACATTCGATGGTGGCGTCAAGGTCGCCTCGTTCAGCCTGGCAACGTCTACAGGAGGGTATAAGAAGCAGGACGGTACGGATGTCCCTGAAAAAACTCAATGGCACAATGTCGTAGCGTGGCGAAGCCTTGCCGACATAGCAGAAAAGTATATCCACAAAGGAGACAAGGTGATTGTGCTTGGTACGATCCAGTACCGTGAATACGAGAAGGATGGCGTTAAGAGGTATGCTACCGACATTCTGGCGTACGACTTGATACTTTGCGGAAAAGCACCCGACAACGGTAGTTCACGCCCTCCAGTAACGGCAGCCGACATGCCTTCTCCCTCCGATTATCCACCTATGCTTCAACAGACAGACGATCTTCCATTCTAGTGTATGATAGTAAACCCAACAAACCCGTTCGACCGTGAACGTGCCGACGCTTATTACCGCAAGCTGATGTCCGGCGCAGATCCGTTCGAGTTGACAAAGAAAAGCAGGAAAAGGACGTTAAGCCAGAACGCACTCTTCCATGTCTGGTGCCAAGTCCTTGCCGACCATTTGGGATATGTTTCCTTGGAAGAATGCAAGTCGGACGTAAAGCGGAACTTGCTTGGAATGCGTGAAAGGGTTGATCACTTCACGGGCGAAGTCGTCAAAGACGATTATCACACGTCCGGAATGAGCACGAAAGAATTATCCGACCTCATGGACCGCATGAAGATATGGGCTCAAACAGAATTTGGATGCTACCTTCCCTACTGGAAAGACCCCGGATATGAAGAAATGATGGAGATGTACAAAAACAGGTAGGTATATCATACGTAAATTATGAAACGATCAGACCGTCCGCCCGACTACCTGATAGACGCGATAGCCAGGCATGTAAACGCTGTGCTTACTTCCCCATACGGGAGCAACAAGTATAAGAACGCCTAAAGGCTTTTAAGAAAGGAAATAAGGAAATTAGAAACGTATAAAAGCAAATAGATCATGATACATAATTGGTTTTTATGTAAAGTATCGTATGAAAAGATACTTGAAAATGGAATGCAGAAAAAAGTGACAGAGCCATATCTGGTAGATGCTTTGTCGTTTACGGAAGCTGAGGCTCGAATAATCGAGGAAATGAGCCCATTTATCACTGGCGAGTTCACAGTTTCTGCCGTAGGTAGGGCGAAATTATCAGAAGTATTCTTTAATGATGATGGAGATAGGTATTATAAGGCAAAGATCTATTTCATCACACTCGATGAAAAGAGTGGTATTGAAAAGAAAACGGCTGCTCAGATGTTGGTTCAGGCATATAATTTAAAAGAAGCAATAACCGTATTGGAAGAAGGAATGAAAGGAACTTTGGCCGATTATACAATCGCATCAATTGCAGAGACACAGATTATGGATGTCTACCCATTTGATCCAAGTACTCAAACTGATGAAAACAAAGGAAGTGAGGTGAATAATGGTTGAAAATGAATACATACCCGACTGGAAAGTATGGGGATAATCGTAATCGCAGAGATAGTTATTAGTTGTTAGTAGCGACCTTCGCCGTCCGTGAGGATATGCGGAGGTTATTAAAAAAATGCTTATGGACTTTGGTTATGATATGCCGGATGATGATCCGGATTATTTTGATGACTTCGATTTTGATAATTAAGCCGGTTAGTTTACATGGTAGAACGCATCCGACCGGATGAAAAGGCGGTTCGATCCCGCCACCGGCTACGACAAATTAAACAATACAGATTATGCTGAATATAGAATCAAGAATACAACAAGGATGCGTCCGGTGGTTCCGCTTGCAATACCCAGAGTACGCCGGACTGCTATATGCCATTCCAAATGGCGGCAAACGGAATGCAGTAACCGGTGCTATCCTGAAAGCCGAAGGTGCGCTTGCCGGTGTGGCCGACATCTTCCTTTCCGTTCCTAACCGCTTCTATCATGGCTTATATATAGAGATGAAGAAACCGAAAGGCAGGCAACAGGAATCGCAGAAGCAGTTCCAGCAGGCGGTTGAATCGCAAGGATACAAATACTCATTGTGCTATTCGTTGGATGAGTTTATGGAATTAGTAAAGATGTACTTAAAAGACAAAGAGTGATGGACATCTTAAACATCATATCCAAGCTTCAAGACGAGAGACGAGAAAAAAACATCGTCCCTGACCATGTGGAGTTTGCTCATCTGATGAATGAGGTGAGCAAAGAAACAAGATCAGAGCTTAACAAACTATATTCTGATGGAAAGATTGGAATAGTTAAGACGTTGAATGATACGGCTGTGTTTATTAAGTAATAAGAAATATCTATGAGAAAGCAAGAATTAGAAAAACTTCGTGATCCTGATCAACTTGGAATCAATCCAGAATACAGGGAAGATAAATATGGCACTTATTCTACTGGAGTGTTCAAATATAAAGGTATGTATGTACTTGTAACAAAGGATAATGATAAATGGTATTTGAGTGTTTCCGCTAAATATCCACTTGGGTATCAACAAATCAAGGAAGTACGTTATCTGTTTCTTCCGAATGATATGGAAGTAGCTCAAATATTCCCTCCTCGTGAAGAATTTGTGAACCTTCATACTACTTGTTACCATTTGTTTGAACTTTGAAAATAAAGTTTAATATGCTGATTTATAGATTGTTATGTAGTATAAATCATTAAATAATCACTACCTTTATATCATTAATAATAAACTGAATAACAATGAGAAAAAGACTTATTAGAGATGGCTGGAAGACCTATTAAACAGGGAATAAGCTACTTTCCTTTGGATGTCAGTTTTTTTTCAGACGTTAAGATCCGGAAAATAGTAAAGGCTTGTGGTCCAAATGCAGGATCTGTAATAATCTGCCTGCTGTGTAATATCTATCGTGGTAAAGGGTATTACATATCGTGGGATGAAGACCTTCCTTTTTGCATCGCTGACGAAGTTGGGGTGTCTGAGGGTTGTGTTAAAGAAGTATTACTTAAATCCGTTCAAGTTGGGTTCTTTGATGTGGATAAATATTCTGCGTATGGAATACTGACATCAGCTGGGATTCAGAAGCGATTTTTTGAGATAACAAAGCGAAGGAATGAAACTGAAGTTGTACCGGAATTTCTAATTAATGTTGACATTAATTCAATTAATGTATGCAATAATTCAATTAATGTATGCAATCCCGGACAAAGTATAAAGGTAAAAAGAAAAAAAGAAATATCTCCTAAAGGAGATAAAAAGAAAGACGCGGTTAAAACCGATCCTCTCTCTCAGGAAATATCAGATTCTGTCGATATTGAACTTTCAGATTGCAAGAAAATGATTCTATCTGACAAATATTGGATTGAAACGTTCTGCATGAATAATTCAATAAATCTTGAAAGATTCAACAGATACATAGATGATTTTTTCAAAATACTTCAGAATCGAGGTGAAACTAAAAAATCGGCCAAGGATGCAAAGTTCCATTTTTCATCATGGCTGCATTATGAAATGCAAAAACAAAGTTACAGAAATGACAGGTATAGAAACAACAATCCAACAAATCTTACATCAACCTCCGGTTATGGAGAAGAATAGGAGCAAAGATGAGATAATGAGATTAAAGCGATTATTCCTAAATGTAGCTGATGAAGCGACATGTGGAATGTTCAAAATAGATGATTCCAATAAGCAGATTGTATCTGATTTGTTCAATTATTTCATTGGCATTCCCGGAAAATTAGATTTGAATAAGGGCATTTGGCTTGATGGGCCAATCGGTACAGGCAAAAGTACTTTGATGTTCGTATTCTCTAAATTCATGCAACGGATAAACGATGGATTCAGGGTTTATATATGCAGCCAAGTAGCTGCTGAATATGCTTTGACAGGGAATATAGATAAATATTTGCTTAATCCTGACGGATTTTGCAAAGAACCTGTTCCCATGTGTTTCGATGAACTTGGTCGTGAACCCATACCATCTAAGTATTTCGGAACAGAGTTAAATGTGTTCCAGCACATACTTCATATACGGTATGCTTTGTGGCAACAAACTCATTTAAAGACTTATGTTACTACAAACCTTATGCCTGATGAAGTGCAAAATATTTATGGGGATTATATCAGGGACAGAAGAAAAGAGATGTTTAACTTGATTGCTGTGACAGGAGACAGCAGAAGGAAGAAATAATCATGAGCGAAAAAAGAAAACCTAAATTGCCAAAAATTATCTATCGTTCAGTATGTAATGTGTACGATTTTTATGATAGTGGATACGGTAGATCAGGGCTTATAAACTTACGGGCAACTCGCAAGCCTTTCGGGGCTGAATGCTTGTACGAATATGTTGCGCTGTACTGCAATGACCAGATCGAAAACATGGTACTGGACTTGGAACCTCTCATATCTGGTATGCCTTATTTTAGGCATAAGGTAAAGAATCTTTTCAACCAAATGAAAAGGGAAGTAAGATCGTACTCGCTTGGTCGTAGACGGCATACCGACATAAGCGAATCGGAGTTTGCCGACCTGATGATCGAGATGGAAGAACGCTACAAGAGGCATATCGACATACTGGTATTCAGCATATCCAACAGCCTGCTGAAGGACAACGTGACAGGCGACAACAACAAGATCCTGTCTTCGCTGCTGGCAATGGGTATGCTTACGCAGGTGGGACATTGTACACGAGATTTTTTCGTCAAGGCTATACAGAGCCGGTACGGAATACAGTACACTTGTGACTCTTTGGATTATCTGTATATGGACAAGTTTAACCACCATCTGATCAAACTATGCAACGAGTTGGCGACAAAAGTATTCGGAATAGATGATCGTATATACCAAGGTAAAGTGACGGAAGCTTTCAACGCATTTATTGTGAAGATATTGGGGGAAGGAGAGTTTGAAAGAGTAATAGAAAATGCAGGAATAAGATGTGAAAATGAATAAGTTGAATTATGAAAAGCATCGTTCGTATCTGGTTGACCGCATCCGGTTCAACGAATCTATCAGATGTCATAGAGTTGCTGAAAAGTACAAACGAATGTTGAATGAATTGGATAAGGAGTACGAAAATGAAAATAAAGGAGTTTGATGAGAAAGTACGCATAGGATCGGAAGTTGTGTTCGAGGGAAAGATATGCCATGTGAGAGATCTCAACCGGAAGACGCATGAGGCATCACTTGGAAGATCCGAACTGTGGGTTCGCTGCTCGGAGTTCGAGTTATACACCGGCGGTGAAGTACCGTGCTATGTAGAAGAAAAAGATCCGCCTTTCAAGCTGGGAAGGCCGGGGAAACCGGTTGTTGCCATCTTCCAGAATGGTAAGATGAAAGTATTCACATCTCTCTCAGAAGCGTCAGACGTCTTGGGAATATCTCGTTATACAATTAAGAGAGCTCTTCACAGCGAAAATACGCAAGTAGTCGGCATCCGCTTTGAATGGTGAGGAACTGGATAGGTATGTAAAATTAAATAGATATGAATATGAAACGTAAATATAATGAAGCTTATTACCGGTATCTATTCCGTAGATTCCCATTTGACCGGAACTGGTTCGGTGAAGGCTATTGCAAAAAGAACCCGATTAAAGGGTATAAGATTAAAACAATATTTGAATTGAAATAATATGTATGGATAAAATT
>NZ_JAKZMM010000029.1 GCF_022809355.1 Parabacteroides faecalis | reverse complement strand
TTGAGTGATTAACAAAAATATGAGTCAACTCAGTATATAAATAAGTTAAACTAGAGTCAACCCCTTTTATTTATAAAGAGATTTTAAGTCAACTAAATCCGTTAAATGACATATTTTATATCGTTCCACCTGGGTGGAACGATCGTATCACAGTTGCGGAACGATCGTATCACCCAGGTGAAACGATCTCTTCACAAGGGTGAAACGGTCTAAAAATATAAACCTACACACATCTTTTTCCTATCAGACAAGAATCATTCCCCCTATTGGTGGAAAGGAAACAAACGAATGAACTTTTCGGGCATCCCAGTTGTTTTTGTAAAGAAAAATGAATTGATAAAAAGAATTTACCTGACAAGATGCCTGAAATAAATTTATTCCAAGTATCTTTGCAACTTTGGAAATTAGAATTTTAGTAAGATAAGAATGGATCAAACACAAGTTTTAGTACAGGCCATCGTAAACGGCCTGCAAGAAAAGAAAGGGAAAAATATTGTTGTAGTTGACTTAAGCTCGATAGAAGGAGCGATTTGCCAATACATGGTTATTGGAGAAGGAAACTCTCCATCACAAGTTTCCACATTATGTGATTCCGTTTGGGATTTCGCCCGCCGGGAAGCCGGAGAAAAGACATTGTCGATCGACGGCGAACAACGTGCGGAATGGATCGGTATGGATTATGGAACCGTAATGGTCCACATCTTTTTACCCGAAAAACGCAAGTTCTATAATCTGGATACGCTTTGGGAAGATGCCAAGATTACAGAAATCCCCAACCTGGACTAATATTGAATTTGCATTTACAAACATAGCATATGGAAAACAATAGAATGAATCCGAATAAACCCAAGGACAACAAACAAAAGATGTTCCGCTTCAATTTCTATTGGATGTACGGAATCATCTTTTTGCTGTTGATTGCGTTGTATATGACCAACGATTCGACCGGTTCTAAAGAAATAGGCTGGACAGAATTCCAAAAGTTGGCCAAAGAAAACGTATTCGACAAGATGGTTGTCTATAACAAAAAGAATGTCGTAGAGGCTACGGTTAAAAGTGATAAGATAGGTATTGTCTTTCCGGGAGAAAAGATGACCGACAGCTTGTCACCTAAAGTATATATTAAAATCCCGTCGGCCGATAAGTTCTCCGACTTCTATGACAATGCAGTATCCGATGATAAAATTGATACGCAAGTAAGCTTCGAGGAAGGCGACGATGCGATGTGGAGTTTTCTCATATCATTTGGCCCTATTATCCTCTTCGTTCTGGTTTGGATATTCTTAATGAAAAGGATGTCTGGCGGAGCCGGCGGTGGTCCGGGCGGTGTTTTCAGCGTTGGAAAAGCCAAGGCTCAGTTGTTTGACAAAGACAACAATCCGCAAGTTACCTTTAAAGACGTGGCTGGTTTGGCTGGAGCCAAGCAGGAAGTAGAAGAAATTGTATCATTCCTGAAGAATCCTTCCAAATATACAGAATTGGGAGGTAAAATTCCGAAGGGAGCTTTGTTAGTAGGTCCTCCGGGAACAGGTAAGACTTTATTGGCAAAAGCAGTAGCCGGCGAAGCGAATGTCCCGTTCTTCTCTTTATCGGGTTCTGATTTCGTAGAAATGTTCGTCGGAGTTGGAGCCTCTCGTGTACGCGACTTGTTCCGTCAGGCCAAGGAAAAAGCTCCTTGTATCGTATTTATCGACGAAATTGATGCCGTAGGCCGTGCCCGTGGGAAAAACGCGAATATGAACAGTAACGACGAGCGCGAAAACACATTGAACCAATTGCTGACCGAAATGGATGGATTTGGTTCGAACAGTGGTGTGATTATCCTGGCGGCAACTAACCGTGCCGATATTCTGGATAAAGCCTTATTGCGTGCCGGACGTTTCGACCGTCAGATTCATGTTGAATTGCCGGATTTGAATGAACGAAAGGAAATATTCGGCGTTCATCTGCGTCCGATCAAGATAGATGACAGTGTTGATGCCGAACTCCTGGCTCGACAAACTCCGGGATTCTCGGGAGCCGATATAGCGAATGTATGTAATGAAGCCGCATTGATTGCAGCCCGAAACAACAAAAAGTTTGTTCAGAAAGAAGACTTCATGAATGCAGTGGACCGTATCGTCGGCGGTTTGGAAAAAAGAACAACGGTCATGACAGAAACCGAACGGAAACGCATTGCGATCCACGAAGCAGGTCATGCAACAATCAGCTGGAAGCTGGAACATGCCAATCCGCTGGTGAAGGTGACGATCGTACCTCGTGGAAAAGCCTTAGGCGCAGCCTGGTATCTGCCTGAAGAACGTCCGATCACAACCCGCGAAGAAATGCTCGACGAAATGTGTTCTACCCTGGGAGGACGTGCTGCCGAAGAACTCTATTCCGGTCAGATTTCCAACGGAGCCAGCAACGATTTGGAACGCGTTACCAAACAAGCATACGCAATGGTCGTTTATTATGGTATGAGCGATAAGTTACCCAACATCAACTACTACGACTCAAGTGGTCAGGAATGGGGATTTACCAAACCCTATAGTGAAAGTACAGCTCGCATCATCGACGAAGAAGTCCAGCAGATTATTTCGGAACAATACGAACGTGCCAAGAAAATTCTGGCCGAAAATGCAGAAGGTCATAATGAATTAGCAAATGTATTGCTGGAACGCGAAGTCATCTACCGGGAAGACGTAGAACATATTTTCGGTAAACGTCCGTGGGCTTCCCGTTCAGAAGAAATTCTCGAAAAAGAGAATAAAGATGATAAAAACGACAAGAAGAATGTAAAAGAGGAGTCACCTGTTTCAGAAACAAGTGAAGAAGCTCCCCAAACGGAAGAAGACAAGTAATAAAAAACAAAACAAATGATTCATCCCTGTTTGATTCGACTGAATTAAACAGGGATTTTTTCTTTCACGTTTCGTTTATATGCCTATCTTTGCACATCAATCATTAAAAAGGAAAACATTTTGAACAATTTCATCAAACGGACGCTTACTGGGATTATCTTTGTTGGAATCTTACTGGGAGCAATATTATACAATGCATATTCATTCGCTATCCTGTTTTGTATCATAACAGGATTTGCCTTATGGGAATTCTACGGATTATTGAAGCACTACGAAAATGCAACATTACGCCGGCTGATCAGTACTGCCGGAGGTATGTATCTGTTCTTTGCCTGCTTCATGAAAGTGCAAGGATTCGCCGGAGAAGAAATCTTCTTCCCTTACCTGTTATTTATCATGTACACACTGATCAGCGAACTTTATACCAAAGCTCCGAATCCAATCAATAACTGGGCCTTTACTTTTCTGGCACAAATCTACTGCGCCGGCTCGTTTTCGTTATTGAATTTCATATCCATTCAGCAAGACCCTGCAACAACATCCAAGATCTATGTACCTTTATATATACTAGCCATCTTTATATTCGTCTGGTTGAATGATACAGGAGCTTTCCTGGTAGGCTCACAAATTGGGAAAAGAAGATTATTCGAACGCATATCACCCAAGAAATCATGGGAAGGATTTTGGGGCGGACTGATTGTAGTTTTATTAGCTTCGCAAGGATTTGCCTGGTACGCTCCTGAAATAAGTCGTATTCAATGGCTAGGACTGGCAGCCGTCGTTGTCCTTTTTGCTACTTGGGGAGATCTGACAGAATCTTTATTAAAACGGACACTGGGAGTAAAAGATTCAGGAAATCTTTTACCCGGTCATGGTGGAATTCTTGATCGTTTTGACAGTGTGCTGATGGCTACGCCTGCCGCATATATCTACATCGAACTCTTTATTCGAAATTAAATGTCAGCGTAACCATACGTGAAGTCGCTTTAGACAAGGCTTCGGTATATTTGATTGTTTCTTGTCCTTCCAGATCCGGACGGTCTTTTACAAGCAAATTCGGCAAACCGAAACTAAACTTCAACTCCGGACATAACCGGAAAAAGGGCAAATAGATATTACAGCCGATACCGAATTCCAACCCATAATCAAAGCCTTTCAGGTATAAAGGATTTCCTCTTTTGCGACCTAAATCCATGGCACCATAAACTCCTGCCGTCAAATAAGGGCGGCAATTGTTTAATCGGAAAGAAGAATACTTCACACTCAACGGCAGCGTCAGGTAACTCGATCGAACAGATGTACGAAACTCTTCACCGGTTTCCTGTTCACGAAACACGAAACGCTTGTCACCAAAGTTAATGGTTGGAATAAAACGCAAATTAAAATAAGGATTGAGGAACATATCACCAATCACACCGACACTGAATCCCGGAGAATAAGTTGGTATTTCCGCAAACCAAGTCTCACCGTTTGTAGAAACGCCGGTATGCGTTAATAACATATCCTGCGCATGAATCCCCACATGAAAACCTAAGTGAAATAACTTATTATCCACATACGGCTGATTCTTCACCTTCTCCCGTTGTCCCCAAACGACTGCTGAAAAACAGCAGAGCACACTTACTATAACTATAAAACGTCTCAACTTTCTTGTTTTTTTATATAACGAAGATACATTGTTTTTATTGCAAACAAAGGGAAAATATAAAAAAATATAGCCTTAGCTATTTTTTTAATCCGAATAATATCCTACATTTGCACGACTAATAGTTAACATTTAAACGTTTAAGAATATGGCTTACGTAATTAGCGATGATTGTATTGCATGCGGAACTTGTATCGACGAATGTCCGGTAGGAGCAATTTCTGAAGGTGATAAGTACAGTATCAACCCTGATATGTGTACAGAATGTGGAACATGTGCAGAAGCATGTCCTACAGAAGCAATTCACCCGGGTGCTTAATTCCGCAAAACAAATAAGCATATATGACAATCATACATGCTTAAAAGAAAATAGGATGTCTAAATACTTAGGCATCCTATTTTTTCATCTTCCTGCAAGGTGAATAAAAGCTTATTCTGCATCGAATTTAATATCCAGCTTAATGTCTGAATCCGTCTCAGCAGGAGCTTCCTTTTTCTTCGGAGCATTTTCTTCCGAACGCGTTACTTCTCCCTTATGAGATTTAACATAGCCGATCACATCCACTAACCCATCCACAAACTTATCAAAGTCTTCGCGGTAAAGAAAAATTTTATGCTTCTCAAAGGTTACATTCGAACTCTCCTTTGACTGGATCTTTTTACTTTCAGTAATCGCCAAAAACAAATCCTCCTTCAAATTTTTCTTTACATCCAGGTAATAAATGCGTTTACCGGCCTTTATGGCTTTCGAATACAGAATTTCTTTATCGCCACCCTCAACAATGTTTTTCTTCTTTCCTTCTTCCATGGCATAACTTTTAAATTATTTCGTCTTCATTCATTATTAACTAAGCTCTGCAAGCCATTTCCTTCACAACATAATAAACAGAGTCTTATCAGTTGTGTTTGACAAGCTCAACTTATTAGGGTGTAAATATGCGCATTTTTTTCTAATCTTCAATCATTTTAACCTAAAAAATAATGGCCAAAAATCAAATTTATAGAAAGAATATCTTTTAAATTCACTATTCCAAAAAGAATCATTACCTTTGCAAACTGAAAATATTAAACACAAAGTAGTTCCTTCAAACAATGATTAACAGAATTTTAATCCGTATTAAAGTCTTACAGATAGTTTATTCATACTATCAAAACGGACATGGTGATTTAAAAGTTGCAGAAAACGAGCTCATGTTCAGTCTTCAAAAATCGTACGACCTATATCATTACTTACTTCTTCTGATGATTGAAGTAACCAATTTACACAGAAGAAATCTTGATATCCGCAAACACAAATTCATGCCGACACCGGAAGACTTAACACCCAATACGCGTTTGATCGATAATCGTTTTATCAAACAATTGGCCGACAATGAGGCATTGAATCAATATGTTGCTGCAGAAGGTATTTCATGGGCCAATGATGAAGACTTCATCAAACAAGTATTAGAACTGATTCTTGCTTCCGACATTTACGCGGAGTATTTGGAAAACAAAGAAGACAATTACGAAACGGATCGTGAATTCTGGCGTCAGATCTTTAAGAAAATCATTTGCAGCAGCGAATATATCGAAGAATACCTGGAGGATAAAAGTATCTACTGGAATGATGATATCGCTATCGTCGAAACATTCGTCCTCAAAACAATCAAGAAATTCAAGGAAACAGAAGGTAGCAAACAGGAATTATTACCGATGTTTAAAGACAAGGAAGACAAAGTATTTGCCACTAAACTGTTCCACCAAACTATTTTAAAGGGAAAAGAATACCGCGAGCGAATCA
Source organism: Parabacteroides faecalis (assembly GCF_022809355.1). Taxonomy (GTDB): domain Bacteria; phylum Bacteroidota; class Bacteroidia; order Bacteroidales; family Tannerellaceae; genus Parabacteroides; species Parabacteroides faecalis. The sequence goes on along the minus strand of NZ_JAKZMM010000029.1, from coordinate 48,934 downwards.
GCAAACACATGAAGAACTGGGAATCCGAACGAATTGCCAACATCGATATGCTGATTATGCAAGTTGCATTAGCCGAAATCATGACTTTCCCCACAATCCCGACCAATGTATCATTGAATGAATACATTGACATGGCTAAATATTACAGTACACCGAAAAGTGGAACTTTCATCAACGGAATTTTGGATTCCATTGTCAATGAACTAAAAAATGAGAAGCTAATATTGAAAGATTAAATTTTATCATTACATTTGTGTCCGTCAAATACACAATTGATAATGTATAACTAATATAAATATGATGAACTTAAGTATTCTACTTCAAGCGGCAGCCGGACAATCTCAATGGTCTGGTATTATCATGATGGTTGTCATTGTAGCAATCTTTTATTTCTTCATGATACGCCCTCAGCAAAAAAGACAAAAAGAAATCCAGAAAGCTCGTGAAGCATTGAAAACAGGCGATAAGGTAATCACTGCAGGTGGTATTTATGGAAAGATCAAAGAGATTGGTGACGTATATATGGTCATCGAAATCGCTAACGGCGTAAATATCCAGATTGACAAGACATCTGTTTTTGCTTCATCAGAAGATGCAAAACAAAAGTAATTAAAAGATTTTCTATATATGTCATGGCTTACTAATTGTGTCCGGACATATCATACTGTTTTGGCAGACATTAAAGCTTTTTTGCATCGCCAACGATGGAAAGAAGCTTTAATTTTTTCTTGTTTCGTCCTGTTATCTTTTGGATTCTGGCTGTTGCAAAGTCTGCAACAAGAATACGAAACAGTCATGTCTATACCACTCAGATACAATAACGTTCCGGAAGATATTATTTTCACAAACAAAGTTCCGCAGGAAATATCCATTCGGATAAAAGATAAAGGAAGTGCGCTGCTTAACTATATGATTGGTCAGAAATTCAGATCAATCACTATTGATATGACCGGAGCTTCCAAAGAAACCGGAAAGTTTGTTGTTGACAAGAAAAAGATTGAAGCCGAGATCCAAAAGCAAGTATTGGCCACGACGACGCTTTACAGCATCGAGCCACAATCGTTTACCCTTAGATACGGCATGAGAGAAAGCCGGGAGTTTCCGGTTGTTTTCGAAGGAAACATACAAACAGAAAAAGGATTCCTGGTATCTTCCGACATACAAATATCGCCATCGCATGTAACGGTTTACGCCAGCGATTCCATACTCAACTCGATTGAAGAAGTTAAGACGGCTTATACAGAAATCAAAAACGGGAAAAAGAGTATCACGCGTGTAGTGGGGCTGCAACCAATCGAAGGAACGAACTTCGAAACTAATAATGTATCAGTCACCATTCCTATCGAGGAATATACGGAAAAGGCTCTTTCTATCCCTGTGGAAGTTACCGGAGTTCCAGCCAACTACAAAATCAGAACATTTCCACAGATTGTAGAAGTATCCTGTAACATTCCGATCTCCCGGTTTAAAGAGTTAACGGAAGACATGTTTGCCGTAGAAGTTCCTTATGCCCAACTGGAAGAAAATGTTTCCGGTACCATCGAAGTTCAAGTTACCAAGAAACCGGACTGGGTTCGTTATTGCCATACAACGCCCACCAAAATAGAGTTTTTATTAGAACAAAATACCAGTTTCAAATGATAAAGATTGGAATCACCGGAGGAATCGGAAGCGGGAAATCAGTCGTTGCTCAGCTTCTGTCTGTTCATAGAATACCGGTTTACATTGCAGATGATGAGAGTAAGAAACTGACAAACACCTCTCCTGTCATCCGGGAACGTTTGATTCACCTCTTCGGTCCGGATATTTACACTCCCGAAGGTCTGAATAAACCCGCGTTGGCAAAAGCTATCTTCGGGAACAAAGACTTACTTTTGCAGGTAAACCAAATCATCCATCCGGAAGTGAATAAACATTTCCTGACATGGAGTGAACATCAACAGCAGCATGGTTGTGCCATCGAATCGGCCATCTTATTTGAATCAGGCTTTAACCAAATAGTAGATGTTAGTCTTATGGTATATGCTCCGCTCGAGATCCGCATCCAACGGGCTTTACAACGGGACCATTCTACAGAAGAAGCGTTACGGAAACGCATCGAAAGCCAGGTATCTGATGAAGACAAGAAATTATGGGCAGACTACATCATTACGAATGACGGAAAACAACCCTTGTTACCGCAAGTTGAAAAGTTTTTAAGTCAAATTTTCGATAATATCCGGTAGTTATGTTACCTTTGCGTGATATTTAAATTAATTCAAATCCAAACAAAGAAAAAACGAACAATTATGTTGAAGACTATTTTGTCTATTTCTGGACGTCCAGGCCTGTTCAGACTGGTTTCTCACGGGAAAAATATGCTGATCGTTGAATCATTGACAGACAAGAAGAAAGTACCTGCATATGCAAAAGATAAGGTCATCTCACTGGGTGATATTGCCATTTATACAAACGATGGAGAAATACCCTTACATGAAGTATTGACCAACATCAAAAATAAAGAAAACGGAGAAAAGGCTTCTATCCAAACTTCTGCCAAACCGGATGAACTTCGTGCTTACATGGCTGAAGTGTTACCCGAATTTGACCGGGATCGCGTTTATCCTAGTGACATCAAGAAGTTGATCAGCTGGTATAACCTGTTAATTAGCAGTGGCATCAACGACTTCACTTCTATTGAAGTAAAAATGGAACAACAAGAAGCTGAAAACAAAGCTGAAGGAGAAGAAGCTCCTAAAACAGAAGAATAAAGTATAGAATAAGAACCTATAAAAGCCAGGATATTGTTACTAACAATCAATCCTGGCTTCTTTATTTTATCCGATTCCAACCTTCGCATTTATAATGCCATAAGCCGGATAAATCAAACCAACGAAAAACCAAATAGATTCTAACGAGAATCAAAAACAAAAGTAACGAGAATCAAAATGGGTATTCCCCGGTTTTCTTTAAGAATTATTTTTCCCTTTTCCACCTACAAAAGCCACATACGTCTGGAAAATAGCAGATATGGCCAACAAAATAACCCATTCCATTTTGCCTTTAAACATAAAAGCAGATGCGGCAATCATTAGAAGTCCTGATAAGACATTGAAGCGATGCAAACGTTTCTGCCGGAAGTCCAAACCAACCACCGATTCCGTCAGATAACAAACCGTAATACCTGCCGCACCAACAGCAAACAGATAAGGCGCAACGAACCATTGAGTTAAATACAAAACAGCTCCACCCAACAGTAAAATGGCAGAGACAGTAAACAGATACGTACGTATTTGGGAATTCATTTACTTTTCCTTTATGATAAAAACATCTTCATTCGGGCGTTTCATGAAGTATTCTTCACGGGCAAAACGCTCCAATCCTTCCTTGTCGGTATGTAAGTCTTCCAGCTTTTTACGGTTCACTTCGATTTCTTTCTGATAGAACTTGATTTCTTTCTCCAAGCTTCTGATTTTCTCGTCGTACATCCACCGTTTATACAGATTACTGTCACTGTCCAGACACATCAGAATAAATACACCGATTGTCACCAACACATACTTGTTGATCCAAGCTAAATATTTATTGTAAAATTCTTTAAGTTTCGACATCTGTTGTATTTCTTTTCCGCAAAGGTAAAAGATTTGCGAAAAAAATAAAAGGATTTCTTATCTTTACGCGCAAATTAAAAATTATTAATCTGTATGAATAAACTAGTACTAATAGCCGGAGCAGCTTTTGCCTTGACGGCATGTAATGCTCCTAAAGAACAGAAAGTGGAGACAGAAAACCCTTTCTTTACGGAATATACGACTCCGTTTGGAGTTCCTCCGTTCGACCAGATCAAGATTGAACACTATTTGCCTGCTTTCGAAAAGGGAATGCAGGAACAAGCTCAGGAAATTGAAGCCATTGTCAACCAAAAGTCTGTTCCTGACTTTGAAAATACGATTGTTCCTCTGGACCAAAGTGGAAAACTATTGCGAAAAGTGAGTGCCGTTTTCTATGGACAGAACAGCGCCAATACATCCGACGAGATGCAAGAACTGAGCAAACAGCTCTCTCCGATGCTCTCAAAGCATGAAGATGACATTAGCTTGAATCCGAAACTTTTCGAACGGGTAAAACAAGTCTATGAAAATAGAGACAAGATGGGTTTGAATAAGGAACAAACCAAATTACTAGAAGAAACGTATAAGGATTTCGTCAGAGGTGGTGCCAATCTGGATGCAGAAAAGCAAGCCAAACTCCGTGAATTGAATAGCGAAATCGCGATGCTACAGCTGACTTTCGGACAGAATATGCTGAAAGAGACCAACGATTTCCAACTGATTGTCGATAAGAAAGAAGATCTTTCAGGTCTGCCGGAAAGCCTCATCGCCAATGCAGCCGAAACAGCCAAAGCAGCTGGCCAGGAAGGTAAGTGGATCTTTACGTTACACAACCCAAGTGTTATGCCTTTCTTACAATATGCAGACAACCGGGCATTACGCGAGCAGATTTTCAAAGGATATATCAACCGCGGAAACAATAATAATGATGCTGACAACAAAGAAGTAGTCCGCAAACTAGTAGCCAAACGACTGGAAAAAGCGAAGCTGATGGGATACAAAGATTATGCTTCGTTTGTATTGGAAGATCGTATGGCTAAAAATTCAGAAAATGTATACAAGCTGTTGGACGAAGTCTGGACTCCGGCTCTGAACAAAGCGAAAGAAGAATTGGCAGACATCCAGGCAGAAATCAAGAAAGAAGGTCAGTCCTTCGAAGCTGAAGGCTGGGATTGGCGTTATTATTTCGAAAAGGCGAAAAAAGCCAAATTTGATTTAGACGAAAATCAGATACGTCCATACCTGCCTCTCAACCAGGTACGCGAAGGAGCTTTCTATGTAGCCAACAAGTTGTATGGTATTACTTTCACCGAATTGAAAGACATTCCCCTGCCGCACCCCGATGCTTTGGCATTCGAATGTAAAGACAAAGACGGTACACACCTGGGAGTTTTGTATATGGATTTCTTCCCTCGTGCCAGCAAACGAGGAGGTGCATGGTGCGGAACCTACCGGTCACAGACATATGTAGACGGGAAACGTCAAGGTCCGGTCGTAACAATCGTTTGTAACTTTACCCAACCGGCAGCCGGACAACCGGCATTGCTGAGTGCCGACGAAGCCTCTACCCTTTTCCATGAATTTGGACACGGATTGCATAATCTATTTAAAGACGTTCATTATTATGGTGTATCAGGTGTACCCCGCGACTTTGTTGAATTACCTTCTCAGGTGATGGAACATTGGGTATTTGAACCGGAAGTCTTAAAAGTATATGCCAAGCATTATCAGACAGGCGAAGTCATCCCGGCCGACCTGATTGAAAAACTTGACAAGAGTGGTAAATATGGACAAGGTTTTGCTACCACAGAATATCTGGCAGCATCTTTATTGGATATGGATTTCCATGTACTGACCGATGTTCCTGCCGATCTGGACGTAATGAAGTTTGAAGAAGAAACTCTTGGTAAACGTGGATTGTTGAAGCAAATCCCGTCTCGCTACCGCACAACCTATTTCAATCACACCATGGGAGGTGGATATACAGCCGGTTATTATAGTTACATTTGGGCAGAAGTATTGGATGCTGATGCCTATGAAGCCTATAAAGAGACAGGAGATATTTTCAATCAGGAAGTAGCTGGCAAATTCCGTAACTACATTCTTACACCAGGCGGAATTGATGATGCCATGGATATGTACAAGAATTTCCGAGGGAAAGAACCCGGAACTGATCCTCTGTTGAAGAACCGAGGCTTAAAATAAAAACACCTTCCTAATCTATATTATCGGAAGTCTGATCACATGATCAGGAAATAAAAAAGTCTGCCTGAAGTTTTCGGGCAGGCTTTTTTTCTACTATCTTTGTTCTGCAATCATAAAAAGAGGCACGGAAACGTATGGATAACTATATTGTATCGGCAAGAAAATACCGTCCGGGGACATTCAAGGATGTTGTCGGACAAAAGGCGTTGACGACGACCCTGAAAAATGCGATCCAGAACCAGAAATTAGCACATGCCTATCTGTTCTGCGGACCAAGAGGTGTCGGAAAAACTTCGTGTGCCCGTATCTTTGCCAAGACAATCAACTGTATGAATCCGACTGCCGACAGCGAAGCATGTAACGTTTGTGAATCATGTCAGGCATTTAACGAGCAGCGTTCGCTCAATATCCATGAATTGGACGCTGCATCCAATAACTCAGTCGATGACATCCGTTCACTGATCGACCAGGTACGCATTCCGCCGGCACTTGGGAAATACAAAGTATTCATCATCGACGAGGTACACATGCTTAGTCCCGCCGCTTTCAATGCCTTTTTAAAGACACTTGAAGAACCGCCACATCATGCGCTGTTCATTTTGGCAACGACCGAAAGACATAAAGTGTTACCCACCATTCTTTCCCGATGCCAGACGTATAATTTTACACGCATCACGATTGCTGATATGGTGGAACATTTGGAATACGTTGCTTCGCAAGAAGGAATCCAGGCAGAGCCGGAAGCCCTTAATGTCATCGCCCAAAAAGCTGATGGAGGTATGCGAGATGCGCTTTCGATCTTCGACCAAGTGGCTAGTTATACAAACGGGAACATCACTTACCAGGCCGTCATCCAGAATCTGAATGTCCTCGATTATGATTATTATTTCCGGCTGACAGATTTAATTTTAAGCGGAAATATTCGTGCATCTCTTCTCTTACTGAACGAGATTATCAACAAAGGATTTGATGCCCAGAATATCGTTACAGGACTGGCCAGTCATTTCCGAGACCTACTGGTTTGCAAAGATCCGGCAACGCTGGTTTTATTTGAAGTCGGGGCTTCCATCCGTGAACGTTACAAGGAAATGGCACAACGCTGTCAGGAAACTTTCCTTTTCAAAGCGATTGAATTAGCTAACACTTGCGACCAAAGCTATCGGACAAGCCGAAATAAACGTCTGCTTGTCGAGTTGATGCTCATCCAACTCTGCCAGTTGACACTTGCTTCTGCCGACGATAAAAAAAAAGCTCAGTTAGCGCCCATTAATACGCCTGAACCAAGCAAGCAACAAGCTGTACAACCTGTAGTTCAAGTACAAAATGTTCAACCGCAACCTGTAACGGTACAAGAGCCTCCGGCTCATATTCATGTAACAGTACCTGAAGCGACTCCTACAACAACGGTTAAACGTCCGAGTCGTCCGCCTATGGGAACATCGTTGAAGGAAATGGTGCAACCCAAAACACGGCCGCAAAATCCACAGGGAACTTCTGCACAAGTTCCAACAACAGACTTACGGACGAATTTCAATCAAGAACAATTACAACAGGCTTGGAATGAATATGCAAATGCGATTGAGAAGAAAGTCTATCTGAAGAATATCATGAGCAACAGCCAACCCCAATTGCAAGATAACTTCTACTTCGAGGTAGGCGTTCATAATCCAGGAATGCAGGAAGAATTGATCAATAATGCAATAGATATTCTGGCAGCTCTTCGGAAAAAGCTTCAGAATACTCATATCCAAATGCGAGTACGTATCATGGAATCAAATGAGAAGCATCTCGCCTATACCAGTGCGGAGAAATACCAACATATGATGGAAATCAATCCGCTTATCGATAAACTTAGAAAAGATTTTGATTTACGGACAGAATGAAAACGAAATACTTTATCTGCCTGCTATTACTTCTTTGGACATTTATCCAACCTGTTTCGGCTCAGACAGAAACCGATAGTCTGTCTGTTCATCACATACCTATTACATCCTATAAATTCCAACCTAAATCGCTGATCCTACCCGCCTCGTTGATAGCTGTTGGAGCCGTTGGCACAGCCATTGACGGGATGAACGATTTCCACTTGATTCATCGGAAAGACTCTGTCAACCGGATTCATATCGATGATTATATGGAATGGGGTATGCTCGGCTGGGTCTTCATCTGTGACTTGATGGGAAAAGAAAAACACAGTTGGGTGGATCAGCTTTGTCTGGTTGGATTAGGAGAAATCATTAATGCCGGATTAACACGAGGTACCAAGTATTTGGTTAATGAGCGGCGACCGGATGGAGGTAAGTACTCTTTCCCTTCCGGACATACTGCCAATGCTTTCCTAGGTGCTCACATTGCCTACAAAGAGTTCAAAGATTCAAACCCTTGGCTGGCGTATTCCGGTTATGCCCTCGGATTGTTTGTAGCTGGTTCACGTATCTATAACAACCGACATTGGGTAGCCGACGTCATTGCCGGAGCCGGATACGGAATCCTGGCAGCCGAGTTATCTTACCTGATTTATTTTCCTATTCGTAACGCAATTGCTGAGAAAATAAACTTACGAAGAGATAGGAAGCTGCTAGTTTCTCCTGTTTTGAATGAACAAGGCGGCGGATTGTATTTTTCCTATACCTTTTAAGCCAGCCGGAAAATCTGTTTACCGGAATTGAGGCATTCAGACTGATTTCTATATCGAAAAGGATTCAATTCAGATAGAAATCATTACCTTTGTCCCGTCAGAAATGAAATAATGTTTATATATGAGCGAGATCAACATGAACGAAGTCGAGAGTAAAAAGAACTTGAACTTCATTGAAGCAATCGTAGAAAAGGATTTGGCTGAAGGTAAGAACGGCGGACGTGTACAGACCCGTTTCCCTCCGGAACCGAACGGATACCTTCACATCGGTCACGCAAAAGCTATCTGTTTGGACTTTGGCATCGCTGAACGTCACAACGGAGTATGTAACTTGCGTTTCGACGATACCAATCCGGTTAAAGAAGACGTTGAATACATTGATTCCATTAAGGAAGACATCGAATGGTTAGGCTTCCACTGGAATAACATATATTATGCATCCGATTATTTCCAGCAATTATATGATTTTGCCATCGAACTAATCAAAGAAGGTAAGGCTTACGTAGATGAACAAAGCTCGGAACTGATCGCACAACAAAAAGGTACTCCTACACAACCGGGTGTGGAAAGCCCTTACAGAAACCGTCCGATTGAAGAAAGCCTAGATTTGTTCCAGCGTATGAATGCCGGTGAATTTGAAGAAGGAAGTATGACTTTGCGTGCCAAAATTGATATGGCAAACAGTAATATGCACTTCCGCGACCCGATCATTTACCGTATTCTAAAAACACCTCATCACCGGACTGGAACACATTGGAAAGTTTATCCAATGTATGACTTCGCACACGGACAGAGTGATTTCTTTGAAGGTGTGACACATTCATTGTGTACTTTAGAATTCGTTCCTCACCGTCCGTTATATGATTTATTCATTGACTGGTTGAAGAAAGGAGAAGATCTGGATGACAATCGTCCACGTCAGACCGAATTTAACAAGCTGAACCTTAATTATACCTTAATGAGTAAGCGTAACTTGCTTACATTGGTAAAGGAAGGGCTGGTAAACGGTTGGGACGATCCTCGTATGCCGACACTTTGCGGATTCCGCCGTCGTGGTTATTCTCCGGAGTCTATCCGCAAGTTCATCGATAAGATTGGTTATACAACCTACGACGCACTGAATGAATTTTCATTGTTGGAAAGTGCAGTTCGTGAAGATTTGAACATCCGTGCTACCCGTGTTTCAGCCGTATTGGATCCGGTGAAGCTGATCATTACCAATTATCCGGAAGGACAAGTGGAAGAAATGGAAGCCATCAATAATCCGGAAGACGAAACAGCAGGTAGCCATATCATCGAGTTCAGTCGCGAATTATGGATGGAACGCGAAGACTTCATGGAAGACGCTCCGAAGAAGTTTTTCCGCATGACACCGGGACAAGAAGTTCGTTTGAAGAATGCTTATATCGTAAAATGTACGGGATGCAAGAAAGACGAGGCTGGAAACGTAGTAGAAGTCTATTGTGAATACGATCCGAATACTCGCAGCGGTATGCCAGACAGCAACCGGAAGGTGAAAGGAACACTTCATTGGGTAAGTTGCGCACACTGCTTGCCTGCTGAAGTCCGTTTATACGACCGTTTGTGGCAAGTTGAGAATCCGCGTGACGAATTGGCACGTTTGAAAGATGAAGGTTTAAGTGCTTTGGATGCCATGAAGCAAATGATTAATCCGGATTCATTAACAGTGAAGACCAACTGTTATGTAGAGAAGTTCCTGGCCGAACAGAAACCACTCTCCTACTTCCAGTTCCAACGTATCGGATATTTCAATCTTGATCCGGACAGCAAAGACGGTAAATTGGTATTCAACCGGACCGTTTCTCTGAAAGATACATGGAGTAAGATCAAGAATAAATAAACGAATCCGTCCGTAAAACAGGCTGTATTGAAAATCTGCCCTCTACATTTCGTCTGAGAAAGAATTTTCCAATACAGCCTATTTTACTTTCATGGAGAAATCCCTGCACAATCCTTTCTTTACACACAAACAATCAACGAAAACAACAAGCAAATGAACATGAACAGAAAACTGAAAGATTACGCATTTATCGCATTAAAAGGAATGGGAATGGGGGCAGCCGACGTCGTTCCCGGTGTGTCTGGTGGAACGATTGCCTTTATTGTCGGCATCTACGAAGAATTGCTCGATTCGATTAAAAGCATCAACATCCATAGCCTGAAACTTTTCTTCACTGGACGACTAAAAGAATTTTGGAAAGCTATCAACGGAAACTTCCTTTTCTCCTTGCTTTTCGGTATCGGCGTCAGTGTATTGTCGTTGGCACGCGTAATCACTTACCTACTCGTCCATCAGCCCATTCTGATCTGGGCCTTCTTTTTCGGATTGGTATTGGCTTCTACCTGGTTTGTCTCGAAAGATATTAAACAGTGGAATTGGAAGACGATTCTAAGTTTCCTCATCGGCGGTATCATTGCTTATTATGTGACGATCGCCACACCAGCTGAAACACCTTCACATCCTTTATTCATTTTTCTATGCGGTATGATTGCCATCTGTGCCATGATTCTTCCAGGAATCTCAGGTAGCTTCATTTTGGTGTTACTGGGTAAATATTTCTACATCATGGAAGCAGTCAAGCAACTCGATTTCCTCACATTGAGTATTTTCGGTTGTGGAGCGATCATTGGTATCACATCTTTCTCCCGTGTTCTTTCATACGCGCTCAAACATTTCCACGACATAACTATTGCCATGCTGGCAGGCTTCATGCTGGGATCACTGAATAAGGTCTGGCCCTGGAAAGAAGTGGTCGAGACTTATACGACTTCCAGCGGAGAAGTCAAACCGCTGATTGAGCAGAATATTTTACCGAATGCCCATATTATCGAAGCAGTTATATTGATGGTTGTAGGTTTTGCTTTAGTTTATTTCCTGGAAAAACTGTCAATGAAGGGACACGAGCAAGTATCCCAATAAGTCGGTTAAATTATTTATACACTATAAAAGATGAATCAGCCTTTCCGAAAGTTCAGGAGAGGCTGATTTTTTATTATTGAATGCTAATTACTTTTTAACGCTAAAATCTTATTTTTTCAATTTTCTACTTATTTTTCCCATTATAAAATCCGTACCTTTGAGACCAAAATAAACAAAAAGACAATGATTGCACAGAACTTGATCCATGACTATCAAATGAAATGGATGCGCATCCAAAAAGTTATGCAGGAAAAAGGAGCCGATGGCTGCCTCTTAACCAACGGAATTAATCTCTTTTATACAACCGGACATATTTATAGCGGATATTTTTATCTTCCCGCCGAAGGTGAACCGTGGTACTTCGTCAAACGTCCGAATGGATTGGTCGGCGAACACGTCGTTTACTTACGCAAACCGGAGCAACTGCCGGATTTATTCCGAGAGAATGGTCTTTCAATGCCACAACATTTGTTATTGGAAGCCGACGAATTGACTTACTCTGATTATACGCGCTTACAGTCTATATTCCAACCTCAAACGACAGGCAACGCCACAGCTCTGCTGCGGCAAATCAGAAGGGTAAAAACGCCTTGGGAAATTGAACAGACCCGCTTATGCGCCCGTCGGCATGAAGCAGTTTATCAGGAAATACCGTCGTGTTTCCGTCCGGGTATGACGGATTTGGAATTCCAATATGAAATCGAATTACGGATGAGAAAGCACGGTTCGCTGGGTTTGTTCCGCGCTTTTGGTCCTAATATGGATATTTATATGGGCAGTATTCTAGCTGGTCCGAATGCCGAAACTCCTTCTCCTTTCGACTTTGCTTTAGGTGGCGGTGGCATGGATGCTTCTTGTCCGTTAGGGGCGAACGGTACACCGCTTGAAGAAGGTATGGCTATCATGGTAGATATGGCTGGAAACTACACTCCGTATATGACTGATATGACTCGTGTTTATTCGGTAGGCAAATTAAGTGATGAAGCCTATCGTGCCCACGAAGTATCTCGCCGAATTCATCAGGAAACGGAAGCTGCCGCCCGCCCGGGTGTCGCTTGCGCTGATTTATATCAGTTGGCTCTCCATATTGTGGAAGAAGAAGGTTTAGCTTCTTATTTTATGGGAACGAAGCAGCAAGCCAAATTTGTAGGTCATGGTGTAGGACTTCAAATCAATGAGCTTCCGGTATTAACACCCCGTTCCAAAGAAATCCTGGAAGAGAATATGATTTTCGCTCTCGAACCTAAGTTTGTCCTGCCCGGTATTGGTGCAGTCGGAGTTGAAAATACTTATCTAGTAACAGCCCAAGGTTGTGAAAAGCTCACTCATGCACCTGAAGAGATCATAAACTTAATATAAATCCTAATTCAAAAGATATGAAAAAGACATTATCCCTGTTGTTATTGCTTGCCCTGATTATTATTCCGGCAAGAGCAGCAGACGTTCAAGACGTCAAGCCGACCAAAAATGTGATCTTGTTTATTAGTGATGGAACTTCTTTGGCAACGGTTTCAACAGCCCGCTGGCTGCAATGGTATTCTCATCCGGATAAACCGAATCTGAATATCGACCCTTATATTTGTGGTACAGTACGTACGCATTCATCAGATGCACCTATCGGCGACTCAGCCCCAACGACTTCATGCTATGTTTCCGGCCAGCCTAGCCAGACTGGATTTGTATCTACTTATCCTGTTCACCGCGGGAATGATGATATTTATCCGACAGATCCGAATCGGGCTTATCAACCGACCATGACAATCCTTGAAGCCGTTAAGATGTTTAAAGGCGGTTCTACCGGATTAGTATTTACCTGTGAATTTCCTCACGCTACACCGGCCGACTGCTCAGCGCATAGCTATAACCGCGGAAAATATGAATGGATAGCTTCACAGATGGTACACAATAATCTGGATGTTGTGATCGGTGGTGGTGTATCTATTTTGACAAACAACTTGGAAGAACATCTGAAAGAAAACGGATATAGCGTCTATAAAAACGATCTGAAAGGTATGCGTGCTGATACCAACAGTAAAATGTGGGCGTTGTATGCTGACCGCGAAATGGATTACGATCTGGATCGTAACCCGGACGAACAACCTTCTATCGAAGAGATGACGAAGAAAGCCATTGAAAAGCTTTCCAAGAACGACAAAGGTTTCTTCCTGATGGTGGAAGGTAGTAAAGTGGACTGGGCAGCTCATGCTAATGATCCAGTCGGAATGGCTACAGACTTCCTGGCATTCGACCGTGCAGTAGGAGCAGCTCTCGAATTTGCTAAACAGAATGGTGAGACAACTGTAATCATTACTTCTGACCATGGTAACAGCGGAGTCAGCATTGGCCGCGAATCATGTAAAGGTTATGACAAGTTGACCAAAGACCAATTATTCAAGAACCTGTCACAATTCAAACTGACAGCTGAAGGCTTCGCTAAAAAGGTCAATACGATTCCTAACTCTGAAGTACAAAGTCTGTTCCGTGAACAGGCAGGTTTTGAACTGACTAAAGAAGAACTGGATGCTTTGAATAACTGTAAAGATTATAAGTTCAGTCCGATTCCGGAAGCTGAACGCCACGAGAAAAGTCAGGCTTCCATGTACAGCAATTCTTTATCCGGCTTAATGTCACAAATCATTACAAGCCGTACCTGCATGGGATTCACGACACACGGACACACTGGCGAAGAAGTATTCCTGGCCAGCTATCATCCACAAGGAACTCGTCCGATGGGTATGCATACCAATATCGAGCTGAATCATTATATGTGTAGTCTGTATGGCTTTGAACCTACATTCCTGAGCGACATGAGTAATAAATACTTTGCCCGCCATACCGATGTATTCAGCGACTATACTTGTGAAATCATCCCGGCCAAAGAAGGCGAATTGGCTCCTACATTAGTTGTAAAGAATAAGAAAGACAAGAAAAAACAACTGACGATCCATGCTTATACGAATATTGTCAAAGCAGGTAAGAAAGCAGATCAGGATATTATCCTGAATTCGGTCGTTGTTTATGTGGACAAGAACAATACGTTCTATCTGCCGGAATCTCTGGTAGACTTCCTGAAATAACAGTAAGCTGTTACCCAACAGCCTAATCTTATAAACCCTTCTGTGGAAACATAGGCCACAGAAGGGTTATTCTACAAATACTATAAAATAAACTACCTATGAAAAGACGTGAATGGATTGGCAGTCTGACAGCTTTGGCCTTCTCCGGACTTTCTGCTTATGCCAACAAAAAAGCTGAATCCCTTCCTAAAATACTACTACAGGAAGAAGAAAAACAAACTGAATCATGGACACAAGGTAATATCCGTTTCACCTGGCTTCAAGACAATAACGGCGAGAAACGAATGCCTAATTCTTTATTCTCAGGAGCAGATGCGGAAACGATCCAACGTTTGTCGCCCGAAGGTGGAGCTTTGGCTACCATCAGTTGCTTCCTGGTGCAATCCAATGGCAAGAATATCCTGTTTGATACAGGCAATGGTAAAGCAGACAGCCGTCTGTTACCCAATTTGGCTTCTTTACAAATCCAACCTGAAGATATCGATTATCTGTTTCTGACACACTTCCATGGTGATCATATCGGCGGTATGTTATCTCAAGACAAAGTAGTTTTTACTCAGGCGGAAGTCTATGTTCCCCAACAGGAATACGATGCCTGGATACAAATGCCCGCAGATAAAAACCAACAGGTGGTCAAGACAATGAAAGCGTATGAAAAGAAATTGCATAAAATCAACGGAGGCGACAAACTGCCTGAAGGAATTATTGCCCTGAATGCTTTCGGACATACACCCGGACATACCATCTATCAGGTTAAAAACACACTGATTGCGGGAGATTTGTTACATGGCGCAGCCATACAAATACCGCATCCGGAAGTCTGTGCCTCGTTTGACATGGATAAAAAGCTGGCTATTCAGTGCCGAAAACAATACCTGCAATATGTAAAAGACAAGCATTTAACCTTGGCCGGTATGCATTTACCAGTTCCAGGTTTTATGGATTGGAAGAAAATATGATATTTTTTCCTGCAAAATATTTGCATATTATCAAATAATACCTACATTTGCCGTCAGAATAGAAGGAAGAAAACAAATGAGAACATTTACAGTAAATACAAATTGGTGGTGGCGCCTCGTACAACTCAAGTAGTCGTAAGAGACGAAGACCTCTATATGTATTTCAGTAAATAAATAAGATAAAAGATATGAGCGGTCTGTCGCACTTGCGACAGACCGCTTTTTTTATGTCCAATCGGCAAAAATAAAATCAAAATATACAAGCAATATGGAAACGTATCAAGTGAATCAAAATGGGTATTACGGTGAATTTGGTGGAGCTTATGTTCCTGAAATCCTTCACCGCTGTGTGGAAGAACTCCGAATCAATTATCGGAAAGTGATAGATGATCCCAGTTTTCAGCAAGAGTTTCATCAACTGTTGAAAGATTACGTAGGTCGTCCTTCTCCGCTTTATCTGGCTAAACGGCTCAGCGAATTATACGGATGTAAAATCTATCTGAAGCGCGAAGATCTGAATCATACGGGAGCTCATAAGATCAATAACGCGATCGGACAAATTCTGTTGGCTAAGCGGATGGGAAAAAGCCGTATTATTGCTGAAACCGGAGCCGGACAACACGGAGTTGCTACAGCAACCGTCTGTGCTCTGATGAATCTGGAATGTGTTGTCTATATGGGGAAAACTGACGTTGAACGCCAGCATGCCAATGTACAGAAGATGGAAATGCTCGGAGCACGGGTCGTACCGGTCACTTCCGGTAATATGACCTTGAAAGATGCTACCAACGAAGCTATCCGCGACTGGTGCTGTCATCCGGCTGATACGTATTATGTAATCGGATCAACAGTCGGCCCGCATCCTTATCCGGATATGGTTGCCCGCTTACAATCGGTTATCAGTCAGGAGATCAAGAAGCAACTACTCGAACAAGAAGGCCGGGATTATCCGGATTACCTGATGGCTTGCGTTGGAGGCGGAAGTAATGCAGCCGGAACTATTTATCATTATCTGGACGACTTGCGCGTTAAGATTGTTCTTGCCGAAGCCGGTGGATTAGGCATCACTTCCGGAAAGAGCGCCGCCACGATTCACTTGGGAAAGAAAGGAGTTATTCATGGTTCACAAACACTGGTTATGCAGAATGAGGACGGACAGATAGAAGAACCTTACTCTATTTCGGCAGGACTTGATTATCCGGGTATCGGACCAATGCATGCTAATTTGGCAAAAACCCGTAGAGCGCAGGTATTTGCTATCAATGATGACGAGGCATTGGATGCCGCCTTCCTTCTGACTCGACTAGAAGGTATCATTCCGGCGCTTGAAAGTGCACATGCTTTGGGAGCTTTACCTAAGATGAAGTTCAAACCGAACGACGTAGTTGTCTTGACAGTCTCTGGACGCGGCGACAAGGATATGGAGACCTATATCAAATATAAGAACCAATATTCACTTTAAAACAATGACTTATCAGTTTCATACCATCAGCAAACAAGTGCTGGGAGATTTGCAGACTCCCGTCAGCATTTACCTGAAAGTACGGGATATTTACCCGGAATCAGCCTTGTTGGAAAGCTCGGATTTCCACGGAAACACCAACAGTTTGTCGTTTATTGCCTTATGCCCACTGGGAAGTATCGGGATTAACCGGGGAACAGCCACCCTGAAATATCCCGACGGACAGGAAGAAACCCAACCGTTACAGCCGGACTTCCAGGTACAAGATGCCATGAACCAGTTTCTCTCCTGCTTTGAGATTCAGGGAAATGAGGCTCGGTATGTCGGACTCTTCGGTTATACGTCTTTTGATGCCGTTAAATATATGGAACCGATTCCCGTTGCAGAATCACATCATGAAGAGAACGACGCACCGGATATTCTGTATATCCTTTACAAATACCTCATTGTCTTTGATCATTTCAAGAATGAACTGACGCTGATCGAGCTGCTTTCCGAAGGAGAGACACCGCATCTGAAAGACATTGAAACCTTGATCAACAACCGGAACTTCGCTTCTTATAACTTCCATACCGTAGGAGAAGAACACTCTCCTATCAGCGATGAAACGTATAAAGCCATGGTTCGACAAGGTGTCCAGCATTGTCTGCGGGGCGATGTCTTTCAGATTGTCCTCAGCCGTCGCTTCGAACAGGCTTTCAAAGGCGACGATTTCAAAGTCTATCGGGCATTACGAAGCATCAACCCTTCTCCTTATCTGTTCTATTTTGATTTCGGTGGTTTCCGGATCTTTGGTTCTTCGCCTGAAACACATTGCAAGATCAGTAACGGACGCGCCAGTATTGATCCTATTGCCGGGACAGCTTTCCGTAGTGGTGACGTGGAAACCGATCGTAAACGAACAAATGCCTTACTGGATGATCCGAAGGAAAACGCCGAACATGTCATGTTGGTCGATCTGGCACGCAACGATCTTTCGCGCAATTGCCAGCATGTACAGGTCGATTTCTATAGGGAAGTACAATATTACAGTCACGTAATTCACCTGGTTTCACGGGTTAGCGGAGAGATAAAGCCGGATAGTAATCCGATTAAGACGTATATGGATACATTCCCGGCCGGTACTTTAAGCGGCGCTCCTAAAGTAAGAGCCATGCAATTGATTACCGAAATCGAATCTCATAACCGAGGCGCATACGGCGGATGTATCGGATTTATCGGATTCAATGGAGACTTAAATCAGGCAATTACTATCCGTTCGTTTGTCAGCCGCGGCAATGTCCTGTACTATCAGGCCGGAGCCGGTATCGTAGCCAAAAGCCATGACGAACGAGAATTACAGGAAGTCAATAACAAGCTGGGAGCTCTTAAAAAAGCCATCATCCTGGCTGAATCATTAGAAAATTGACTTTGCGGACAAATCTTCTTTCCGACTCAGATCCAACCGCCAGATATTCTCACTTAGTTCCTTGTCCCAATATATGCAGGCAGTAAGAAATTCTTGTCAATCCTGTATGGAATTCTTTAGTTCACGGCGTGAACTAAGTAATCCACGGCGTGAACTAAGTAATCCACGACGTGAACTAAGTAATCCGCGGCGTGAACTAAAGAATAGCATGCATGGTCTGGAAGTATTTGCCGGAAGGAAATCAAAAGAAACTGGAAGTATTCATCTTTTATCAAACGAACAAGTATGAAAGTATTATTATTCGACAACTATGATTCATTTACATACAACTTGCTGCACATACTGAATGAACTGGGTGCAACCGTTGAAGTCAGACGAAATGATCAGATCAGGCTGGAAGAAGTCCGGCAATACGACAAAATACTCTTATCGCCCGGTCCGGGCATACCCGAAGAAGCCGGTATCCTGTTGCCGCTGATCAAGGAATACGCGCCGACGAAAAGTATTCTGGGTATATGTTTAGGCGAACAGGCCATCGGGCAGGCATTCGGAGCTCGGCTGATTAACCTCAAAGAGGTTTATCACGGGATCGCTTCGCCTATACAAGTAACCGTTCCCGACCCGATCTTTGCCGGCATGGGCGAAACCTTTACCGCCGGACGTTATCATTCATGGGTAGTCGATTCGGAAGATTTTCCATCCTGCCTCGAAGTAATCGCCCAAGATGCAGAAGGCAAACAAATCATGGGACTGAGACATAAGACCTACGATGTAAAGGGAATTCAGTTTCATCCCGAATCGGTACTGACACCACAAGGAAATCAAATTAT
Organism: Parabacteroides faecalis; assembly: GCF_022809355.1. Classification (GTDB taxonomy): domain Bacteria; phylum Bacteroidota; class Bacteroidia; order Bacteroidales; family Tannerellaceae; genus Parabacteroides; species Parabacteroides faecalis. The sequence goes on along the minus strand of NZ_JAKZMM010000029.1, from coordinate 29,824 downwards.
TCGTAACTGGTTAAAAGCATAAAGAAATGAAAGATATATTATACAGACTTTTCGAACATCAATACCTCGGGAAAGAAGAATCCCGACAAGTCCTGCAACAAATCGCGCAGGGCAAGTACAACGACGCACAGATTGCCAGTCTGATTACGGTCTTTCTGATGCGGAATATCTCGGTAGATGAACTCTGTGGATTCAGGGAAGCTTTGCTGGAAATGCGTAAACCGGTAGATCTGCATGCATACAAGCCCATCGATATTGTAGGCACCGGTGGCGACGGCAAGAACACTTTCAACATTAGTACGGCAGCTTGTTTCGTCGTTGCCGGAGCCGGTTACAACGTAGTCAAGCATGGAAACTACGGAGCTACTTCGGTAAGTGGAGCCAGCAACGTCATGGAACAGCACGGCGTCCGGTTTACTTCCGATATAAACCGGCTGAAACAGTCGCTGGATATATGCCACATTGCTTATCTGCATGCCCCTTTGTTCAATCCGGCTTTGAAAGCTGTCGCACCCGTCCGCAAGAACCTCGGTGTCCGCAGTTTCTTCAATATGCTGGGTCCGCTCGTCAATCCGGTCATTCCAGCCTATCAGCTGCTGGGCGTTTATAACTTACCGCTCCTCCGATTGTATAATTATACTTACCAGGAAAGCGGTACACGCTTCGCCATTGTTCACAGTCTCGACGGATATGATGAAATATCATTGACCGGCGAATTCAAACTGGCTACACCGGATAAGGAAAAACTTTATACGCCGGAGATGTTAGGTTTCAAGAGATGCCAGGAAGCAGACTTGGACGGAGGTGAAACAACCGAAGCCGCTGCCCGTATCTTTGATGCGATCCTGGAAGGAAAAGCAACCGAAGCACAAACCAACTGCGTCATAGCCAATGCCGCTTTTGCCATTCAGGTCATCCATCCGGAGAAAAAGATAGAAGAATGTTTGTATGAAGCCCGCGAATCTTTGGAAAGTAAGCAAGCATTAGCTACCTTTCGGAAGTTTTTAAGCTTAAATCAGTAAATGTATGAAACACGATATTCTAGAAGACATCATAGCACATAAGCAGATCGAACTACAACACCAGAAGAAAGCGGTACCTTTACAGACCTTACTCGGACTGGCCAGCGAAGCCATGGACCGGAATACCGTCTCCATGCGGGAATCATTGGAAAATTCAACCTGTGGTATCATCGCGGAATTTAAGAGAAAGAGTCCGTCAAAAGGATGGTTGCACCCCAAGGCAAAGGTTTCAGATATCATTCCAGCCTATCAAGCCAATGGAGCAGCAGCCTGCTCCATCCTGACAGACGAGCTGTTCTTCGGAGGTTCGCTGGGTGATCTGAAAAAAGCCCGCAGACAAACATCTTTACCTTTGCTCCGTAAAGATTTTGTTCTAGAGAGTTACCAGCTTTTCCAGGCAAAAGCGATGGGAGCCGATGCTGTCCTGCTGATCGCTGCTGTCTTGAATCCGGAGGATTGCGAGATACTTGCCAGCACAGCCCATACCTTAGGCATGGAAGTTCTTCTGGAAATTCACCGGGCAGAAGAACTGGAATGTCTGAATCCTTACGTTGATATGCTGGGTATCAATAACCGGAACTTAGGATCGTTCGACACACAAGTCAATCATTCCCTCGATTTGCTTCCGGCCGTACAAGCCTACTTAGAAAAAGAAAAGGAATGCACGCCGTTGTTGATTACCGAAAGCGGTATTCACAATCCAAACGATGTAATCCGTCTGCGCCAGGAAGGGTTTAGAGGCTTCCTGATAGGCGAAACCTTCATGAAAACAGCAAATCCGGGTGAAACTTTACGAAGCTTCATCCAAACCTGTACGAATCATGCTGATTAAAGTCTGTGGCATGCGCGACGCCAACAATATGCTTGACGTCGCAGCCTGCGGAATCCAGTGGATGGGTTTTATCTTTTATCCACAGTCTCCGCGGTATTTTCAGGAAACTGTCATTGAAGTACCAGACAATATCTGTAAAGTTGGAGTCTTTGTCAATGCAGATCCGGCAGAAATGTTATCTATATATAATAGGTATAAACTGGATTACCTACAGCTACACGGGAACGAATCGCCGGAATTATGCCGAAAGCTTCGGGAGAAAGGATACAAAATCATCAAGGCTATCTCCGTTTCTTCCGAAGAAGACATCCGGAAAACCGAAGCATATGAATCGGCAGTCGACTACTTTCTGTTTGATACCCGCTGCACAGGTTATGGAGGTTCCGGACAAGCCTTCGACTGGTCCGTACTGAAGCATTACAAAGGTCAGACTCCTTTCCTGCTCAGTGGAGGAATCCGCCTCGAGCTGCTTCCGCAACTGCTTCGTTTCAGTCATCCGCAACTCATCGGATTCGACCTGAACAGTGGTTTTGAGTCAGCACCCGGTCTTAAGGATGCGAAACGTATTCAATCATTTATCAACCAATTAAAGCAAACAAACGTATGAATCGAATCAATCAATTACTTCAAAATAGAACCAAACCGGTACTTTCCATTTATTATCCGGCCGGTTATCCCAACTTAAATGATACAACAACTGTTCTGCATACCTTACAGCAGAAAGGTATTGATATGGTAGAAATCGGAATTCCTTTTTCGGATCCGATGGCCGACGGTCCAGTCATTCAAGAAGCTTCTACCCAGGCATTACGAAACGGCATCAGTCTGCGATTACTTTTCCAGCAAATAAAAGACATCCGGAACGAAGGAATTACCATGCCAGTTATTCTGATGGGTTATCTGAATCCAATCATGCAATTCGGCTTTGAATCTTTCTGTCAGACTTGCTCAGAGATCGGAATAGACGGTGTGATCATTCCCGATCTTCCTTTTGCCGATTATCTGGAAAACTACAAACCAATCGCCGACCAATACGGCCTGAATATGATTATGCTAATTACACCCGAAACATCCGATGAACGTATCCGTCAAATCGACGAACATACCGACGGATTCATCTACATGGTTTCCAGTGCCGCTACGACAGGTATGCAAAAAGACTTTGAGTCTCAAAAGCGACATTACTTCAAACGAATCAAGGAACTGAAACTCAAACATCCGTATTTGATCGGTTTCGGTATCAGCAACAAAGCTACCTACGAAGCTGCCAGCCAAAATTCATCCGGAGGCATTATCGGAAGTAAATTTGTCCAACTCTTAAAAACAGAACCCAGCATTGAAGCTGCAGTCGACAAACTACTCCAAATTATCCACGCCGACTGTTAAAGGCACAAATATTTTCAATAGAAAAGCGAATCCGGTAAAAGTACTCTATCACAGGAGCTTTTACCGGATTTTCCATTTATAAAGAAAGAAAAATTCATCCCCAATGATAAATTTTTCTTCAGAAAGTTTGCACAATCAAAAATAATCCTTACCTTTGCACCGCAATTGAGAGCAAAACGATTGCAAAACATATTGAAAACGACTGGAGAGATGGCAGAGTGGTCGATTGCGGCGGTCTTGAAAACCGTTGAACTGAGAGGTTCCGGGGGTTCGAATCCCTCTCTCTCCGCAACAAACGCTGAAAATCAGCAGATTGCAAAACAAACACCCAGTTTTGCACCCAAGAATGTAAAGTCGGGTGTTTTTGTTTTATTTAAGATAATACAACCACTACATAATAAAAGAGTAGCGATATTAAAAGAATCCGATGAGAAAAGACTAATATTTATCTATCCATTCACTTTGATTTTTCAGGACTTTACATCGTCCTGAAAGTATTTGTTATTGTATTCCAACGTCAGGAGTGGATTATAATACAAGTTTTTTGTGTGGATAGAATTTCGTTTTGCTTAATGTACGAAAGTACTTATCTATAAACGCATGAAATATTAGCACAATGAATCATTGGAAATCAACTTTGGCCGTGATAGGAATAGGCCAACTCATATCTATTTTAACAAGTACGATTGTTGGCTTCTCCATTATTTTTTGGATTAGCAACGAATTTAAATCCCCGACAGCTTTATCTCTGGCTATTTTAGCTGGATTTTTACCACAATTTGTATTAGGCTTGTTTGCCGGGGTCTATGTTGACAGATGGAATCGAAAGAAAACGATGTTTTATTCGGACTTGTTCATCGCGTTCTGTACCCTATGTCTTTTTATTGTGATAACCAAGGGTTATAAAGACCTTTCTTTTTTTTATCTATTGACTGCTTGTCGTTCAATAGGCAGTACGTTTCATGCACCTGCTTTACAGGCAAGCATCCCTCTACTGGTTCCCAAGCACCATCTTGTCAGGGTATCAGGTTTGTACCATTCCATTCAATCCTTCAGTGAGGTGATAGCTCCCGTTGTAGGGGCAAGCCTCGTTGTTTGGCTTCCCATACAGTATATTCTGCTCATAGATGTGATCGGAGCTGTTGCTGCTTGTCTGACCTTACTTTGTGTCCAGATTCCTTCTCTTCAAAAAACGAAAGTTCTTCCAGATTTCAAAAAAGAACTGACGGAATGTTGGCATACCTTGCGGCGTACAATGGGCATTTTGCCTTTATTCGTATGCTTTACGCTGGTGACTTTTGTCCTTATGCCTGTTTTTACGTTATTTCCTTTTATGACGCTTCTGCATTTCAACGGAAACATTTTGCAAATGGGAGTTGTGGAAATGGGTTGGGGCTCAGGGGCATTGTTGGGCGGTTTAGTACTTGCCTGTAAGGCTTTGAAAAGCAAGCAAACATTAGTGATGCATACGGCTTATGTGATATTGGGATTGTATCTGATTAGCGCCAGTTATTTACCATCAAGCGCATTTATAGGTTTTGTTTGCCTAACATTTACAGGAGGCATAGCCTATTCCATTTACCATGCGCTTTTCATCGCTATTATTCAGCAGAACTTGGCTTCGGACATGCTTGGACGGACTTTTTCTCTCATCTTTAGTTTGAGTACCTTTCCATCAATGCTGGGTATCGTAGCTTCAGGATATTGGGTGGAAGCATGGGGTATCACATCCGTCTTTATGATCAGCGGATGGGTTATCTTTCTGATTGGAGTGGGTGCAAATTTTATTTCTTCAATCAAGCAGTTGGATAATTACGCATAGTATTATTTATTAAAGAATTATTATATGACAAAGAAAGAACACACTACGATTACAGAGTTATTTCAAGTTTTGGACTTGTTGGAAAGCCTGGACATGCAGTTTTGGTTGGATGGAGGCTGGGGAGTGGATGTCTTGTACGGACAGCAAACCCGCTTGCATAGAGATATTGACATTGATTTTGATGCCAATTATACAGACCAACTCCTTGATCTTTTGCAGGAGAGAGGATATCAAATTGAAACAAATTGGTTGCCCACCCGTGTGGAACTGTATAGCAAAGAATTAGGCTATATTGATATCCATCCTTTTGTCTTGAATGCGGACGGCACTTCCAAACAAGCCGACTTGGATGGAGGCTGGTATGAATTTCAACCGGACTATTTTGGAACAGCAGTCTTTGAAGGCAGAAGCATCCCTTGCATTTCTGCAAAAGGGCAACAAGTATTCCATTCGGGCTACGATTTAAGAGAGAAGGATATTCACGATTTATCTATAATTAAACAATGTATAACAACAATGAGCCTAACAATTAGATAAGAACAAGAAAATGACAGAAAAACAAATTGTCTGGTATATCTTACTTACAGAAGTAAAGATAGATAGTGACACCCAGTCTGTCACATCCCTGAGTGTAGCTCCATTGGCAGTCTTGCCGGAATTCCAGCGTAAGGGAATTGGGGGGGGGATGTTGATTCAGTAAGCCCATCAGAGGGCAGCACTTTTGGGTTACGGCACAGCAGTCGTATTGGGGCATAAAGAGTATTATCCTCGATTTGGCTATCGCAAGGCTATCGATTTAGGAATTGAATTTCCTTTCGAAGTCTCTCATGAATATTGCATGGTGGCTGAATTAATACCTGGAGCTACTGAGAATGTGAAAGGTATGGTTTGTTATCCAACTGACTTTAAATAGTTTAACAAGTAAAATTCATTATATAACTCGGACTGGGTATTTCAATTTCCCAGTCCGTATTCTGATAGTACTTATTCAATTGGAAGATTGTGTTGCTTCAAGAATGAAAGTTTATCCCAATACCCTCTTTGAAAGACGATTTTGTTATCTTTTACATGAAAAAATCCGCATCCACGAAGTCCAAGAGAGTCTTTCCATTCCATGATAGCCCATTCGCCATCTTCAAAAATATTTTCCACCATACAAACCATTTTAGCAGTGGCAAATTCATTCACAAACATTTTGTAGATTGATTCTTTACCAATTATTGGTTCGTTTGCGACTTGATGATTTACTGCATTAGTAGCATACAGCTCTGCTATATGATAAGCATCTGCTTTGTTAAAGCAATCTATCCATTTTTCCAAAACTTCTTTAGGCTTCATTTTTTATAAATTCTTAGGATTTTGATTCTGTAATAAAAACAATCTGTTTGGATGCATAGATACTTGATTTTATTAATAATAGGCTATTCTATATTCTAAATCCTCTGGATTTTTGCTCTCTCTGCACCGAGTTACGTAGATTCTGCTGTAACTTTTCCCATTGTTCCTTAAACCATTGTACTATGGGTTGTCGGTTTATGGTCAGCATAAGCTTACCACTATCCATCGGATGTTTCTCAACCCTAAAAATATCATTCTTGATGTCAAATTTCCACCTGTGTTCTTCGGAATAAATTTTGCCACTACATTGTATGGATTCTTTCTTTGTCAAGAGGTTTTCTATCATGTCTTTGGTAAACCCGATAACAGCGCATAATTTTTCCATTCTCAACATCTCTTTGAACATGGGAAACCATTTGTGGGCTTTTTCAAGCAAGGTGCTCAATCGTGATATTTCCTTGTCTTTGGCTTCAAGTTCTTGATTATGTATTCTTTGAAGATTACGAATTTGTCTGCTATGCTGTTCCTGTATTTGTTGTATCTGAATTTTTAATTCATCAGTAGCTTTGTCCCGTTTGGTAATTTCCTGATGTAGCTGCTCGATGTGATGTTCCAGTTCTTTCAGCTTACCGCTTCCGAAAAGAGAACCTACACCGCTTGCTATGGCGGTAGCAGCATTGGTGGCTGTTTTCTTTAGTTTGTCCGTGCGTATCTCTGCTTTTACCTGTTTGAGTTCCTGTTCGGCAAGGCTTACTTGTTGTTCCTTGTGTCGCTTGGTTTCCTCTATACGTTGCAGTTCGGCTTTCTGCTTCTCAATGATGAAATCATTTCGTTCCAGATGCTCTTTACCTGTGACAGCTTTTGCCTGTCCACGTTCCATCAGGAGAATATCGGAAGCAAGGGTCTGCATGGTTGCCATATCCTCGTCATTGAGCTTTCGGCTCTTTCCAGTTTCATGGTTCATCCAGTCGAATACGACATGAGCATGATAATTTGGTTTGAACCATCTGTTACCGACTTGGAAGCTCTCCTTGTCTTCTGCTTCCGGCTGACCGTTCAGCCAATGCCCTTCGTCTTTATGCAGGAAAATCTGTAGCGGAGTGATGCCCCAGCGTCTTTGGCACTCTTCACCGAATTTGCGTACATCAGCCAGTGTGGTGTCCGGTCTGATAAGCAATACTCCTTCACGGATGGGTGAGCATCCCGCCACCTTGATAATCTTTCCATTCTTTCCCTTGCGTTCCCTTTCCTTTTCCTGCATGGCACGTCCGGTCTTTTCCTTGACCATTTGCTTGATATTGTCATAATGAGTTCGCAGTTCGGGAGTGCCGAAGTCGGGATTTATCCACTGTTCGTTATCGGTGGAAAGTTCGGGAACGACATAGATTCTGGACTCCCCGATATTACGCATATACTCGGCAGTCCTTCGGTTGTGTGCCTCGCTCGATGCGATGTTGCAAGGCTTGATATGTATGCTTGATTTTGTTGCCATAGCTTCTTTCCTTTGTTTACAATTGATTTACTTTGCTCGCTTTCGCAGAGGGGTTCTTAGGGGTAACCCATAAGCGGAGATTGCAAAGAGAGGGTCACTCTTTGCTCGGGGTTCTCAGGGGTGAAACGCCCTGAGTGGGTCATTAGGGCAAAGCCCTAATCCCCTCGGGAGAGCCCACAACTACGAAAGCGAAGCGTGTAGTTATAGTGGGCTATAACCGAAAGCCGTTTTTCTTTTTCGGTGGTTGGCTGCGCACCCCTTTTGCAGATTGAACTTGCCTGTTTCTTTCAGTCTGTTTCTGTAAGTATTCGTTCAAGTCCTTGCATCCGCTGTATGTCTGCGAAGCGTCACGGATGTATAAGTCCCTGCCGTATTCCTTATAGATTTGCTGCATGGCTTCCATTCCTGCACGGTCATTGTCAAAGAAACAGTGGATGCGCTCATAGCTTCCCAACGGATAGATTGCTTTGGAAACATTGGCTACTGAGTTCAACACCATATAATCTTGCCTGTCCAGTTCGGGATATTTCGGGCAATTCTCCAATCTCAAAGTAAGAAATGAAAGATAGTCCATAAATCCCTCAAACACATAACATGTTTCCCTCGCTGTTCCCGGCTGTTTGATATGAGAAATCTCTTTCGGTGCGATGCATCCCTTGAAATACTGGTTGCGGATTTCATACCCACCCGACACATTGGGAAAGGCGATGGCGAAATACCGTTTGCCATTATGGGTGAAGTGCGCTTCACTGCATTCTCTTTTCGCCATTGCAATGTTTATTCCCCTTTCCTGCAAATAAGCAAGCAGGGCAGGAGAAGAAAGCGGTACAATCTCCAGTTGTTGAAAACTTGGCTCGGAAGATGATTGCTTGCCAAAAGAAAAAGACACGGGGCGAATACGGGGTGTCTGTTCTTCGATTTTTTGCAAGAGGTAAGGCACATGGTCGGAACAATAAAGTTCCTGTGCCAGTGCGATGATATTCCCACCTTTGCCGAGTGCAAAATCATACCATTGGTTACGTTCTGTATTTACCTTGAACGATGCTTCCGTTTCTTCCCTTAGTGGTGACTTATACCACAGGTTTATGCCCTGTTGTTTGACGGGTGAAAATCCTAAACTGTGCAGATAATCCGCTATTTTGATTTGTTTCGCTGTCTGTATATCCATAAGACGATAGGTTTAATGATAGTTGAATTGGTTTATTTTCTCTTTTCGCCCGTACCTCTTTATGAAGTACGGTCTGTATAATCACTTCACTTTATTTTCGTATATATAGAGTACGGTAATAAAGTGAAGCGGTTTTGCCACATTTCGCAACCACTTCGCTTTATCCCTAATATATAGACCCCCGGAATAAAGTGAAGCGATTGCAAGGTGTGGGCTAATAGTGGAAGTCGGGCATGAACGTGTACTTTCTGCCGTTCTCCTGCACTATCATTCGTTTGTTCCGAAGCATGGTGATGAGCGATACCGCCTTTTTGTGGTTCAACTTTACCCCCACAGACACATAAGTCTTAATTAAGGTGTCCTCCAGTTCCTTGTAGCCATATTCCTCTTTCAGCCCGAAAACTGCTTCCAATGCGATGCGGTGCTGCTGTTCGGTGATATGCCTGTAAGGGTCGAACTTTTCCTCTTCCGGTCTTCCCGGTTTCTTGGTTTCGGGCTTGTAACCCTCCAACAGTTCAGGTATGGCATTGTCATTGATGCGAAATGAAAAAGGCTCGAAGTCCATTGCCCGTATGTGCATGGCTGAAACATTGCTTATATCTCCATTGCTCTTGTCCTTTTCCACAAGAAGGACAGTTTCAGCCTTGTTGTTCAGTTCCGTACCGATATGCCCCCTTGCGTTCTCATCGCCCTTGTTTTGGTGGAGTATCGTGTGGATATGTATCTGCCTGTCGTCCGTCCACTGCATCAGCTTTGATATGATGCGTGTCGATTCACCGGGGCTGTTGATGTCATATACCATGTCACGGATGCCGTCTATGATTACAAGCCCTATGTCAGGCGTATTGTAAATAGCCTGCTCTACAATCCTGATACGCTGTTCGGGCGTGTATTTCCTCAAAGCAAGAAATTCCAGATGCTCATTGTCCCTGTCATCTGGAAGCCCAGCCATCCGTAAAATACGTTTCATGACTTTCAGACAATGATAAGGACTTTGTTCCGTGTCCACATACAGGATTTTCCGTTTCTCTTCGGGTAGTTCCGCCACATATCTTAGCACTGTACCATTCTTCAATGCTGCCGCCACGATAGCCGACACATTGAAAGTCTTTTTGCTTTTGGCTTTGCCGATTGATGCACTGAAATTACCCAGTGTACCAATGACCGAACCTTGCACTTTTAGAATCTCAGGTGCTTTCTCATAGATTTTCGACAGGCTCAGGCGTGAGGCTTGCCAAAGGATTACGGCTTCTTCCGCCGATATTTCTTTTATATCTTTCATATAATCCATAAGTACACCTCCCGTTATTTTCGTCCTCCGGTTTTCTTTCCAGCCAGTTCAAGGGCAAGTTCCGCATCCACGATAATCTTGCGCCCTATTTGCGTAATGGCTTTGTCTATCTTTCCGCTTTTCTTTATACGGTTGGCGGTAGGCAGACTGCACCCGAACAATTTGGCAATGCCAAGTATTCCGTACACATACTTTCTTTCTGTGTCCGTAACGGGCTGTGGCTGCGCTTCCGTTTGGTTGGAAGCGTACTTGCTTAGAAATATGAACTCTTCGCCTGTCATCTGCCAGACGGGTTTTAATAATAACTCTTGAAGATTTGTCATCGTCCAATCTATTTAGTCGTTAAACAATCAGCCCTGCGCACTGGCTGTTATTTCTGTTCTCGAACGATGCAAAATTAGGTATGGCTGTAAGTGGTAAGGATGTGGATAATACAAATGGGATACTGCGCTATCTCATTAAATATCAGACAATAAAAATACCACTCAAAAATTAATTTGAGTGGTAAAAGTGGTAATTTCGTAGAATGTCAGGTTATATCACGAATTATCCGAATATGCTTTCCATTTCCTTTGCGAATTTCTGGTTGCTGTCACTCGGAAAATCGGAAACAGGTTCTTTGTATTTCGACCTGTAATAGCTCTCGTCAATATCCAACAATTTTAATATTTGGCTTCTCCATTCATCCCTGTATTGCTTGGATAGTTTCTCGCTCATCAGGAATATCAGGTAACACACCCGTATCTTTTCCCTTGCCTTGATTTTTAGTTTATTCTTGCAGGGGTACAGGTTTATATTGGCATAGAAATCCGCTATGGTAATGGCTTCGAACTGTTCCCCGACACAGGTTTCATGAATGGGCGAAAGCTGCTTCATGTCAAAATATTCATGTTGTCCCTCCGGGCTATTCTGTACTTCTTCTTGTTCGTTTTGCTTGACTGGTTCATCCTGCTGTTTTTCTTCCCTATCATTAGGAAGGTACTTTTTTAGGACTTCCATAAAAAGAAGACTTAGGCGGTAAACATTGCCGGAAAGGTTTTCTATATATTGAAAAGCCTCTTTCCTGTCTTGCTTTTGCAGTTCATAAAGTTTATCCAATTCTTTCTTTTCCTTGTCGTATTCAGCCTTGCAGCGTTCATATTCCTTTTCTGCCTGTATTTCTTCTTCGTCCGTATGCTCCCGAAAACCAATGAAATCATATCTGTGGTATGCGTCATTCAAAGGCTCGTGCAACTTGGTGGTAATCTCCAACTGGTCTTTAATTGCAGAATTATGCCTGTCTGCGTAGTGAAAACACACACGCTTTATGACGTCATCATTCAGCGGTTTTGTTTCATAAGCCCGTATATTTTTTTCTATTTCGATTTTCAGACTATTGAGAATCAATGTGTATTGTTCTTTCTGCTTGTCAAGTACCAGTTCAAGGATAGCGGCTTCAAAAGCCTTTGTATCATTGTGCTGCCTGTAAAAGTCGGTGATGAATTTCTGCTTGTCAAAAGAAAAAGCATAATTGGTTACCCAATCATTATATATTCTATTGAGTTCTCCATATTGGGGAATCAGTTTGTTTATTTCTCCTGCCATAGACTTCAATTTTGGGGATTATTGTCCTTGTCAAGGAAAGATGCCAGTTCTTCTTCCACCTCTTCCACACTTGGCAAAGCTGATTTCAAGTTTTCGGGTATAGCCTTGCTCAGTTGATAATCGCTGATGCCTATCGGTTGGTCGTAGCCTGTCAATGCGTATTGTGCTACCACCTCATCTTTTCCTTTGCACAGCAACAGCCCGATAGTCTTGTTGTCATTTTTTCCCCTCAGTTTGTCATCCACCACATTGATGTAGAAATTCAGTTGCCCTGCATACTCCGGTTTGAATGGAGTAGCTTTCAGTTCTACAACAATGTATGCGTGTAGCGGAATAGAATATAGAATCAAGTCGGCAAAGAAATCACTGTTACCTATTTGAAAATGCTTCTGCCGGGCGACAAAGGCAAAACCATTGCCCATTTCCAACAAATAACGGGTAACGTGCTTTACCAGCTGCTCTTCTATGTCCCTTTCGTCTGCCTTTTCTTTCGCTCCAGCCAAATCGAAGATGTACGGGTCTTTCAATAGGTAATTGGCAAGGTCGCTTTGTGGTGCTGGAAGTGTGGCTGTGAAATTGTTTACCTTGTTGTTGTTGATTTGTCTGTTATATAGGTTGTTTTCAATTTGCATTTTCAGCACATTGCTACTCCAGCCCATTTCTACAGCCTGTTTCATATACCAATATCCTATGCCTAACGGTAACGAACCGTTAAGTATGACCATTTGGCTTGCCCAGTTTATTTTGGCAACAGGGGATTTCAGGAAAACTTTTTCTATTTCCCTAATCTCCATCCTGTAAATGGCAGAAACTGTTTTCTCCACATCCTGAATTTGCGCAGGAACTTCCTGCGTAATTTCTAAAGATTGACAATCAGCGGATTGTATTTGCGCAGTAAGTTCCTGCGTAAATTGTCCGTTGTTCAGTTTCAATACTTCATCTGTAACATTCTGTATGCTTGGAACAGACAGCCTTGTGTCTGTATCAATGAAACTTCGTAGCACGTTCAACGGATATGACCGTGCAAATTGGCACATATAAGTAAGGTTACGCTCCGAATAACCTTTCTTTTCGGGGTAATTGAACCGGATAGCCTTTGCCAGTTGCTTGATGATTTTGCTTCCCCAGCCTTGCAAGTTCTGATGATACAGGATATAGTTGCCCATTTTCCAGTAATGGAACAGCATTTACGCATTGGCTGCGGCAATCAGCCGGACTTGCGCCTGTTCTATTTCCGAACCGACGGCATGAACAAATGCGTCAAAGTCCGTTCTTCCTATATGATATTCTCTGTTATTTTCCATTCTAATGTTTATTGTTGTCGCAAATATAATTCAAATAGCTGATAATCTATGAAACTGATTGATACTTTTATAGTTGGTTAAACTTGTTCATGGCATTTGCCTTAATATCATCCGCTATGTCAATATAGGGTTTCATGGCTTTATAGTCACTGTGCCCCGTCCATTTCATCACGACTTGTGCCGGAATACCGAGAGCCAGCGCATTACAGATGAATGTTCTTCTTCCTGCATGGGTGGTTAATAATGCGTATTTCGGGGTGACTTCATCTATACGTTCATTTCCTTTATAATATGTTTCCCGTACAGGCTCGTTGATTTCAGCCAGTTCCCCCAGTTCTTTCAGATAATCATTCATCTTCTGATTGCTGATAACAGGCAGTGCCATGTGGTTTTCAAAATGGACTTCCTTGTATTTTTCGAGTATGGTTTTACTGTGGTCGTTCAGTTCAATTATCAGGCTGTCTGCCGTTTTGACTGTGGTAACTTCGATGTGGTCGGGTTTCACATCGCTTCTTTTCAGATTACGAACATCTGAATATCGCAGGCTTGTGAAGCAACAGAACAGAAAAACATCCCTGACACGTTCCAGATATTGTTTGTCTTTCGGTATCCGATAATCTTTCAGCCTGTTCAATTCGTCCCAAGTCAGGAATATCACCTTTTTAGAGGTGGTTTTCAATTTGGGCTTGAAAGTGTCGTATGCAATATTCTGATGATGCCCTTTCTTGAAGCTCCAGCGCAGAAACCATTTGAGGAATCCCATCTGTTTGCCGATGGTGCTGTTCCTCATATCCTTTTTGTCACGCAGGAAATTTACATACTCGTTCAAGCCGAACTCGTTGAAGTATTCAAAGGTTACATCTTCCTTGAACTCTTTGAGGTGGTTTTTCACTGCTGAGAATTTCTCGTAGGTGGATGCCGTCCAGTTATTCTGATTGCCACACTCCTTTACAAACTCATCGAATACTTCCCAAAAACTTATTTGTGTTTCTTCCTGCTGCTCTTCGCTGGTGTCTTTCATCCGCAGGTTGAACGCATCCTTTAGCTGTTGGGTGGTCGGTATGGTTTCCTGTACCTCAAACTCCTTGAACACGTTTTGAATCTCGGCATAATATTTCAGCAAGTCCGCATTGATTTCGGATGCGCTTTGTTTTAGTTTGTTGGTGCATCCGTTCTTTACCCGTTGTTTGTCGGCATCCCATTTGGCTACGTCAATCCGGTAGCCTGTTGTAAACTCGATGCGTTGGCTTGCGTATATGACACGCATACGGATGGGTACGTTCTCTACGATTGGCACACCGTTCTTTTTCCGGCTTTCCAATGCAAAAATGATGTTACGTTTGATATTCATAATTGGGTGCGTTTGAAATTCTACACCCAAATATACACCCAATATTTGGAATAGCAAAAGATATTCAGAAAGATTTAGATTTACTCTGCGCTTTAGATAGTATATGATTATCAGTGATTTGCAATTTTATGATATTTCTTGAAAGCATAGGTTCGAGAGCCTCTCTCTCCGCAAGAGAATATGTAAGTAAATGAATATAAAGCTACAAATCAATGATTTGTAGCTTTTTTTATTACCACAAATTCCACCTTCCAAGACTTTAAAAGTACCGAAAAAGCCTAAGTTTCGTTACTAGTTATCTATTCACTACCGGACGAAAACGATAATGATTTATTCGTAAATTATATGATAATATTCCTTTTCAATATTACCAAACATTCCTTTAGAGTTAAAGAAGATCAAATTTAATTTATCCAGTTGATTAATTCCTCTTTCTTTTATTTCTTTAGATATCTTTTGTTGGTGCACTTTTCAGTTAGTAGAATGTGTACTTTTTATTTGGTATTTACAAAATAAGGGAATTAATGATGGCTAAAATATACAAACCCAAGTCTCTGCAGGAGTTGAAGGAGTTAGTGAACGACAAGAGCGTTCATCTCGGTGATATTGACACTTCCCTGATTACGGATATGACAGAGCTGTTTAAAGACTCAAAACGTAAAAACTTCAACGGCCTTGAAACGTGGGATACTTCAAACGTAACCACGATGAAGGGCATGTTTTACAGAGCGAAATATTTCAACCATCCCATAGGCGACTGGGATGTTGCGAAGGTGGAAGATATGACATTCATGTTTTGCGAAGCCCCTGCCTTCAATCAGCCGCTTGATAAATGGAACGTTTCAAACGTTCGTTGCATGGAGTCCATGTTCGCCTGGGCGTACAGTTTCAACCAGCCGATCGAGCGATGGGACGTCTCAAACGTATGTAACATGAGAGCGATGCTGTATTTCGCAAAGAGTTTCAATCAGCCACTTAACAACTGGAATGTCTCAAAGGTTTATACCATCACTTGTATGTTTGGCGGTGCGAAAAGCTTTAACCAGCCGCTCGACAAATGGGATACGTCGGGAATTCAAGAAATGGCGTACACCTTCTCCGAATGTTACGAGTTCGACCAAAACATCGACTCGTGGGATACGTCGAAGGTCACATATATGGATGGCATGTTCGACCGTGCGAAAAACTTCAACCAGCCGCTTAACTCGTGGAAGACAGGCAAGGTAAAATTTATGAGGCGTATGTTCCAAGGGGCATCAAGCTTTAACCAGCCACTAGATAAATGGGATGTAAGCCGTGTCGAAACCGCCGAAATGATGTTCAAGAACGCGACGAGTTTCAACCTGCCTCTCGATATGTGGCAAATATCGAGAGATTGCGATGTTAACGACATGTTCCTGAACGCCACGTGCTTCTCCGACGTCAAGATTTTGACGCTTAACTTCGCTCATACCAACAAAATGAGATACAGAGAATATCTGAAAGAAGTTCTCGGAAGATTCGACGCTGCACAAGTGTACGCTGAGCTCTCAAGTTACAGCGATAAGCACACGGCGAAATATAAGCGCGAGCTTGAAACAGCCCATCCGGAACTGAAAGGTCCCGTCCGCGCCGTTGCAGAAACGGGAAAGTACAAGCCTCGCTCAAAAGCTGAGCTTATAGAGCTCTTGAGTATGGGGCTTCAAATGCCGCTTGATAAGATTGATACGTCGTGCATAACCGACATGGAAGGTCTCTTTCAAAACTCCAAGAGCCGAGACTTTACCGGCATTGAGACATGGGATACTTCAAACGTCGTAACGATGAAGAAAATGTTTGCCGGTGCAGAATACTTCGACCACGACATAAGTAAATGGGATGTCTCAAACGTACGGGATATGTCTCACATGTTCGACGGGGCAAGAAGATTTAATCAACCGCTGAACGATTGGAATGTCTCAAATGTACAGAACATGTACGAGATGTTCGCCTGGACGAGAAAATTTAATCAGCCACTAAACAATTGGAATGTCTCTAACGTGCAAAATATGTCTCGTATGTTTGCTTGGGCATCCAAATTCAACAAGCCATTGAATGATTGGAATGTATCGAACGTACAGAACATGTTTGAGATGTTTTATTACGCGGAAAAATTCAATCAGCCTTTGAATAATTGGAATGTTTCTAATGTACAGAATATGTGTCGTATGTTTGGCGGAGCAGAGAAATTTAACAAACCGCTGAACGATTGGGACGTCTCGAACGTGCAGAACATGCTCGAAATGTTTTACAATGCGTCGAGCTTTAATCAGTCACTGAATAATTGGAACGTTTCAAATGTTCGGGAGATGTCTCTCATGTTTTACGGTGCATCTAGTTTCAACAAGCCTGTCGGTACGTGGAATGTTTCAGCCGCTACAAATATGACACAGATGTTTAATGGAGCGGAAAAATTTAATCAGTCACTGAACGATTGGGATGTATCGAACGTCCAAGACATGAGCAAGATGTTTTTCAACGCATTGAGTTTTAATCAACCAATTAGCAAATGGAATGTTTCAAACGTTGAGAATATGACGCAGATGTTCGAAGGGGCGGAAAAATTTAATCAGCCATTGAACGATTGGAACGTATCAAACGTGCGGAACATGAGTAAGATGTTTTGTAAAGCGTCGAGTTTCAACCAGCCGCTGAATAATTGGAATGTCTCAAACGTCGAGAATATGGTACAGATGTTCGACGATGCGTCGAGTTTCAACCAGCCTCTCGACCGCTGGAACGTATCGAAAGTCAAAGATATGACTTGTATGTTCTATGGAGCGACCTCTTTCCGGCAACCGATAACAGCATGGAAGCTGAGTAGCCAGTCTACGAGAGGTATTTTCCTCGATTTGCCTGACTATCGCGATATGGAGTCACGTGTCATGTGCCTTGCCACGCTTGACGGGAACAACCGGGAATACGAACTTCAAGAGATGATAGAAATATTAGGAGAGAAGGAAGTTCAGGACGCGCTTCGGATTCACGGCGCGAAATACGGTCTTAAGGAGTATTTACAAAATAATGGAGAGTAATTATGATAAAAAAATACAAACCTTGCAGTAGTAAGGAACTAAGGGAATTGGTAAAAGATGATAGCATTTGTCTCGGAGACATCGACACTTCTCTGATAACTGATATGAGTTGGCTGTTTTGCGATTCAAAACGTACAAACTTCGACGGGCTTGAAACGTGGAACACGTCGAACGTCACTACAATGGAACGCTTGTTTCACAGGGTAAAGCATTTTAACCATCCTATAGGAAATTGGGATGTTTCATCCGTAACGAACATGGAATGCATATTTTGTGGCTGCAGTGATTTTAATCAGCCGTTAGAGGATTGGGACGTTTCGTCCGTAACGAATATGGAGTCGATGTTTGGCAGCTGCGTCAAATTTAATCAGCCGCTTAATGATTGGAACGTCTCAAAGGTCCAGAAAATTTCGTGTATGTTCTGCGAAGCCGAGAGTTTTAACCAGCCGCTCGACAAATGGGACACGTCGGAAGTCCGTGAAATGGCGTGGACATTCGCCGGTTGCACCAAGTTCAATCAGAATATCGGCTCGTGGGATACATCAAAAGTCTTTAGAATGGAAGGTATGTTTGAGGGAGCAGTACGCTTTAACCAGCCTCTGAACGATTGGGACGTTTCGAACGTGCGGTATATGTTACGCATGTTCGACGGTGCGAAAAGCTTCAATCAGCCGCTCGACCGCTGGAACGTAAGCCGCGTCGAAGATGCGGAACGTATGTTTAAAAACGCACGAAGTTTCAACCAGCCGCTAGATATGTGGCTGATACCACGGTTTTGTGATGTAAACAACATGTTCCTTTATACTCCGCTCTTCACCGACGTGAAGACGTTGACACTCTGTTTCCATCTTACAACTAGGAAGAACTGCCGCGCAAGGCTGAAAGAAAAGCTGGACAAACTCTCACCTGCGGAAGTATGCACGGAACTTTCACGTTACGGCAGCGAGCATACAGCGGAATATAAGCATGAGCTTGAAACGGCGTATCCGGAGCTGCAAGTCTCCGCCAGTGCCGGCGTGGGAGAGGAAAAGCATAAGCCTCGTTCAAAACGTGAGCTTATAGAGCTTTTGGACTTGGGCGCAAAAATGCCACTCGCCAATATTGACACTTCTCTGATAACTGACATGGAAGGCCTTTTTAGAAAGTCTAAACGAAGTAACTTTGCCGGTATTGAGACGTGGGATACGTCAAATGTCGTAACGATGAGGCACATGTTTGCCGGAGCAATCTACTTCAACCATGACATAAGTGGATGGGATGTCTCCAACGTGCGTGATATGTCACACATGTTTGAAGGAGCGCACAGATTTAACAAGCCGCTTGAAGCGTGGAACGTTTCATCTGTTACGGATATGAGTTTCATGTTCAACGAAGCCGAACGCTTTAACCAGCCTTTACGGAAATGGAACGTGATCAGCGTAACAGACATGAGCAATATGTTCTCCTGTGCAGAGCACTTCAACCAGCCACTCGATGGTTGGAATGTCTCAAAAGTCCGCAGTATGAAGTACATGTTCTACCGTGCCTTCTCCTTCAATCAGAATCTTAACTCGTGGGATGTCTCAAGCGTTATTGATATGTGCCACATGTTCGATATGGCAAAGAGCTTCAACCAATCTGTCGGTGCGTGGAATGTATCAGCCGTTACAAATATGAGAGAGATGTTCGTACGGGCATCGGCATTTAACCAGCCTCTGAACGATTGGAACGTCTCGAACGTGCAAAACATGCGCGAGATGTTCTGCGAAGCAACGAGTTTTAATCAGCCGTTGAACGATTGGGATGTTTCAAATGTAGAGGATATGCGTGAGATGTTTAGCGAAGCGTCAAGCTTCAACCAACCACTGAACGATTGGAATGTCTCGAACGTACAGAATATGTTCTGTATGTTCAACGAGGCGAAAAGTTTTAATCAGCCGCTCGACAAATGGGACATCTCAAATGTCAAAGATATGGCCTATATGTTCTGCGAAGCAACCTCATTCCGGCAACCGATAACGGCATGGCGACTGTGTGGTCAATCTACAAAAGGTATGTTCCTCAGACTGCCTGACTACTTTGACATGGAGTCGCGCGTCATGTGTCTCACTCCTCTTAACGAAGAAGCGATGAAATACGATTTGGAAGATATGATAAAAATATTCGGAGAGAAGGCAGTTAAAGATGCACTGCAGCTTTACAGTGCTAAATATGGTCTTAAGGAATATTAGGAACAATCTACCTCAAAGCAGAAAGAGTAAAAGAATTATCCTTTTTACTCTTTCTGAAAGTATTTGATATGTTTTAATCACCCATTATGTACGATCATGTAATTTTTCCTTTCCCCATTACGTTCTATTTCCAAAGTAAGACTATCCGCTTGTTGAATATATCTTTCTAATTTACCGCTCGATACTGACATCGCATCTACAGAAATCGACCCATTATCGACAGCAATGACCTTATCGCCTAACTTTAATCCAACTGTTTCTGCCAATCCGTTAATTTCCAATGCTGTAACACAAACAGCATTGCCGCGGAGATTAAAGCTTAAACCGAGAACAGAAAGTTTGGCTTGATTAGTTGGAATTGTATCAACTCGTTGTTTAATATATAAATCTTCACCGGCAAGTATGAAGTTCATTTTCCCAGCAAAGATATTTCCTGCAACATTTTTATTAATTGAAGGTATATAATCTAATGTACAATCCGGAATAGCGATCCCGTTGCAATACATTGTAATACCATGGAACTCTTCAACCGTATCCGTTAATCCTTCTCTACGAAAGATGGCATACCGTCTTGGCGTCTGATGTTTCCGTAATTTCTCATAAACAGTTTGATCGATTAACATATCATAATTAGACCCTAAGTCAAATATTAACTGCAAACTATCGGTTTGTTCGCCATAAAGCGATAAATCATTTATGCCATTCTTTACTAACGTGAAGCCATCCGCTTCCCGTTTCAATAAATTCTTATTCTCAAGAGAGAATAAAGTCATTTCATTCTTATCCAAATCGAACTTCCAACCCATATTTTCGATTATGGTACGTCCTAATACCGTTCGGTATAAAGCATTATACATCCCGTTATCTTTCGGAACGGAAGTAAAAACTACATCTTTCAGCGTACAATCACCGATACCTATTTCATTTACCCTATATAGTTTTGAGAAATAGGCCTGCTTGTAAAAGTTAAAAGTCGGTATGGGTTTCCTTTTCCAATATTCGGCTTCATACTTGTCTAATAGTTCCTGCTTGGCCAAAGAAGTCGAGGCTTGCGTATCTATCAGCAATGTATCCGCACATAGATTATTGATTGTGGCAACGATCCCGAAATAGCCATTCGGATCACGAATCAACTGCGAAGTTTGATAAAAATCGGAATCAATATTTTCTACTGCTCTTTTCTGATCGGCATTAAACCGATAAATCCAAATAACAGCGTATACAAAATAAGCAAATGCTATAACCAACAAGGCAAGTAGTACTTTAAACAAAGTACAAACAATCTTTTTGAGTTTCATATAAATCTATCAAATTGTAATTTGTAGAACCTACCTTCACTTAGTCCGTTATAAATGGAGATGATCAATGCCGGCAAAGCTCCCAGCTAATACCTGTTTCTTCGGAAAACAAAACTCGCTAGAATCGAAAACGGAAATAACGAGAACTGTTTTTGAAACTCGTTGGAATCATTTGCAAGATTGGGACTATGAAAAGCTTAGACAGGAATATTTATTTCCGGTCCGGATACGTTCTGTTCGGATTTTTAGGGAACCAACCTTTCAAAACCCGTTCTTCTTGCTCAAAGACTTCTTTAATAGACCAAAATGAAGAGAAGGCAAATACTCCGCAAATCGTAGAGCCCAATATATTTTCTATAAACAAAGAAGCAATAGCGGCCAAGATTCCTCCTACTAAAAAAAGCCACCAGCTCTTTGTTCCCCAATAGTATTCGGCTTTTACCACAAGTGGATGAAATAAACCAATGACCAAAAAAGTAACCACTCCGATTAATAATCCATTCCAGTTCATCTCTTTATTCTTATCTTATTCGGTTATCAAACAAATAAAGGCTGTACAGCTTTGCAGCCGAACAGCCTTCTATATATTTTCTCAGACAGCTTTTATTATTTTTGTTCTGCTTCTTGAGCCGGAGCTTCTTCTGCCGGAGTTTCAGCTTGTTGTGCTGTACCAAAATCTGGAGAAACGGCATTCGGATCAATCGTTACTGCATCATTAACTTGCTGTTTGATTTCAGACTGATTGGCATTTTGTTCACCACGAGGAATGAATGCTGTAATAACGATACTCAATACAACCACTGTTCCTGCCAAAGTCCAAGTTGCCTTTTCCAAGAAATCGGTTGTTTTACGAACGCCCATGATTTGATTAGAAGAAGAAAATCCTGAAGCCAAACCACCGCCTTTAGAATTCTGAATCAAAACAATCAAAATCAACAAGATTGAAGCGATCAGAATCAAGATCGAAATAAATACGTACATTTTTTTAATTTATTTTTTAGTGTTAATAATCAATTTCTCAAGAAATCTAATTTGGTCTGCAAAGTAAATATTTTTTTCTGGATATTTCAAACTTAAGTTTTTAATAATTTGCAAAGCTTTATCATATCTTTTCTGTTTTACGTAAATTCGGGCCAAAGTCTCCGTAAAATAAGAGTCATCCAATTGCTTAAGTGAAACATCTTCTTCCTCCTCGTCTTCCTGAACCGGATTATCGTCTATCTCTTTTTCCTTCCATACCGGTTTCTGTGAATGGTCCTTTTCCAGGAACGAATCGATTAAATCCTGGTGTTTTAACTTCACGTCTTCCGGCTCTGTTTCCGACCGAGAAGTCGAATCGGTCTGCGCTACATCCTTCCAGTGAAAATAATCAGACGAAGCTGAAGATTCCAACAAAAGAGGCTTATCTTCATCCACGGTATCTTTCCCAGTCGAAGTATCTGATAAAAAGGCATCAATCAAAGCAAAAGAATCCTTTTTAGCCGCTGCATCAACGGCCGATTCTTCACGCATGAATGGCGAACCTTTCAACAGAACATACAGTCGCTTTCGGTCGGCAATACCTATTGCCAACTGTTCCAGTTCCCGTTTGAAATCCGGACTATTCACTTTCCATAAATTCTGCAAATAAAGCATCTTTAAGGCCGGAAAGGCCGGATATGAGTTCATGGTCTGCCGGATATCAGCCAACGTATCTTCCGTCAGCAAATCCGGATTCTGCATATATTCATGTAATTCAACCGCATTCATGCCTCACTCCATTACCAGTTGGCAACTGTCGAATTATAGATCTGGTCAGCCAGTTCCTCGATTATTTCCGAACACAACTGGTCTTGAACATCTTGTAACATAACATTACTGTCAAACTCACGATAGGCCGAGAATGATTGCTCAAAGTCTTCATCAGCATTGGTACGATTCGTATATCGGACCTTCACCGTGATGGTTAACTTAGTCTTTGAAGAATAAGCATCTTCCTTTACAGCCATTGGAGTCAGATCATAGCCCGTGATCTCTCCTTCCAATTGCAAATCACCATTATCCCGAACCAACGACAAACGGGTCTGACGTACATAAATATCTTTTACACCTTCTGTGAACTGTTGAGACAAGGGCGGATAAACCAAAGGTGCTTGATTAGGGAAATCCTTGATGGAAATAGTCTTCACCTTCGTATAATCTATCGAAGCACCATTAAATTTATAAGATATCGTACATCCTGCCATAATAACAGACAAGACAAGAAACAGATAAATGATTCCTGATTTCTTCATAGATTATTCCAAATTATATTCTTTAATTTTTCTGTATAATGTTCGTTCCGAGATCTTCAAGTCAGCAGCCGCATTCTTCCGCTTTCCATTATGTCGTTCCAATGCTCTCCGAATCATATCTTTCTCAACATCTTCGAGCGACATTGATTCTTCTTCTACCGTCTCGGCTTCCTGCACAGGAGGTTGAATTGTTGTCACAGGATGAATAGTAGAAGGATATGTTTCACTCTTATCAACAGAAACAGGCACTGTTCCACCAATAATATCATGAACCAGCTTTTTCAGATCATTGACATCTTTCCGCATATCAAACAGAATCTGGTACAAGATTTCCCGTTCATTATTGAATGAACGCTGTTCGTTTTCTTGTTTTACCAGAACTGGATACTTGACTACATTCACATTCGGTAAATATAGCCGTAAAATGTCTGCACTTATTTCCCGTTTCTCTTCGATGACCGAAATTCGTTCCGTTACGTTCTTCAACTCACGGATGTTACCAGGCCAACGATAAGAAAGCAATAACTGACGGGCATCATCATCCAACCGGACAGCAGGCATCCGGTATTTCTCGGCACAGTCGGCTGCAAACTTACGGAATAATAAGATAATGTCTTCCGACCGTTCCCGCAATGGCGGAATTTGAATAGGGACTGTATTTAAACGATAGTATAAATCCTCACGAAACTTACCGTCGGCCACAGCTTGAACCAAGTTAACATTGGTAGCAGCCACAATACGAACGTTTGTCTTTTGTACTTTCGACGAACCGACTTTTATAAATTCTCCAGTTTCCAACACACGTAATAAGCGGGCCTGAGTAGGCAAAGGCAATTCTCCTGCCTCATCCAAAAAGATGGTTCCCCCGTCGGCTACTTCAAAATATCCTTTACGATCAGCCAAGGCTCCCGTGAAAGAACCTTTCTCATGACCAAATAATTCCGAATCAATAGTACCTTCCGGTATGGCTCCACAGTTGACAGCGATGTACGATCCATGCTTACGGGCACTGTTCTGATGGATGATTTGAGGAAAAACCTCCTTACCAACACCACTCTCACCAGTAATCAATACGGATAAATCTGTAGGGGCTACTTGCAAAGCGACATCGATAGCCCGATTCAATCCAACACTATTACCGATAATACCAAAACGCTGTTTTATTTGCTGAAGATCTATTTTCATTTTTCAATGATACTGATTAATGTATCAAAAGTATAAATATTCTATCAAATTACCGTCTTCACAACTGATAAAATATGCCAAAGAACAGAATGGACCTCAACTATTCTTACAAGAATAAGTCAAGTCGTACAGATACTGTCCCAATGCCTCATCAGAAGTAAACGATTGGATTTTTTCAACAGAAACGGGAGCTCCGATATAAACATCAACAGTTCGTCCTCGCTTATTGAATACTTCTGGAACTATCCGAATCGTACGCAACTTCCAATTCAGCCAACCTAAAAAATAGAAATACTTGGAATTCAGAAAATCAAAATATACAGGATAAACAGGAACATTGGCTTTCTGAATCAAGCGAATCACGCTGCGTGTCCAAGGAAGATCTCGTACAGCATGATATTGACTATTATAAAAAGACATGGCTCCCGCCGGGAAAAATCCCATCGGATGTCCTTCTTTAATATGCTGAAGACATAGTCGGACACCATTCATATTGTTCCGGTTTCCTTTCCCGTCTCGTTTAGTATCCGGATGAACGGTTATAAAATTATCATTCATCGCTCCAATCTTCGACAAAATACCATTCACCATCACCTTAAAATCAGGGCGGCGGGCCGCAAACATATCAATCAGCATAATTCCATCTAATGAACCTATCGGATGGTTCGATACCGTCACAAACGATCCTTCAGGCAAATGTTCCAACCGCTCAGCACCGTGAATCCGGTATTTCAAGTCAATTAATGGATCTTTCAACAAGGCCGATGTGAAATCTGCACCTCGCAAATGACAACTATTCTTATGAGCTTGATTGACTTTATCTATCTTTAAGCACTTGATGAGTAATTTTCCAATCCATACACCCAATCGAGTTTTAAAGAAAGGTGAAAGTTCTTTCAAATCATTACTGTCTATAACAGTTTCCTTCATAACGAATCACCTATTCAAGAAAGATTGACACATCTTTTCATGGCGACGCATACTTATCATCAACACGATATTCAAAACAATGATTTCATATAGATAATAAGCCCATACATGGCCAGACAAGACAATAATAAACATAATAAGCGTACGCCCGTTGAATGTCATCAAGTCGATCATTTTCATCAATTGTTTACTTTGCCGACGAAAATCCAACCGAACATCCTGCGGGAAATCATCACCATATTTAGCGTGTAGATTCTTCAACATTAACTGTAAGGTTGGCGTTGCCTTTACTTGTATCAACGTGTACCACCGATACAGAAAATAGAAGAACTTCGTAATTCCATATTTCATCTCTTTATGCTGGGCAACAACTTGCTCTAACGACTGAAACTCTGCCCCTTTGTCTTTACTGATGAAATAAAGATGCAACGTCTTATAATAATCCGTTATATTGGCTTGTAGTAAATGTGACATTCCTGACAACACAGCCAGAATAAAGAAAGCATACGTTCCGGTTTCATTCGCCAACCGCAAAGCCAGACCAATATAAATACAGGCAAACCAAATATCACCGGCAAAGCCATCCAATATTCGCCCTATTTTTGATTTAATACCAGTCAAACGAGCCAACTGTCCGTCTACACAATCTAAAATATTGGCACAGACCAAACATAAAATACCATACACGGTATATTTTAAATCGCTATGATAAAATAAAAAACCGGTTGCCGCACCTACAAAAATCGATATAACGGTAATCATGTTCGGTGTCACGCCGGTATTACGTAAGGCCCTTGCTATTTGAAAACCTATAGGACGATAAAATATACGATCGACAAAGTTTTCTGTTTCAATAGACTTCAACGAAGCCTCATATTCTTTATTCAATTCTCCCATGTTCTTTTATTTATAAGAATAACCGCCATCTACGACGACCACCTCTCCATTAAAATAACTATTCTCTATCAACATTTTATAGACCTCGGCAACTTCCATTGGATCACAGAACCGTCCTAAAGCGACTTTCCGTTCTATATTCCGGCGAATCTCGGCAGGCTTGTTCTTCTGCCATTCCGTATCTACAAACCCTGGAGCAACCCCGTTTACCCGAACTTCGTAAGGAACCAAAAACTTGACCAAGTTCTTTACTAAGCTATGAACGGCACTTTTCGTCACCCCATAAGCCAATGAGACGGAATGAGGCTCAATTCCCATCAGAGAACCGGTGAATACGACACTTCCTCCCTTCTTGATCCGGGTAATAATCCGTTGCAACAAAAATACAGGGAAATGCACATTGGTACAAAACACTCGTTCCCAGTCTTCATACTGCATTTGTTCAAATGAATCCCGACAGGTTGTTCCGGCATTCATCACAAGGGCATCCAAATACAAATCCTTTTCCGCCAGATAAGAGGCAATTGTATCAATCGCCTGAAGATTCGAATTGTCGGCCTGAATAACAGAAACAGAAATTCCGTACTTCACCTGAAGTTCCTGCTGAGTATTTACGGCTGTCTTCTGATCTGCCGAATAGGTTAAAATCAAATGATAACCCGATTTTGCCAAACATTCAGCTACCGCCTTACCAATTCCTTTGGTTCCACCGGTTATAAATACATATTTACTCATAACCTGCCTTATTTTTCAGAAAAGCCTTTTACCGATTGCGGTTTTGCCTGACGCTGCGAACGCAAATTAGCCTCATACGAATCATGGATTGTCTTCTTTAAATTTGATGAAGAGACACCTGTTCCATACGGGAAATAAAAGACTTGAACTCCCAAATCCTTCAGGTAATCATACTTACCATACCAATCATCACCTACCACAAAAGCATCAATATTCAATTTCTTTACTATTTCCGTATGGTCTAATGTATGCTGGGGAATTACGATATCCGGTGTTTTCAATGCTTCGATAATCTGCAAACGCTCATGAAACGGAATAATTGGTTTCGGTTTATACGATTCAACCAATTCATCCGTACTTACTCCGACAATCAGAATATCTGCCAAACTACGTGCATAATTGATCATTCGAAGATGATTATAGTGAAACATATCAAATGTTCCAGAAGTATATACAATTGTTTTATCCTTAAACATGGTTTATAAACTTGTTTTTAAGCCGCAAACTTACATAATCTTTCGCTATCTGAAAAAAAATCCTTTGAAAAAGAATTTCCAACCAAGCAATAGAACAGTTTATCAAACAAATTGAACAGTAAACAGCAATTATCTTCTACATAAAACAAAAACACAACATAACAGCCATTTATCATTTTCATGCAAACATCTGTTATGTTGTGTATCCTTATCAATCGGAAGAAACCGACGATTCTTCTTACTGTTTATAATTCAGGCTCTTCATCTTTTGTCAAATCCAACTTGACATTATCGCTGCCTTTGTCAAAATACTGTTTACGCAAAGGATGCGCCGTTGCTTCCCGATATGACTGACGACTCCGGTATACATCCAATGCCGTATAAACAGCCTGGCGAAATGATGATTCGGAAGCCAGATTCTGACCTGCTATATTATAAGCCGTACCATGTGCCGGAGAAGTCCGGACAAAAGGCAAACCGGCTGTGTAATTCACACCTTCTTCCATCGCCAATGCCTTGAACGGAGCCAATCCCTGATCATGATACATCGCTAACACTCCATCAAAATCTTCATACATCTTTGATCCGAAAAAGCCATCTGCCGGGAATAGTCCAAAAGACATGACACCCAGACGCTCGGCTTCTTCCATCGCCGGTTTAATAATTTCTGCCTCTTCGTTTCCTATTACACCATTATCTCCGGCATGAGGATTGAGAGCCAAAACGGCTATTCGTGGTTTGATAATCGTAAAGTCTTGTTTCAGCGACTGATTGAATACTTGCAGCTTTGTTACAATATTCTCAACCGTAATCTGAGAAGGAACTTGCGAAACCGGAATATGCCCGGTTACCAAAGCCACACGCAAAGTATCCGTCATCAGAATCATCAATGCTTTCTGGCCATCTCCCAAGGTTTGTTCCAGATATTCCGTATGACCCGGAAAATGGAATTGGGCATTCTGAATATTATGTTTATTGATAGGAGCTGTAACCAATACATCTATCGCTCCACTTTTCAGATCCGCTACAGCCGCCTCCAGGGCTTTATACGCTGCCCTACCCGCAACCGGTGTTGACTGAGTCAGTTCTACCTTAATATCATCTTCTACACAATTAATGATATTAACCCGGTTTAGTCCGGCTTCTTCGGCCCGTGAAACTACATTTATATTGACAGCCGGCAGATCCAATGCCTTTCTGTGATAAGCCGCAACCTTAGAAGATCCATAAATAATAGGTACACACAACTCTGTCATCCGCTGATCAGAGAATGTCTTCAGAATCACTTCATATCCGATTCCGTTTATATCGCCATGGGTGATACCCACCCGTATCATTTTATCTTCCATGCTATAAAAAACTTCTATTAATAAAAATCTGTCTGACAAAGTTACAAAAATTGGCGAATTTCATATACAAACCACCAAAAATCCTATCAGAATATGGTTGATTCCTCCTTTTTATTTAGCCTAATTTAACGGAAGCAATCAAATGATTCTTCGAATAAATGCAGTACGTTTGCATATTTATTCGGAATAGCGACGTATTAAACACATGAATATGCCAAGAATACCCCTTATACATCAATTAATAGCCAGCGGTTTTGGTTCTGGATATAGTCCGATAGCACCCGGTACAGCCGGAGCTTTGCTAGCCATGCTGATCTGGTGGGCTTATGCAACACTTTTAAATGCCAGTCATCTTGTTTTCCTATGTACACTCTCGCTTGTCATCATCTTTACTGTTTTAGGAACATGGTCGGCTAGCGTTGCCGAAAAATACTGGGGAAAAGATCCTTCGAAGGTGGTTATTGACGAAATGGTGGGAACATGGATTGCGTTACTGGCTGTGACCAGTCACTTACAATGGGGATATATGTTAGCAGCCTTTCTCCTCTTCCGCTTTTTCGATATACTCAAACCTTTAGGCATAAGGCAAATGGAAAAGTTTCCTTCCGGCTACGGAATCATGGCCGACGATATTTTATCCGGAATATACAGTCTGATCATCTTATATGCATATCGATTCATCTGCACTTAAGAATAACTATCCATATAAGACCAATACATCCTTAATTCCGCAACACTATAATTTAACTTTATTTATAAGTTCCTGAGCAACAAAAAGTTGCCCAGGATTTTGCCATGTCAGAATTTTCACTTATCTTAGTGTTGCAA
>NZ_JAKZMM010000028.1 GCF_022809355.1 Parabacteroides faecalis | reverse complement strand
CATAGCTTTATTGTAAATTAATAGTTTGATCACTTCTAATCTACTAATAATCAGCGATAAGCACAACCTTTTATACATATTTATTTTATCAATTTAATTCCGCCAACGGGTCATATAATTAATTATGGTACAGAAAAGTTTGTTAACCCTGGTTTCCCTGTTGGTCTTATCTCTCGGAAACGTATTGAATGCCAAAGAGTATGTAGTCTCATCGCCCGATAAAGCGATTCAGATGAAGCTTGTAGTGGAAGAGGACATTTCGTATGATGTCATGTATCATGGGAAAACATTGATGAAACAGAATCAGATTGCGTTGGAACTGAGTAATGGTGTTTTGGGGCAATCGCCTGTAGTGAAGAAAGTAAAACAGAAGGCCTTTCAAGAGCATGTGGATTGCTTTAATTATCGGTGTCCGTCGTTCGATGTGTCTTACAATGAGATGTATGTGACCTTTAAAGGTGATTATGCCTTGGTCTTTCGGGTGTATAATGATGGGGTAGCCTATCGGTGGGAAACGAAGATGAAGGAAGACATTGTTGTCCGCAATGAGCAGGCGGATTTCAATTGGGCAGAAGATTATGTTGTTTATCTTCCGTTTACAACATCCAAGAAGGATCCATACGCCATGGCTTTTCAGAATATTTATTCAGTAAGCAAAATCAGTGAGGCGGATAACAGTAAAGTTGCCTTCTTGCCGGTAACAGCTGATTGTGGTGATGGCGTTAAGGTGACGATTCTGGAATCTGATCTGGAGAATTATCCGGGTATGTTTGTGCTAGCAGATCCGAAAGCTCGTGCTTTGAAGGCCGACTTTGCTGAATATCCGGAAGAATATGCGGTGAACAGTACACGTGCCATGAAATATGTAACGAAGCGGAGTGATGATATAGCTCGTTGTCAAGGTACGCGTTCTTTCCCTTGGCGAATCATGGCGATTACGAGTGATGATACGCAGATGCCGGTGAATAATCTGGTTTATGCCTTGGCTTCTCCGAATCGGATCGGTGATTATTCGTGGGTAAAATCAGGTAAGGTTGCTTGGGACTGGTGGAACGACTGGGGCATTTGGAATGTCGATTTCAAGGCAGGCATTAATATGGACACTTATAAACATTATATTGACTTTGCCGCGGAGAACAAGATTGGTTATGTCGTGCTGGACGAAGGCTGGTATAATCCGAAGAGTGGTGATATGCTGACTGTCATTCCGGAATTGAATTTGGAAGAATTGATCGCTTATGGAAAATCCAAAGGTGTTGACCTGATTCTTTGGACAGTGTTTAATGTGTTGGACGATCAGCTGGAAGAAGCCTGCAAGAAGTATTCAGAAATGGGTATCAGTGGGTTTAAAGTAGATTTTCTGGACCGGGATGATCAGACAGGCGTTGAAATGGTTTATCGGATTGCCGAGATGACAGCGAAATATCATCTGACACTGGATCTGCATGGTATTTATAAGCCGACAGGTTTGAACCGGACTTTCCCGAATATTATCAACTTCGAATCGGTGTTTGGTATGGAAGAAATGAAATGGAGCACGGTGGAAAAAGATATGATGGAATATGATGTCACGATGCCGTTTATCCGCATGATGTGCGGACCGATTGATTATACTCCTGGCGCCATGCGCAATGCAACGAAAAAAGATTTCCAACCGATTTATTACAATCCGATGAGTCAGGGAACACGCTGTCATCAGCTGGCTACGTATATCGTTCATGATTCACCTCTGACGATGCTGGCTGATAATCCTACGATTTACAGACAGGAACAGCCTTGTGTTGATTTTATCTGTTCTGTTCCCAATACCGGTATTGAGGAGACACGAGTGCTTCAGGGAAAGATGGGTGAATATATTGTTACAGCCCGTCGGGTAGGAAAGAATTGGTATGTAGGAGGTTTGACTGACTGGAATGCCCGGACTGTCAAACTGGATTTATCTTTCTTGGGAGAAGGCAACTATGAAGCCGTATTATTCTCGGATGGTGTGAATGCCGGTAAGCAGGCTGCTGATTATAAGAAGACGGAACAAACCGTAGAGCGTAGCAGTTCTTTACAGATAGACCTCGCTCCTGGAGGCGGATTCGCTCTATCTCTTATTCAGAAGTGATATGAATTTAAAGTTAAAAGCAGTCAATGAATGTTGACTGCTTTATTTTTATCTGAATATTTGGTGAATCAATAATGATTTAAAAGATAAATCAGACAAAATGTTTGAAATAATAAATAAATAATATACTTTTGTCTTGCCTAAATAATAATAGTACAAAAATGAAAGACAACAAAATTATCGGATCAAAGATCCAACATATACGTGAGACGAAGCAGCTTTCTATTGAAGATGTAGCTGAAAGATCAGGTTTAAGTGTAGAACAGATTCAGCGGATTGAAGGAAATGTTGATTTCCCATCACTAGCTCCGCTTATTAAGATAGCGCGTGTTTTGGGCGTTCGTCTGGGAACTTTCTTGGATGACCAATCTCAATTAGGACCGGTAGTTTGCCGCAAAGGAGACATGGCTGGCGACGGTATTGGATTTACCAACAACAATACGGAAGGTCGTAAGCATATGGCTTATCACTCTTTGTCACAAGACAAGTCGGGACGTCACATGGAACCGTTTATGATCGATGTGGCTCCGTCGGCTGAAGGCGAAAGCTTCGTTACATCTTCGCACGAAGGTGAAGAGTTTATCTATGTCTTGGAAGGTAAGCTGGAAATTGTATATGGAAAGAATACCTATCAGCTGGAAGCCGGTGACAGTATTTATTATGATTCGATTGTAGCTCACCATGTTCATGCAGCCAAGGATGCCTCGGCTCGGATTCTGGGTGTGATTTATACTCCGTATTAATTGGGATCAGGTTATGTTAGCTTTACAGAATAAGACATTAGGACAGTGGCTGGAACATTGGGCTGCTGTTACGCCAGACAAGGAATATATTGTGTATTCAGACCGTGATCTTCGGTTTACGTGGAAAGAGTTTAATGAACGGGTTGACCGGATGGCAAAAGGTATGTTGTCCATTGGTGTGGAACATGGCACGCATGTCGGCATTTGGGCTACCAACGTGCCGGATTGGTTGACATTCCTGTTTGCGGCAGCCAAGATTGGTGCGGTTGCGGTTACGATCAATACGAATTACAAGCAGAACGAGCTGGAATTTTTGGTTGAGAATGCAGATATTCATACCATGTGTATTACTGATGGTGTCTTCGATGGCAGCTATATTGACATGGTTTATACGATGCTTCCTGAACTGAAGGAATCGCAGCGCGGTTACCTGAAGAGCAAACGTTTCCCGAAACTGAAGAATGTGGTATATATCGGTCAGGAGAAGTTCCGTGGTATGTATAATACACCGGAATTGCTGCTCTTGGGTGAGAATATCAGCGATGAGATCTTGGATGAGGTAAAAGCTAAAGTCGATTGTCAGGATGTTGTGAATATGCAATATACTTCGGGTACAACCGGATTCCCGAAAGGTGTGATGCTGACGCATTACAATATTACGAATAACGGTTTCCTGACAGGAGAACACATGAAGTTTACTTCCGAAGATAAGCTGTGTTGCTGTGTGCCGCTTTTCCATTGCTTTGGTGTGGTATTAGCATCCATGAACGTATTGACTCATGGTTGTACACAGGTAATGGTCGAGAAGTTTGATCCGCTGGTGGTTTTGGCTTCCGTACATAAGGAACGTTGTACAGCTCTTTACGGGGTTCCGACGATGTTTATTGCCGAATTGAATCATCCGATGTTCAATATGTTTGATTTGAGTTCACTTCGTACCGGTATTATGGCAGGTTCGTTGTGTCCGATTGAATTGATGAAGCAGGTAGAAGAGAAGATGTTCATGCGGGTAACGAGTGTGTATGGACTGACTGAAGCTTCTCCGGGTATGACACATTCTCGGATTGATGATCCGGCAGAAGTACGTTATACAACCGTAGGACGTGATTTTGAATTTACCGAAGTACGCGTGATCGATCCGGAAACGGGCGAAGAATGTCCGGTTGGTGTGCAGGGCGAAATGTGTAACCGCGGTTATAATACGATGAAAGGATATTATAACAATCCGGAAGCAACAGCCGAAGTCATTGATGAGAATGGCTTCCTGCATAGCGGTGACTTGGGAGTAAAGGACGAAAACGGTAATTATCGGATTACCGGTCGTATCAAAGATATGATTATTCGTGGGGGTGAGAATATTTATCCGCGCGAATTGGAAGAATTCCTATATCATCTGGAAGGAGTGAAAGATGTACAGGTGGCAGCCGTGCCTTCGAAGAAGTATGGAGAAGAAGTCGGTGCCTTTATTATCTTGCATGATGGTGTAACCATGACAGAGGATGTGGTGAAAGACTTCTGCTGTGGAAAGATTGCCCGTCATAAGATTCCGAAATATATCTTCTTTGTCGATACCTTCCCGATGACAGGTAGTGGAAAGATTCAGAAGTTCAAGTTGAAAGACTTGGGATTGAAGTTATTGGCAGAAAAAGGAATTATTCCAGTATAATAGCATAAGCTTATTCTTCGTCTGGGTGACGAAGGATAAGCTTATATTTGATTCAGATGAGGCATCAAGGCTCGATAGTAAGACTTAATTGAAAACAATTTATTAGACCTATTTATTTATAATGAAGAGAGTTGTATTCCTTGATTATGTGCGTGTATTTGCCTGTTTTCTGGTTATGTTGGTACACGCGAGTGAGAACTTTTATGGAGCACCCGGTTCAACAGATATGGTTGGTCCTCAGGCTTTACTGAATAACGAGACGGACAGACTTTGGGTCTCCATATACGATGGATTTTCAAGAATGTCTGTTCCTTTATTTATGATTGTCTCGGCATTTCTTCTTGTTCCTATGAAAGCTGAGCAGAACATGTGGCAATTTTATAAACGTAGGTTTACGCACATTCTACCACCCATGTTCATCTTTATGATCTTGTACAGTACTCTTCCCTTGTTATGGGGACAGATTCATACGGAAACCTCGGTCAAAGATTTATCCCGTATCCTGTTGAACTTCCCGACGTTGGCCGGACATCTTTGGTTTATGTATCCGCTAATTAGTCTCTATTTATTTATTCCAATGATTTCACCCTGGATAAATAAAGCAACGGCTAAAGAAGAGCGTTTCTTTATCCTGTTGTTTTTAATATCTACCTGTATTCCTTATCTGAACAGGTTCTTCGGAGAAGTATGGGGACAATGTTTCTGGAATGAATATCATATGCTTTGGTATTTTTCTGGATATCTTGGTTATCTCGTTTTGGCTCATTACATACGTGTGCATCTTGACTGGAGCCGGAGCAAACGCTTGAATGTAGGCTTGCTTTTAACGGTGATTGGTGCTGTATGGACGATATTGTCATTCTATGTTCAGGCTGTTCCGGGTGTAATCCATTCTACTCCGGTTTTAGAGATAGGATGGGCTTTCTGTACGATTAATTGTGTTTTACTCACTACCGGAATGTTTCTTATGTTCTCGTGCATACAGCAGCAGGAAACGCCGCGTCTGATTCTTGACATCTCCAAGTTGAGCTATGGAATGTATTTGATGCATATCTTCTGGCTGGGCATGTGGACTAGTATCTGTAAGGAAGTTCTGGCTTTGCCTACTGTGGCTGCTATACCTTTTATTGCTGTAGCTACATTTGTGAGTTGCTATGTCGCTACAAAGATCCTATCTTATCTCCCGAAAAGTAAATGGATTATTGGATAATCTCTTGAATAGACCAGATATGAATAACCACCTGTATTGTCATGTAGCATGCGGGTGGTTATTTATTTTAGGCACAATTAAATCTGATTCTCGTTACCTTTTTACCGTTCCACGACTGTGGAACGATCGTTTCACCCTTGTGGAATGATCGTTTCACCTAGGTGGGACGATCGAATCACCCGGGTGAAACGATATAAAATAAAAAGGTTTGACTGGAAATCTTGATGACTTCGTTATAACTGGCAGAAGAAGGATACCAGAAAAGGTACGCTGAAATCGACCAGAATCCCGTGGAAGATGGAAACAAACACCAGGTCGTTGCCACAGTAGCGGGTGATAATGGGCAGCGTTGTATCCATGGTTGTGGCTCCTCCGGCACAGATTGGTGCCAGACGCCCGAAGTATTTGAGGAAGATGGGTGCACCCAACAGGGCGAAAATCTCCCGGAGAATATTGGCGATCAGTGCAATGGTTCCTAATTCGGAAGCGATCTGAATACCTAAAGATGGTTCTTTCAGCTGAGTAATCAGGATGGAAGAGAGAGAATAATAAGCGAATCCGCTACCTAACGCCAGGCAGTCGAATACACTCCAACGGCTGATTACCAGACTGATCAGGGCGGCAAATAGTAAAGAGCCGCTGATTGTAGCCAAAGGCACGAGCAATAATTTCGGACGGATGCTTCGAAGGATGTCTTTCAGTTTCTTATCGCTGCCGATACTGAGTCCGACTTGAAACATCAGGGCATATAATACGTACATCGAAAGGTCGGCATCCATGATCCAGTCGGGTAAAAGACCGGCCCAGCCCAGCAGGCAACCCAAGATGAAGAATCCTACAACAATGATACTGCCAATCATTTCTCTCCTCCTTTCTTCTCAAAGAAAAAGTGATAGACGATCTTCGCCATGCAAACGCTGCCTAGAGTCGTGGCAACTGCAATCAGCAAGGCTTGCAGGCCCAATGTACTCAAGTTATTGATGATTTGCGGGTTTGTCCCGACGGAAGCGCCCAATAAAAAGAGCAGGGCGAATATGGTGTACGAAATAGGTTTCCCTATCTTTTGCAAGATAGAAACACTTCTTAATAAGTATCCGGCAGCAATACCGGCAAACATGATGCCAATGACAGTAAACATAGCTGATTTGTATAAATGAGCTGCAAAGGTAGGAAATAATTCATCTGATCTTTGCTTTACATTTCTCTTTTTTGACTCCGGAATACTGAGTAAGTCAATAAAAATATGTAAGTTTGCTGAATAAGATTTGACAATAACTAATACTAAATCTATAACACAGTGAAGACGAAACTATTTTTATTATCCGTTGCCGTGATGGGTTTGGCAACGAGTTGTCAGCAGAAACCGGAGTCGCAGCCGTTGGCCGACGAAATCCAGTATGTAGATCCGTTTATCGGAACCGGCTTTCATGGGCATACATTCCCGGGAGCTACGCGTCCGTACGCGATGGTGCAGTTAAGTCCGGATACACATATCATGGGCTGGGACGCCAGCAGCGGCTATCATTATGACGATCATCAGATTTATGGCTTCAGTCATACGCATTTGTCGGGAACAGGTATCGGAGATCTGGGCGATATCATGCTGCTCCCGTTCAGTGGAGGCGATTCGATCAAGCCGGTGGCTACCTTCAAGAAGGAGACAGAGAAGGCAACTCCGGGCTATTATGCCGTACGGTTGGAAAACTTGGGTGTGAATGTCGAGCTGACTTCTACCGACCGAGTGGGCTTTCACCGGTATACTTTCGATAATCCGAAAGACCGTCGGGTGATGCTGGACTTGGGGCATGTACTTCAACCCAACTGGGGACACAAATTGGTGAGCAATGATTATCAGCTGGTCAACGACTCAACGGTAGAAGGAACGTATAAGACACAGGGTTGGGCACATTTCCATTCTGTTTCTTACCGGGTGACTTTCTCTGAACCGATGACTAAGATCTATCAGTATATAGATGGAAAGATGCGTTCGGATTCCTTGTTCCTCAAATTGCATTCCGATAAAGATCTGAAGTTCCACTATCGGTTCAAGGAATCGGATAAGCCTTTGTTGGTAAAAGTAGCACTTTCTCCGGTTGATGTGGAAGGAGCGGAAAAGAATATGGAAGCCGAATTGCCGGGATGGGACTTCGATCAGGTTCGTGCCGAATCGGCTGATATCTGGAACAAGGCATTGAACAAGATCCAGATCGAAACCAACGATCCGGTGATCCGGAAGAACTTCTATACAGCGCTTTACCATACGATGATTGCTCCGTTTGCTTATCAGGATGTGGATGGCCGTTATTTGGGTATGGACAAGAAAGTACATACTGCTGCTGCCGGTTATACGAATTATACGGCGTTCTCTTTGTGGGATACGTTCCGTGCCTTGCATCCGTTGATGACGATTATCAATCCGTCGTTGGCTTCGGATATGGGAAATGCGTTGGTGCAGGGTTATATGGAAGGAACCATCTTGCCGAAATGGCCGTTGGCTTCCAGTTATACCGGATGTATGGTTGGTTATCCGGCGGTATCCGTATTGGCTGATCTGGTAGCCAAGGATTTGGCAAAAGGAGATTTGAATCTTTGGGCTGAAGCCGGAGCCCGTTCTTCTGTTTATCGGGCAGACCTGGCAGAAAAGTTCAAAGGTACACGCGAACTGGATCTGATCACCCGGCATGTGTATTATAAAGATAAGTTTGGATTTGTCCCTGCCGACTCGATTCCGGAATCCGTTTCGTGGGGATTGGAAATGGCTTATTACGATTGGTGTATCGCTCAGATAGCGGCTAAAGCCGGAAATGATACGTTGGCCAAAGCTTATCAGGAGAAAGCTTCCTATTATAAGCGTTATCTGGATCCGGAAACGAAGCTGATGCGCGGTGTGATGGCCGACGGTTCTTTCCGTACACCGTTTAATCCGCGTTATTCATCTCATATGAAGAGTGATTATACCGAAGGAAATGCGTTCCAATGGAGTTTCTTTGTTCCGCATGATATGGATAATTTCATTGCCGAGATTGGTGGTAAGAAAGAATTGGAAACACGGTTGGATACTTTGTTTACGACTTCTTCTCAAATCGACGGAGCTGAGGCTTCGGGTGATATTACGGGGCTGATCGGTCAGTATGCACATGGAAACGAACCCAGTCACCACATGGCCTATTTGTACAATTGGACGGATGCGCCTTGGAAGGGAGCGGAACGTTTGGACTTTATCATGCGTAATTTCTATACGAACCAGCCGGACGGAATCATCGGAAACGAAGACTGTGGTCAGATGTCTGCCTGGTATGTATTGAGTGCATTAGGCTTTTATCAGGTTTGTCCGGGAATTCCGGTGTATGCAATCGGTCGTCCGATGATAGATAAGGCGACAATCCCGGTTGCCGGAGGAAATTTCGAGATTATTGTCAAGAACAATTCTCCGGAAAATAAGTATATGAAAGAGGCTAAGTTGAACGGAAAAGTCCTGGATTCCTTGTTCTTCCCGCATGCCGACCTGGTGAAAGGCGGAACCTTGGAAATCGAGATGACGGCAGTTCATCCGTAATTCAATAAAAAACAATCAATAAGCAAGGCATCAGAGGTTCAGACCTTTGATGCCTGGATAAAAATAGAAATACAATTATGTTACTGACTACAACAAACAACATTGAAGGCCGGCGGATTACGGCTTATTATGGAATTGTTTCGGGCGAAACAATCATTGGTGCGAATATTTTCAGAGATTTCTTTGCCAGCATCCGGGATATTGTGGGTGGACGTTCGGGTTCGTACGAGAAAGTATTGCGGGAAGCCAAGGAAACGGCTTTGCAGGAGATGTCACAACAGGCAGCCGCTTTGGGTGCCAATGCGGTGATTGCCATCGATCTTGATTATGAAACCGTAGGCGGCGAAGGAAGTATGCTGATGGTTACGGCAGCCGGAACAGCCGTTCGTTATGAATAATAACGGGAAAACAAAAGGAAATAAAAAAGGTCACTCCGAAAAGAAGTGACCTTTTTATGAACTTATAGGAGAAGTAAAATTACTTTCTGATACCCAGTTCTTTGATGATAGCACGATATCTTTCGATATCAACTTTTGTCAGATAATCCAACAGACGACGACGCTTACCTACCAACATTTTCAACGCACGTTCAGTAGCGAAGTCTTTGTGATTTTCTTTCAGGTGCTCAGTCAAGTGAGCGATACGGTAAGTAAACAATGCGATCTGGCTTTCAGCAGAACCTGTGTTAGTAGCTGATTTACCGTACTTTTCGAAGATTTCTTTTTTCTTTTCTGAATCTAAATACATGATTCTCTTACTTTAATAAATTAATACTATACTATGTTATTTAAGCGGATGCAAAGATAGGTGTTTCTTTTTGATCTGCAATGATTTCTTGCTCTTTTTTTATTTTTTGGGTATAATATTCCTTCTACATTCTGAGAAATGTCGTATTTTTGCACCCAATAAATTAGTCTTCAATGCAAAAGATAAGAAACATTGCGATTATTGCGCACGTGGACCACGGAAAGACAACGCTCGTGGATAAGATGTTATTGGCTGGTAAGCTTTTCCGGGAAGGACAGGCTGAGCCGGATCAGTTCCTTGACAACAATGATTTGGAAAGGGAAAGAGGTATTACAATCCTTGCCAAAAATGTGTCTATTAATTACAAAGGATATAAGATTAATATTATCGATACTCCGGGGCACGCTGATTTTGGAGGGGAAGTAGAACGTGTATTGAATATGGCTGATGGCTGTTTGTTATTGGTGGATGCCTTCGAAGGCCCGATGCCGCAGACTCGTTTCGTGCTTCAGAAAGCCATTCAGATTGGTCTGAAGCCTATTGTTGTCATTAATAAGGTAGATAAACCGAACTGTCGTCCTTCGGAAGTACAAGAGATGGTATTCGATTTGATGTTCAGCTTGGATGCTACCGAAGAACAATTGGATTTCCCGACTATTTATGGTTCTGCCAAACAAGGTTGGATGTCGGAAGATTGGGAAAAGCCTACTACGGATATAACGGCGTTATTGGATGCCATTATCAAATATATTCCGGAACCGCAAGTATTGGAAGGTCCGTCACAAATGTTGATTACTTCATTGGATTATTCTAAATACGTAGGGCGAATTGCTGTGGGACGTGTTCATCGCGGAGAATTACGTGAAGGACAAGATATCGTTTTGTGTAAGCGGGATGGCTCGCAGGTAAAGTCAAAGATCAAGGAAATCGATGTATTCGAAGGATTGGGCCGTACGAAAGTGCAGTCTGTGAAATCAGGTGATATCTGTGCCGTAATCGGTATTGAAGGTTTTGAAATTGGTGAGACAATTGCCGATGCTCTGGAACCTGAAGCTTTGCCTACCATTGCCATTGATGAGCCGACGATGTCTATGCTCTTTACAATCAATAACTCGCCTTTCTTCGGTAAAGATGGTAAATATGTGACTTCTCGTCATATTTATGAACGTCTGCAGAAAGAATTGGATAAGAACTTGGCTTTGCGTGTAAGACCGACTGATTCAGCGGATTCATGGTTGGTTTACGGACGTGGTGTATTGCACTTGTCTGTCTTGATCGAGACGATGCGTCGTGAAGGATACGAATTGCAAGTAGGTCAGCCGCAGGTTATCATCAAGGAAATTGATGGTGTAAAATGCGAGCCGGTTGAGCAACTGACTATTAATTTGCCGGAAGAATGTTCAAGTCGTATCATCGATATGGTGACCAAACGTAAAGGTGAGATGACGATGATGGAAAGCAAGAACGGACGTATGCATTTGGAATTTACAATTCCTTCTCGTGGTATCATCGGTCTGAATAATGCGGCTCTGACGGCTTCTGCCGGTGAGGCAATCATTGCTCACCGCTTCTTGGAATATCAACCTTGGAAAGGTGATATCGAACGTCGTACCAACGGTTCTATCATTGCAATGGAAACCGGAACGGCTTATGCTTATGCCTTGAATAACTTGCAGTCTCGCGGTCGTTTCTTCATTGCTCCGGGAGAAGAAGTTTATGCAGGTCAGGTAGTTGGAGAACATACAAAAGATAATGACTTGGTGGTTAACGTAACGAAGTCTAAGAAGTTGACGAATATGCGTGCTTCTGGGTCTGATGAAAAAGTTTCTCTGGCTCCGCCAACTATTTTCAGTCTGGAAGATGCGTTGGAATATATTAAAGGTGATGAATACGTTGAAATCACTCCGAATTATATGCGTATGCGTAAGATTATTTTGGATGAAACAGAACGTAAACGTCAGAATAGAAATTAAAAATTCTCTGAATAGTTAATAGGTATGCCGGTGTAGTGTTTGTA
The DNA here is from genome assembly GCF_022809355.1 of Parabacteroides faecalis. Lineage (GTDB taxonomy): Bacteria > Bacteroidota > Bacteroidia > Bacteroidales > Tannerellaceae > Parabacteroides > Parabacteroides faecalis. The sequence goes on along the minus strand of NZ_JAKZMM010000028.1, from coordinate 44,396 downwards.
GAAATGCTACACCGGTTATTTTTTATGCAATAAACTCATATAGGATTTATCTGCCAGTATGTGGATAAATCTGTTGATAACCCTGTTGAAAAGCCTGTGAATAGTAAATAACTTGTTGATAAGTGGGTGGGAAAACGAGAAGTCTGTACATGAAAAAAGAGACATATCTGATTATGTCTCTTTTCGAAAGCTCTTCCTCTTGGGCTTGAACCAAGGACCCTCTGATTAACAGTCAGATGCTCTAACCAACTGAGCTAAGGAAGAATGTATGTTTTGCTCTTCTTCTTGGACTTGAACCAAGGACCCTCTGATTAACAGTCAGATGCTCTAACCAACTGAGCTAAAGAAGAATGTTTGCTCTTCCTCTTGGGCTTGAACCAAGGACCCTCTGATTAACAGTCAGATGCTCTAACCAACTGAGCTAAGGAAGAATGTTATTTATTTGCTTTTCCAAAGTACCTCTCTGAAATTGCACTGCAAAAGTACGGTGTATTTTCGAAATATGCAATATATTTGCAGAAAAATTTTGAGAAAAATGAAGATTTTAGGACTCGGCAATGCGTTAGTCGATGTTTTATCGAAGTTAGACAGTGATGAAACATTGGTAAAAATAGGTATTCAGAAAGGTGCTATGGATATGATTTCCAGAGAACAAATGTATGTAATCCGGAAATATCAGGCAAATACAGAAACAACTCAGGCTCCGGGTGGAGCTAATTGTAATACAATGCGAGCCATTGCACTTTTAGGTGGTCAATCCGGATTTATCGGAAAGGTAGGCGATGATAATTTGGGCCAGTTTTATGAAGAAGCTTTGCTGAAAGCGGGTGTTGCTTCTTATCTGATCAAGACAGAAGGTCCGTCGGGCGCTTGTACGGTGTTTATTTCTCCGGATGGAGAGCGTACGATGGGAACATTTTTAGGTCCGGCTCCAACCATTTCGCCGGATGAAATTACGGAAGATGTATTGAGTGGCTACGATTGTATCCATATAGAAGGTTATTTGATTGTCAATGAAGAGCTGGTACGCGAGACGATGAAGAAAGCCAAACGTCTTGGTTTGAAAGTGGCTCTTGATTTGGCTAATTATAATATTGTAAATGCCTATAAAGGATTGTTGGAAGAAGTGATACCACAGTATGTAGATATTCTTTTTGCCAATGCCAGCGAAGCGGAGGCATTTACCGGACTTCCTGCCCAGGAAGCTGTTAAGGCTTTGGAAAAGCAAGTACATGTGGCTTTGGTTACTCTAGGTAAAGACGGTTCTTTGATTGGTAGCGAAGGTAAATTCTATCATGTGGATGCAGAAGGCGGAAAACCGGTTGATACGACTGGCGCAGGTGATAACTTTGCTGCCGGCTTCTTGTATGGTCAGTCGGTTGGTGCGTCGCTGGTACAATCGGCACAGATTGGTTCGATGTTGTCGGGATATGTGATTGATGTAGTAGGTCCGCAAGTACCGGCCGATAAATGGGAACAAATAAAGTTAAAAGTAAAGACTATTTTGGCTGGCACAAAAGATTAATTTCTACTTTTACATTCTATATGTGAATTAATAAAGAATAAGACGAATGCAGCGTAAAGGTTTGATTGGTTGGATTTGTGCCTTGTTGTGTGCCGGTACTTTATTCCCGGTGCAGGCGCAAGAGAAGAAAGATAACCATTTCGAGGTAAGTAAGAATTTAGAGATTTTCAATTCTTTGGTAAAAGAGATGGAAATGTTCTATGTGGATACGGTTGATGTAGAGAAGACTGTCCGCCGTGGTATCGATGCCATGTTAGGTGGCTTGGATCCATATACCGAATATATACCCGAACAGGAAATGGGCGACTTTAAGCAAATGGTAACAGGTGAATATGGTGGTATCGGTGCTTATATTCGTCAGCGTAATGAGAAGGGAAATGTCATGATCATTGAGCCGTTTGAAGGAATGCCGGCAGCAGAAGCCGGATTGAAAGCCGGCGATCAGATTTTGGCTATTGATACAACGAATGTCTCTTCATTTACCAACGACAAGGTAAGTGAACTGTTGAAAGGTGTTCCAAACTCGAAGATGACGCTTACGATCCAGCGGCCGGGAGAAAAGAAGCCTCGGAAGTTTGATATCATTCGTAAACAGGTTCAAATTAATCAGGTTACGTGGTATGGCGTGCGTGGCGACAGTGTCGGTTACATCTATTTGAAGAGCTTTACCGATAAATGTGCTCAGGAAGTGAAAGATGCTTTCCTGGATTTGCGGGATAATCACCATGTAAAAAGTTTGATTTTGGATTTGCGCAATAATGGCGGTGGTGTTTTGGAGTCGGCTGTTCAGATTGTCGGCATGTTTGTACCGAAAGGAAGCGTTGTTCTTTCTACCAAATCCAAGCATGCGCAGATGGATCGTACGTATCGTACGTCGAGTGATCCGATTGATACCGTTATGCCTTTGGCGGTATTGATTAACGGGAACTCGGCTTCGGCTGCCGAAATTGTTTCGGGTTCTTTGCAGGATATGGACCGTGCCGTGTTGATCGGGCAACGTTCATACGGAAAAGGCTTGGTACAATCTACGCGCGATCTGCCATATAATGGTAGTCTGAAGGTTACGATCAGTAAATATTATATTCCAAGTGGCCGTTGTATCCAGCAGTTAGACTATACACATCGTAAGGCAGATGGTTCGGTGGCTGCGATCCCGGATAGTTTGACCAAAGTATTTTATACGGCAAAAGGTCGTCCGGTTCGTGATGGCGGTGGTGTTCGTCCTGAGTTTGAAGTCAAAGAAGATAAAATGCCTACCATGATGTATTATTTGGCCGTTGATACGGTCTTCTGCGACTTTGTAACCAATTGGGCTCAGAAGCATCCGACGATTCCTCCGGTAGAAGAATTCTCAATCAGTGATGCAGACTTCGAAGCGTTCAAGGCTTATGCGAAAGAAAAAGGGTTTACTTACGACCGCCAGAGTGAGAAAGTCTTGAAGAACCTGAAAGAGGTTGCTGAGTTTGAAGGATATCTGGAAGGCGATTCTACTTGGTTTAAAACATTGGAAGCTAAGCTGACTCCGAATCTGGAACGGGATTTCGATCGTTTCAAGAAGGAAGTAACCCGCATGCTCGAGTCGGAAATCGTCAAACGTTATTATTATCAGAAAGGAGAGTTGCTGGCCAGTCTGAAAGATGACAAAGTCTTGGAGAAGGCTTTGGAAGTATTAGCCAACCGGACTCTCTATCAACAGACTTTGAGTACTCCGGAAGGAAAATAAGAGAGCGCTGATCCGTTATTCTTTCCTTCGGATATCTATATAATGTATAAGGAAAGCCCCTTCGATGACCGTTATGGTGAATCGAAGGGGTTTTGGGTATAGTTCCAGTTTCTGGGAAAATAAAGAATACCTACGTTTGCAACATGACAATATCTCCACAGTGGAGATCGGATACCAGACATTAACACCTTAAAAAAGACGCCTGACCAAAGCTGAGGCTATGTGAAAGATAAGATCTTTTTACCGGGAATCTGTTTTGACTCCCGGTTTTTTATGCTTTTCTTTATAAATTCTCAATTTCCTCGTCAGATAGGCCCGTACATAATTTGATTTGCTCAAAAGAAATACCGTTCTGTTTCATCAAGCGGGCGGTTATTAATATACCTTCTGCCCGACCTCTCTCCTCACCAATTGCTATTCCCTTCTCTAATCCTTTTTTTTCTGCCGTCTTAACAGCATAGTCCATAACATTCTCATTATCCCGGTATATCTTCAGGGCAGCCTCGTATTCAGCCCGTTCCTTCTTGTTCATATTGGCGATACGTGCCAATTCTTCCAGACGGTTAAACAAGGCTTTCTGACCTTTGAATGATAAATGTTCCAACTGTTCCATATGTTTCAAATTATATAACCAGTAATCCAGTGGGGTTTCACATTCTGCTTCCGTTTTGTTGAACAACGGAAACTCGATGAATATCTCTCGGAAATTACGCCCTTTCTGTTCACCCGTATCACGGTCGGCTATCACCAGATCGGTACGGACTTTATCCGTCTCGCCCGACTTGAAATTCAATAGGAAAATTCCATAAACCGGTAAAAGTTTAAACTTCCAAGACTCGCCTTTCTCGCCTTGCGAGGCGATCATACGGCAAAGATAATACAATGCCGCTCATAAAAATAATCTTGACGGGCATTTTGAAGTTCTACAATGAAAATCGTCCCGTCCAGGTCCTTACACAATAAGTCAAAGATAACACCCCGACCGTCTGTTGTCTCACTCGGATTTTCCTTATCCATATAAGAAAGGTCTTCTACATGGTGCTCGCCTTCCAACAAATCATTGATTAACTCGATTAATAAATCCTTACTTGATTCCTGTCCGAACAGAATCTTAAATCCCCGATCCACAAAGGGATTGATAAATACGCTCTTTTTCATAGAAAAGGTTGTTTAGAATGTTTTGTCCCAATAGCAGGATATGCAAATTTAGGAATAAATAAAAAAAGAGCAAGTAAAAATAAAAATTCATTGTCACAAAACACCCGATTTCAAGTATCTCCAAAAGCCGGCGTGTTTGCATCAAAAGCCGGCGTAAATGGATAAATTCCCGGCGTGTATTGATCAAAACATAGGCATGAATTTTGGAAAATATACCCATATCCGATTTTCTTTTATACCCTTCACACACGCCCCTATTTATCTCATATTCTGTAACTTCCTGTGAAGGATGTGAAGGTACATCCTTTAGCCTGCTGGAGGCGCAGCACGCTACGCCTCTACTTGCCGATTGGTCTTTGAATCACAAGAACTGACAGATATACAGGAAGATGTAGGGCTTGTGAAAGATCGTTTTATTGAATTTCTTTCTGTCTCTTGGATCTCCGATCATAAATGCACTTGCCTTCTAAACAAAGCGGATGTGCAATACAATCAGTTCGGAATAGGTGCCGACACGATAAGCCGGTCCGGCACAACCAAAGCCGGATGACACATAATGTTGTGTTCCTCCTTTGCTATAATAGCCATAAGGGCATTCGTAAATAAGTTTCATCAATAACGGATAAGGCCATAATTGTCCGTTGTGTGTATGGCCGTGTAATCCCAAATCGATATGATTCATTCGCATTTCTGCGAAGCTCCAGGGCTGATGGTCTAAAACAATCAGTGGTTTGGTGGTATCCAATCCGGCCAGGAGTTGATGTAAAGGAAGACGCTGCTTATGGATAAAGTCGTCCCGTCCGATCAGGTAAAAGGATGAATCGGGCGAAGCTACCGAGTCTTTTAATAAGGTAGAGAACTTACGGATCCAGTGTTCTTTGGCAAAACGGTTGGCACGGTATTCATGGTTCCCGTAGATCGTATAGACACCCAACGGAGCAATCAGTTGTTGCATGTCTTCTTCAATATGGTCATTCTCGGCAAAACGGGATTCATAATCCAATATATCACCAACAAAAACGACCAGATCCGGTTGTTGTTCGTTGCTTAACCGAACTAGATTCTGTGCTTGTTGCTTGCCGATTACTTCTCCGAAGTGTGTGTCTGAAACCATGACTATCTTCAGACTGTCGCGGCTGCTGCTTCCTTTGGGTAGATCAATATAAAGATGTTTCACAATGGGATGTGTAACATGAAGATGGGCTTTATATAGCAAGATGCCTGTTCCTGCCAGGAAGAGAGCGAACAGAATCCGTTTGCTTTCCTCCCAATGCTTGGCAATAATGCCGGGTAACCATTTCCATTTCCGCTGGCTGATGCGGATAACTTCCAGACATAAAAGACCTAACGTAATATAGATACTTCCGATATACCAAGTATTGCAGATATTCATAATGGGAATGAATACCGAATCCGGTAAATCTTTTCGGAAAAAGAACCCGAACAAGTACAGGCAGATTTCGAACAGGAATAACAGAAAATAAGTAACCTGCCACTTCTTCTGCCGCGGTAAAGCCTGATGGCCTCGCCAGTAAATATAAGGATTCAGTAATAGCTGTGCTACGATCGACTGGATAAATACTTTCATACGTAAAATCGTTTATTGGAAATTGATGTCAAAGATAACCATTTCACTGCGAGTTCCGATCCTGAAAGGAGGTCCCCAAAGAGAAAGTCCTGAAGAAACATAAATATGCGTATTCTCTTTTTGTTTATATCCGTGACTGACTTCAAACAGATGACCGGTAATCAGGTTCAATGGCCATACTTGTCCGTTGTGCGTATGCCCGCTGAATTGTAAATCAATATTTGCTTGTGCCGATTCATCCAACTGGTATGGCTGATGATCGAGCAGGAATAAAGGGCGGTTGGATGATAAGGTATCCGTCAGTTGGGCAATTGACTTTCTTCTCGGATTATGCCGGTCGTCCCGTCCGATCAATTGAATCCCGTTCGCCAGGGTTACAACCGAATCTTGCAACCATTGGATGGATGTTTGCTGTTGAATGAAGGTACGGCTTTTCCCGATACCGCTGATGTATTCATGATTTCCCGGAATCATAAATACACCTAACGGCGCTTGTAACTGATTAAGCTCCTGTTCCAGGTGTTGTTCCCGTACGGGTTTTAAGTTACTGTCGATTAAATCTCCGGAAATAAGGATTAAATCCGGTTTTTCAGCCTGGATCATCCGTACATACCGCTGAAGCCGTTCTTTGGTTGTCCCGTATCCGATGTGAATATCGCTGATGGCTGCCACTCGTATTTGCTTTTTTCCGGTTATTTCCTTGTTAATATCTATGTTGATAACTTCCTTCTTGGGATGTGAATAATGAATATATCCACCGGTTAATGATAAGATAGTCAGACCAAGACAGGTTATGAACCGGTAGTTGAAACAGATGTTGAAAACTCGAAGTAAATCGGTGGATAAAAGCAGTAGTACCATGTATAAGGTAAAGATCAGCCAACCTGTTCCGATGTAATACAATATATGCAGGAAGGGATTGAAGTCGGGTAACTCCCGATGTCCGAAAATATAAAAGAAAGAGAATGTTCCTGCCCAATAACCTACAGAGAAGATCCATTTCCAGATAAGCGGGAACGTATGTAATATTTCCCAGCTCCGGAGATAAATATAGCCGTTTCCAATCAAGTATAAAGCGGCCAGAATGAGAAAGAATAGAGGCATAAAATTCCTGTTATGAATCCAACATGTTTTAATTCAAGACAAAAGTAATGAAAAGTGGCTTATGTCCGTTTGAGCAGACAAGCTAAAAACAGGCTAATACATTTTTTAGTCTTCTTTAAAAAGGATCGGATAATATTGTGTCCTTTATTCTACTACTTTTGTGCAACTATTGACTAACTTATAATTCTAATCATAAAATGTGTAAAACGGTATGAAATGTAGTTTTTTTGCTTTGTTGTGTTTGTTGTTGATATCTTTACCATTAAAAGTACAAGCCCAGACATCGGGTGAATTTGTGATCAAAGGCCAAGTAATCGATTCTTTAAGTAATGAAACAGTTCCTTATGCGACAATAAGTATTGCCTCTTCTGCGGCTCCTCAGAAATCGCTGAAGCTGTTGGCTTGTGATATCGATGGAAAATTTGAGACTGATCTGAAGAGTGCTGGTAAGTATATTCTTTCTTTACAATCGATAGGAAAGGTTCCTGCCCAAAAGAACTTTACGCTTTCGGCTAAAAAGAAAGTCCTGGATTTGGGAATTCTCTATATGCACGATGACAGTAAGCAATTGGGCGAAGTAACGGTAACAGCCCAAAAGAAACTGGTGAAAGTGGAACTGGATAAATTGACCTATAGTTTGGATGAAGATCCGGAAGCGCAGACCAGTAATACATTGGATATGTTGCGTAAGGTCCCGATGATTACGGTAGATGGTAATGATGAAATCCAGTTGCAAGGATCAACCAACTTCAAGATTTATGTGAATGGAAAGCCTTCCAATATGATGAATAATAATCCGGCTGATGTATTGAAAAGTATGCCGGCCAATTCGGTGAAAGATATAGAGGTGATTACTGATCCGGGTGCGAAATATGACGCTGAAGGTGTTGGTGGTATCATTAATATCATTACTACACGAAATGTTTTGGAAGGTTATACGGCTTCTATCAATGCGGATGCCAGTGTATTAGGACGTATGGGTGCCGGAGCGTATGTATCGGCTAAATTCGGTAAGTTCGGTCTTACAGGGAATTATAAATATAATCATGAGAATTCGCCTTGGAGTGAATCTTATTCCATTCGTGAGACTTATGCATCCGGAACGAATCCAGCTACTTTATTAAACCAATATGGACGTAGCAAACGACAAGGACCTTTCCAGTTTGGTTATTTGGAAGGAAGTTATGAGATCGACTCGTTGAATTTGCTGAGTGTGGGTGTAAACTTGTTCCGCGGTGATGCAACCAACAAGACGGAATATGATGTGACGATGATGGATGGTAGTGATCTTTCCAATTTCGTGTATGGATTTGACCGAAACAGTAGTTCTACTTCGGTTTTCGGTTCAACAGATGTCAATGTCGATTACCAGCATTCTACGCATAAGAAGGATGAGTTACTGACGTTCTCTTATCGTTTTAGTCATACACCGAACAATAACGAAAGTTATACCGATCTGGAAAATATAGAAGGAAATTATCCGCAGGATGATTTGTATCCACGTTGGGATATCAACGATGCTGCCTCTGCTGAACATACAGCGCAGATCGATTATACAACTCCTTTGTGGAAAGATCATACCTTGGAAGTAGGAGCTAAATATATTTTCCGCCAGAGTGATAGTGAGACGTTACGGCAGTATTATAACGATTCTACGAATGTTTGGGATCCGGAATATGATGCGAACAGTGATTTCCGTCATAACCAGCATATCTATTCCGCTTATTTGGGTTATACGTTGAAGGTCGATAAATTGGGTATCAAGGCGGGAGCCCGTGCCGAAGGAACTTCTTTGAATGCTCATTTTGCCTACGAGCCAGATATGGATTTTAGTACCAGTTATTTTAATGTAGTACCGAACTTGACCTTGTCTTATCAGATCGATATGGCGCAGCAAATCCGGGTGGGCTATAACATGCGTATCCGTCGTCCGAGCATTTGGAACTTGAATCCATACGTGAATACAACCGACCCAGAAAATATCAGTTATGGTAATCCGAACTTGGACCCGGAAAAGAGTAATCGTTTGCACATGAATTATAGCTTCTTTAATTCCAAGTTCAATTTCAATGCCAATTTGAGTTATCGCTTTGAGAATAATGCCATCGAACAGATTGTCAAGATGAACAATGGGGTTTCAGAAACGACCTACGACAATATCGGTAAGAGTAAGCGGGTTGGTCTTTCTCTGTATGCCAGCTATACACCGATACCTTTGTTGCGGATCATGTTTAACGGAGGTGCTGATTATTCTGATTTGTCCAGTTCGGAAATGGCTTTGGGAAATACTGGATTTAGCGGACGTATGTTCACCGGTGTTCAGTTCAATTTACCGAAAGATTTCCGGGTAGACTTGCGTGGTGGCTACTTCTCACCGAGAATTTCTTTGCAGGGAAAACGTTCTCCGATGTACTTTACCGACTTTGCTATTAACAAGAGCTTCCTGAAGAAGAAACTGACGGTATCTCTGACATGCCGTAATCCGTTCTGGAAGACCATTAAGATGGAAAGTACAACCGAAGACCCGGCATTTGACATGACAACGGTCAACTATATGCGGGCACGCGATTTCCGCATCAGCCTGACTTATCGTTTCGGTACGTTGAAAGATGCTATCAAGAAAGTAAAACGTGGTATCAGCAATGACGATGTAGATAGTAATAATGGAGGTGGAAATGAAGGTATGATGTAATATCTTCATGACTGATCATAAGAAAGCCCTCGGATTTACACTTCCTAAATCCGAGGGCTTTTTTGTATCTGATAGAAAAACTTATTCCGCTTTCTTTCGTGTAACCCGTTTCTTCGTTGCCGGTTTCTGATCTGCTTCGCTGACCAGCTTCATACAATCGGCCAAGGTCATCTCGGCAGGTGTATAACCCGTTTTCGGTATTCGGTAGTTTTTGCCTTTGTAGGCAATATAAGGGCCATAACGTCCGTTCAGGATTTCCAGCTCAGGATCTTCTTCAAACTTCTTGATGAAGCGGTTCTCATCTTTCTCGCGCTTTTGCTGAATCAATTCGATCGCTTCCTCCAACGTGATGGAAATCGGGTTCTTGTCTTTCGGAATGGAAACGAACTTCCCGTCATGACGGATGAACGGACCAAACCGACCGATAGCTGCTACTACAACTTTTCCTTCGTATTCTCCAACCGTACGAGGCAATTCAAACAACTTCAAGGCTTCTTCTAAGGTGATCGTCTCAATAGACTGACCTTTTAGCAAGGTAGCGAACTGAGGCTTTTCATTATCTTTTTCGGCATTCGATTCTCCAATTTGAGCCACTGGTCCGAATCGGCCGATCTTAACGAATACAGGTTTTCCGCTTTTCGGGTCAATACCTAATTGGCGTTCTCCCACTTTATGCTCTGTGCGGATAGCGGCTGTCTGTTCGACTACCGGATGGAAAACCTGGTAGAAATTGTCGATGACTTTTGTCCAGTTTTCTTCTCCTTCCGCAATGGCATCGAACTCCTTCTCTACTTTGGCAGTAAAGTTGTAGTCCATGACCAATTGGAAATATTCCATCAGGAAGTCATTTACCACGATACCGATATCGGTAGGCATTAACTTGTTCCGGTCGGCTCCCACCATTTCAGTCTTAGTGCTTTCCTGAATTCCTTTTTTATTTAGAGTTAGGATAGAATAAGCACGTTCGGTTCCTTCTTTGTCTCCTTTAATGACATATTCCCGGTTCTGAATGGTCTGGATAGTCGGTGCATACGTAGAAGGACGGCCAATACCCAGTTCTTCCAAACGACGGACCAACGTAGCTTCTGTATAACGAGCCGGACGCTGGGTGAAACGCTCTGTGGCAGTCGCCTCTTTCAGTTGCAAGGTATCTTGCAGGTGGACAACGGGCAGCAAGGTGTTTCCTTGTTCCTTTTCCTGATCATCATCCGTACTTTCGTGATATACTTGTAAGAATCCGTCGAATACAACGACTTCTCCCGTAGCGACGAATTTCTCTTTCACTCCACTTATATCCACAGAGATGGTTGTCCGTTCCAGTTCGGCATCAGCCATCTGGCAAGCGATGGTCCGTTTGCGGATCAAATCATATAACTTACGTTCCTGAGCTGTACCGTCGATTTCTGCCTTGGCAATATAGGTCGGACGGATGGCTTCGTGGGCTTCCTGCGCTCCTTTACTCTTCGTATGATATTGACGGAACTTGTAATATTTTTCTCCGTATGATTCCAAAATAGCTTCTTTGGCTGTGCCCAATGCCAGGTCACTCAAGTTGAATGAGTCCGTACGCATGTAAGTAATGAATCCGGATTCATACAACCGCTGGGCGATCATCATGGTTTGAGAAACCGAATACCCCAATTTACGGGCAGCTTCCTGTTGCAAGGTTGATGTTGTAAACGGAGGAGCCGGAGACTTACGTACCGGTTTCTTACTGATATCATCAATCGTAAATGTTGCCTGTTGGCAAGCCTTCAGGAAGGCTTGCGCTTCTTCCTTGGTCTTCAAACGGCGGTTTAGCTCGGCTTTCAATATAGTCTTACCGTCGGGAAGGATGAAATTAGCTGTTACCCGATAAGCTGCTTCGGATACGAAGTCCTGAATTTCACGCTCACGTTCCACGATCAGCCGGACTGCTACCGATTGCACACGGCCGGCAGATAAGGCGGGCTTGACTTTTCTCCACAAGATCGGAGAAAGCTGGAAGCCGACGATACGATCCAATACACGGCGCGCCTGTTGGGCGTTGACCAGATTCATATCGATGCTGCGTGGCGTTTCAATAGCATGTAAGATAGCTGTCTTGGTAATCTCGTGGAAAACGATACGGCGTGTATTTTCAGGTTTTAATCCTAAAACTTCATATAAATGCCATGATATGGCTTCTCCTTCGCGGTCCTCATCGGATGCGAGCCATACCATTTCGGCGGCTTTCGATTCAGCCTTGAGTTCGGAAACCAGCTTCTTTTTATCGGCCGGAATTTCGTATTGCGGAGCGTAATTGTGCTCGATATCAATACTGAACTGTTTCGTTTTCAAGTCGCGGATGTGTCCGTAGCTCGACAATACCTTGTAGTCTTTACCCAAGAACTTTTCAATGGTTTTTGCCTTGGCCGGAGACTCCACTATTACCAGATTCTTTTGCATAATTGTTTTATTTCTGATTGGAATCGGCTGCAAATGTACAAGATAATCTTTAAATAAAACAAATTGCCTTCTTTTTTTATACATTTGTACGTAGTTATTTAAAAGCTGACACAAGTATGGAAGAAATAAAGAATCTGATTTATGCTGGCAAGGTAGATGACGCCATTCAACAATTGAACGCTTATATACAAGAGCACCCGGATAGTGATGAAGCCTATTATTTATTGGGAAATGCTTGGCGGAAAAAGGGAGACAACCGCCAAGCCCTGAATAATTATCTGGAAGCCATTCACCGGAATCCGGACAGTCCGGCCAAGAATGCCTATGATATGCTGATGGATATTCTGGACTTCTATTATAAAGAAATGTATAACCAGTGATGTAAAAGAGGGTACTATGAAAAATATAGGTAGATGGATATTAGCTGTAACGGGTATATGGCTGGTACAGCTACTTTCGGCTCAGCAACTGCCGGAAATCCGGATGGTGGATATTCCGGCGGGTTCTTTCTATATGGGCGGTGAAGGTACCGGAGAAGATTATGATGAACTGCCAATTCATAAAGTAAATATCACCCATCCGTTCAAGATGAGTGTGACGGAGATTACCAATGCGCAGTTTGAAGCTTTCCGGCCGGAACATAAGGTATTGCGAGGGAAGAACGGCCTTTCGCTAGAAGATGATGAGGCCGTGGTATACGTCAGCTATGCGGATGCAGTGGCTTTCTGTGAGTGGCTCAGCCGGAAAGAAGGGAAACACTATCGTCTGCCTACCGAAGCGGAATGGGAATATGCCTGCCGGGCAGGTACGTATTACTTATATAATACGGGTGACGGTTTGCCGGAAGCATATCGGAAGAATCAACAGACGGCCCGCGACTTGAAACCGGTCTCGCTGAAGGTAGGACAAACACCACCGAATGCATTCGGGCTTTGTGACATGCACGGGAATGTGGAAGAATGGTGCTTGGATTGGTATGGCCCTTATTTGCCGGGCGAGCAAAACGATCCGGCAGGTAGAACTACGGGTGATTTCCGGGTAACACGTGGCGGCAGCCATAATACGCCGGATAAATACCTGCGTTCGGGCAATCGGATGGCGATGATTCCGGATGATAAGCATGCACAGACCGGTTTCCGGATTGTGGAATCGGCGTTTACTCCGGTAGCAACGGTCGCACCGGCACTTCCTCCGGCTAATCAGCAAGAAGTCAATCAGACAAATTATACCTGGAAGGTCGTGAAAGATCCGGTATTCATGCCGGAGTGGTGCAATTGAAGGATGGTTCGCTTATGGCGTTGGCACGAGGTAACAGTATCTTGAATAAGGAAGGAAAATTACGGATGCCGATGAGTATCTCGAGAGATATGGGAAAGACGTGGACTTATTATGCTTCCGAGTTCCCACCGATTGATGGTGGTCAGCGTCTGGTCTTTATGCGCCTGAATGAAGGTCCGCTGTTACTCATTTCATTTACAGATCATCCGTTGCGTATGCCCGAAGCCGAACGTGGCCTGATTTTCCCTGATCGGGAAGGGAATAATTACCGGGGGTATGGTCTGTATGCCGCTGTATCGTATGATGAAGGCAAGACTTGGCCGGTAAGACGGTTGCTGACAGATGGCATAATCCGCTTTCTGGATGGTGGTGCCTGGACCAAACATTTCCTGATGGATGCGACGCATGCTGAACCACGCGGTTATATGGCAGCCACACAAAGCCCGGACAATCTGATACATCTGGTGAGCAGCCGTCTGTATTACTGCTTTAATCTGGCTTGGATTACGGACGGACAACATATACCTGATAAGTCGTTTTAACTTGTTGGGAAATACGGAAAATAAAGTTACTTTTGCGAAGTAACGGATCGTAAATATCAAAGGAGGTCTATATGGAATCAACAGAACTTGAAATGGAACGGATGGAAATCATTCGCCAGGTGGTGGAAACCGATAGCCGTGAATTGCTCCAGCAGCTGAAAGAGGTAGTGGATGCCTGGAGAGGTAAAAGGGAAGATGTGGATTTTGAATCGCCTTCTCTGCAATATACGGTAGAGGAGTTGAAACAAAAGATTGCATTGTCGGAAGCTGGAAAAGGAACTCCCGGTAGTGTGTTTTTTGAAACGATGAAACGTAAATATCCATTCTTATGAAAGTGATTTGGCAGGAATCAGTACAACATGATATTGAAACCGCTTTTCTGGATGGATTAGTTAGGTTTGGAGAGAAGGTTGCAAAACGTTTTTTTGCGCATATTTGGGATTATGACGCTCGATTGGCTACATTCCCGTATATGGGGAAAGTAGAATATTTTTTGTCTGGTTCATCCAAAGAGTACCGCAGTCTGGTGGTACATAATCACTGCAAACTGATTTATCGGGTATCCGAAGTCGAGGATACTGTCTATGTAGTGGCCTTGTGGGATACACGACGCAATCCGCAGGATATGGATGCGGATCTATCTGCTGAAAATGAATAAAGACAAATGCCCGTCTGGAAGAAAAAATATTGATTGTGAAATTTTTGTATAAAAAAAGTTGGAGTTGGAATTTTAATTCCTACTTTTGTAGCAGCATTGAAAATATAGAGTTCTGGCGAAACTATGTTTCTCTTTTTTTAATGCAAGGAGGGATATTTGACAGTTTTTCTTTCAGCTCGTTACAAAAGTCGTGTTGCCGAAAAAATTATGCTTTTGTTATCAGACAAAACCACCGTTACCATAAAAACAGTCCTTTTGTTATCAAACAAATGCATAGTTGCGGTAGAAACAATCTTTTTGCCACCCGACAAAACCACTGTTACCATAAAAACAGTCCTTTTGTTGCCTGACAAAACCCTTGTAATTGTAAAAACACACCTTTTGTTGGCTATCAAGAGTTTGATTTTTTAGAAAAAGGTCCTTTTGCTGGCTAATAGAAGTATAAAATGAAAAATAACACAGCTTTTGTCGCCTGCATAAAGTAATGAAAAGATCATTTTATCGCCAAAGAGTTTGTAGCTTAAAGTAAAAATCGATTTATAATGACTTTATAATAGATTAGTTATGAGTAATATTACGAAAATAGAAGGAAGTTCCTGCCAACGGTATAGCAATGCCTTGCATGTGGGTTTTCACCAACACATATTGGTTATTTTTGAGACGCTTTTGAGTGATGTGCTGGCTAAACTGCACATTTCGGAAGATCTTTTGAATAGCTATAAAAAATCAATTGATCAAGAATCAGAATTAAATAGAAAGAGTCTCGCCAGTACTTTGACTATTACCATGGACGAGGAAGAGGCTGAGCGTGATCGCTTGTTGTCAATGTTGTTCTTCCTGGTGGCAAATGCGCTGGCATCTTCGAAAGCGGCTACCAAGGCGGCTGCCCAACGGCTGGATGTCGTGCTCCGTCCGTATAAAGGAATCCAGAATCAGGCGGATGATGCCGAGACGGCTTTGATCAGAGGCTTGCTGGGCGACTTGAGGAAAGAGGAGAACACCGAAGCGGTAACGGCTTTGAACCTGGAGCCTACGCTCGCCAGCCTCGAAACGACCAACAACGCGTTTGATCAGGCGAAAAACAAACGGGCGGAAGAGAATTCGACAGGCGAAACGGAAACGACGGTTGAGGTGCGCAAGAAGACCGACAGCATGTATCAGGATATCTGCACGCTGGTGTATGCTTCGGCCCTGATGGCTACGGGTGATGAGGACCGGGAGTTTTGCGTTTCGATCATCAACGAGATGAACCGCGTCATTGCCAACTACAAGACCAGCTACAAGCAGAGCCTGGCGCAAAAGGAAGCCCGCAAGAAAAAAGAAGAGGGCGATACAACCGGTGAGAGTGACCAGAATCCTGAAGGGGGCGAGGGCGGCGACCTGGAGTTCGTCCCGGTGGATTACCCCCCCAACCGATAAACCAAAACCAACCGGGGCAAACAGTCGAGCCCCATAACTCCCGAAGGTGGGAGTAACCGATATAGATCAGGAAATTCAATATTCACTATTATTAATACATAAAGTTATGAAACGAAAATTATTTACTTTTTTAGTCGCGTTTTTGGCGACGTTGAGTGGTGCCGTGTGGGGGCAGAAGAAGTATGATAAAGAAATTAATCTATCATCATTAACTAAATCTTATAAAATAGAAGATGATTTATCTTATCGCTTCTATGGTTCAAATTCACATGGAATTATTGTGGATAAAAAACTTTCTCCTGAAATTACTTTGGATGGAGTTGAAATTTCTGTACATGGTGCAGCTATTGTTCTAGACCGTGGAGCTAATCCAACTTTCATATTGAAAGGTGTAAATAAAATTGTGTCAGAAGAAGGACCTGCGATTAAAGTCGCTAGAGA
The DNA here is from genome assembly GCF_022809355.1 of Parabacteroides faecalis. GTDB lineage: Bacteria > Bacteroidota > Bacteroidia > Bacteroidales > Tannerellaceae > Parabacteroides > Parabacteroides faecalis. The sequence continues at coordinate 27,841 of NZ_JAKZMM010000028.1, read as the reverse complement.
CGCAGAATGGTCGTTAAGAACCGGTATTGTTTTTTCTGAAGCAAGTACAGGTTTGTTAAATATCCAAGTGAACAATGGAGGTACAGCGATTGGTGCTAAAACAGGGTGGCAATGCGGTGATATAACCATCAATGGAGGTACTATTCAAACAAATGGAAAAATAAGTAATGGTGCTACATTAGATAGAGATTTTACAATGTCTGGTAATGCCGTCCTTATTACTAAGGAAATAGATTGGAATAATGCAAAAAAATCAATTAACGGCGGAATCCTCTTCGAAAATTCAACAACTGGAAAAATGTATGGTGATGTTACCTTGAACTCTCCGTTACCCGAAGGTTATGTTGTTGATCTTACTAAAACATTAACCATTGGTGAAGGAAATAGCATTAATAAAAACCAAGTTCAAGGTGATTTGCAAAACTTGAATGCTTATGATGTGGTGTATATGTCTCATTTTGGAATAAGTACAAATCCTCTACCTGTAAATAATAAATATTATGGTGCAGGTTATACTCTTTCACCATGGGAAGCAGGTTTTGAAATGAATAAAAATTCTTTTGGAGGTAATGGTGACTTATTATATGCTCATACAGAAAAAACTGGATGGTTTTTAGGAGAATCATACCAATCCCTTACTTCTATTCAGAAAGAAAATGAAACACCTAAAGGCGTTAATACTTTAACATATCAAGCTGCTTGGTATCTAAGCAAAGCAAATTTAACGTATGATGATTCAGAAGGATTTAAGGGACGTTTCTTTTTAGGTTATCCGGAAAAACTACCGTTTACTGCGACAATTGATAAAGAACAATTTGCTGCTGCAGGTTTAACTGTTAATGGAAACCAAGTGTCAGGAAATGGAAAAGCAACAGCAGGAGTTTATGAGTTCGCTCTTAGCTATACAACTCCAGACAACGCTAGTGGTAAAATTGTAGCAAATGTTGAGGGTAAGGAATTTAATTTGGATGATGGAAATATTATAATAGAGACTAATTCTCCGGTTATATATAATGGTGATAACCAAAAAGTAAACTTGAAAGTTTCTTATGTAAAGGATGGTAATACGATAGAATTTGATCCGACAGAATATAAGTTAACCTATAAGCAGGTTATGTCGTGGGTTCCACTTCCAGAGCAAGGGTTTAAAAATGTTGGAACCTATCTCATAAAGATTGATGGAGATGCAGTTGGAGGCCGTTTGAAAGGAACCAGAGAGGTTGAATTCATTATAAAGAAGGCTACACTGACAATTAAAGGTGGCGACAATCTGTATTGGACAATCGGAGAAGAACCTCATCTATTAGAAAGTAATTTACAATTAGACGGTAGCAGTATATGTGGCTCTGATGGTAACTTCCTTACTGTAACAGCTGATCCTGTAGATGCACAAAAGATAAGCGGTGGTAAAGAAGGTGATTACCCATTTCAGTATCAAAATGTAAAAATAGATGATCAAGGTCAAGGAATTCTGCGTAATTATAATTATAGTACAGATGTTAGTGGCATACTTCATGTAAAGAAAGCCCCGGTAACTGCATCTGATTTTAATATCCTTATGGAGGATGGCTTGAATTATAGTGGAAACTCTAATGCTATTGCATTAAGTGTTCTTTATGGTGAGGATAATAAAATCGCAAATCCAGCATGGTATAAGGCTACATTCTATCAGAATATTGGTAACGACCAATGGGCAAAAGTTGCTGCACCAATAGATGCAGGAGAATATAAAGTAGAGGTGACAGGTGATGGTACAAATCTTGTTGCTGAAACAAAAGATGTGGAATTTGTAATTAATAAAAAATCGTTATATGTTGCAGCAGAAGACGTAGTATGGAAATTAGGAGAAGATCCGAAGAAGACGGTTGAGTTTGTAATTACAAGTGGATTAGTATCTTCAGACCAAACTCAAGTATTTGTAAAAGATCAAACACTTGATGTCAGTACAATGACTCCGGGTATACACGAAAATCATGTATATGAAAATGTGGTATTAACAGGTTCAAAAGCTGGAAACTACTATATTGCGGGTTCTGTTAAAGGTAAAGTTTCTATTGAAGAGCCGAAACCTGAGCCAAGTGATCCAGAAATAGAAGTTCCTGATGGTTGGACATTAACAGCAAATGGCTTCAAAAAAGTATATGACGGTCAATCTTATGAATTGCAAACATTGAAGGTAACTGTTGGCGATAAGACCTTTGCCATGGAGGAAGGCAAAGACTTTACACTGGAAAGACAAGGAGCAGATAAAGGTAAAGTTATAAAAGATGCAGGCGTTTACACCTTTACGGTTAAATTCACAGATGCTGCGTTGTATAATCCTGCACAAATAACATTCACAGTGTTACAACGTCCGATGTACATGGCATTTAATGTGCCTACCCAGATTGAAACTTTGGCACCGATAGCTATTCAGGCTGATCATTTAATGCCGGAAGCACAGAAGGGTGATAGAGGTTTGGTGAAGGGGGAAGCTCCATTGGCAGTAGCGAAAGGGCAATTCTTGTTTGGTAAACCGAATGCAGAAAACAAATGTGCTGTAACCGTGTCAGACTTTGCTTTGGCTAAGACAGGTAAATTTAACCCGGCTAATTATCGTTTGCAGATATGGGATGCAGAAAAGGGTAAGTATGTTGATTATAAGGGAGGTGATATAACTATTATAGATCCTGAAAACCCAGATCCAAATAATCCTAATGAACCGGGTGGTGGTACAGTTGTTGATCCGGATCATGGAGGTGGTGAAGGAGGTCAACAGCCTTCAAAGAACTTCTGTAATATTTATGTGGCAGAAGGATCAAGTCCGTTTATCCAATTCAACCCGAGCCGTAGAGTTGTAGAAGCTGTAGGTAAGATCACGGTCGATGTTGTTATCCCGGATGAAATCGGAACAGAAGATGTGAAATTGACATTCAGACGTGGTGATGGCGCATGGGAAGCTTTGACAATGGATGAAGTAACCAAGAAGTACACCATCAAGGACATCAACACACATATCTACCTGAAAGCCGAAGTAGATGCAGTTTTGTTGGATGCAGAACCGAATGAGAACCATGTGTATATCGACTTGTCATGCACAAAGGACGGTATTAAACTGGATGCAGACCGCGAAATCGTAGAAAACGGTGGAGATGTATTGATCAAGGCCGAGGTAAGCAAAGAAAATCAGAACAAGGCTATCAAGTATGAATACAAAGTAACCCGCTTCGGTGCATGGAAAGAATTGAAGGCTTCCGGAAAGGCAGGTGAGTTTATGATCTGGAATGTTACAAACGATATCTTTGTAAGAGCTTATTTGGCAGATCAGGCAGAAGATCCTGAAACCGCAAAAGAAGCACACCATGTTTATAGTGATTTGTCTGTAACTTGCGAAGGCTTGTACTTGGATGCAGACCGTAAGATGGTTGACAATAACGGTACGACGAAGGTTTATCTGACTATCGAGCCGAACTGTAATGCTAAGAATGCTCACTATATGTTCAGACGTGGTATTGACGAAGCTTGGGAAGAACTGACTCTGTCAACAGAAGCCAATGTCTTTGTGATAACAGGTATTGAGAGTGATATTTACTTGAAGGGAACAGATGCTGTTCCAACAGGTACGGAAGATACTCTTTCTGAAACAACCCGTGTTTATACACAAGATGGTATGTTGTACGTCTATACAGCTCAACAGGAAGAAGTTTCAGTAATCTCGATGGTTGGTGCAGTTGTAAAACGCACACAACAGACTGGCTTACAGTCTTATCCGTTGAACCAGGGCATCTATGTAGTACGCGTAGGCGAACAGGTATTCAAAGTACGCGTTAAATAACAAGATCGTTTTATTATAATTAATATTTCTTTTTTATACAATCAGCTATGCTTCCGTTGCGAAACGCGGGTATAGCGGCAAGAAAACTTTATGTTTTACTTGTTTCCGTTTTTTTAGTATATGAAAAAATGTTTTTCCTCCGTTGCGAAACGCGGGAACATGAATTAATGGAGAGGAGAGAGACTTCGGTCTTTCTCCTCTTTTTATGTAGGAGAAATTCTGTTTCCTTTTGGGCGTTTCCGCACAATAAACAAGGAAGTCTTTGTTTTTGTTCATTTCCCTTTCTTAGCTCCTTTCGCTTTTGCCGATAAATATGTACATTTGTGACATTAAAAAAGGAAGGATATGCGTTACTACTCGATTATAATCCCGGTCTATAATCGTCCGGACGAAGTGGATGATTTGTTGTATAGTCTGACTTTGCAGACCTATACGAATTTTGAGGTCCTTATTATTGAGGATGGCTCGACGGTACCTTGTGAGACAGTAGTTCAGCGTTATGAGAAGAAACTGAAGATCCGTTATTTTGTGATACCGAATGGCGGACCCAGCGGGGCACGTAATTATGGTGCGCGTATCAGTGAAGGCGAATATCTGTTGATCCTGGATTCGGACTGTATCTTGCCCGAAACCTACCTGGAGGCAGTAGAACGTTCGTTGAATGAAACTGAGGCAGATGCTTTCGGTGGACCGGATTGTGCGCATCCATCGTTTAATGCGATTCAGAAGGCTATTAGTTATGCCATGACTTCCTTCTTCACGACCGGAGGCATTCGGGGAGGCAAGAAGAAACTGGATCAGTTCTATCCCCGGAGTTTTAATATGGGTATTCGGCGGGATGTCTTTATAAAGCTGGATGGATTTGATACTTCCATGCGTTATGGAGAGGATATTGATTTTAGTACACGTATCATTCAGGGAGGATATACCACCCGGTTATTTCCGGAAGCATACGTTTATCATAAGCGGCGTACGCGTTTGATCCAATTCTTCCGTCAGGTGGAACATTCGGGTGAAGCCCGTATTGCTTTAACACAGAAATACCCTTCAACCTTAAAGATCGTTCATTGTCTGCCAGCCGTATTTGTTATAGGGGTGATAGGCCTGTGTCTCTTGGGTATTTTATGCCCTTGGCTGTACCTGTTACTACTGCTTTATGTTCTGTTGCTGTTTATAGATGCGACTTATCAATACAAGGGGAATATTTGGATTGGTATGCTATCTGTTGCAGCTGCCTTTACTCAATTGTTTGGTTATGGTACCGGTTTCATCCGGGCATGGTGGAAATGGAAGTTGAAGAAATAAGCCTGTAAAGCGGAAAGCCGGAATCAACTAAAAAACATACAGACTCAAAAACTTACAAACTTAAGAAGTAAAAAATGACGAAAGATATTACAACCGATAAAGTAACAGATGATCTGCGCTATTTGCAATTATTGTCGCGTAGTTTTCCGACAATTGCAGATGCCAGTACAGAGATTATCAATTTGGAAGCTATCTTGAACTTGCCGAAAGGTACTGAGCATTTCTTGTCGGATGTTCATGGTGAGTATCAGGCATTCAATCATGTGTTGAAGAATGCTTCTGGCTCCATCAAAAGGAAAGTGGATGAGATCTTCAACAATACCATGCGGGAAGGAGAGAAGAAAGAGCTCTGTACGTTGATTTATTACCCGGAAGAAAAGCTGGTACGGGTAAAGTCTGCTGAAAAAGATCTGGACGATTGGTATATGATTACCTTAAACCAGCTGGTGAAGGTATGCCGTAATGTCTCTTCTAAATATACCCGTTCAAAAGTACGGAAGGCTTTACCTCGTGAGTTTTCCTATATCATACAGGAGTTATTGCATGAATCGTTGCTGGAACCGAATAAGTCGGCTTATGTAGATCAGATTATTCATACGATTATATCGACCGGTCGGGCTGACGACTTTATCATTGCTATGTGTAACCTGATTCAGCGACTGACGATTGACTCGTTACATATCATTGGGGATATTTATGACCGTGGTCCGGGTGCCCATATCATCATGGATACTCTTTGTGATTATCATAATTGTGACATCCAGTGGGGAAACCACGATATGCTTTGGATGGGGGCTGCTGCCGGAAATCTGGGGAGCATGACGAACGTAGTACGAATGTGTTTGCGATATGGTAATTTAGCTACATTGGAAGACGGTTATGGAATTAACCTGTTGCCTTTGGCTACATTTGCCATGGAAACTTATGCCGATGATCCCTGTGAGCTGTTTGTTCCCAAAATAACAGCGGGAGATACGATGTATGATGCCAAGACCGTTCGCCTGATAGCCCAGATGAATAAAGCCATCTCTGTCGTTCAATATAAGGTTGAAGGAGAAATCATTCGCCGTCGTCCGGAATTTGGTATGGATGACCGGATGCTGCTTCATCGGATTAACCTGGAGAAAGGAACGATTCATTTGAATGGGAAGGATTATGAATTGAAAGATAAATATTGGCCGACTTTAGATCCTAAAGATCCGTATCGTCTGTCGATAGAAGAAGAAGATATGTTACGTCGTATCCAGCGTTCTTTTGAAGGGAGCGAGAAACTACGTAAGCATATGCTTTGCCTGTTCCGTCATGGCAGTATGTATAAGGTTTGTAATTCCAACCTGCTGTTTCATGCTTCTGTTCCGATGAATAGTGATGGAACCTTGAAAGAAGTAAAAGTGGACGGTGAATATTTCAAGGGTAAAGCCTTGTTGGATAAAGTTGATCAGTTGGTACGGACTGCTTATTTTGATCCAGAGGATTCGCCTCAGAAACAGTTTGCCATGGATTATATTTGGTATTTGTGGTGTGGTAAGGATTCTCCTTTGTTTGATAAAAGCCGGATGGCTACATTCGAACGTTGTTTCTTGTCAGAAAAGGAACTTCAAAAGGAAGAAAAAGGAGCTTATTATACCTTGCGCGAAGAAGAATCGGTGTGCGATATGTTGTTGGATGAATTTGGAGTAACTGGTGAACACCGACACATCGTCAACGGTCATGTACCGGTTCGTTCCATCAAGGGTGAAAATCCGATTAAGGCCAATGGAAAACTGTTGGTTATTGATGGCGGATTCTCGAAAGCTTACCATTCGGAGACGGGAATTGCCGGTTATACGTTGGTTTATCATTCACGTGGATTTCAACTGGTACAGCATGAACCTTTTCAGTCAACGACAAAAGCTATTGAAGAAGGCTTGGATATTCGCTCAACAACGATCGTTGTCGAGCTGAGTGCACACCGTCAGATGGTAAAAGATACTGATAAAGGGGCTGAACTGAAGCAACAGATACACGATTTGGAGAATCTTTTGTATGCTTATCGGAACGGTTTGCTTCAGGAACGCGAACGAGAACTCCGTTATTATTACAGATATTAGTCGGTTCTTGGGTATGAAGAATCGTATTGCCTTATTACCATTATTGTCGGTCTGTCTGGTTTTGCTGTTTGGCTTGAGCCTGGTTTATGGCGCCGTCTCTATTCCTTTACGGGAAGTTATCGATATTTTATGCGGCAAGGGCTCTTCTTCGCCGGCATGGGAATATATTGTATGGCAGGCCAGGTTACCTCAGGTGGTGACAGCTCTTTTTGCAGGAGCCTCCTTGGCTGTAAGTGGATTGCTGTTACAGACGTTGTTTAGGAATCCGTTGGCTGGTCCTTCCATATTGGGTATCAGTGATGGTGCTAATCTGGGGGTAGCGGCTGTATTATTATATTGGGGAGGAAGTATCAGTCAGGTATCCGACTTCCCCATTACCGGATATGTAGCCGTGATCTTGGCTGCTTTATTGGGAGCATTTGCTATTTTAGGTATCATTATCTATTTCTCCTCGAAGGTGAAAAACAATGTCATGCTGCTGATTATCGGAATAATGATCGGTTATATGGCATCTTCTCTGATTTCAATCTTGAATTATTATGCAGCAGCCGATCGTGTACATGCTTTTGTGATGTGGGGGTTAGGTAACTTCTCGGCTGTTTCTATGGAACAATTACCTTTCTTCTCGATAGTTTCAGTAACTGGACTTTTATTATCGGTATTGCTTATCAAACCATTGAATGCTTTGCTGCTGGGAGAAATGTATGCAGCCAATTTGGGAGTAAAAGTAAAGCAGGCACGTATGCAAATCTTATTCTGTACCGGATTACTGACAGCCATTGTGACTGCTTTTTGTGGTCCCATCTCTTTTATCGGATTGGCTGTACCTCATATAGCACGTCTGCTGTTAGGCACATCCAATCATAAGTTATTAGTTCCGGCAACGATATTGGCTGGTTCGTGTGTAGCTTTGTTATGTAATTTGCTGATGGTTGTTCCGGGCAGCAATACAATATTACCTTTGAATGCTGTTACACCAATGTTGGGTGCGCCGGTCATCATTTATGTTATTATCAATCGTAAAAACATTCAGTATTTTAATTGAGGATGAAACAGAATCCGGTTATCACGACAAATGCTTTGGCGATAGGCTATCTGTTGAAAGGTGGACGGAGGAAAGTTGTACACGAAGGTTTGGACTTGCAGTTACGAGCAGGAGAGGTAACTTGTCTTTTGGGATTGAATGGGGCCGGTAAGTCAACATTACTTCGTACATTATGTGGTTTTCAACCACCGTTGCAAGGAGAAATTTATTTGTCAGGGAAGGCTTTGGATAGCTACTCCAGGGCTTCGTTTGCCATGACACTGGGAGTTGTATTGACCGAGAAAACGAATGCCGGAGGATTGACTGTTTATGAACTGGTTTCTTTGGGCAGGCATCCTTATACAGGCTTTTGGGGTAGATTACGGGAAGCGGATAGACAAATCATAGAAGATTCGATGGAGGCTGTAGGTATTACGCATAAAGCCTCTCAGTTCGTTTCGGAACTGAGCGATGGAGAACGCCAGAAGGCTATGATTGCTAAAGTATTGGCTCAGCAGTGCCCGGTTATTTTATTGGATGAACCGACCGCATTTCTGGATGTGACCAGCCGGATTGAAACGATGGCTCTTCTGCATCGTCTGGCAGTAGAGCAACAAAAGGCTATTTTGTTGTCTACCCACGATTTGGATTTGGCAATCCAGATGGCAGATTGTTTATGGCTGTTGGCAAAAGACAAACCGATGGTTGCAGGTTCTCCTGAAGACCTGATTCTGCAAGGTGCATTTACTTCTTTCTTTGATCGGGGCATGATTCATTTTGATTCCCTGACGGGTAAATTGAATTTGGTACAAAAGAATCAGCCTGTATTAGTGAGAGGCGAATCGAATTTAGTCTATTGGTTGGGCAATGCCTTGAAACGTAATGGCTTTGATCCGATGGAAAATGATCATGCGGATATCGAGATTACGGCTCAGACTTCTTCTCGTATGCTTTTGCATCAAGTGGGCCGGGAACCTCAGACTTTTACTTCTGTTGCTTCATTGATGGAATATTTGAAAGATATGTCTTCCTTTATCCATAATTAACAGAATAACATGCAACTTTTGAGGGGTAAAAACTGTCTATATAGTATATATTAAATATTTAAACAGGAAGAAAAGTATGAAAAGATTAGTAATGATGTTGGTTGCATTCCTGTTGGTAGGAACAGGAGCCATGTTTGCTCAAGAAGATACGAGAGCTGCTAGAAAAGCGGCTAAGGAAGCTGAAAAAGCTGCTCAAGAAGCAGCCGAGATGCAGGCGTTTGAAACGGCTAAGAAAGCTATATTCGATAAAGATTTCGTTTTGGAAGCCGACCGGGTTGAATTCAAGCGAGGTAATTTTAAATATGTAACACCGAGTACGAATTTTGTCTCTTTAATAGATGGAAAGGCAACGGTACAGTTGTCGTTCGACGGAGCTTTTTCCGGACCGAACGGAATAGGCGGAATTACAGTGGAAGGAACTCCTTCGAATGTAGAAGTTGAAACCGATAAGAAAGGAAATGTAAACTTTAAGATGATGGTACAGGGAATAGGTATTTCCGCTTCTATTACCATACGGATGATAGAAGGATCGTCCAAATGTACGGCGACTGTTTCACCAAACTTCAATAGCAACCGGATTTCTTTTACCGGAACGGTTTATCCAAGTGCGGAATCATCTGTCTTTAAAGGACGAACTTTGTAATATCGGTCAGGAGTTTATAAGTACAGGATTCGGGAACTAACGAATTCTAAAAAAGAAAGTCACGAGAATTAAAATCGATTCTCGTGACTTTTTTTGTAAACTTTCGTAGCTTTGTTGTCCAAACAAATGATTTTACGTTATGCAGTTATCTTTAGAACAAAAAGACATTCATAAATTCCTGATGATAGGAGATAAAGTACTGATTAAACCGAAGAATCCACAAAGCCAGACAAAGACTGGACTTTATTTGCCGCCTTCGGTACAGGAGAAGGAGAAAATACAGGTCGGTTATATTATAAAGGTAGGACCGGGATATCCACTTCCGGCACAGAATGAGGAACGGGAAGTTTGGGAAAAGAAAGAAGAAGAAGTCCGTTACTTGCCGTTGCAGGCCCAAGAAGGTGACTTGGCTGTTTATTTGCAGAATGCCGCCTACGAGATCAATTTTAATGAAGAAAAGTATCTGATAGTACCTCATTCTGCTATTCTAATGTTGGTTCGGGATGAAGGATTGTTTGAATAATTAGATTTTTTCTTGACAAAAGTCGTTTTATCTAATTTAATAGCGTATATTTGCTTTCTGTTAATCAATACAAACTTTCGATAAAATGCGATTATATGAATAAGATAGTTGGTAAAGAGTTTTTCTCGGAAAAAGTCGTGAAGCTTGAAGTCGAAGCTCCGCTGATTGCCCGTTCTCGGAAAGCCGGGCATTTTGTGATTGTGCGCGTAGGTGAAAAAGGTGAGCGTATGCCTTTAACCATTGCAGAAGCTGATGTGAAGAAGGGTACAATTACACTGGTTGTTCAAGAAGTTGGTCTCTCTTCTACCAAACTGTGTCAGTTGGAAGTAGGTGACTACATAACGGATGTGGTAGGTCCGCTGGGACAGGCAACGCATATCGAAAAGTTTGGTACAGTGGTTTGCGCCGGTGGAGGTGTGGGTGTTGCTCCGATGTTACCGATTGTGCAGGCACTGAAGGCTGCAGGAAACCGAGTGATTACGGTTTTGGCCGGCCGGACAAAAGAACTGATTATTTTGGAAAAGGAAATGCGAGCCAGTTCGGATGAGGTGATTATCATGACGGATGACGGTTCGTATGGACAGAAAGGTTTGGTAACAGAGGGAGTAGAAGCTGTCATTTTAAGGGAGAAAGTGGACAAGTGCTTTGCTATTGGTCCGGCTATCATGATGAAGTTTGTCTGCCTGCTGACCAAGAAATATGATATCCCGACAGATGTTTCTTTGAATACGATCATGGTGGATGGTACGGGAATGTGTGGTGCATGCCGTATTACAGTGGGTGGAAAGACGAAGTTTGTTTGTGTAGATGGACCGGAGTTTGATGGTCATCAGGTGGATTTCGACGAGATGCTCAAACGTATGGGGGCTTTCAAGGAGATTGAACGGGAAGAAATCCATAAGCTGGATCATCTGGAAGAGGCGCATGCGGCAGCGTTGAACGACCGTACAGCTCCGTGGCGGGAAGAATTGCGGAAAGCGATGAAGCCTAAGGAACGTACAGCGATTCCGCGTGTCAAGATGAATGAACTGGATCCGGAATATCGTTCACATACGCGTCTGGAAGAAGTAAATCAGGGATTAACGGCTGAACAGGCTCGTACAGAGGCAAGCCGTTGTCTGGACTGTGCGAATCCGACATGTATGACGGGTTGTCCGGTAGGTATTAATATTCCATCTTTTATCAAGAATATTGAACGTGGAGAATTTTTGGAAGCTGCTAAAGTTCTGAAGGAAACGAGTGCACTGCCGGCTGTTTGTGGTCGCGTTTGTCCACAGGAAAAGCAATGTGAATCGAAGTGTATCCATTTGAAGATGGGACACGAAGCGGTTGCTATTGGTTATTTGGAACGCTTTGCTGCCGACTATGAACGGGAAAGTGGACAGATTTCCTTGCCAGAAGTAGCTCAGCCTAATGGTATTAAGGTTGCGGTTATTGGTTCGGGTCCTGCCGGTCTTTCATTTGCAGGTGATATGGCGAAGTTGGGATATGAAGTAACTGTGTTTGAAGCTTTGCATGAGATTGGCGGAGTGCTGAAGTATGGTATCCCGGAATTCCGTTTACCCAATAAGATCGTAGATGTGGAGATCGAGAATCTTTCCAAGTTGGGTGTAACCTTTGTGAAAGATTGTATCGTTGGAAAGACAATCAGTGTGGAAGATCTGAAAGCTGATGGTTTCCAAGGGATCTTTGTCGCTTCGGGTGCTGGTCTGCCTAACTTTATGAATATTCCGGGCGAGAACTCTATCAATATTATGTCATCTAATGAATATCTGACTCGTGTGAACTTGATGGACGCGGCGAATCCGGAATCAGATACACCGGTTGCGTTTGGCAAACGTGTAGCTGTGATTGGCGGAGGTAATACGGCGATGGATTCTGTCCGTACTGCGAAACGTCTGGGTGCAGAGAAGGCGATGATTATTTATCGTCGTTCAGAGCAGGAAATGCCGGCGCGTCTGGAAGAAGTAAAACATGCAAAGGAAGAAGGAGTCGAGTTCCTGACTTTACATAATCCGATTGAATACAAGGCTGACGAGAAAGGTCGTGTTAAACAAGTCGTACTGCAGAAGATGGAACTGGGCGAACCGGATGCTTCTGGTCGCCGGAGTCCGGTACCGATTCCGGGTGCTATCGAAACATTGGATATTGACTTGGCAATTGTCAGTGTAGGTGTTTCGCCGAATCCGATAGTTCCACATTCTATTCCGGGGTTGGAATTAGGACGAAAAGGTACGATTGCTGTTAATGAGAATATGGAATCTTCCATTCCGATGATTTATGCCGGAGGAGATATTGTCCGTGGAGGTGCTACGGTTATCTTGGCAATGGGCGACGGTCGTCGTGCGGCAGCAGCCATGCATCAACAGTTGACGAAGAATAAATAATATATTGGGTTGATTTTATACTGAGATAAAGGAAGTCCGGTTGCAAGCTTTATGGCAAGGTAACCGGACTTCTTGTTTTTTATTGCTTCAGAATGATTTTGGGTTATTCCTGGATAATTGAATGTCTATTGTGATAGATCTTTCTTGGACCGGAATTGTGTAGGTGTCATGCCTAAGTGTTTTTTCGTATACTTCGTGAAAAATGACAGATTCGGAAAATCCAGATCCAGTGCAATTTCCTTAATACTCTTGCTTGAATACTTGAGTTCATATTTGATGCATTCAACGGCATGTTCGTTGATAATTGATAAGGCATTTTTCCCTCGAATCTGTTTGACTATGCGCGATAAGTATTTGGGAGAATAACAAAGCTTATCGGCATAATAGGAAACAGACCGGTGTTGTCCATTATCCGACATGAGTTCTTCCATGAACCGCTTGAAAACATAATCAGCCTGTAAAGGTTTTTGAGAAGTGTCTATTGGATTATCCGGTAAATTGATCTTTGTGTTGATGATTCCCATCATTTCACAAAAGAATGCTCCAAACAAAAGTTGTAAGACTTCTTTCTTTTCTTCAAACATGCTACTTTTGATCCGCGAATTGATCAATAACCGATATTGATCGAATGATTCGACTTCATCCGGACTGAGATGTCTGACCGGATTCTTATGAATATAGTGCATGACCTTCCAGTGGTCTTTATCGAATTGTAAAGTACGTTCCAGAAAAGGTGCAGACAGACAGGCAAATTCGGTTGCATGGTTTGGACTGGCCAAAACCTTACTGATGATCAGATTCGGCGGACTGAGTAACAAATCGTTTTTCTCCAGAGAATAACTTTGGTTATTTAGTTCGATCTGGATATGACCTTCCGTGCAGAATAACATGAGGAACAAATCAAGTTTAACCTTCTCTTGCCCTAAAAGAAGGTGATCAAGACTATTGCTTACAACCAAATAATCGTCGGCATAACTGTCATGATTGTAACTTTTGAGTTGTTCAATATTCACTTTGATGATTTCTTCTTGTTCCATATTCCTATTTTTTGTCGCCAAAGATGGGAAATAAAGATACTAGTTCTACATTCAATTTGCTATCAAAAATGTTCTATTTTCCACTTTGCGGCAAACCTCAAAAGGCAAAAAGGGAAATGGATCATTCCTGTGCGAAAAAAGATTACTCGTGTGATTTCCTCTTACGGTACTTTTGCCGCGAATTTTAAATTATTGATATGAATACATTAGGAAGAAAATGCTGGCAAATAGCTCTTATTTGCTTTACGTTAGGGTTGATCTCCTGCAAACAGGAGGAGAAAGGACAAGCTGAGGCAAAGTATTCGGTGATGAAAATCTCCGCAAATGCCGAGAAAGAAGTGATGACTTCCTATTCAGCTACTATTGAGGGGAAACAGGATATAGCGATATATCCTCAAGTTTCAGGTTATATTGAAAAGTTATGTGTAACTGAGGGTGAGAAAGTGCGTGAAGGACAGATTCTGTTTGTAATAGATCAAGTCCCGTACAAAGCCGCTCTTGAGACTGCCTTGGCAAATGTGAAAGTGGCAGAAGCCTCATTGGCTACAGCTGAACTGACATACAACAGTACCAAGGCTTTGTTTGAACAGAAAGTAGTTTCGGATTATAACTTACAGACTAGCCGGAATTCTTATCTCACGGCACAGGCTCAACTGGCACAGGCGAAAGCTGAAGAAGTGAACGCCCGGAATAACTTATCGTATACGGAAGTAAAAAGTCCGAGTGATGGTGTTATCGGAATGTTGCCTTATCGAAAAGGTGCTTTGGTAAGTCCTTCTATTCCGCAACCGTTGACGACAGTTTCTGATAATTCGGATATGTATGTATATTTCTCGATGACCGAGAATCAGTTACTGGCATTAGCCCGGCAGTATGGAACTGTTGATCAGGCGATCAAAGATATGCCGGAAATCCAGCTTCAGTTGAACGATCAGAGTATGTACGAGAAGAAGGGACGGATCGAATCTATCAGTGGAGTAATCGACAAAACCACAGGAACTGTAGGTGTCCGTGCTGTATTCCCGAATGAAGCTCGTCTGTTACACAGTGGATCTTCTGGTAATGTGCTGATCCCAAGTACTTATAAGAATTGTATTTTGATTCCTCAAGGAGCAACAGTTCAGTTGCAGGATAAGATTATCACGTATAAGATTGTAGATGGTAAAGCTACTTCTACTTTGATTCAGGTAGCTAGTGTTGACGATGGACGTGAATACATTGTATTGGACGGATTGAAAGAAGGAGATGAAATCGTTTCGGAAGGAGCTGGTATGCTTCGTGAAGGAACTCAGATAAAATAAGGATATGGCTTTATGAAAGGAAATATATTTATTAAGCGGCCTGTGATGGCCCTGTCTATTTCTATTCTGATCCTGATCGTCGGATTTATTTCGTTGGCAACATTGCCTGTTGAGCAGTATCCGGATATTGCGCCGCCTACTGTTCGTGTGGAGGCAACTTATACAGGAGCCAACGCGGAAGCCGTTATGAACAGTGTGATTATGCCGTTGGAAGAAAGTATCAACGGTGTGGAAAACATGATTTATATCACATCAACGGCAACCAACTCGGGTTCGGCAGAAATCTTGGTTTACTTCAAACAGGGAACGGATCCGGATATGGCGGCTGTCAATGTACAGAACCGTGTTTCCAAAGCTCAGGGTTTATTACCTTCTGAAGTAACAAAAATCGGTGTCAGTACGACGAAACGTCAGAATAGTTTCTTGCAGATTGGAGCCTTGGTTAGTCCGGACAATCGTTATGATGAAACATTCTTGGCCAATTATCTGGATATAAATGTTATTCCACAGATTAAACGTATTCAGGGCGTTGGTGATGTCTTGGAATTAGGTGATACCTATAGTATGCGTATTTGGATGAAGCCGGATCGTATGGCTCAATATGGATTGGTTCCTTCGGATGTAACAACTGCGTTAGGAGAACAGAACATTGAGTCGCCAACAGGTTCATTGGGAGAAAATTCAGATCATGTATTCCAATATACGATGAAATATAAAGGACGTCTGAAAAGTACGGAAGAGTTTGAGAATATTGTAATCCGTTCACAGTCCGATGGTTCGGTTTTACGTCTAAAGGATGTAGCAGAAGTTGAATTAGGACGTCTTTCTTATAGTTATCATGGTGAAGTAGATGGTGCTCCGGGTGTGATTTTTATGGTATTCCAGGTTGCTGGAGCCAACGCAACAGCGGTTAATGAAGAAATCTCCGCGTTGTTGGATGATATGTCTAAGGAACTTCCGACGGGAACTGAATTTATCCAGATGATGAGTGTCAATGATTTCTTGTTTGCTTCTATTCATAATGTAGTGGAAACTTTGGTCATTGCCATTATCCTGGTTGTATTGGTAGTTTATTTCTTCTTGCAGGATTTCAAGAGTACGTTGATACCATCTATTTCGATTATCGTTTCTTTGATCGGAACATTCGCTTGCTTGCAAATTGCCGGTTTCAGTATCAATATCCTGACATTGTTTGCCTTGGTGTTGGCCATTGGTACGGTTGTGGATGATGCCATTATTGTGGTAGAAGCGGTGCAGGCGAAGTTTGATGTTGGCTATAAGTCTTCTTATCTGGCGACAAAAGATGCTATGAGCGATGTAACCATGGCGGTTATTTCTTGTACGGGTGTGTTTATGGCTGTATTTATCCCTGTTACATTCATGGGTGGAACATCTGGTGTCTTCTACACGCAGTTTGGTGTAACAATGGCTGTGGCTGTTGGTTTGTCTTGTATTAATGCATTGACTCTTTGTCCGGCCTTGTGTGCCATGATGATGAAACCTTCGGATGGAGAAAAAGGTGCCAAAAGTTTCAACGGTCGGGTACGTGCGGCTTATAATGCTTCTTATAATGCTCTGTTAGGTAAATATAAGAAAGGATTGATGTTCTTGTTCCATCACCGGTGGATGGCTTGGGCTTCATTTGCGGTGGTAATCGTCTTATTGGTTTACCTGATGACGACCACAAAAACAGGATTGGTTCCACAGGAAGACCAGGGTGTTATGATGGTCAATGTAAGTACGTCGCCGGGTAATACGTTGGTAGAAACAGATAAAGTATTGGATAAAGTAGAGAATATACTAAGGAATACACCAGAGGTAGAACATTACTCAAGAACGGCTGGTTATGGATTGATTTCCGGACAAGGAACTTCGTATGCAACGTTGATTGTCCGATTAAGGAACTGGGAAGAACGAGAAGGCAAAGAACACACGGTGGATGCTGTGATGAAACAGTTGAATGCTCAGTTTGCCTTGATTAAAGAAGCGCAGATCTTCTGCTTCCAGCCGGCTATGATTCCGGGTTACGGTACGGGTAACTCAACCGAATTGTATCTGGAGGACAAGACGGGTGGCGACATGGGTACTTTCTATCAATTGGCTATGCAATATTTGGGAGCGCTGAACCAGCGGCCGGAAGTAGCGATGGCTTATACTTCGTATGCCATGAACTTCCCGCAGATTTCAGTTGATGTAGATGCTGCCAAATGTAAGCGTGCCGGTATTTCTCCCAATACGGTATTGGATGCTTTAGGATCTTATTGTGGTGGTTCGTATGTGTCTAACTTCAATAAGTTTGGTAAAGTATATCGTGTCATGCTGCAGGCATCGCCTGAGACCCGATTGGATAAACATGCCTTGGATAATATGTTTGTACGTAATGGAGATGAAATGGCTCCGATCAGTCAGTTCGTTACGATTAAGAATGTATTAGGTGCTGAAGTAGCCAAACGTTTCAACTTGTATAATACCATTACAGTCAATGTGAATGCGGCAGAAGGATATTCAACAGGTGAAGTTCAGCAGGCCATCAAGGAAGTTGCGGAACAGATGCTTCCTACCGGCTATGGTTATGAATATGGAGGTATGGCTCGTGAAGAGGCTTCAAGTGGAGGTGCACAGACGGTCTTTGTATATGTTCTTTGCGTTGTCTTGATTTATCTGATTCTTGCTTGTTTGTATGAAAGTTTCTGGGTTCCGTTGGCAGTTATCTTATCCGTTCCGTTTGGTTTGATGGGTAGTTTCTTGTTTGCCAAGATTGCCGGTCTGGAAAACAACATCTATTTGCAGACAGGTGTGATTATGTTGATTGGTCTGTTGGCAAAGACGGCCATCTTGATTACCGAATATGCCATTGAACGCCGGCGTAAAGGTATGGGAATTGTTTCGGCTGCTTATTCTGCCGCTCAGGCTCGTTTGCGTCCGATTCTGATGACCGTTCTGACAATGGTATTTGGTATGTTGCCTTTGATGTTCTCGACTGGTGCCGGAGCGAATGGTAATAGTTCATTGGCAACGGGTGTTGTGGGTGGTATTACGATAGGTACGTTGGCTATACTTTTCGTTGTTCCTGTTCTCTTTATTTTCTTTGAATATTTACAGGAAAGGTTGCGTAAACCGCTGTCTGAAGAAGAAGACATGCAGATTGTGTATGAAAAACTAAAGACTCAGGCAGAACGTGATGCGTTGAATACTAATAAGTAAATGAAAGAATGAAACGTATGAATAAATGGATTTTCATGATAGGCGCTACTTGCATGTTGAGTAGTTGCGGTATATATTCTACCTATAAGCCACAGACATCGGTGCCGGAAAACTTGTATGGAGAAGAGTTCTTGGCAGAGGATACCGTGAGCTTGGGTAATTTGGAGTGGCGGGAATTATTTAAAGACCCGCAACTCCAGGCTCTGATTGAAAAAGGATTGCAGAACAATACGGATTTGCGGACAGCACAACTCCGGGTTGAAGAGGCAAAAGCTGCTTTATTGGCTGCTAAATTGTCGTTCTTGCCTTCGTTGGCTTTCTCTCCACAAGGTACAATAAGTAGTTTTGACGGCGAGACATCGAAGACTTATACGGTTCCGGTTTCGGCTAGTTGGGAATTGGATATCTTTGGAAAACTGCGTAATGCCAAGAAACAGGCTCAGGCAGCCTATGAACAGAGTGAAGATTACCAGCAGGCTGTTCATTCCAGTTTGATTGCTAATATAGCCAATACGTATTATACTTTACTGATGCTGGATGAGCAGTTGGCTATTTCGGAAAAAACTGCTGTTTCGTGGAAAGAAACCGTACAATCGACCGAGGCGTTGATGAATGCCGGCTTAGCCAACGAGAGTGCTGTTTCGCAAATGAAAGCAACTTATTTTGAAGTTGAGAATTCGGTGCTTGATTTGAAGGAACAGATTAATCAGGCAGAAAACAGTTTGGCTTTGTTGTTGGCTGAATCTCCGCAGAGTTTTGATCGGGGGCGTTTGGCTGATCAGGAATTTCCGGAAGAGTTTTCGGTGGGTGTGCCGATACAACTTTTGGCTAACCGTCCGGATGTACGGGAAGCTGAGCGTCAGCTTGAGCAGGCTTTTTATGTAACGAACCAGGCTAACGCAGCCTTTTATCCGTCGATTACACTCAGTGGAAGTGCAGGATGGACAAATTCTGCAGGAGCTCTTATTACGAATCCAGGAAAGTTCCTGGCTTCGGCTGTAGCTTCGCTGACGGAACCTTTATTTAATAGAGGAACATTGATTGCTCAGAAACGTATTGCCAAGGCGCAGCAGGAAGAAGCTTCCCTGGCATTTCAGCAAAAACTGTTGAGTGCCGGTAGCGAGGTTAATGATGCCTTGACTTCTTATCAGACGAGTAGAAATAAACGTAGTAATTATGAACAGCAGATTGTCTCTTTGGAAAATGCATTGCGAAGTACAACGTTGTTGATGGAACATGGTACGACTACTTATCTGGAAGTATTGACGGCAAAACAAACGTTACTGAGTGCCGAGTTGTCACAAGTGGCCAATCAGTTTAAAGAAATCCAGAGTGTGATCAATTTGTATCAGGCTTTGGGTGGCGGACGGATCTAAAACGATTGGATCACTGAAAGAATAAAGCTGGGAAAAGTTTCCTTTGAAGAAAAGAATGAGGTTAAACTAAGCGGATAGTCTTTTTCTTATAACTCATGTTTCTTCATATTAACGATTAAAATTTCTTCCGAATGAATTGCTCCTTCAAAGGGCTTTTCCCGGCTTTTTTATCAGAAAAGAACTGTTTGAAGGCAAATCGATTGTGGGTTTATTCGGAAAAAACTTACCGAAAAAAGTACAATGATAGCTATTCTTGACTATATTTGCCTCGGTTTTAAGGCAAACATAAGGAAAGATGCCGGAGTGGTCGAACGGGGCGGACTCGAAATCCGCTATACGGCTCTGCTGTATCCAGGGTTCGAATCCCTGTCTTTCCGCAAGATACAGCTATAAGGAACGGAGAGATCTGCGGGTCTCTCCGTTTTTTATACCCTTTAAGTTGTATAATTGTACAACTTTTCTTATTTTTGTCCTATGAGAAAGATTATAGCATATAAACAATACTTCTCTGATTTCATTAAAACACTTTCTCCAAATGAAGTTAATAAAATAAGAAGAGCTTTGGACTTGTTTAAAGTAGAAGATAAGTTACCGAGGCATTTTATTAAGTTCATTAGAGATGGATTATATGAATTCAGGATTAATTATGGGAACAATGAGTTTAGAATCTTTTTCATATATGATGGGAATACAGTAGTTATTTTATTTAATGCTTTTAGAAAAAAGACACAAAGAATACCTGAACGTGAGATAGAAAAGGCTTTAAGATTAAAAGAGGAATATTATGGAACTAAAGGAAATCGGTAAAGATCTGTATGATATCGACACT
Source organism: Parabacteroides faecalis (assembly GCF_022809355.1). GTDB lineage: Bacteria > Bacteroidota > Bacteroidia > Bacteroidales > Tannerellaceae > Parabacteroides > Parabacteroides faecalis. The sequence continues at coordinate 7,262 of NZ_JAKZMM010000028.1, read as the reverse complement.
TGGCTGGATGAAGGTCTGGGTAAAGAAGGTTCTGCTGAACGAGAAAAAAATAGGGAAAAAGCATGGGAAGAATATAATGCTCAGATACTTCTGGAGGCTCGGAAGAATGCACATTTGACACAAGCTGAATTAGCAAAGCGTATTGGTGCTGATAAAGGATATATTTCGAGAATAGAACGAGGATTAACAGTCCCTTCTGTTGCGACTTTATATAAGATAGCTGCAGCTATGGGTTTGACTGTCGAACTTCGACCTCTTTAAGGTGGTATATATAATAATGAACGGAGAGATCTGCGGGTCTCTCCGTTTTTTTGTGTTCAATTTTTTAGGTGTTCTCTTGTTCTGAAAATTAAAAATCCTTTTTCCTTTTTATGTGAAATAAACAATGAATTCTTTAGTTCACGGCGTAAACTAAGTAATCCACGTCGTGAACTACTTAATCCACGACGTAAACTAAGTAATCCGCGGCGTGGATTAAAGAATGATTCGGCCGAATAAAAACTTTAGGTGAGAGAAAACGGATAAATAGATATCTGTTCTTTCTTTTTAGAAACAGGGAATAATGACAAACTTATAAATCATTCATTCTGTTTGTGGATCGTTTGGAATTTCAATATCTTTGGAGACTTTGAGGGGAACTGCTGTGCTGCTGGTATTATTTCCTCACGAAGTCATGTTAGAAATGGAAATCTGTATAAAAATGAAGCTTGTTTTTCGAATCCTGTTGTTATTGACTCCTTTTATAGGGTTGGGATGTTCGGATTCAGAACCGGAATTCTCGGAAGAGGATTTGCCCAATCGAACGATTTTGGTCTATCTGGCGGCCGAAAACTCATTGTCTTCCTTTGCATTGGATGACTATGACGAGATGCTTTTAGGTATGGAATCTGTATCGGAAAAGAATCATTTGCTGGTATATGTGGATGTGAATAAGGATAAACAGGGAAACACGGCTTTACCGCAGTTAATACATATCGGAAAGAATGCTCGAACCGGCTTGGTCGAGGAAACGTTGGTATATGAGTATCCGGAACAGGATGCTTCATCGGTAACGGTTGAACGGATGACGGACGTATTCCAGCGGGCTTTTTCAACTTATCCGGCGAAAAGTTACGGACTGGTTCTCTGGTCGCACGGCGATGGCTGGTTGCCTGTTTCGAAATCGCTTCGTTCATTTGGTCAGGATGGTGGCAGCAGTGGCCCGCAAATGGATATTTTGGATTTGGAAGAGGCTGTGGCAAAAGGTACGGAGCTTTTGGGAAAAGCTTCCGGTTTTGACTTTATTTATTTTGATGCCTGCTTTATGCAAGGTATAGAAGTGGCTTATCAATTTAGGAATTATACGAATTATATCGTTGCTTGTCCATTGGAAACTCCCGGTCCGGGTTCTCCTTATGATCTGGTATTGGATCCTTTGTTTGCCGATACACAGGCTGATGTTGTAGGTATGGCTGAAGCGTATTATAATTCGTATGCCGATCTTTATGCCGGAGGTGTAGGCGGAAGTAACAATCATTGGACTTCTGGTGCGGCTATTTCGGTAGTACAGACTTCGGGTCTGACTGCTTTGGCCGACGAAACCCGGGCGATTTATCAGGCACATTCCGATAAAATCTATTCATTGACAGAAGCAGATTTGGCGGATGTACAAGTATATGATCCGGATCGTCGGTATAATGGTGTGTATAAACAGGCCTATTATGACTTCGGAGACTTGGTAGAACAGTTGGCAACCGAAGAAGAATACAGTCGTTGGGAACAAGCACTTGATGTAGCTGTTCCTTATAAAGCCAATACGCCTACCTGTTATTCGGTTTATTATGGTGGTTGGGGCGGCAATATGCCTATTCATTCTTTTTCCGGCTTTTCGTCTTACTTCCCTTTTCAGAACAATACAAAATATACCGATTGGAATACCTATTATAAAGGTTTGGCTTGGACTGAAAGTTTAGGAATGTGGTGAGGATAAACAAAAACGGTGATCATCTTTTGGATAATCACCGTTTTGCGGAAGCTGGGGGATTCGAACCCCCGGTACGGTTACCCGTACGACAGTTTAGCAAACTGTTGGTTTCAGCCACTCACCCAAACTTCCAAGTTTTTTATGACTGCTGCAATTGTTTTGGAATTGCGTTGCAAAGGTAAATCTTATTTTTTAATAAACAATACTTTTGACGTGTTTTTTCGGAAAAAAGATACTAATTTTGTGGCTGAATCTGAAAATCAATTCATTAAATATATATGAATAAACGCTTTTCCTTTCATCATTGGATTTGGATCTGTAGTATTGCGGTATTCCTGATTCTATTTTGTTGTGGTCTTTGGATTTATCGGATAGTATGGGCTCCTAATTTCTTTTCCGAAAAACCTGTGTATGTTTATATTGACGAACAAAAAGATTGGGATCAGTTATGTCAGGAACTGGAAGATTCGGCTGCTTGTTTACATATTGGAAGTTTTCGTCAGTTGGCTTCCTGGATGAATTATGAGGGGCATCTGAAGACAGGACGGTATCGGGTAGATCCGAAGATGAGTAATCTGGATTTAGTTCGGCGTTTGCGAAGCGGGCATCAGGAAGCCATCCGGCTTACGTTTATAGGTGTGCGTTCGCGGGAAGAACTGGCAAAAAGAATGGATGAAGAGCTGATGTTGAAAGGTGATACTTTGCTTCGTCTGATGAATGATTCTGCCTGGTGTGCTTCTATGGGATTTAATAGGCAAACCATAGTCGCCATGTTTATACCTAATACCTATGAAGTGTATTGGAATGTGTCTCCCGAGCGGTTTATGGCCCGGATGAAACGGGAATATAAAGTATTTTGGAATGCTTCCCGACAAGAGAAAGCTCAGGCTGCCGGATTAAGTCCGGTTGAGGTTTCGGTATTGGCGTCAATCGTGGAAGAAGAATCGGCTGCTGTAGATGAATATCCGGTGATTGCCGGATTGTATCTGAATCGTCTGAAAGCAGGTATTCCTTTGCAGGCTGATCCGACCGTGAAGTTTGCCGTAGGTGATTTTTCTCTCCGTCGCATATTAGATAAGCATCTGGAGGTCGATTCTCCATATAATACGTATAAATATGCAGGTCTGCCTCCCGGACCGATCCGGATTCCTTCGATTCAGGCATTGGATGCGGTCTTGAATTATACGAAACACCGTTATTTATATATGTGTGCGAAGGAGGACTTTTCCGGTCGTCATAATTTTGCGGTAACTTTGGCAGAACACAATAGAAATGCTGCGAGATACCGTTCGGAACTTAACAGAAGAAAGATTTTCTGATGAATAGCTTTCAATATATAACAAAAAACGTATCTTTGACGTTTGAAACAAGACATTAATATCATAATAACATGGGAAAACATCTTTTTTTAGGGGATGAGGCAATTGCCCAGGCGGCTATTGATGCTGGTCTTTCGGGTGTATATGCCTATCCGGGAACGCCTTCTACTGAAGTAACTGAATATATCCAGAATTCTCCGGTGGCTCGTGAACGGAAGATTCATTGTAACTGGAGTGCTAACGAAAAGACAGCCATGGAAGCTGCGTTGGGTATGAGTTATGCGGGAAAGCGTTCGTTGTGCTGTATGAAGCATGTCGGACTGAATGTAGCTGCCGATTGCTTTATGAATGCAGCTATGAGTGGAATCAATGGAGGTATGATTATTCTGACTGCCGACGATCCTTCGATGCACTCTTCACAGAATGAACAGGATAACCGTATGTATGGTAATTTTGCCATGATTCCGATGCTGGAACCTTCCAGTCAGCAGGAAGCATATGATATGGTTTATCATGGTTTCGAACTATCAGAAAAATTAGGATATCCGATTTTGTTGCGTGTAACAACACGTATGGCGCATTCGCGTGCTGGTGTGGAAACGCAACCGATGAAAGAACAATTGCCAATGCATTGTCCAGAAGACGGTCGTCAGTGTTTTATCTTGTTGCCGGCTTTGGCTCGTCAGCGGTATAAGAAGCTGATTGCGGCTCAGGAAATATTCATGCAGGAATCAGAAAATTCTCCCTATAATGTATATTTCGATGGACCGGATAAGTCTTTAGGTATTATTACAACAGGTATTGCTTATAACTATCTTTCTGAAAACTGTCCGAATGGATTCAAGCATCCGGTATTGAAGATTACGCAGTATCCGGTTCCTCAGGAGAAACTGGAACGTTTGGTTGATGCTTGCGATGAGATTCTGGTATTGGAAGAAGGTTATCCGGTTGTAGAACAGCAGTTGAAAGGCTTGCTGAGTAAAGGTTTGAAGGTGCATGGTCGTTTGGATGGAACCTTGCAGCGTGATGGCGAATTGACTCCGGATGCTGTAGGTGTTGCTTTGGGCTTGGAGATCACCGAGTATTATGCAAAACCGGAAGTCGTAGAACAACGTCCGCCTGCTCTTTGCCAGGGTTGTGGCCACCGGGATATGTATCAGGCCTTGAATGAAGTACTGGCAGAATATCCGACGGCTAAAGTCTTTGGTGATATCGGTTGTTATACCTTGGGCGCTTTGCCTCCATTCCGGGCAATTGATTCTTGTATTGACATGGGTGCTTCAATCACCATGGCAAAAGGTGCTTCGGATGCGGGTGTTTTCCCGGCTGTTTCCGTGATCGGTGATTCTACTTTCACGCATTCGGGTATGACAGGTTTGCTGGATTGTGTCAATGAGAATACGAATATTACGATTGTAATATCCGACAATGAGACGACGGCCATGACAGGTGGACAAGACTCTGCCGGAACAGGTCGCTTGGAATCTATTTGTGCAGGTATTGGTGTTGATCCGGCTCATATTCGGGTCATGATTCCGTTGAAGAAGAATTATGAGGAAATGAAAGCCATTATCCGTGAGGAAATTGAATATAAGGGTGTTTCCGTATTGATTCCGCGTCGAGAGTGTATTCAAACATTAACCAGAAAGAAAAAAGCAAATAAGAAATGAAAACAGATATTATATTGTCAGGAGTAGGCGGACAAGGTATTCTTTCAATTGCCGCCGCTATCGGTGAAGCTGCTTTGAAGGAAGGTTTGTATATGAAGCAGGCGGAAGTACACGGAATGAGCCAGCGTGGAGGTGACGTGCAGTCAAACCTGCGCTTGTCTGATCAGCCAATTGCTTCGGATTTAATCCCGTTGGGACATGCCGATCTGATTATTTCTCTCGAACCGATGGAAAGTCTGCGTTATCTGCCTTATCTGAGTAAAGAGGGTTGGTTGGTTACCAATTCTCAACCGTTTATCAATATTCCGAATTATCCGGAAATGGAGAAGGTAAATGCCGAATTGGATAAACTGCCGCATAAAGTAGTTTTGGATGTAGAGGCTATTGCCAAAGAAGCCGGTTCAGTTCGGGCTGCCAATATTGTGATGTTGGGAGCGGCAACTCCTTTCTTGGGAATCGAATATGAAAAGATTGAAGAAGGGGTTCGCAGTATCTTTGCCCGTAAGGGAGAAGAAATCGTTGCCATGAACCTGAAAGCGCTGAAGGCTGGATATGAACTGGCCCAGAAGCACAATCAGTAAAGATAGGAAGAAGGTGTATTAAAATGAATAGTTCATCTATGAAGAAATTCTTATTTATTTCGATGGCTCTTTTGCTGGCCTGTGTTGCCTGGGCCCAGAATGATTCAAACGATATTGTCAAAGTGGGTGATTCAATGCCTACTTTCACAATCGTACATGACAACGGGACACAAGTGGCTTCCTCTTCTTTCAAAGGGAAAGTTATTTTGGTGAATCTGTTTGCTACCTGGTGTCCGCCTTGTCAGAAAGAATTGGCAGCAGTAAAGGATCAGCTTTGGCCGAAATATAAAGACAATAAAGATTTTGTGATGCTGGTGATCGGGCGGGAACACACGGATGCCGACTTGAAGAAATATAACGAGAAGAAAGGGTTTTCTTTCCCGCTGTATCCGGATAAGAATCGGGCTATCTTTAATGCTTTTGCCAAAAATCTGATTCCGCGCAGTTATCTGATCGGAAAAGACGGAAAAGTGATTTATACCAGCAAAGGATATACAGATCAAGAATTTGCAGAGTTGATGAATCAAATAGAAGGAGCGTTAAAGAAATGAATTATAAACATGTACATGTCATTTATTTTTCTCCCACGCATACTTCCGCTAAAATAGCTCATGCTATTGTGGAAGGAATGGGAGCGGTATCTTTTTCAGAATCAGATTTGACGTATGAAATGCCGGACTCTGAGGAAGTGGTAGAACGTGAATTGACAGTTGTTGCAGTGCCTGTGTATGGCGGGCGTGTTGCCGATACAGCAATAGAACGTTTGAAAAAGTTTGTGGGAAAAGATTCTCCGGTTGTTCCTGTCGTTGTTTACGGAAACAGGGATTATGAAGATGCGTTGTTGGAGTTGTCGGATTTGTTGGTGCAGCAAGGTTTTACATTGTTGGCTGCCGCTGCTTTTGTGGGTGAACATTCATTCAGTACATCTCAATATCCGGTAGCATCGGGTCGCCCGGATCAGAAAGATCATGACGAAGCCTTCCTCTTCGGTCAGCATGCATTGGAAAAGTTGGAGGCTTGTTCTTCGTTGGAATCTCTGTCTTCTTTGCAGATAAAAGGCAACCGACCTTATAAAGAAAAGAAGCCGTCGGCACCTGCTGCTCCGTTGGTAGATGCATCTCGTTGTAATTTATGTGGACACTGTATAGGTGTTTGTCCAGTAAGTGCTATTTCAATTGTTAATGATGAGATGTATAGTGATCCGACACGTTGTATTAAGTGTTGTGCCTGTGTGAAAGAGTGTCCGGAAGAGGCTAGAACTTTCCCGAATCCTTTCGCGGAATACTTATATAAGAATTTCAGTGCCCGCAAAGCCCCAGAAATGTTCTTATAAGGAAAGATTTCACACCCTTCACAGGAAGTGACTGACAATTAGGTAAATGAATAGGTGTGTGAAGGGTATAAAGAAAAATCGCCTATGGTATAGTAGCTATATAATAGAAGAATACCAATCAAACTAAACGAGAATCGAAAACAGATCCAACGAGGATCGAAATCGGTTCTCGTTTATTTGATTTAGAAAGGTAGGCATAAAGAGAGAAAAAGCCGGCGTCTTTTGCTGAAAAGCCGGCGTGAAATGATAAAAACACGCCGGCTTTTTGAGAATTGATAATTGAGATTGACTATGCCTAAATTTACTTTACACTTTTTTGATACGTTACTAAAAAACTCTACAGATAAAATAAGTCTTACTAAAAGGCTTTACATATTACCTTTGCAAAGATAAAAA
>NZ_JAKZMM010000027.1 GCF_022809355.1 Parabacteroides faecalis | reverse complement strand
GAATTATAGGGAAGATTAGCGCACTTACAATCCTACAATACATCAACTATAAAAACAACAAACCCATTGGCAAAGTTAAATATGCGCTAATTTAATTCCGCCAACGGGTTATTATTGTATTTTCCGCCGTTTTTTCCTGCCGCGCTGGGATGGAGGCGCAGCACGCTGCGCCTCTACTCACATTTCCCAAACTCAACGGAGAATTATATTTTCCGTGTAATCCGTGAAATCTGTGCCAAATAAATTGTCAATTCTCAATTCTCAACGGTTTCCTTTTATCCATGGAACTTGCCCCGCGACAGTAGAGGCGCAGCGTGCTTCGCCTCATAACGACATTTCACACAACCCAATAAAATTCAACAATATACCGAACATATTTATTGTATTTCCCGCCGTTTTATCCTGTCGCGGTAGGATGGAGGCGCAGCACGCTGCGCCTCTACTCACATGGGATGTCCAACAAATAAATTCCATGAAATCCGGACTGAATGAATTTTCAATTCTCAACGGTTTCCTTTTATCCATGGAACTTACCTTGCTACTGTAGAGGCGCAGCGTGCTGCGCCTCATAACGACATTCCACACAATCCGATAATAATCAATAATATACCGAACATATTTATTGTGTTATTTGTCGTTTTTTCCTGTTGCGGTGGGATGGAGGCGCAGCACGCTGCGCCTCTACTCGCTTTTCTCAAACTCAACGGGGAATTATTTTTTCCGTGTAATCCATGAAATCCGTGCCAATTGAATTCTCAATTCTCAACGACGTTTCACACAATCCAATAATAATCAACAATATAACGAATATATTTATTGTGTTTTCCGCCGTTTTTTCCTGCCGCGCTGGGATGGAGGCGCAGCACGCTGCGCCTCTACTCGCTTTTCTCAAACTCAACGGGGAATTATATTTTCCGTGTAATCCGTGAAATCTGCGCCAAATAAATTGTCAATTGTCAATTCTCAATTTTCAATTGATGAAGTTGTCAATTGACAAAAAACTGTTCATACAAAAAACTGGCGCCTCCGGTGAGGATGAGAGCTAACCCGGAGATACCGAGCCAGGGCGTTTCGGCAGATCGCCCCCGTCGGGCGGGGGCTCTTGCAACAACGAGAGGATCCCGCCCAGGGCTGCCATAGCCAGTTGAGTCTCGTTCTTCCACAGGGCCAGGAGGATGATTAGATACAGGCTGAGCAACAGCCACGTCTTCCTGACTGGGTTCAGACGTGGGTTCGTCTTTTTTCTTCTTCGGAAAGATGGTGCGAAGGATGACACACAGGACTTTAAGGATGATTTCAACGTATTTCATTTTTTAGGATTTAAGAGGATTCGACGATGATGACTCCCGAAAGAGCTCGGGACCCTTTTTCAGGAACTTATTGATCTTGTCGCTGATCACGACAATCAGATTCCGGTATTCTTCGCGGTTGTCTCCGTTCACCTCACTGATGTAACGGCTGTAGGAGATGGCCAGGGCGAAGGCTGCCGGGTCGTAGCTGACTTCGGCCGCTCCGGGATATACCTCGCGGATCAGTCGGGCGTAGTCGAGGAATGAATCGTCGGGCGAGGCATAGACCCGGAACTTCAGGGAGTGTTTCCCCAGTTCGATCGACGCTCCGTTCCACAAGGTATTACGCGCTCCGTAGGCAGTCAGGCCGAAGAAGTTATGATAGTCGGTTGCCAGGGTGCTTTCTCCCCATCCGCTCTCAATGGCGGCCTGAGCCAGAATAATCACCGGATTGAGTTTGTAGAGTGCCCCCGCCTTGTCGGCCAGGGGCTTGTATTGTCTGATAAAGTCGGTGTAGTACATAATTTTTTTTTGTTTTAATTGTTCTTTGTCTCAAACTAGGTACGTTCTTTTGGCTTGACCCAAACTGGGTACGTTCTTTTGCCTTGATGCAAAAGAACCAAAAGATCAAGATCGTATTCGTTCTTTTGGCTTGACCCAAAAGAACCAAAAAGTCAAGGCTGCGTCTGCTGAGCTACTCCGTCTCTCCGTTTCGCTGTGCGCGCCGCAAACTCGCTGCGCTCAGACAGCGACGCTCCGGCCGCTCCACTCCGTTCCTCCGCTTAACGCTCACCAGAACGAGGCCGGTCCTTCAATTGACAATTGATAATTGACAATGGACAATTTTCTTTTTCTCCTTCATTTATCCATGGAACTTACCTGGCGACGGTAGAGGCGCAGCGTGCTGCGCCTCATAACGACATTTCACACAATCCAATAACAATCAATAATATAACGAATATATTTATTGTGTTTCCCGCTGTTTTTCCCTGTCGCGGTAGGATGGAGGCGCAGCACGCTGCGCCTCTACTCACATGGGATGTCCAACAAATAAAGTCCATGAAATCCGGACTGAATGAATTGTCAATTCGCAACGGTTTCCTTTTATCCATGAAACCTGCCTGGCGACGGTAGAGGCAAAGCGTGCTGCGCCTCATAACAACGTTCCACACAACCAAATAAAAATCAATAATATAGCGAATATATTTATTGTGTTTCCCGCCGTTTTTTCCTGTCGCGGTGGGATGGAGGCGCAGCACGCTGCGCCTCTACTCACATGGGATGTCCAACAAATAAATTCCATGAAATCCGGACTGAATGAATTGTCAATTCGCAACGGTTTCCTTTTATCCATGAAACCTGCCTGGCGACTGTAGAGGCGCAGCGCTGCTGCGCCTCATAACGACAGCTCACACAATCCAATAATAACCAATAATATAACGAATATATTTATTGTGTTTCCCGCCGTTTTTTCCTGTCGCGGTGGGATGGAGGCGCAGCACGCTGCGCCTCTACTCACATGGGATGTCCAACAAATAAAGTCCATGAAATCCGGACTGAATGAATTTTCAAGTCTCAACGGTTTCCTTTTATCCATGAAACCTGCCCCGCGACTGTAGAGGCGCAGCGTGCTGCGCCTCATAACGGCAGCTCACACAATCCAATAATAACCAATAATATAACGAATATATTTATTGCGTTTCCTGCCGTTTTTTCCTGTCGCATTGGGATGGAGGCGCAGCACGCTACGCCTCTACTCACATGGGATGTCCAACAAATAAATTCCATGAAATCCGGACTGAATGAATTGTCAATCGTCAATTGTCAATTTTCCATTGATGAAGTCTGTGCCAAATGAATTGTCAATTCTCAACGACGTTCCACACAATCCAATAATAATCAATAATATAACGAATATATTTATTGTGTTATTTGTCGTTTTTTCCTGTCGCGATAGGATGGAGGCGCAGCACGCTGCGCCTCTACTCACATTTCCCGTGTAATCCGTGAAATCCGTGCCTAATTAATTTTCAATTGTCAATTGTCAATTTTCAATTTAGGAAGCTTCCGCATCCTTCTTCGGCACATAACGCTCGAACTTGGCGTTTTGGGTGGTGCCGATCAACATCGTACCGGGGTAGAAGACGATGCAGGGCTTCTTGATCATCGAAACTTCGAACTCCTCGGGAGTAGCGGCCCCCTTACTGCCGGCCACCATGCGGAAACTGCCGAACTCGCCTAAGTGGATGGATTCGCCTTCGGCCAGGGCCTCGTTCATTACCTTGATCAAGCCGTCGAGTACGAGGATAATCTCACCCCGGCTGGCGGTACAGTACATCTCGATGCGCGAACAGATCGTGTTCAAATCCAGGCGCTTCGTAACGCTGGTCTGCGCGTAATACAACTGGGCTCCTTCCAATGCGCCCTTGCTCATGTCTCGTCTTTTGACGAGGGTGTAAATCAATGCCATATTAATAAATTTTTTTAGTGAAACATGTGTTATCTGATAACACTACAAAGGTACATCCACCCTCCTGTTCCTCACGCAGATAAGGTCGTTTAGCATTCGGTATTCCAAGATATTAGCCTTTATATTTTGCCGGAAATTCCGGTGAGAATTGAAAAGGATTCTCGGGAGAATCCAATTGGATTCCTACGGGTTCTTCCAGGAGATTGCGGGAGGGAAATTTGAAAAAAGTGAATAAAAAAGTCAGATTATTTTATGAGATGCCGTTTTTTTTATTAAATTTATCACAAAATCTAAGATACTATATTCATGAGACACAAATTAACGGAGCTGTTAGACAGCGAAGCATTTAAGGAAGTGCGAAAAAAGATCTCAGATATTGTAGGGAGCAATTTCAATCTGAGTAAATTAAACGTCGCCATCAGAGAAAGTGAGCAACCGGAAGAAGTGATTATGGCCCTGGCGGCCGTCCTCTCGCTGGTGAGGCAGAACAACCGGAAGTGTTGGAACGATTTGTTCCGGCGCTACGTCAAGACGTATTCATCCGTCCTGGTCAAACACTTCTTCCTCGAGGAGAGCGACGAAAAAGAAGAGAAGCTGGTCGTCAAAGACACCCTCCTCTTCCTGCAACTCATCAGTGTGCTGATCCATACGAATATCTTCCCGGAGATGACGTATGCCCAGATCACCCACCTGCTCAACCAGCAGTTCGTCTTGCAGTACTCGCCCCACACCGTGATGCGCCTGCTGAAAGAAAATCCGGTAGAAATGGAAGAACTGGAAACGTACCTCAGAAAGGTCCGGGCAGATTTTCGGAAGAGGGATTTGAGCTGAACAGGACTTCCAACTCATTTATTCACAAACCTATACTTCCTGTTTACACGACTATTTCAGTCCCGAAAAATCGGGCTGAAATAGTTTTTTTTTCGCCCGCAAACCTCTCTACCTTTGCCGTACCCAAAAGAAGAAACGGGAACGACAGATGAGGTTACGATTTGTTATTAAAATGATTGAAAAAGTCAAACTCTTCTATCTATCTTTCTTTATCTTTTCTTCTAATATAAAGGGTGGCTGGTTCGCTGGCACGAGTGTGGTTGAAAGCTGTTCGCAAACGATTGATTTGCTGCCGTTTATTTGGTTGAAATGTGGCTGGTTGGTTGGCTCTAAAAATGTGTTAATAATCTAAATGCTTATCAAACAAACAATTAAAGAAAAACAAAGCAGTATGCAACCCAAGAAAACAAAAAGTCTAAGAGTGCTTCAAAAGGGATTCCTGCGAATCCCGCGTTACATCATCGCGTTAATCTTAAATCCGGACCCGCAGATGGCCGGATTGGGGAAGGTGTATCTCTATCTCCTGTCCAAAGCGTTCTTCCGCAATCGCACCATCACGCACAACAAGAAGGTGTTCACCTGTCAGCGGGGCGAGTTTGTCGACAGTCAGCACCGGGTATCCCGTGAGCTGGGCATGAGCCGCCCGGTCTTCGAGCGGTACCTCCGCCTCCTCCTGCAGCAGGAACTGATCGACATCGAGGTAGAGAAACGCGGCACCCTCTTCCGCATCCGCGACTACCAGCGACTGTGTGGTGACTTGCCGTCGGATAAGATGGAGGAGGAGCTGGATCAGTCTTTTTTCGAGGCCGAGCGTTCCTTCGGAGGAAGGTGCCTATTTCAATAAATTGAGAATTGACAATTGACTGTAGAGGCGCAGCGTGCTGCGCCTCATAACAACCATTACAGGATAAACGACAAACAACAATGAAACAAGCAATTATTCCGAATCTTTGTTTACCGAGCATTTTTACGTAAAACCGAGGAAGGAGGTAGGTAGAGGCGCAGCGTGCTGCGCCTCATAACAACCATTATAGGATGAAACGACAAACAACAATGAAACAAGCAATTATTCCGAATCTTTGTTTACCGAGCATTTTTACGTAAAACCGAGGAAGGAGGCGCAGCACGCTACGCCTCTACTCTCAACAATAACATATTTAGTATTTTAACAACATACATCACTTATCATGAAAACATGACAATCTCTAATAATATAAATCAGATTCCCAACGAGCAACATTGGTCTCTATGTAATCGGAAATAGCATTCAAATCACGGATATTTCGGATAATACGTTCATGAAATCTTTTCTGCCACCGGAACTCAATCTGTTTGTCTCGGGCATATTTGGTAATCGCCATTTTTAATCCTCTGACAACAACAGATAACCATCCGGTTTGTCGGGAGACCTGTTTCATGGGAGGAGAAAGAGTGTCTGGAGTTTCAACCCTTCTCTTTTCAAAAGGGATACGTTGGCTATCAATGGATATCAAAAGATGTATGTGATTGGGCATAACAACATACAGGGGAACTTCCGCATACGGGTAATGGGATGTTATCATTTCTATCTGTCTGACAGCATAATCCCCCATTTCAGAATAATACATGATGTTATCTTCGATATGACCGAAAACATGGACATGATTGTGGGTACAGATTGTAACAAAATACACTCCGGCATCATACGTATGCCATTGGGCACGCCAAGAATCAACCCGATAGGTGTTTTGGAATAATTTTTTCTCCATAGTTATGATTTTGGGTAAAAGTACGGAATTGATTTGAAATATCATACACGTATTTGTACAAATATTTCATGAAGAACATTATTCACCCCCATGTAGGCAAACAACGATAAAACAATCAATCATACAAAAATTCATTATAACAACATTCAACCGGAGAACAAAAAGGTAGAGGCGCAAGGTAAGTTCTATGGATAAATGGAAAGCGTTGAGAATTGAAAATTCATTTGGCACGGACTTCATCAATGGACAATGCGTGTAGAGGCGCAGCGTGCTGCGCCTCCCTCCCAACGCGACAGGATAAAACGACAAATAACACAATAAATATGTTCGGTATATTATTGATTATTACCGGATTGTGTGAAACGTCGTTATGAGGCGCAGCACGCTGCGCCTCTACTGTCGCTAGGTAAGCTCCATGGATAAATGGAAAGTGTTGAGAATTGAAAATTCATTTGGCACGGACTTCATCAATGGACAATGGACAATGTGTGTAGAGGCGCAGCGTGCTGCGCCTCCATCCCAAAGCGACAGGAAAAAACGACAAATAACACAATAAATATGTTCGGTATATTATTGATTATTACCAGATTGTGTGAAACGTCGTTATGAGGCGCAGCACGCTGCGCCTCTACAGTCGCCAGGTAAGCTCCATAGATAAATGGAAACCGTTGAGAATTGAAAATTCATTTGGCACGGACTTCATCAATGGACAATGGACAATGCGTGTAGAGGCGCAGCGTGCTGCGCCTCCATCCCAAAGCAACAGGAAAAAACGACAAATAACACAATAAATATATTCGGTATATTATTGATTATTACCGGATTGTGTGAAACGTCGTTATGAGGCGCAGCACGCTGCGCCTCTACACTCAATTATACCCAAATACGACCAAACATAATCAATTACAATGAATCATTATTAATCATGAAATAACAACCCATCAAACGTTAAATACAATGGCTATAGAAATTGAAAAAGTATTGATTTGCAGCCTGCTGGTATCCAGAAAAGCGATGGATACCGGCGTAGCTGAACTCCGTCCGGAAATGTTTGAGAATCCGGACCTGGGATTTGTCTTTCAGTGTATCCGGGAAGTCTATAACCGGGGAATACAGCCCGATTTCATGATGATCGAGCTGGAGATGCGAAAGACGGACGAGGAACGTTTTACCCGCCTGAACGGCCTTTCGTTCCTGCTCGACTACGTGCGTAACATCCGCTACGAAGCGAACACGGAGACGTATATCGCCGAGGTCAGGCGGAGGTTTCAACTGCGGTCACTGAAGAGTCTCTTCGAACAGATGAGCCTGAAGGTGGCCGAGGCTTCGGCTCAGCCGGAGCAGATTACGGATGCTCTCGAACAGCATCTGGCACGTTTTTATGAACAGTCGCTGACGGACGAACCGCTGCAACCGTTGGAGGTACTGGCGGTAGAGGCTGTCGAGTGGCAGCGCTTACGGCGGTCGGGCGACGGAAGGGTGATCCAGATCGCCAGCGGACTGGAGGAATTCGACTATGTGACGGGCGGGTTCCATAAGGGTGAGCTGACCATCCTGGGCGGACGACCGAGCGACGGTAAGACGGCGGTGGCCTTGCAGATGGCTCTGAACATTGCCCGCCAGGGACATCCGGTCTGTTTCTTCAGCCTCGAGATGTCGAGCCTCCAGATCCTGAACCGTGTGCTGACGGGGATGACGGGCATCAATCCGGATTGTCTGCGGGTGGAACTGCCTACCGACCGGGAGATGGCTGAGCTGGAAAGGGCGGTCGGCCTGCTGAAAGGCTTGCCTTTCTACCTCGACTATACGGCGGGATCGAGTCTGGATGCGATCCGGACGAAGGCGATGATGCAGCGGCGGAAAGGGAAGTGTGCCATGATCGTGATCGACTACCTCCATCTGCTGGGCGGAGCTGTCGGGAAAGGGGAAACGACCGAACAGGTGGTGTCTCGCCATGTGCAGGGACTGAAGCGGCTGGCTCTCCAGCTGGACTGCCCCATCCTGGCTCTCTCGCAGATGAACCGCGCCTGCGAGACCCGCACCGAACGGGGCGGCATCCCGGTGATGAGCGACCTGCGCGACTCGGGAACGATCGAGCAGATAGCCGACTGTGTGACCTTCGTCCACCGTCCGGAGCGGCACGGCATCCTGGAAGACGAGAAAGGAAACAGCCTCAAGGGTGTGGGACGGCTGTATGTGCTCAAGAACCGCAACGGTGCCACCGGACTGGCGCGTTTCCGCTACAATGAATCATTTACTATTATCACTAACTACCGGCAAAAGGACCGGCAAACACGCTTAGATTTATGAATGCAAATGAACTGAAACAACGAATTCCCATTGAGGAAGTAATCGGGCAGTATGTGCCCCTCATCCGACAAGGACATTATTACACCGGACTCTGCCCGTTTCACGACGACCATCATCCTTCGCTGGCTGTCTATCCCGAGCGGGGCACCTTCTGCTGCTTCGCCTGTGGAGAACGGGGCGACGTGATCCGTTTCCGGATGCTGATCGAACGGATCAGTTTCCGGGAGGCCGTGAGACGGCTGGAAGACGAATGGATCAAGGGGAAGGAGAAGCGGCGGCTGATCCTTCCGCCCCCACCCTCGTCGTCGGTTCCTCCGGCACCTCAAGCCCGTCCCCTGCCCGACCTGCAGGTTTTCGAACGGCTCCTCATGCCTTATCTGCCCGACGATCCCCGTCTGACGGATACCTGGCTCCGCTTCGGGGTATCTCTGGCTCCTCACCTGCTGCCCTATCCCTGGAAGGCATACAGCAACCGGATCATCTTCCCCCTTCACGACGAAGACGGGCACCTGATCGGGTTCGCCGGACGACGGCAGGGCGACGATACCGACCAGCCGAAGTATATCAACCCGCCCAGCAGCACCCGCTTCCAGAAGAACGAATGGCTCTACGGGTTATACCAGGCCAAAGAGGCAATCCGCCAGAAAGGATTTGTCTATGTGGTAGAAGGATACAAGGATCTCCTGGCGATGCATGCATCAGGGGCGATCAACAGTGTGGCCATCGGAGGAACGAGCCTGTGCGACGGACAGCTCCGCCTCCTGCAGGCCCACACCCGCGAGGTCTGTCTGATGCTCGACGGAGACGAGGCAGGTCGGAAAGGGATGGAGCGGGCAGCCGCCATGATCCGGCGCGCCGGTATGCTATGCCACCTCTTCCGTCTCCCCAAGGGTGAAGATCCGGATTCGATGTTCCGCCTCATGGGCCCCACCGACTGGATCACCTGGCTGCATTATCAGTGGGAAGAGCTATACCCCGACCCGGGGGAACGCCTCGCCTACCGTATCCAGAAAGGGATTCTCCTGCTCGCCAACGAGCATGACCCCGAACGCCGCCAATATCTGTTAGGGCTCCTGCAACAACGGTGGAGATCATCAATGGAAAATTGACAATGGACAATGGACAATTGACAATTTATTTGCCACGAGTTTCACATAATTAGGCACGGATTTCACGGATTACACGGGAATTATAATTCCCCGTTAAGTTTGGGAAATGCAAGTAGAGGCGCAGCGTGCTGCGCCTCCATCCCAAAACAACAGGATAAAACGACAAATAACACAATAAATATATTCGGTATATTATTGATTGTTATTGGATTGTGTGAAACGTCGTTATGAGGCGCAGCACGCTGCGCCTCTACAGTCGCAAGGTAAGTTCTATGGATAAATGGAAACCGTTGAGAATTGAAAATTTATAAGGTCGGATTAAACGGGGATTTAATTCACCGTTGAGTTGGGGAAATGCGAGTAGAGGCGCAGCGTGCTGCGCCTCCATCCCAACGCGACAGGAAAAAACGACAAATAACACAATAAATATATTCGGTATATTATTGATTGTTATCGGATTGTGTGAAACGTCGTTGAGAATTGTAAATTAATTAGGCACAGACTTCATCAATTGAAAATTGAAAATTGAGAATTGAAAATTTATAAGGTCGGATTAAACGGGGGATTTAATTCACCGTTGAGTTGGGGAAATGCGAGTAGAGGCGCAGCGTGCTGCGCCTCCATCCCAAAGCGACAGGATAAAACGACAAATAACACAATAAATATATTCGGTATATTATTGATTATTATCGGATTGTGTGAAACGTCGTTATGAGGCGCAGCGTGCTGCGCCTCCATCCAAAGCGACAGGAAAAAACGACAAATAACACAATAAATATATTCGGTATATCATTGATTATTATCGGATTGTGTGAAACGTCGTTATGAGGCGCAGCACGCTGCGCCTCTACAGTCGCAAGGTAAGTTCTATGGATAAATGGAAACCGTTGAGAATTGAAAATTTATAAGGCCGAATTACATGGGGATTTAATTCCCCGTTGAGTTGGGGAAATGCGAGTAGAGGCGCAGCACGCTGCGCCTCCATCCAAAGCGACAGGATAAAACGACAAATAACACAATAAATATATTCGGTATATTATTGATTATTATCGGATTGTGTAAAACATCGTTATGAGGCGCAGCACGCTGCGCCTCTACAGTCGCAAGGTAAGTTCCATGGATAAATGAGGGAAAAAAGATAATTTTCAATTCTCCATTTTCAATTTTCAATTTAAGAAGTTGTCAATTGAAGGACCGGCCTCGTTCTGGTGAGCGTTAAGCGGAGGAACGAAGTGAAGCGGCCGGAGCGTCGCTGTCTGAGCGAAGCGAGTTTGCGGCGCGCACAGCGAAACGAAGAGACGGAGTAGCTCAGCAGACGCAGCCTTGAACTTTTGGTTCTTTTCTTTCAAGAGAAAAGAACGAATACGATCATAAACAACTAAACATTAAAAACTATGACATACAACAATGAAAATGGGACCATACGGCCCCGCACCTTTTCCAATTTGGAATTAGGATGCCTGTACTGCCCGCACCTGACGCCGGCGATGGCATCCCGTCGGTTAAAAGAGTGGATTATCTATAATCCCACCCTGGTAGAGATGCTGAAAGAATCGGGCTGGAACCCGCGGAACCGGATTTATACCCCGCATCAGGTAGCCTGTATCTTCAAGGTGTTGGGTGAGCCGTAAATGATGGGGCAGCAAGCCCCGTCGTCCCTCGGATACTTCCCCTATAACAGGGGAAGTTTTCTAATGAGGAAGAGGTATACATTCACATCATCTGTTTTTCTCAACAAAACATCATCATCCTTTTCCGGAATCATAAAAGTAACAAAGTCCTCTAACATTCCATTCAAATTATTGTCCGGCATTATCCAAAGCCCGAAAATTATATAAGCCGGATCATCCGGATGCACCACCAGACCTTCTTTCGGCAGCTCTTCCGGGACAGAAGAATACAACTGGCTGTCAAGTAAAATATGCCGTATAGCCTCCCAATGTCCTTTCAGATTCTCATCAGCATCCACCACAATACCCAGCCGTTGCAGATTATTCGTACTTTTCAATAGCACGGGTAAGACTTTCAAAATCTGCTGATAGGAACCTATATCCTCCACCTCGAATGTTTCCAACAAACTTAAGCGATTAGCCAAGTTACATACGACATGTAAGTCATTTATCCCTTCGACCAATAATCGGAATGGCTTATTCTTTTTCATATTAACGTAATTCTATATCATTTTCTAAGGCTATTTGTAACTCTCCCGATTTATAGTTCACTGCAGCGAACTCTGATTTTCTCTTTTCCAGACGAATCAACTGAGCATCTACTTCATGAGCAACCGAGGAAAAGCTCCTGATGCAATCCAGACTATGCGTCGTGGCGAAAAGCTGCACATCCAATTCTTTTACCAGCAGGCATATTATTCTCCACAATTCCGGCTGACGCCGATAGTAAATACCATTTTCTATTTCATCAATCAGGCAAATGCCTCCTTTTGAATTGACAATACCTAATATAATAGACAGGATACGGTTCATACCATCCCCCATAATACTCAGCGGATATCTGTCCGGTCTATTTTTTAAGGTAATATAAGGAACTCTGTCTGAAGCTCCTCTTCCCCCTTTCAGAACAGACTCTTCCAAAAACGCCAGGTTTTCAACAAGGGGATCAATAACCCTCAGGGCTTCTATAACATGTCTTTCCAGTCCGGTCAAAGCGATATTGTCCCATAATCGCAAATTATAACTTTTAGAAGACAAAGACGTATGAATAAAGTTAACCTGCTTCGGATAAACAAATTCATCCCCCATACCCGAACCCGTACTGAAAGCAGAAAAGAATGTATTATTATTTGAAGTAAACAGGATACCTCTTTCCAACGTATCACCTCCTTGGGCATTCTCTAAAGGCTGATCCAGAATTTCCATTTTATTAACGACGGCATTACCTGCTTTTTCTTTTGATTCCAGCACATATACCAATTTCATTTGTAATGCCTGATCTGTTCCTGCCTTAATGATCAAATCTTTACCCAACTTAAATTGCCAGTCTTTGAAAAAAGTCAAAAGCAACTTCTCCTTGTCCACGACAAAAGATTCACCCATCGGATTCTGAATATTCATCCGATTACATCCCATTTGGAGCAAAGCGCCCATCTCTCCTCCGGTTGCAAGTGCATATAACGCTTCCAGAACCGTCGATTTACCCACATTGTTATCACCGGCAATCAAATTAATAGAGGAAAGAGAATCTATATACAGATGATCGATCGACTTAAAGCCTTCTATTGTCAGATCAGGAAAGTAGATACGCTTTTTATCCATAATTTCTTTTTTTACAAAAATAAAAGATATATTTCAGAAAACCACTCTTTCTTCCAGAAAATCATCCCCCCTCATCCGACAAAAAAGGCGCAATCCCCAAGCGGGATTACGCCTCATTACACAAAACCAAAAACCTCAACTATTATGTTGATTATCCTTTATACGCCCCATCTTTGGCTTCAAAGATGACGGACGGCTCGATCACATGGACCGTATGCCAGACACCCGCGGGAATCTGCATCCCGTACTTCCCTTCGGCAGGCGACAACAGCTGGCGGGATACTTCGCGGAAGGTCGGCTGACCGTTCTCCTCCCCGACTTCCTCGTAGATCACTTCTTCGAGTTTCCCCATCAGGCAGACCACCGTCTCGGCTGTCTCTTCATGCCGGTGAATGGCTACTTCCGTACCCGGCAAGAGGGCATTCAGCATCCGCTGCGAGGTATCGGCAGCCGAATTACGCAGATCATAGTGCTGACGGAGACGCGGTGATTCCTTCGCCCGGTCTAATAAGGAGTTGATAAATTCATTATTGATGAGCATAATGAATGTATTTCAATAAATAATTGTCTGCACAAAACTAGAGAAAGAATGACATTTTCCAGAATTTATCAATGCTTCGAAATCCGCTTTCGATAATGAAGCCATAATGGTCTCCAGTTCTTTATCATGTTTATCATAGTCACTATTAATCAAGTGACAGATATTTTTTAAGACAACTGTTGGATGATAAATTGTTTTTTCCAAATCCTGAGAAAGATCTATACCCAAATGCTTTTGGATAAAATCGTATGTCAATTTAGAATCCATCTGTTGCCAACAAGCAGGCATCGACAATAGCCATGTCTCAAATTCCATAATAGCGAAATGTAAAGAACAATTACTGTTCGCTCCTTTTCTATTAAGGATTGTTTTTAAAGCACCATTTATAAAGTTCTGGTTAATATCTTCATTTATCATCCTATTTTTACAAACCTGATGATATTGCTTACTAAACATATCACGCAAGCCAACAATCTTATGATATCCCTGAGCCGTCAAACGATCCGATTCATCTAACATCTTACTTAGTACCGTCTGATCATTACCTACATTGACAATCTGGAAAAAATTTTCACTTTGTTCATCTCCTATAGGGTAAGGTACCGGATTAAATCGTTGAGCCTGCAAAGAATAACAAGTAACCCCCACCCTATTCGTATCAAACTGATACCAGCGGAATAAAAACTCACGAAGGAATATAAGTTCACCTTGTCCTTCCACAAATAAGGCTATTTTCCTTTTATTCATGATTTGACAGATATCGGTCTATATAATCAGATGAGAACAAATCGAAATTACTTAATCCCGTATATACGAACTCATCAAACAATTGAGGATGCGTTAAATAATTGATGCTAAAGACCTCACTTCCCCGGCGGAAAAGAATATTCCAATACCGTGTATCGACGGCATTCATCAGAAAACTATCATTGGAACTGGCTATTAACTGAATATCTTGTTCCTCACATCGTTGAAACAAGTATTTGCCTAATTGGGTCGATCTATTATAATCCAATCCTTCACAAACATCATCAATCAGCAATAAGGAAGGACAATCCTGCTGTATCAGATATTCCAAATAAATAATCAAATGCAAAGTACGGAACATACCTTTCGATAAATCCGAATCAAACAACACCCGATTCACTCCTTTTTCATAAAATAATATTTTATGAATATCCTTTGTTTCAAACGGCTCAATATCCGTTAATGGATAATCCAACTGATTGGCCAGTTCCTTTATGTACTCAATACGATCATCAGGCAAAGTCTTGATCATGGTATATAAATTTTTACCATGAGCTTGAATATAAGAATCCGTATGCGAATCACCCCAGATATCCGTTTCATTAAAACGCTGTCCGCATACATGTTCGGCCCATTGCATAATCGCTTCAATATAGGGATAGGAAACCGTATCTCTACGGACATGAGGTGTCAATTTATTCTTCGGTGGATTGATCTCCATCCCATGCAAGGTCGTAATCTCTTTATTCCTTTGTAATAAGATCTCATCTTGTCCTTCTTTTTGCACTTTAATTTCCTCAAAAAGAATGACACCAGCCGCACATTTTACCCGATATGAAATAAACTCTTCGTCTTTTTCAAAATACAAGAAGAAATCAAATCTATCACTTGCCGATATTTCTTTTTGCTGTAACAAATAAGCAACCACGACATTCAAACTTTGAATTGTCTTAGACTTACCTGAAGCATTCTTTCCAACTAATAAATTGACTGACTGGAAATTGACTTCTTTCAATTCCCAATCTTTCTCCTTATATACAAATCTTAAAAGCTTCATACTATCTTATTTGTTACAAAAGAAATATATTTTTCCCATTATTCCAATAATTCAAGCCCTTAATACCACTGTTTCCGTCTCTTCATGCCGGTGAATAGCTACTTCCGTACCCGGCAAGAGGGCATTCAGCATCCGCTGCGAGGTATCGGCAGCCGAATTACGCAAATCGTAATGCTGACGGAGCCGCGGTGATTCCATGGCCCGGTCTAGTAAGGAGTTGATGAATGATGTATCGAAAAGCATAAGGCAAAGTTATTGCAATTAACGGACAATCGCTTCCTTGATTGTATCCACAATATACCGAACATCCTCATCTGTTACCCACGGACCGGCAGGCAAACAGAAACCTTTTTTGAAGATATCTTCTTCTACCCCATTCGTATAAACAGGTGAGCCCTGATAAACCGGCTGCTTGTGCATCGGCTTCCACACTGGTCTTGCCTCTATCTTCTTCGACAACATATAAACTCGGAGTGCTTCGATATTATCATTCGGCTGGCAATCGGTAATTGCTGAATCAACCGCATGGATCACACCGGCAGCACCACCCACCGCTGTCTTAATGACTTCCATATAAGCATTCTCCTGTCCGATGATCTTCACTTCCGGATCTAAGGTAGCGGCACAAAGCCAAAAATTGGCATCAAACTTTTTATCCTCTGGCTGATCATGCAGATGAACACCCGGAACCTCCTTTAGAAATTCCTTATACAGGGCCTGCACATGTTTGTGATGAGCGATATGATCATTCAAGACCGTCATCTGTCCACGACCGATACCGGCACAAATATTACTCATCCGATAGTTATACCCGATTGCCGAATGCTGATAATAAGGATAAGCATCACGCGCCTGGGTAGCATACCACATCATGTCGTTGGCTTCCTTGGTATCCCGGCAGATCAAAGCACCACCGCCCGAAGTCGTAATCATCTTGTTTCCGTTAAAGCTCAATACACCAAACTTTCCAAACGTGCCCAAGACTTGACCCTTAAACCGGCTACCCATACCCTCGGCAGCATCCTCAACAACCGGAATACCATATTTATCGGCGATGGTACAGATCTCATCAATCCGATAGGGCATGCCATACAAGGCCACCGGGACAATCGCCTTCGGATAACGACCCGTTTTCTCCTTCCGATCCAAGATAGCCTGTTCCAAAAGCACCGGGTCCATATTCCAGGTTTCCTTTTCTGAACCCACAAATACCGGTTTCGCTCCTAAATACGTGATTGGATGCGAAGAAGCACAGAACGTAAAACTCTGCACAAGCACTTCATCACCAGCTTTCACGCCACAACCAATCAGGGCCAGATGAACAGCCGCTGTACCGGCAGACAAACAAACCACTTTCCGATCCAGCTCACTTCCATCCGTATTATGGTTGACGAAATTCTGCAAATCCTGTTCGAAAGCATTCACATTCGGTCCCATGGGTACCACCCAATTGGTATCAAATGCTTCCTTTACATATTTCTGTTCCCAACCCTCTTCGCTCATGTGGGCGAGACAGAGGTAAATTGTTTTTCTTTCTTCTGACATGATTCTATTATTTTATCCTATTCATTCAAATAACTTATACTTCCTCTCCGGCAAATTTAACCTTAAAGCCAAGAACCGTAGCTAATATCATCTCTATATCTTTTAAGAAACTATAATGACGATAATAGTAGCAATTCAATCTTACCTTATCCGGATATATCACTGTATCATTATACTCTGTGGCTATCTCTTGCATAGGACGAGTATCCCCTGCTGCCTGTTTTTGTCGGACATAGTCAGAAATCATTTCATCTTCTAACCGGTACTTCAAAGTAGCAGGTCCTGTAATCCCCGGACGAAGTTTCAGTACATCCCTATCATCTCCTTCCAACTTATCCGCATATCCCGGGACATCCGGACGAGGACCGACAAAACTCATGTTACCAATTAAAACATCCCATAACCCTGGGAGCTCATCCAATTTATAATGACGAAGTTTTGCCCCCAAAGGTGTAATGCGAGAATCGCCGGCAACAGAAACCGTTGAACCATTATGATTTACTGTCATTGTCCGAAATTTATGGCAATTAAAAAGTTTTCCTCCTTTACCTACTCGTTTCTGCACAAAGAAAACTGGTCCTCCAGGCATTTTGATCTTTACCATTATGGCAACAATCAGCAATACTGGCCACAAGATTAAAAGCCCGAGTAATGCAGTAATACGGTCAAAAATCCATTTAAATATCATACAAAATGCAATTTTCTCTATCTTACTTTCTAGCAAACTTTCTAAACACCCAACCTCTGAGTTTATTAGGCATTGCGACCTGTACTATCCAGCGAATGAGCACATTATAAATATATCTCGGATAAGTTATCAGTTTATGGTCAAACATATATTTCTGTAATCTGGCTTCACTTAGAAAATATTTTTTACCCCCTCTACGCTGGTACATTTTCTCACCTACACGGACATTTACCAAGTTCTCTTGAATATTATAAAATTTATATCCTGCAAGTGCCAAACGAATCCATAAATAATAATCTTCTTCACAGTACCAATCCTGATAGCCCCCAACATTCATTATATCCTTTTTCTTGAACATTACAGTAACGAGGTTCATAGGGCAACGAGATTTCATATAGTTTTTAATATCTATATCACATTCTGGAACGATACGAGAGCCTACAACATTATCAACAGTACGGATAAACTCATTAATAAAACCTCCTATCACACTCACATCAGGATAATTCTCAAATGCCTGTAATTGCTTTTCAAAACGATCTGGCAAAGAAATATCATCTGCATCCATTACTGCACATAAGTCATTCTTTGCAATTTCTATAGCTGTCTGACGAGCAATGGCATGACCCATATTCTGCTCAAGAGGTATTATCTTCATAATTCCTGTCTTTTCCTTCAAAACCTCTATTGCATCATACATGGTCATAGAAACTGGACCATCAATAACCAAAATAATTTCGTCTGGAGGACAAGTCTGATTATAAATACTTAATACCGCATCAGTAAAGTCTGCAGTATTGTCATTTTTATAAACAGACATACAGACAGAAAATTTTTGCGTTTCTCCTTCCATAGCTTAATCCCCTATTATTTATTTAACTTCTCTCGCAAAATAGTTGAACTGATGCCATCTGTATGATCCAAATAAATTACTACACATCCCACTTCTGCAAATTCTTTCTCATACTGATTCCAAGCATCTGTACCCTTCCAGTCTGAACCAACGAATACAGCATCTATCCCAAATTCTTTCACGGGTCGTATTTTATCCATATCCGTCTGGGGAACCACTTTATCCACATAACGTATAGCCTTTACAATTGCCATACGCTCTTGTTCATTGATGATAGGATATTTGTGTTTACGCTTGAAGCATAGCTCATCTGTTGTCACACCAACAATAAGCGTTTCACACTGTTCCTTAGCCCGACGAAGAATATTCAAATGACCAATATGAAACATATCAAATACACCCGTCGTGTAACCTACCTTATATTTCTTTTCCATAATGAGATCTATTTATTTTCAATTTTGCTTCTATCATTTCAACAATCTCTTTATCTACACCCTCATCAAACTTTCTCGCAAAACAAATATCTACAGGCTGTTTTAAAAGATAATTTAGCTCTTCTTTTCGCCATACATGAGGAGAATTTTTGCCATCAGGTCTTGTTCTATCAATCAACCTAGCATTGCTAGAATTCTGTTTATCTATATCTCGGATTGAATCCTTAAAAGGAGAACACATCACCATCGACTGTATAAAACATTCATCGGCAGCAAGCGAATAACGAAATCTCTTTTCAATTTCCTCTTTCTTTGAAAGTAAATAAACAGCAAATTTTCTAGTAATAGAAAAAAGAGCGGATCCTTGATATAATTCAATATCGACGTTGTGCTTAATATGCAAAATTTTTTGAATATAAACAAAGAAGAAGTTTAAAGCCTTCATCAGTTTATTCTTTCTATAGAATCTATTATGACAAAATAAGTGATAATACCAGCATTTGTTTTGTGCCATTTTACATCGCCCTTTATCAATGTTAATGAACTCTTGTCCTGAAACATTTTTGAAAAATGAATGTATCTCATCTTGTGTTTTTATTGGAAGATCTGAACCTTGAAAAAAATGAAAATATTCATACATCTCACCTGAGCTAATTGCCATTTCTAACAACTTCAATGTTGCTTCGATCTGTGAATACCCCCCCCCAATTGACTGTAAAACAGTTAGTTATAAATAAATTAGACATTCGAACATCACTTGAAATCAATTTTAAAGTATCCTCTGTAAATCTTGATTTTTTATCAATTAACAGATAAATATCATTACGAATATCGTCTATCAGTCTTAATGCAGTTCTTACTACAGATAAATTTGAATTTGCAACAATTAAATATGCATGTTTACTCATTTTTCTTCTTTATTTATATACTCTGTATAGTTTTTCTTAGTATCAAAGATCATGGCATGTACTGCAGCTTGTTGCTGTTCTTTTGAAGGTAATTTCATATAGTTACCATAACGATACTCCAAATATTCCTTAATGTGCTTTGAACCATAGAGCACGGTGTCTTCAAACGGTATGTCCACAGGCTGCTCAAAAAAACTTTTGTCGAACAATCCTGAGTGGAACTTCGCAGGTGTAATCCAATAGCAGTATTTGAAGTTATCCTTGCGGTCATCATACTTGTAGATGCGATGATAACACAACTTTGCAATCAAGTGACAAGGAAGTACCTTCAACATATTTAGTACTATAGCTTGCCCTTTGTTCTTCGGCTTCCAATTGCGTTGACTGAGGGCATAAAGAGTCACAAATTTACTCTCATAATAAACAAGCTTCTGTATAAAATTTGACTCTGGAACCTTATGCAGTATCATAATATCCACATAGATACCCTGGTGCAAGTCTTTCCTGTCCTTAAAATTTGCCTCTATAAAGGTTGTACCGTTCATACGTACCTTCGCATATTCCAAATATCTTTCTACAGTACGCCATTCTTGCAGTATGAATTTCGGATTAGACTCCTTCTTCATAGCTACCTTAAACTTTGTATACTCAGCAGGAGTCATAAAAATATCCAAATCATCATCCCAAGGAATAAAACCACCATGGCGAATTGCACCCAAAGCAGTACCTCCCATAATATAATATACAATGCCATTCTTACGACAAACGGCATCAATAAACTTCATTACCTCCAAGATCTTATCCTGAACTTCACGAACAGATTTCTTCTGATCCATATTGCTTATATTTTTTTTGCTAAAAAGTAAAACTTATTCAGTAACCATTCTATTCCTGGTATATGACGAATTATCATTACAAACTCTCGAATGATTCGGAATATGATTATTTTAAGATTTATTTTCCAAGCTACAGACATCCAACGATGAGGATGTGTACTAACCACATAGCTATACTCACTGTTAATCAATAAATTCAGCAGATTTTTAAAACCTCCTATTTTCACATTCTTTACTTCTGGATGTAAATCATTAGTCTCAGGTTCAGTTATAATATTCCACTGGTAACCAGCATCACTAATATAACGATATTTACGTCCACCAATATGTTTACTATAGTCCACTACCATATCTACTAGATCAGGATAATGACTACGAATCTCCGGATTACGAAAAAAATCACGATTACTGGTATATCCTATTCGCTTTTTTATTGGATTCCCATGTTGACATATCGTACTATAATGAAAACCATTCTCTAAGAATATATTTGAATATTTAATGAAATCTTCTTCCGCAGCCTTATAGTCCCCCCCATGTGCATCTAAAACATCATAGTGGTATGAAATTTCATGTCCCCACGACTGCATTTCTTTTAGAAGAGAGATATTTTTACAATCTAACATCAAATAAGCCTGTACATAATATGAACCACAAATACCATATTTATGTTCTATTGCAGCCAATTTGTAAGCATTAATAACTGATGTTTCAACATCATGCTTTAATACAATAAAGCGTTTTTTTTCAGGCAATTGAAGTGACCTTTCAGCTGTACACAATGTAATTTCACTTTGAGAGAGAATTTCACAAAATATCTCCCAATTCTTATAACAAAACATAATCAACCTATAGTGTTTCGTGTTGTATTTATACTTAATTTATAGTATTTTGTATGAGCTCATCTATAATTAATATTACCAGCTTCTATGTAATGGTTGCTTTTTATTCATACATTTATAACCTGATCAATATATCATAGATATGCCATTCTTATAAACGAATCTTAAAAGAAGAATATTGGCTCTTATATTTTAATCTTATTTTGTAAGAATTCTTATTACTGATAGATTAACCAACAACATAATTATTTCTTCACTAGAATTTTAAAATCACATTTATCAGAACACCTTAAAATGCTTTCACAATCAAATGTATTGCTCCCAGTAAGCGAGTAAAATAAAAAAGGAAACTATATTTTAAAGGTGACGACATATATATTTGAGTATAGCATGTTATTAATAACAATGAGTTATTTATCACAGAACTTAGACTACGTTTAGCAACAACAGCACTATTTTCTCTATATCGCCTAAAATAAACAGCCTCTTTAGAAGTAAAAGCAATATTCTCTATTTTATCAGAAATCAAGAACATGAAAAGGGAATCCTCTCCATTTCTGAAACGTACATCAAATCGCCTATTTTGTATAAAAGTTCTTGGTATAAGTTTCATACAAGGCCCAGAAAAAAATTTTCGCGCACTAGATAAAAGTCTATGTTTTCCTTTCTTTTTAATACAAGAATCATATGCATCACTAATATAATAGTCTAATTGTTTTTCTGGTTTTCCCTCTTTAAATGCAAAAGCGTAAGAAAGTGATATGGTATTAGGAGATGCTTTAGCATACAACTCTTCCAAATACCTCGAACTCACATAATCATCGTCATCAATAAATGCTACATACTCTCCGTTAGCCATATTAAGAGCAATATTCCGTGCATTTGATACTCCTGCTTGATCTGTTTGAATAAAAATAACCTGTAAGTCGGAATGTCTATTAAGATATGCACGAATTAACTTCTCATAAGGATCTTTGCAACCATTCAATATTAACAAAACTTCAAAATCACTCTTAGCAAAAGTTTGATTTGCTAATGAATCTAAGCATTCCCATAAATATGCTTGAGGCTTATATGTAGGGATAATTACTGATATTTTCATTATTATAACTGCAATTTACGATTTGTAAATTTTGCCACATAAGTCATTAAAACAGAAGAACGAACGCAAAAAGACAATAAAAGATATATAGTCATACCTATTAAAACTTGTATAAACAAACTAAACAACCCATTAATATCAGATTGACTCAATAATTTTTGCGATAATAAAATACATATACACATACCTATGCTACATATTATAGATTTTGCTAAATTATTCATTATATTTTTGATGTATATATTACCATGAAACTTATAAAAAGCCACAATCAACACAATACTATTAAACATAGCAGAAATGCTAGTTGCAATAGCAAGACCATTAATGCCAAACAGCTTCCCTAATATAATATTTAAACCAATGTTAATTAAGATTGCACATATCGATACAAGTGTTGTAATTCGAGTTTCCTTATACGCATAAAAGACTTTAACTAAAGTATCTCTTAGAGCAAGAAATAATAACCCACATGAATAACATCGCAAAGCACCGACCGTCATTTGAAGTGATTTTTGATTAAATTCACCTCGACATAATATCAATTTAACTATAGGGTCAGCTAAAAGTATGACTCCTATAATAGCAGGTATCAATATAAAAATCAACGAGTCTATAGTGTTTGATAGTTTTATCTTAACTCTATCATGTTCTCCTTTTGCAACTAACTCTGCACAATTCGCAAACAAAATTGTAATAATACCAGTAACTAATATTTCTTGAACAGCATTATTGATTATTGACGCATAATTTAAAGCAGAAATACCCCCTACAATAATTGTAGAAGCCATTGAGCGGTCAACAATCTTATTTACTTGACCGACACACATTCCTAATAGAATAGGAGCTACAACATACAGTGTTTTTTTTATGTATTCATCTTTTAAGTTTAAAAAAGGTCGATATTGATAGTGCTTTCTAAGAACAAAAGGTAAAAGGAATACAAATTCAAATATATATGAAACAAGTAATCCCCAACCTAAAATATCGTATCCAAATGACGCAGCTAACATGACTGAAATAACAACCACAATATTACGTGGAAGAGAAATAGCTGCCGGAGCCAAAAAGTTTCTATTGGCTTGCAAAAAGCCACCATAAATATTAATAATTGTCATTAAATAGATAGAGGGAGCACATAGCCTAATAAGGTTTGCTGAAATTTGCGCTGTTTCAGAATCAAAACCTGCAGCAAATAATTTAACAACTACAGATGGGAAAAGCAATAGAGTAACAACTATTACAGAACTTAACAACAATGAAATTGTCAATAAATTATCAGTAAATCTCAGTGATGATAGACTTCCTTTCTCGTGTTTTACTTTATTAAACATTGGTATATAAGCAGTAGAAAGAGAATGACCAATAAAGTAAAATAACAATACAGGAACAGATGATGCAATCAAGTAGGCATCACTAATATTTGATGTACCAAAGTAATTTGCAAGAACAACATCTCTTAACATGCCAATAAGTTTTGATATCACAATCACGACCATTAGCATAGCACTACTTTGCGTTAAACTCTTAAAATTCATTTTTCTATCTCTAAATATGATGCAAATTATTTAAAATTTCAATCATCTTCCTACTATTTACTTCTTTATTATGATTCCTCAATGCAGTCAATTTTGCATTTTCAGAATACTTAAAACGGAACTTCTTATCTTTAATACACTTTTTCAGAATTTCCTTTAGTTCTTCCGGTGTAGACGCAATATGTGCACAATTATTTTTTTGTAAATATTGAATAAAAGGATACTCACGAGATGCATAGACTAAAAAAGGGCGTGTACTTGCTATTGAATCTGCAATTTTGGTAGAAAAAGCATATTTTAGATTTTCCAAACGATCGTTATTTTCACAATGCACAAGCATTGATGCCTTCTCCATTAGATTAGGAATTTCTTTATAATCAACAAAACCATGAAAGTGAACATTAGGATTACTGCAAACTAATTCTTCCGATTCTTTATTTGTAAATCTACCATAAATATCAAAAACTGCTGTTTTATCTACTTCATATAAAATTTTAGCTAATTCTGCCAAAGGTTTATCTCTCCCAACACCCAAATTACCACAATATAAAAGACTAAATACTTCACCTCCTTTATCAGAAACAGGCAAAAATTCACTAACAGTATAGAGTGAACAACTCTTATTTTTATGAGGAAATTTTTGTTGATAAACCTCTTCTAATGCTTCCATACTATAAATACAGTAATCCACACGTTTCATAAATTTTCTATACTGTCTTTGAAGACTATTCATCAGCAAAAAATGCCAAAAATCATTTTTTCTTGTCGATGCGTACATATACTTTTTTAGGACGTAGGATTCTGAATTATACATTACCAATTTAGCTTTGCAAAAATTAGCAACTTGAATAGCTATGCTATACATAAAAGGAGAGTCGCCAGCCTGCAACAAAACAATATCAGGACTGAATGATAAAAGGAATGCATCAAAATCCTTTGTCCACCATCGTCTACTTTGCCATACAATATTCCTTAAAACAAGATTACGGTAACTTCTTTTAGGTTTTAAACAATTTTTAGCATCTATTTTCTGACTATCACTAGTAGAAATTTGTCTTGATCTTTTCCCCAAAAAGGCTCTCAACGCATCATTATCTGACACTCTAAAGTAATGTTCACAAAATCCCGTATCAGGAATACCATGTATATAGAACTGAGCTATACATAACTTGGGTATATGTAGCAACATATTTTTTATAGTCCGCCCATTCGAATTTGAATCCGAAAAAGCCTCACAAGATATTACTAAAACTTTCTGATTTATCATCTAATTCTTTCTTCTATAAAAACACATTCATTTTTCGAACTCACAAACATCACATAAAGTACGATTAAAAGCTTCATTTATAATCTTCTTGACCTTTTCAAAGAGATCCCCGCTACATACCTCATTAATACATATCTCAGGATACTTTCGATCAATAATAGCTGCAGCAACTGATCTTGCTGTTTTTTCTCCATCCACCGAAAAATACTTACCTTTTGATTTTTTTGGAACGTAACATCCTTCACACATACGCCAATTTCGGATGAGAAGATGCGTAACATCATCCTCGTTTCGAAATCTATGCCGTTGAGTCTCACTTAGTATCTGAGATTCTATATTCCAAACCTTATCAAAATCACTTTTCAAATAAGGAGTAGAAAGGTGAGGAATAACAAATCCTGGGAAACCTTTAGAAAAAAAATGATATAGAGTACGTAAAAAGGTTTTTCCCATTTTAGGATTTAACCATTCGTGAATTCGACTTTTAAGTAGTTGTTCTTTAGAAAAATGTTTTTGTAGAATATTGGAATTATTTAAAAGCAAAGAAGAAAAAACATTTCCTACAACTTTTTTAGGTGGAGATAAAAAACCTGGCATATCATATGGATTCCCATTTTTGAAAAAATATTCTGGAGTAATTGGCGCTGTCAAAAAAATATCATCATTAAAAAACACAAAATGCTCAGCCAAATTAGGAATATGATTAATTCCTATTTCAATAGCACTTGAATTGAACGTAGGCAAAGCATCTGCCGGCATATAATCAGAATGCTTGACCCAATTAATTTTAGGATGCTTAATATTAAGCCATTCAGGCAGTTGACCACACGTTACAAAATGAATTTGTCTAACCCATGGTGCATATTTGGCTACTGCACGAAACCAATATTTAATATTATCCCAATTTTGATACCTAATAAGACTTACATCTTCTGATTTTTTAGGAGAAAATTTTGCTTTTTCTATCTGCCAATCAGAGTCGTTTGAATCTACCCATAACACAACAAAATCTATATCAAAAGTTGAATTATTACCATGGGAATTAGGTTGAGTATTTCCTAGTTTATCTTTATTAAAATTCAATGAATCCATATTGTCTGCTATAATTACTTTTGCTATATTATTCAAACACTCCATACCGAATTGCATTTCGTACATATTTTGGAACAATAAACATGAATATTGTAAGAAAATATGAGTCGATAGATGAATTAAAAATAATTGATGTATTTGCAAACATCATTGCAGATGCCGATAACACAAGTCCTAAAAATAGGGCTCCTAATAATCGATTCCTTTTTATTAATCGCATGCACGCAACTATTTGTGACCATATAAATATAATCAAACAAACCAAACCAAATATACCATAATAAAGCAATATTTGAGCATAACCATTATGAACACTTCCATGCTCATATACATCACCAAAAAAAGCCCTTGTTGTAGTAATCCCGAAACCAAATATTTTTTCTATTATAGAACCGTTAGAAAAATACTGAAAAGCCCCTTGAAGTAACACATCTCTACCTCCTGTATTATTCTCTTTAAGTATAATACTATAAAAGAAATTAGATAAATCAGCAGAGAACACGAGTATTAATACACTTGCTATAAGAAATATTCTAATCCATTTTCTAAGTTTTCCTTTTCCCACAATAGAAAATATTATCATAAATATCAAAAGAGCAAAAATAGAGGTCCTAGAGAAAGTTAACAACAAATTGATTACAAATAACGCCATACAAATGATATAAATCTTTTTTTTAAACCCCGAAGCTAATGGCTGAAATATAAGACAAATAAAGCAAGAAACAATTGCAGAAACCAAATATAAACCATATTCGTGACTGCTGTAAAAAAAAGAACGTAACTCATTCCCATAAGCTTGGCTCACTGAAGAAGCTCTTTGAAACTGATCCCAACAGAAAATAATTGCATAAATTACCGCATAAAGAGTAATTACAATGACACAGTTACAGAAAGAAATAAGTTGCGGTTTTGATATAACAAACCTATCACCAATTCCATATACCATACTCATAAATAATACAGGATAAATATAAGCAATAACAATACTTAATGAGAATGTTTCAGTACGAAAAGCAGTCAACAATAAAACAACTGATAATAAAAATATACTTCCTATCTTTGAACTAAACCCGTTCATTCGTAAAATATAGAATCTAACAAAATAAAACAACAACCCCATTTTGATTATAGAATCAATACCAGTTCTAGCTTCTGTACCACTAATATTTTGCCACGCAACTAGTATAGCCCAATAAACTATAAACATAAAAGCGACGCTATTACGAAACTTCGGCTGCTTAGTTTGTCTTAAATTCACAATATAATCCATAAAAAATAATTGATATTCATTTAACATTCTCTTCCTTTAGGATCTACTGATATAATGAATACCCTAATAAATCAATTATATTATTTACACTTTTTTACTTCAAGTATATACATAAAATAGTAAATACTCCACTTAAAGAAAGAACTCTTTAAATTTTCCTAAAACAAAGCTGATTAAAAATATGTTTTAAAATTTACATTGAGTATTTTTTAGTAACTCTATCTAAAAAGACCACTCTGAAAAACCTATTTATAGCAGCCAAAAGAGTTTTAATCCTTCCTCCAAACCATCTTATTCACAACTCCCGTATAAGACTGGATAATCTTAACCACTTTGGTAGAGACATTCTCTTCCACATAATCCGGAACCGGAATACCGTAATCACCATTCTGATTCATGGTGATGGCTGTATCAACAGCTTGTAATAACGAGGTGGTATCAATACCCGCCAAGATGAAACAGGCTTTATCCAAGGCTTCCGGACGTTCGGTAGAAGTACGGATACAGATTGCCGGGAAAGGATGTCCTACGGAGGTAAAGAAGGAGCTTTCTTCCGGCAGGGTTCCTGAATCGGAAACCACAGCAAAGGCATTCATCTGTAAACAATTGTAATCATGGAAGCCTAAGGGTTCATGCTGGATCACACGGGGATCTAACTGAAAGCCTGAGGCAGCCAAACGGTTACGTGAACGGGGATGACAACTGTAAAGAATCGGCATATCGTATTTCTCTGCCATCCGGTTGATCGCCGTAAACAGGGAAGTAAAGTTCTTCTCGGTATCGATGTTTTCTTCCCGATGGGCACTCAACAAAATGTATTTGCCTTTCTCCAATCCCAACCGCTGGTGAACATCGGATGCTTCGATCTCAGCCAAGTTCTCATGCAGTACTTCTGCCATTGGTGAACCGGTCACATAGGTACGTTCTTTCGGCAGTCCACAGTCTGCCAGATAACGGCGTGCATGTTCGGAATACGCCATATTCACATCCGAGATAATATCGACTATCCGACGGTTCGTTTCTTCCGGCAGGCATTCGTCCTTACAACGGTTTCCGGCTTCCATGTGGAAGATCGGAATATGCAGACGTTTGGCCGCAATCACACTCAGACAGGAATTGGTATCGCCCAACACCAACACGGCATCCGGCTTCGTAGCCACCATCAGCTTGTAGCTGGCATTGATGATATTACCACAAGTAGCACCCAGGTCATCCCCTACGGCATTCATATAGACTTCCGGATCTTTCAACTTCAAATCCCGGAAGAAGATACCGTTCAGGTTATAATCGTAATTCTGTCCGGTATGTGCCAGAATCACATCAAAGTACTTACGTGTCTTATTAATAACGGCAGCCAGACGGATAATCTCCGGCCGTGTGCCCACAATGATCAACAGTTTTAACTTCCCATTGTTGGCGAAATGAATATCGGAATAGTCTGTTTTCATATTTTTCTGTTTATTATGCGGTGATATGGTTAGATGGTTATGTGGTGATGCGGTTATGTGGTTATGTGGTTATGTGGTTAGATGGTGATATGGTTATGTGGTGATGTGGTTATGTGGTGATATGGTGATGTGGTTAGATGGTTATGTGGTTAATGCTTATAACCAAGTAACCTTATAACCCTATAACCTAATAGTAACCTTATAACCCAATAACCAAGTAGTAACCTAATAACCTCGTAACCCTATAACCTAATAGTAACCTTATAACCCAATAACCAAGTAGTAACCTAATAACCTCGTAACCCTATAACCTAATAACCTCAATAACTACACTTTATCAAAATAAGTATCCGGCCTGTTCTTGTCGAAAATTTCGTTGCAATACATCACTGTAACCAGATTTTCGGTTTCAGACAGGTTAATAATATTATGAGTATAACCCGGAAGCATGATGACACTTTGGATCTTGTCGCCACTAACTTCATAATTCAGGATTTCATCGGTTCCTTCCTTACGGAGCTGAATGAGTCCGTGACCGGAAACGACGACGAACTGTTCCCATTTGGTGTGATGCCAGTGTTGCCCTTTGGTGATACCCGGTTTGGAAATGTTGATGGATACCTGACCACAATTCAGGGTATGTACCAATTCGGTGAAGCTACCCCGGTCGTCTACATTCATATTCAAGTCGAAGATGGCCTTTTCTTGAGGCAGATAACTCAAATAGGTACTGAACAACCTTTTGGCAAAGCTATCGGCTGGAATTTCCGGGATCATCAATGTCTTGGGCAGGTCGGCAAACTGATAGAGCAGATCAACGATCGCCCCTAACTTCACATGATGGGTAACCGGAGCAGCACAATAACGACCATCGGCCTGCATGACGGCATTCACCCCGTCAAACTCGCAATGATGTTCTTTTCCCTGCAAGGCATCGATCATCTCTTCTACCAGATCATCGATATACAGCAGTTCCAGTTCCACATTCGGATCGTTTACCTGAATGGGCAGGTCGTGGGCGATGTTATGGCAGAAAGTAGCTACCGCCGAGTTGTAATTGGGGCGACACCATTTCCCGTACAGATTCGGGAAGCGGTACACCAATACCTTGGCTCCTGTCTCCTGGCCATAAGCGAAGAACAGTTCTTCCCCAGCCTTCTTGCTCTTTCCATATTCGGAAGTACCGAAACGGCCTGCCAAGGTAGCCTGAATGGATGAAGAAAGCATCACCGGGCAGGTATTCCCGTGTTTCTTCAACGTATCCAGCAAGGTAGAAGCAAAGCCGAAGTTTCCTTCCATAAACTCACTCTGCTCTTTCGGCCGATTCACCCCTGCCAGATTGAATACGAAGTCGCAATCACGACAGTAGGTATCCAGTTCTTCGGCAGTAGAATCGATATCGTATTCATAGACCGCCTCTATGGTTAAATCGCCATAGCAACGGGCTTTTCCGTCTTTTATATTTTTCAACTGAGCGCATAGGTTTTTTCCAACAAAGCCTTTAGCGCCGGTGACGAGAACTTTCATTTTCTTAAGTTTATTGTATGTGAAGTGGTTATGTGGTGATTTGGTTATGTGGTTAGATGGTTATGTGGTGATGTGGTTATGTGGTGATTTGGTGATATGGTTATGTGGTGATATGGTTAGATGGTTATGTGGTTAATGCTTATAACCTTATAACCTTATAACCGGATAACCTAGTAACCTACTCCATACCTTGTTTACTAAAACTAAACTTCAATCCGTTTAACATTTTGGCTATTAAATGAACATCTCTTTTTATGGTAATCATATCATTAGAAGAAATATAACCTAAATCTAAAGCCAATAATAATTGACAATAAACTTCCATTAAAGAAGCATAGGCAATCTCAATAAACCGAATCTTTTCTTTTAAAGACAAACGCCCACTGCCTTCAGCAATATTAGAAGGAACTGAAATAACAGCTCTTCTTAATTGATCACATAATGCAAATTTCTCATACGGAGGAAATTGATCTAACAATCTGTATGTTGAAAGCACAAATTTTCGAGATTCTTTCCAAACATTCAAATTTTCAAAAGAGAAGCATTCATTTTTCATAGCCATAAAGTTTTGGAGCAAAAGTAATGATTTTTTGGTTACGTGGTGTATGTTTTGTTGGTGATATGGTTACGTGGTTAGATGGTTATATGGTTAAATGTTTTTTGGTTATGTGGTGATACGGTTAGATGGTTATAACCTCATAATCTAATAACCTTATAACCCAATAACCTTATAACCCAATAACCTTATAACCCAGTAACCTCATAACCAGATACCCCAATAACCTCATAACCTAGCATCCAGCTTCCCCTAACATTACTCCGATCTAATCTCCTTCCCTTTCGCTCTTTCCTGTAAACCTAAGTCTTCACGAATAAAATTCAACTTAAGTAACAGTTTTTTCATGCCTTCCACATCCAGGCGGGCGGTGTTGTGAGAATGATAATCTTCGATATGAGAGACTTCCTCACTACCTTCGATAAAATATTTGTCGTAATTCAGGTCGCGGTTATCACAGGGGATACGGTAATAATCACCCATATCGATGGCTTTTGCCATTTCCTCACGGGTAACCAATGTCTCGTACAGCTTTTCACCGTGACGGGTACCGATAATCTTCACTTCGGTTTCACCGTATTTCGGATCAATCTGGGCATAGGTTTCTTTCAAGGCCTGAGCCAATACTTCCAGAGTAGCAGCCGGAGCTTTTTGGACGAACAGATCGCCGTTTTCGCCATGGGTGAAGGCATAGACCACCAAATCAACTGCATCATCCAACGTCATCATGAAACGGGTCATGTTTGGATCGGTGATGGTGATGGGTTTCCCTTCCATCATCTGTTCTACCCACAAAGGAATGACTGAACCACGGCTAGCCATTACGTTTCCATAACGGGTACAGCAAATGGTTGTCTTCGCGTCTTTTCCTAAGGAACGGCCCTGAGCTATCGCCACTTTCTCCATCATCGCCTTGGAAATACCCATGGCATTGATGGGGTAAGCTGCCTTATCCGTTGAAAGAACCACTACATTGGTTACGCCGTGGGCAATGGCAGACAACAGGACATTGTTGGTTCCTTCCACATTCGTCCGGACAGCTTCCATCGGGAAGAACTCACAAGACGGTACTTGTTTCAGCGCAGCGGCAGAGAACACATAATCGACACCATTCATGGCAAAATCGACAGCTTCACGCTGACGGACGTTTCCGATATAGAATTTTACCTTGTGTGCTACATCCGGACGATGAGCCTGCAAATGATGACGCATATCGTCCTGTTTCTTTTCATCACGTGATAAAATACGGATTTCCTTGATATCGGAATCCAGGAATCTTCTCAAAACGGCATTTCCAAATGAGCCGGTACCTCCTGTGATCAGAAGGGTTTTGTCTTTGAATACGGACATATTTCTATTTTTATAATTAATATTTCGTTTGATGGGGAATGGTCGAAAGACAACGGACAATAGACAACTGTCGAAAGACAACAGACAACAGACTACCGTTAAAAGACAATGGATAACGGTCGAAAGATGCTGTCAACGGACCGGTTGATTGTTTGTTTCTTTATTTTTTATCTTTATTCCTTATCGTTGGAGAGCAGCACGCTGCGTCTCTACAGTTTGTTTTATTCATTTTGTATATCCCCGCCATACCACCATCTTATGATCGCTGTAGGGGGTATCGGGGGAATCATACGATATTCCTTTCAGTTCGTCGGAATAGAAGATATAATCGATCCGCCAGATGCGTTTGAGCTGACGGAAGGTGTATTGATAGCCCTTGCCGGCATCGCGGAATCCATCGGTCAGCGCGCCTTTCATCCGGTGATAGGTATAGGAGGCGGGGGTATCGTTGAAGTCGCCACATACCACGACAGGGTAGGGGGAACGACGGATCTCTTCGGCGATATAGTCTGCCTGCGCTGCCCGTTTCCGGAAGTTTTCTTTCATCTGCAGGATCAGCTTGGCTCCGGCTTTCAGGCGGAACAGCCAGGGTTTGGAAGCTGCCTGTATCTGTCCGCGGTACTGGTTCACACTGGTTGTCTCCAGGTGGTTACAGAATACCCGGACG
Organism: Parabacteroides faecalis; assembly: GCF_022809355.1. Classification (GTDB taxonomy): domain Bacteria; phylum Bacteroidota; class Bacteroidia; order Bacteroidales; family Tannerellaceae; genus Parabacteroides; species Parabacteroides faecalis. Next base: position 23,998 of record NZ_JAKZMM010000027.1, on the reverse strand, counting down.
GTATCGTGGGGCATACACACATCGGCAACCATCGCCAGGTTGACGGAGTTCTTGAAAAAGAGGGTCCGTACAGCCCGCAACGGATAGCGGCTGGAGATCATCATGGGCAAATGGTCGGTACGACCGCTGATATACCGATAGGCCACATAATCGAATGCCATGCGAATGCTGTCCATCTGATAATAACTGGCATCGGGAGCTTCCTGCATGCAGACCACATCGGGTTGCAACCGGCGGATATAAGCCGCCGCTTCCTGCATCGTCTGCTGTCTGTCCCAAAAGAAATGGGTCGTATTGTAGGTCACCACCGTCAAGGGCTGAGCACCTTCGGGCAGGGTATTCCTTCCGGGGAAGGATGGCTGCCAGACAGCCAGCAGGTAGTCGGTATGCAGCAGGATTGCCAACAGGGGCAACCACGCTTTCCGACGGTGACGGGTAAAGAGTTGTACAATCATCTGCAGGGCATTGAGTGCCAGTATTCCCCAAATCCCCAAGGTCAGGAAGGAGAGCCAGATCATAATGCCATCGGCATAGCGGCCGCCGATCCAGGCGAGAAGAGAAAGGAGAGGAAAAAAATAACACATATATTGTACGTTCTTTTGGCTTGACCCAAAAGAACCAAAAGGTCAAGGCTACACTCGGGAAGCTACTCCTTCGCGTTCTCCGCTAAAATCTCGGAAACTCGCTTCGCTCAAACAGCCGAGCTTTCTTAACGCTCCGAATCACGAATGAGCTTTACGCTTCCCTCCTTAGGCCGATAATAGCTATCTATTTAAAATTGTCAATTCTCAATTTTCAATTTTAATGGTCGAGCTGTTCGTAGATGGAATTCTTGCTTTTGAATTCGGGTACGATCTGCTTCATCATGCGGACGGTATCCATCTTCTGAACATGGATAGCCAGTTCGGTCAGCTCGTCGATGGCATGATCGACGTGCTGATAGTCGTATTCGCGCACCTGAGCCCGGTAGATCTGGGTATTGTCGGTCGGAAGGGTATTTTCCTTCGTCGCCAACAATTCTTCGTAGAGCTTTTCGCCCGGACGCAGACCGGTGTAGATGATGTCGATGTCTTCACCCACTTTCAAGCCGGAGAGCTCGATCATGCGACGTGCCAGGTCGGCAATCTTGACCGGACTACCCATATCGAAGACAAAGATCTCGTTGCCTTTGCCCATGAAAGCGGCTTCGAGCACGAGGCGACAGGCTTCGGGGATGGTCATGAAGTAACGGATGATGTCGGGGTGTGTAACCGTGAGCGGACCACCCTTCGCCAGCTGTTCGCGGAAGCGGGGGATGACCGAACCGTTACTGCCCAATACATTGCCGAAGCGGGTGGTGATGAAGCGGGTCTTACCCGGCATCTCGCCCTTGCTGATGGCAATACTCAGGCTCTGTACATAGATCTCTGCCAGGCGTTTGGATGCCCCCATCACATTGGTGGGGTTCACCGCCTTGTCGGTCGATATCATGATGAATTTCTCTACTTCGTATTTCACTGCCATATTGGCTACCAGACGGGTACCATAGACGTTGGTATGCACCGCTTCGCAGGGATTCTCTTCCATCAGGGGCACATGCTTGTAGGCAGCCGCATGGAAGACATACTGCGGACGAAAACGCGAGAAGACACTCTCTACACGGTCCGCCATACGGATATCGCCCATGATCGGCTCGAAATGTACCTGCGGGAACTTCTCTTCCAACTCGAGGCGGATGTTGTGCATCGGGGTCTCGGCACTGTCGAAGAGGATCAGCTCCTTCAGTCCGAAGGTACAGAGCTGACGGCAGAGTTCGCTACCGATCGAACCGGCAGCCCCCGTTACCATCACTACCTTGCCTTTGAGGGATTCGCGTATCTCGTCAAGGTTGATCTTGATCTCATCACGGCCCAGCAAGTCTTCGATCCGGATTTCCGGCAAGGCTTTCAGGCGGTTCTTTTCCTTTCCCAATACATCCATGGGCGGGAGAACCAGCATCTTCACCCGGGTATGGGCTCCGTAAACAATCAAACGGTCTTTTTCTTTCTGCACGCCCTTCTGGCTGGGGAATACCAGGGATTTGAAAGGCATGTGCTCATACAAGTCCCGGAAATCTTCTTCCGTAGCGATGGAATAGACGGTCAGTCCGTTCAGACGGAACGTACCTTTGGTTCCGATCTGGATGAACCCCCTGATCTTATATTTGTTCTGTTGTTGCAATAAAGAAGCCAGACTACTGTCTTCGGCCTGTGGATCATAATAGATTAATACCGGTTCGCTTTTGGGATTGACATTATTGACCAGATACCGGTAGGTTGTGATCATCAAAACACGGGAAAAGGAGAGGAGGAAGAATGTGGCTCCAAAATCAAAGATTCCTCCCAACAGGATGACATCGGCGGGGAAAAAGTGCCAGACACCCAGGAAAAGACATAATAGTACAGACTTCAGGAAAGAGGCCACTGCCAAACGTCCTACCTCTGTAAATGCCGAGTGACGAATGATGTTCTTGTAGGTTTTCAGAAGGGCAAAGCCTATAGCTGCCGCGCCGATAGACGCTATAGAAAGCGTACACAACAACTGAGGCGTCACTGTCAGCCCTTCATAGACGAACTTCACCAACAGCAGGGTGAGTAAGCTCGCTACCCAAGCAATAAATAAATCCAAACAAAAGATGACCCAACGGTTTACATACTTTAGTTGGCGTAATCGAAATAAATTAACCAAAAATTGATTCATTAGGATAATCGTTTTTTTAGTATATGAATGTTTTTACTTAACTCCGGTTTGTGCTTTGAGTTTTTTGTTTGCCGTTTCGACGCATATACATTAACCTACTGAAACGTACCGATTTAACCATCGGCTTTTGTTAACGTCTTTCCACACCAAGGTTCGTCAGTCCCATCCGCTGGGGCGACGAACAAATCATTTTCCACGCTTTTCCATACGCAGCCAAACGTATGAAACTCAAAATCCAGCCATGCCGGTACACGATTAACAGCCCAACCGCCCCAAAGGTTTACACCCGGGCATCGGCAGGTTGTTTCTCCAGCTATCCGACGATGTCAACTCAATACTTGGCTACCCGACGAATGTCTTGATCCCATACCGGAAGCGTCTGCGCTAACCGGACAGCCTCTTCAGGCGTATCGGCGACCGCCCACAAGTCGGCATGCAACGGACGCATAAAACGCTCATCAACTGCCTGACGGAACAGTTGCAGCAGCGGATCATAATATCCGTTGGTATTTAAAATGACAATGGGATTAAGATAAAGGCCAAGTTGTTTCCAAGTAATGATCTCGAGCAACTCTTCGAGGGTTCCATAGCCACCCGGCAAGGCGATAACCGCATCCGAAAGACGGGCCATGGTCTGTTTCCGCTCGTGCATATCGTTGACAACGATCGTTTCCGTCAATCCTGTATGGTTCCAACCCTGCTCTACCATGAAACGCGGAATCACACCGGTGACTTCGCCTCCTGCTTCGAGAGCGGCATCCGAGACAGCGCCCATCAGGCCGATGTTGCCTGCGCCGTTCACGATCCGGATATGTGCCTCCGCCAATTGTCTCCCCAAGAGGCGGGCGTGGTCAAAGTAGACCGGATCAATCTGTGTGCTGGATGCACAGTAGATACAAATTGTTTGAATCATTAGGATTTCATTTTACAAGAGGCAAATTCCTCCACGGTATAAGTGGAGAAACGCCTTTTTATTTCTTTCTTATACAACGGCAAAGGTAACAATATATTTCCATAAGGGTCATCACAAAGTTTTTAAACTTGATTTGTTTTGATTTTTTAACATAGGAGAAAAGGAAAAGAACAATTTTCAATGGACGATGGACAATGCGTGTAGAGGCGCAGCGTGCTGCGCCTCCATCCCAATGCGACAGGATAAAACGACGGGGAAGGAATTGAATATATTCGTTATATTGTTGATTATTATTTAGTTGCGTGGAATATCGTTGAGAATTGACAATTCAATTGGCACAGGTTTCACATAATTAGGCACGGATTTCACGGAAAATATAATTTCCCAATGCGACAGGATAAAACGACAAATAACACAATAAATATATTCGTTATATTGTTGATTATTATCTGGTTGTGTGAAACGTCGTTATGAGGCGCAGCACGCTGCGCCTCTACTGTCGCAAGGTAGGTTTCATGGATAAATGGAAACCCTTGAGAATTAACCATTCAATTGGCACGGACTTCATCAATGGACGATGGACAATGGATAATACGTGTAGAGGCGCAGCGTGCTGCGCCTCCATCCTAATGCGACGGGATAAAACGACAAATAATACAATAAATATATTCGTTATATTGTTGATTGTTATCTGGTTGTGTGGAATGTCGTTATGAGGCGCAGCACGCTGCGCCTCTACTGTCGCAAGGCAAGTGCCATGGATAAATGGAAAGCGTTGAGAATTGACAATTCAATTGGCACAGACTTCATCAATGGACGATGGACGATGGATAATGCGTGTAGAGGCGCAGCGTGCTGCGCCTCCATCCCAATGCGACAGGATAAAACGACAAATAACACAACAAATATATTCGTTATTTTATTGATTGTTATTTGGTTGTGTGAAACGTCGTTATGAGGCGCAGCACGCTGCGCCTCTACTGTCGCAAGGCAAGTGCCATGAATAAATGAGGGAGAAAAGATAATTGTCAATTCTCCATTTTCAATTTTCAATTGAAGAAGTTGTCAATTGTCAATTGTCAATTGCCCAGCCAAGGTTCCGGGTTCTGCTTGGACTTTTCCTTCCAGAGCTGGAAATGGAGGATGGTGGTGTTGTCGGAAGGATCGAGGAAGATCTTTCCGATGACCTGACGGGTAGAAACCTTGTCTCCCGCCTTGACATAAACCCGGTTCAGGTTACTATAGACGGTGAGGTAATTACCATGACGGATGATCACCGAATTGTTGAAGCCGGGGATGGTGAAGACACGGGTAACGACACCGTTGAAGACGGCACGGGCCTCGGCACCCGTATCCGCCAGGATATCGATTCCGTTGTTGTTGGTACGAACATGTTCGAGGGCGGCATGCTGATGCTCTCCGAACTGCCCCACGATGCGATGCGTGTTACCGGTGACAGGGTAGGGCAGACGTCCGCGATTCTCGGAGAAATAATTCGACAGGGCCTTTTCCTCCTTCGTCATGGCATATCCTCCCTTCACATCCGCCTTCCGTTCTTCCAGCGGTGTGGTAGTCGTTCCTTCTTTCTTGTTCTTCCGGACAGCCGCCTCACGGGCTTTCCGTTCACGCTCTGCCTGGGCGATCTCTTCGGCGATCTGCTTTTCGATCATCCGGTTCAGCTGGTTGGCCTGTTTCTGCTTCTCCTTCAGCTGAGCCTGGAGCAGCGACTTCTTCTTGCCCAGCTGGGCGATCTCATCCTTCTGGCTCTTTTCTTCGACCTGCAGTTTCTGCTGTTCCTCTTCACGGCTTGCCAGCAGACGCGTTTTCTCTTCGCGGGTCTTCTTCAGCTCCAGCTGCTGACGGTTGATCTCCGACTGACGGGAGATGATATCGGTAGCTTGCCGTTTCTGCCACTGGGCATATTCGCGGAGGTAACGCATCCGGCGGAGCGACTGCCCGAAGCTTTCGGCCGAAAGGATAAACAGCAGCTTGTCTTGCGAGGCATGCCGGCGATACATACTGCGTACCGACTTGCCATAGCTCTCCTTCTTCTGCTGCAACTGGTTCTCGAGGACACGGATCTGTTTCCCCATGTCGGTAATCTGGATATTGATCGCCTCCATCTCCTGGTTCAACAGACTGATCACCTTCTTACGCGACAGGATCTGCTGGGAAATCAGCTTCAAGCGGCGGGTTACGTCTTTCTCCGTCGCCTGTGTCTGTTTCAGCAGCTCTCCGGTCTTACGGATCTCTTCCAGCGTCTCTTTCCGCTGCTTCTCCAGTTCACGCACCCGCGCCGACTGCTGGCCCCATACCGAACCGGCAAGCAACAAACATATCAATAGATGAATCAGTCTCATGTCACTCTTTCCTTGCGTATTCACGCCCTTATTGATTACCTCCGATCATTTTCAAAACATCCGCAAAGGTAATGCGTTTGTATTTGGCAGGAATCGAAAAATCCATATTTAACGCCTTATTCCACTGAAGACGGGAGAAACGGATATCCATGCCGCCCTTCCGGATCCCCTCATCCCGAAACGCTACCTGCATCTGCAACGGGAACAGCCACGATACCGACGGCTGGGACTCCAGGCTGAGATACTTCCACAACAGCGAATACCGGCCGTTCCCCTCGGTGATCAGCGTCGAGAGCAGCTGTTCGTCGCTATTCGCCTCAAAGCAATAACGCAGGTCCATCCGGTCGCGGGCATGCAAGCGGGTTATGGCCCCTTCCCGTTCGAGGTGGAACTGATCGTAATGCACCCCTTCGACCTCCTGCTCACCCGGCAGGAACAACTGATGCACGAACAGGGCCTGGAGGTTATAGAAGTTGAAATCGATCGGCCACTCTTCCTTCAGGGCCGCATACCGTTCTGCCATATACCGTTTGTTCATCCGGTCCATGACCTTCACACTGTCGGGAGTCAGCTCCATCCGGAAGACTTCAATCCCCAGGAAAGGCTGGACCGACAACTGGAGGGCACTGTCTTTGACCAGCTTGAATTCCACCCGCGAGCCGACCGTTTTATCCCCCATCTGGAGATCGACGTTCAGACGCGCCGAGAACGTCCGGAAAGCCGGTTCGTGCTCCTGCATCGACGCCACAAACGCTTTCAGCTCCTTGGTATTGACTTTCTCCTGGTCGCCCGATACCTTCGCCGACTTACACCCGTAGAAACCCAAGAGGGTAACCAGCAGGAGGCAGGCCAGGACCATTCCGTTTATTCTTCTCATTTGCTTTCTGTATCTTCAATATAAATACCTTTGGCGATCTTCTGTTTGAGGACATCGGTATCCTTTCCCATCTCCTTCGCCTTCTTCCACTGTTCGAGCGCCTTGTCTTTCTCACCGCTCATATACAGGATATCCCCATAGTGATCCACCAGCTCGGCACTGTTTGTCTTGTCTTTCGACAAGGCATTCTCAATATAAATCTTGGCCAGCGTATAATTACCCTGCACGAAGAACACCCAGGCATAGGTATCCAGATAGGTAGCATTGTCGGGCTCCAGCTTGATACACTGGGCAGCCATACGCTCCGCCTTCTTCAGATCCTTCTTGTCGAGAGTCAGGAAATAACTGTAGTTGTTCAATACCGGAGCATTGTTCTCGTTGTATTTCAGGGCCTCATCGTAGGCCTTATAAGCTTCGTCCATCTTCTCCATCTGGTAATAGAGATCCCCGATCTGTCCGTAGAAGTTAGACTTCACCACGCCGTTCCCCTCGGGGATGATCTTCAGTCCGGCATAATACGTATCCAGCGATTCCTGGTATTTCTCCTGCATATAATACCCGATACCCAGGTAGAAATAATATTCGGGAGCCTCCGGGAACAACTCTTTGCAACGGGTACAGATACGGATCACCTCCGGAATATCCTCCCCCTTGAGGGAGATATTCAGCAACTGCTGCCATGCCCCTTCGTTGGAAGGTTCCATCTCCGTCACCAGCTGGAACTGGAACTTCGCCTCTTCCTCCTTTTGCTGAGCCATCAGCAGGCTGCCATACATCAGTTTCAGCTCGGTATCCTCCGGATGCTGGTCCAGCAACGTCTGGAACAGAGAATTGGCATTCTCGATTCCCTGCTGGGTCTGCTGCAGACGCTGTACGTAGCGGGAAAGAATCCCCACCTTGGTCTCCACATCCAGTTTCTCATTCACCAGGGCATCCCGTATTTCCTGTTCGGCTGCTTCCTTATCACCCGTCTGATCGTAATAATTCGCCATGGAGACGATATAACGCGGATCATCCGGATCAATCTCATGCGCTTGCTGATAGCAGGCCAGGGCCTTCTCCGTCTCCTCGTTCTCCAGATGGAGGTCACCCATCAGCAAACGGTAACGGGCATTCATCGGATACTTGTTGGCCAGCTTCTCAATCTCCTCGAAAGCTTTGTCGGGCTGTTTCAGGGTCTGGTACAACTTGAACTTCTGCAGGGAAAGGGTTTCATTCATTCCCATGGTCGACTCGAGCACGTTGTACGCATCGATCGCTGCTCCGATCTCACCTTCCTGCGTCAGGGCATCCGCCAGGTAATAATTCAGTTCGCTTTTATCGGGATACCGTTTCACCAGCTCTTCGTAGGAATCAGAGGCTTCGCCATACATGCCTAAATTCCGGTATAAGCCCGCCAGTGTCATCCGGTAGGTGAAGTTATCATCGCTATGGGCAACGGCGCTCTTGAGCATCTCGACCGCCTTCTCGGGACGATTCCGCTGGAGCTGAAACATCGCCAGCTCATACAAGACCGGAGAAGAAGCCGTATCCAAAGACAGGCAATAGGAGAAGAGGTCGTAGGCCGCATCATACTTGCCCGCATTCTTCAGGTTGGCTGCTTCGTAATAGAAATAATCAAACTTACGCTGCTGCTCCGGAGAAAGCTGATTCAACGATGCCTGAACCGGTGTCTTGACATCCGAAGCCCAAAGTCCGGCAGGCAACAGGAGCCACAACGATAACCAATAAGATAATTGTCTAAACATAATACCTATATATGTAGAGACGTAGCGTGCCGCGTCTCCAAAATTTTCAATTTTCCATTTTCAATTGATCAGATTTTCCCTGTGTGACCGAAACCACCGGCACCCCGTTCGGTATCGTCAAGCACTTCGACCGCTTCCCATTCCACCTGTTTATAGGCAGCAATGACCATCTGGCAGATCCGTTCTCCGTCGTTCACGACAAAAGGTTCGTTGGAGAGATTGACCAGAATCACCCCGATTTCTCCCCGGTAATCGGCATCAATGGTTCCCGGTGTATTTAATAAGGTAATACCATGCTTGATGGCCAGGCCACTCCGCGGACGCATCTGTGCTTCGTATCCGTCGGGCAAGGCAATGTAAAGTCCTGTCGGGATCAGCTTCCGTTCAAGCGGTTTGATCTCTACCGGTTCAGAGAGGTTGGCACGGATATCCATGCCGGCCGACTGCGTTGTGGCATAAGCCGGCAGTGGGTGATGCGATTTATTGATAATCTGTACTTTCATTCGATCTTTCTTTTATGAAGTGCAAAAATAGTTTTTTTGAAGGAAAATGAAAACGGCACGAATTAATAATTAACAATTCCCCCTTGCTGTATTAACGAAAATGAAATATCTGAAACAGGATTCACACACGAATGTAAAGCAATCATAAACTGATTGACACGCTGAAGAAACAGGGGGCCTCTACTTTTGCAGTGTGAAAAATGAAAACGAGAATAATTGATTAACGATGCATAAATTAGCTTCTTTACTACTGACGCTTTCAGCAACAACGGCTTTTGTACAAGCCGAAAACATCAAGGGAACCGTGGTCGACAAAGTCACCAAAGAACCTTTGATCGGAGCTACTATCCAGGTAGCCGGAACGACAATGGGAACCATTACCGACTTCGACGGTAAGTTTGAATTGCCCGAACTGGAAAATAAGTCCTATACCCTGATCATTTCGTATGTATCCTATCAGACACAGGAAATACCGGTGGATGCAACCAAGGCACAGGACCTGGAGATCACCCTGAGCTCGGACGACAAACAGCTGAACGAGGTAACAGTCGTAGCCCGTAAAAACCTGGAAGGAGAGAAGGCACTGCTGCTGGAACGTAAAAAAGCATCGGTAGCTGTAGAAAACATCGGATCAAAAGAAATGTCTATCAAAGGTATTTCAAACGTAGAGGAAGGTGTCAAGAAGATTACCGGTATTTCGATCGCCTCGGCCGGACAACTGATTGTACGTGGCTTGGGAGACCGCTATAGCACAACGACATTGAACGGGCTTCCGATAGCCTCGCCCAACCCCGACAACAAGCTGATTCCATTGGACCTGTTTCCAACATCGACCGTAAAAAACATCACCGTGAGCAAAGTGTATGAAGCCAATACCTTTGCCGATTATTCAGGGGCTCATATTGACATCAGTACCAAAGAAAGTACCGGAGGGGACTTCTTCAACATCGGTTTCAATATGGGAGGCCAGTTCAATACCCTCTTGCAGGATTTCTATTCAATGGACCGGGCACAGTCGCTGTTCAAGAATCCCGGAATCGACTCTCGTTTCATCAACATGGAGAAAACCGAGTTTGAAACGGCTGTCAAAAATGAAAATCCGTTCAACACCACCTTCGATGTCAAGAAAAAAATCAGTCTGCCTAATTTCAGCGGTAACATCGCCGGAGGAAAAGACTGGGCGGTAGGAGACCAGACCCTGAGCCTGCTGGCTTCTTTTTCTGCCAGCAACGGACAGCAGACCATGCGGGATGCTTTCTTCCGTACGCTGGAGGCAGGAGGTAGTACACTAGACCTATTCAATTATAACAGTTATGCAGAAGAGCTGAAGCTGGGTGCTCTGGCCAATCTGTCATATACCTTACGTACCGCCGACCGGATCGGATATACGTTCTTCTACTCCCGCAACATTGTAGATACGTATATGCGCCGGGAAGGTACCGACTACGAAGATCATAACCTGATCGGCAACAACAATACAACCCACATCTACTCCTTGCAGAACCACCAGATCAACGGACACCATGAGTTCGGAAGCCAGTGGGAACTGAACTGGAGCGGATCGTACAGCAAGACCGGAAGTAACGAACCGGACCGCCGTCAGCTGATGTTCGAGAAAGACGGAGACGAGCTGAAGCTCTTCAAGCTGAACCGACAGGAAACCATGCGCTACTTCGGAGCCCTGAATGAGGATGAGTGGGTAGGAGACATCCGTTCCATCTATCGCTTCAGCGACAAGAACTTCCTTCGCTTCGGTGCTGTCTATAAAGACAAACAGCGCGATTTCAACTCAACCCGTTTCTATTACAACCTGAGCAAACTCAATCCGGAAATTACGGATACCTATATCACCAGCAACTTCATGGGATATGACAATGTGCAGAACGGTACGATCGTCATCAACCGTGACCAGCAACCCAAAGACCAGTACGAGGCAGGACATACGATCTACGCCGCCTTTGCTGAAACGGAATTCTATCCGATGGAGAACTTCATGATGAACGTAGGATTACGTTACGAACGGAGCGAACAATGGGTAAACTATGCTACCGACGGCGGACAAGCCAAACGGAACGAGTTGAACTCGGATGACCTGTTCCCGGCCGTGAACATGAAATATACCCTCGACCCGTCCAACAGCCTGCGTCTGTCGGTATCACGTACCGTAACCCGTCCGTCGTTCATCGAAATGGCCCCGTTCCTTTATCAGGAATCCTACGGTTCTTCTCAAATCCGTGGTAACGCCGATCTGAAGAACGGATACAACTACAACCTGGATTTGCGGTATGAGTTCTTTGATTCGAACAACGTAAACAACATGATTGCCGTAACCGGCTATGGCAAGGTACTGCAAGACCCGATCGAACGGACACAGACCCTCTCGGGAGGAGCAGCCGTTCACTCATTCCAGAATGCCAGCACAGGTATCGCAGCCGGTGTGGAAATCGAATTCAGACGTGAATTGATCCGGGATGTCCGGGTAGGCATGAACGGTTCGTTTATGTACACCAACGTGAAACTGCCGGAAGACGGAGGCGCCTATACCAACGACCAACGTGCCCTCCAGGGAGCTTCACCCTACCTGCTGAACGCCGATATCACCTATTCACCGACGATCAAGAACGAAAATCCGCTGACAGCTACCTTGCTTTACAACCTGCAGGGTCCGCGTATCCACGCAGTCGGTATCTCCGGACTGGGAGATGAGAAACAGCTGCCGGTACATACCCTCGACTTCGTAGCCAGCTACAAACTGAACGATCACTTCAGTCTGAAACTGGAAGTAAGCGATCTGCTGAACCAGGACATCGTATTCAAGCAGGAGACAAAGAACGGCGATAACCTGGAAGTGGAACGGTTCAAACGCGGTACCGGATTCGAAATCGGATTCAGCTACGCTTTATAAAGACAAATCAGCTAACTAGTAAGATATTAATAACATATTCAAAAAAAATTCAGGTATGAAAACATCTAATTTGAAATTCTTATCCATGGCAGCTATTTCAGCCATGATTGCTTTCACATCATGTGACGAAGACGATCCAACAGACAATCCCAATACAGATGGTACAGAAAACCCGGACGGTGAAGCAACCGGTTATTCTTCTGAATTATTTCAGGCTGAAGCAAATCACAATACCATCAACTTCGATTTCAGCAATACTTTCAGCAACCTGTTCGTAGGAACCATCGATGGTGGAGCGGATATGCCAAGCGTAAACAGCTTCTTTACAGCAGCCGCTTATCAGGGAGCTGTCTCAGCCGACAACAACTGGACAGCCGGATGGACACTGACAACCGAAGAAGGCGGTGACAACAAAGCTGATCAGGAAGCCGTAGAAACCCTGACCGGTACCCTGTCGGAAGACAAGACTTTGGAAGCCAACAAAAAATACATGTTAAGCGGTGACTATATCGTAGAGACAGGCGCTACCCTGACTATTCCGGAAGGCGTTACCATCGTAGCAGAAGCCGACGATGACAAAGTGGATTATATCCTGATCCAGCAAGGAGCCAAGATCGTAGCTGAAGGTACAGCCGAAAACCCGATCGTCATGACAGCTACCAAGAAAGAAGCCGGAGCCTGGGGTGGTATCCACATCTGCGGTAAGGCACATTCGAATGTAGAAGGTGGTACAGGTAAATCTGAAATCGGTGACGCAACTTATGGTGGCAACGATGATGCAGACAACTCAGGTGTATTGAAATACCTGCGTATCGAATACAGCGGTTATGCATTCGACTCAGAACACGAAGCCAACGGATTCACATTCTACGGCGTGGGTAATGGTACGACCATCGAATACTGCCAGGCATACAAAGGATCTGATGATGGTTTTGAATTCTTCGGTGGTAGCGTAAACGTGAAGAATGTAATCGCCGTAAGCTGCAGCGATGACTCATTCGACTGGACAGAAGGATGGAACGGTAACGGTCAGTTCATGGTCGCTTATCAGGAAGCAGAAGAATCACTGGGTTATGACTGTGACTGCTTGATGGAATGTGACAACAACGGTGATAACTTCGCCGCTACTCCGGTTGCTCATCCGACATTGGCTAACCTGACATTGATCGGTAACGGTGGCAGCAAACAAGGTATCCGTTTACGTGCCGGTACACAAGCTTCTATCTACAACGCCCTGGTAGCCGGAAAAGGCATGTGTCTGACAACTGAAACAGCTGAAACAGAAGATGCATTGGTAGAAGGTACTTCTGTTCTGAACTATATCACCTTGGCAACAGACATCACTTGCAAAGGAGCCGAATAAAAAGACACACACAAACTCATAATAAAACTTGTATCATGTAAAAGGGGTAGTTCCGGGAGGAACCGCCCCTTTCTTCATTATCTTTACATCTTCCATTCATCCTGCCAATGAATGACGAAACGTTCGCCGTCAAATTCCAGCGGGAGCCAGATATAACGACCGTCAATCGCATTCTCGGGAGTCCACCGGTCGCCCATATAAATGAACTTGTCCGGATGTCCGGGCATCGGGAGGATATACGTACTCTGCGAATGATAGGTCGTAGCAGAATCGGCATCCATACACGGATTCCCCAGTTCCTTCCATTCACCCAGGATAGAATCGGCTACCGCCGAACGGGCTGCATTAGGAGCCCAGCCTGTACAGCCAGACATCATCAGGTAATATTTCCCGTTATGCTTGAACATGGCAGGAGCTTCCATGAAACGGCCGGCAAAACAACGGACATACACCCCATTGTGATCGGTATAGTCATCATTCAGCTGGGCAATCTGCAAGGTACTGTTCTCTTCCGACGCATAAATGTGATAGGCTTTACCGTCGCCATCGACAAACAGATTCATATCACGGGCCATCTGTCCCCTTTCCAGGTCACGCTTGTGGATATTCAACGAATCAGGATGTCCGGGCAGACTTCCTCCGGAATAGGCATCTTCCAACGCAGGCACAGGTGCGTTTTTCAGCTCGTCTGAAGCATTTTCAGCCCATTTCCCGGCATTGATACGCCCGGCATGCAAGAAGCGATACGGACCCGTTACCCGGTCGCTGACAGCCACTCCGCTTTGTGCACCCCGGTATCCCATCCCTTTCGGTTCGAGATGGAACCACATCACATATTTCCCGGTCTTGGCATTATGGATAACTTTCGGACGCTCCAGGATACAGCCTTTTTCAATCGGACTACCCGAACCTTCGGGTTCTACCGTCAAAGCGATGCCCTCATCTATCCAGTTGTACAAATCGTCTGATGAATAGCAATGAACCCCCACATTGGCCCGGTTGCCTGCCTCACCTTCCGTCTTATGTTCACCAAACCAATAATAACGGCCTCCATCGTACAGGATGCCTCCTCCATGGGCATTGATATGCACCTCCGTGTTGTCGAGCCAGATTTCACCGGGCTTAAACGACTGGTAGCGTTTCCCCTCCTGGCATGAAAATAGTCCTGCTACTAACAGGGACAAGCAAAATGTTTTCCACATATATGTTAGTTTTTAAGATTATGAACCGCAACGCATATTGCAAACTTACAGATTGAATCCTGGCTATACAAGAAATTTCAAGAAAAAGACGAAAGGATTTGTCTATAAAAAACTATATTTGCATAATCATTCAGGCTAACGATAATTTGATATGTTAAAACAACAGTTACGTCAACAGCTTCAACAGAAGCTTTCTCCCCAGCAGATTCAATTGATCCGCTTGCTGGAACTTCCTGCTATTGAGTTGGAAGAGAAAGTCAAACATGAGCTGGAAGAAAACCCTGCCTTGGAAGAAGGCAAGGACGTGCCGGAAGATGATTTTGATACCGCAGAACATACCGATCCGGATGACAGGGACAATACGGAAGGCGGAGAATCAGACGCCGACTTAGATCTGTCATTGGGTGATTATATGTCGGAAGATGATATCCCGGAATATAAATTGCAGGAAATACGTGAACGGAGTGAAAAGAAAGAAGATATCCCGTTTTCGGTCAGTGAGTCGTTGAACGAATTCCTGATCCAGCAATTACGTTTACGCAATCTTCCTGAAAAAGAAATGAAGACAGCTGAATACATCATCGGGAATATTGACGACGACGGGTATCTGCGCCGTGATCTGGGGGCCATAGCAGACGACCTGGTTTTCCAGGCAGGTCTGGATGTGGAGGAAAAAGATATTTATCCCATCCTGCAGATCATCCAGGATTTCGAGCCTTATGGTGTAGGAGCACGTAATCTGCAGGAATGTCTGCTGATTCAATTACAGAAGAAAGAACAGACACCGGAGACACGGATTGCCATCCGGATCCTGACTGATTATTTCGAGGAATTTACCCGGAAGCATTATGATAAAATACTGCGCGGACTGAACATCTCGGAAGAGACCCTGAAAAAGAGTATCCGTGAGATTACGCTCTTAGATCCCAAGCCCGGTATTGCCTGGGGAGGAACGATGGAAACAGCCATGAGCCAGATCATACCGGATTTTATCGTCGATTCGAACAATGGTGAGATCACGTTGTCGATGAACAACCGGGGTATTCCGGATTTACGCATCAATCAGGAATATGTTGATATGTTTCACGACTATACGAGCAACAAGGCCAATCAGACCAGCGACCGGAAGAATGCCGTACAATTTGTAAAGCAGAAACTCGATTCGGCCCAATGCTTCATCGACGCGGTCAAACAGCGTCAGGAGACCTTACAACGCACGATGGAAGCCATTATCTACTTACAGAAAGACTTCTTCCTGACGGGGGATGAATCGTCACTCCATCCGATGATCCTGAAAGATGTGGCAGAACGGAGCGGATACGATATCTCTACGATTTCGAGAGTCAGCAACAGTAAATACGTACAGACCAACTTCGGTATTTATCCGCTGAAATACTTCTTCTCTGAATCCATGCAGACCGATAGCGGAGAAGAAATCTCAACCCGCGAAGTCAAGAAGATCGTAAAGGAGCATGTGGATAACGAAGACAAACGGAAACCATTGACCGATGAGGAACTGGCTGCTATCCTGAAAGAGAAGGGATATGTCATTGCCCGCCGTACGGTAGCCAAATACCGCGAGCAACTGGGTATTCCGGTAGCCCGTCTTCGGAAAGAAATCTAAAGGAGCAATTTATGAGATTAATAGCAAATATATTGTCGATCGCCTTTCATCCGTTGCTGATGGTCACTTACGGAGTCGCGTTGGCATTTGCCAGCACGTATCTGGCTGTTTATCCGCTTCAGATGAAGTTGCTGATCCTGTCGGGGGTCTTTCTGATGACAGCAGTCGTCCCGGCTATTTTTATTTTCCTGCTGGTCAAATATGGCAATGCAGGTGATTATGCCCTGACCAATCGTCGTGTACGCACGTTGCCTTATTTGCTCTACGTCGCTTCGATCGTGGCCTGTGCCTTTTTCCTGTTACGGATGCTATTGCCATTCTGGCTGGTTGTCATCCTGTTCGGTACTGCAGCAGTCATGCTGATCGCCATGGGAATTAATTTTAGATGGAAGATCAGTGCCCACATGATCGGTATCGGCGGACTGATAGGAGGTATCATGGGAATTGCCCAAATCTATGCACTCAACCCGTGGAGAGGTTTTATCATCGGGTTTCTGATAGCCGGCTGTTTGGGAACGTCTCGCCTGATTCTGCAAAGGCATACGCCGGCACAGGTCTATGCAGGTTTCGGATTAGGATTTACAGGTATTTATATATCTTCATTATTAAGTTATTTCTATTTTTTCATTTAAAACACTTGAAATATGAATTTTCCTACAGATGTAAAGTACACAAAGGATCATGAATGGATCCGCGTTGATGGCGACGTAGCATACGTTGGCATTACTGATTATGCACAAAGCGAATTGGGTGAAATCGTTTATGTAGATATCACAACAGAAGGTGAAACAGTAAACAAGGAAGAAGTATTCGGTACGATCGAAGCCGTTAAGACGGTATCTGACCTGTTCATGCCGGTTACGGGTGAAGTATTGGAAGTAAATCCGGAATTGGAAGATGCACCTCAGCTGGTAAACGAAGATGCTTATGGCAAAGGATGGATCATTAAAGTAAATGTATCGGATGCAGCAGAACTGGATGAATTATTGTCGGCTGCTGAATATGAACAATTAATCGCGAAATAAGATGACGCCGGTTGTTAGTATCATCATGGGCAGTACTTCGGATCTGCCCGTTATGGAAAAGGCAGCCAAGTTTCTCGATGAGATGGAAATCCCGTTCGAGATGCATGCATTGTCTGCCCACCGTACACCGGAAGAAGTAGAAAAATTCGCCAAGGGAGCCAAAGACAGAGGTATTCGTGTCATCATCGCAGCTGCCGGTATGGCTGCTCACCTGTGTGGTGTCATTGCTTCCATGACGACTGTTCCCGTCATCGGTGTACCTATCAATTCGACGCTCGACGGTATGGATGCCCTGTTGGCTATCGTACAGATGCCTCCGGGAATTCCGGTTGCTACCGTAGGGATCAACGGAGCCTTGAATGCCGGTATCCTGGCCGTACAGATGCTGGCTGTAGGCGATGAAGCATTACAAACAAAATTGGCCCAATACAAGGAAGATTTGAAAAAGAAGATTGTAAAGGCCAACGAAGATTTGGCAAAAGTATCTTTCAAATACAAAACCAATTAATTTCAAGTAGAGACGCAACTCCTTGCGTCTCTACCTTATCAGGAACACATGGATTATTTCAATTACAACCGTCGTCAGTCGTCGGTAGTTCAGATCGGAAACACCCCAATGGGTGGTGATTATCCGATTCGTATCCAGTCAATGGCCAATGTTTCCACCATGGACACGGATGCTGCCGTACAACAAGCCATCCGGATGATCGAAGCCGGAGCAGAATATGTCCGTTTCACGGCTCAGGGCGAACGTGAAGCGCACAACCTGGGTGTCATTCGCCGTCTATTGAATGAGCAGGGATATACGACACCTTTGGTGGCCGATATCCATTTCAACCCGAAAGCAGCAGATGCAGCGGCTGTCGAGGTAGAGAAAGTACGTATCAATCCGGGAAACTATGTGGATAAAGTAAAAACCTTCAGCCACCAGGAATATACGGATGAGGAATATGCTGCCGAACTGCAGAAGATCCGCGACCGTTTCGTTCCTTTCCTCCAGATTTGTAAAGAACATCACACCGCGATCCGTATTGGCGTAAACCATGGTTCGTTGTCCGACCGGATCATGAGCCGTTATGGTGATACACCACACGGAATGGTAGAATCATGCATGGAGTTCCTGCGTATATGCCGCGATGAAGACTTCCCGAACGTGGTTATCTCGATCAAAGCCTCCAATCCGGTAGTCATGGTCAAGACAGTCCGCCTGCTGGTGAAGACCATGGAAGCGGAAGGCATGAGTTATCCACTCCATCTGGGAGTAACCGAAGCTGGTGACGGCGAAGACGGCCGTATCAAGAGTGCCGTAGGTATCGGAGCACTTCTGGCCGACGGTATCGGAGACACGGTACGGGTATCGCTCACGGAAGATCCGGAAGCAGAAATGCCCGTAGCACAAAAACTGGTCAACTACATTCAGGAACGCCAGGGACATCAGCCGATTGTCGGAGAACTGGCTCCCGGCTATGATCCGATAGCCTGTCTGAAACGGAAAACGCGCGGGGTAGAAAAGATTGGTTCTGATTTTCTGCCAGTCGTCATCTCCGACCGGGCACAAGGTGATTTTGAGTTCAATTATGAAGCCATGCCCGATTTCATTTACATCGGTCAGGAGAATCCCGAAAACTTACCGGACACATTCCGTCTGCTGGTAGATGCCCAGTTCTGGAAACCACGTCCCAATGCATTCCCTTACTTTATTGCTTCAGAAGCAGAAGAAATGAAAAACTACGAGTCTCCGCTGAAGTTTATCCGGCTGACTTATCCGGATCTGACGGATGATATCCTGGAGATTCTGAGAAAAGACAAAACGGTTGTAGTCGTATTGAGTACACACCGCTGTAACGGTCTGGGAGAACAACGGGCAGCCATGCACCGCCTGATGAAGGCTGGAGTAGATGTACCGGTTATCCTTCACCGCGAATACAACGAACCGGATATCGAGTCTGTCCAGCTGAAATCAGCAGCTGATTTAGGTGCTTTACTGCTTGATGGATTCGGAAACGGTATCATGCTGCATGATGACGCGGTTCCGGCCCAAATACTTGATCAGACCATGTTTGGAATTCTACAGGCAGCCAAAGTCCGTATCAGTAAAACAGAATACATTTCCTGTCCAAGTTGCGGACGTACGTTATACGACCTGCAAACAACCATTGCCCGTATCAAAGAAGCGACTTCGCACCTGAAAGGGTTGAAGATTGGCATCATGGGTTGTATTGTCAACGGACCAGGTGAAATGGCCGATGCCGATTATGGGTATGTAGGAGCCGGACGTAACCAGATAAGCCTGTACAAGGGGAAAGAATGTCTTGTCAAGAATATCCCCGAAGAAGAAGCCGTTGAACGGTTGGTTCAGTTAATCAAAGACAATGGCGATTGGAAATAAACGGGAATCGTCGGGTTCTGACACCCAAGCGCAAATTCGAACTTTATATGTGTCAAGTAGAACGCATGAAGAATAATTGTCTTTCATCAACAGGAAATCGGACGATAAGATGGAGGGCTTTATGGGCTGTATTCAGCCTGCTCGTTACAGTGAGTCCGACATGGGCTTCTACTTCCGACACCTTGGATATACAGGACAACCTGTCAAGAATTCAAAAACTACAGCGGACGTCGGCCTACCAGATAACCAAGCAAGGCGTTCCGCTGTTGTTTGCCAGTGCATTGGCTACTTCCATCGACAAGAGAATCCAAGAAACCCGACAGGTGAACATGTCATCCTTTTCCAATCACTTTGATGATTACCTGCAATATGCCCCGATGGCAGCCATGTTCGGAATGAAACTGGCAGGTGTCAAAGGAAGAAGTACCTGGGGAGAGATGATGACAGCCGATGTGATCTCTGCCGCTTTGATGGCAGGTGTTGTCAACGGATTGAAATATACAGTCAAACGGGAACGTCCCAACCAACGCAAGAACAACTCGTTTCCATCGGGTCATACGGCAACGGCTTTTATGGCCGCCACCATGTTATACAAAGAGTATAAGGATTTAAGTCCATGGGTTGGTATCGGTGCGTATTCGGCTGCTACCTTGGTTGCAACCGGACGGATGATGAACAACCGCCATTGGCTGTCGGATGTGTTGGCTGGAGCCGGTATCGGTATCATGTCAACGGAAGTAGGTTACCTTTTATCCGACCTGATTTTCCGTAAGAAGCCTTTATTCGACGTACTGGACGACGATGCCTCTTATACCCGTATTCCTTCCTTTATCGAATATTCCGTGGGCTACAGCTCCTTGTTTCCCCGACAAATAATCATGGACGGAAAAGAACTGACGTCGTATCAGGGATTGAATACAACCATCTCGGCAGCCTATTACCTGCAGAGCGGTTGGGGACTAAATCTTCAAGCGGCTATTTTATCGGCCAAGCTAACCCAAGGCCAAGGTATTGTAGGTGCTACGTCGTTCAGTATGGGACCCGGGTATTCCTACCGGCTCATACCCCGTATTTTCCTCAACTCAAAGGTCGAAGTCGGTTACTGCCAATTGCTATATAATCACGATGTTCTCCATAAAGGAATTTCCGGAACGGCAGCAACCTCTATCCTGGCACAGATTTCACCGGCCATGGGCCTACGGCTTTATTTGGATTACGTGTATACCAGCCTGCCTTACTTTGACAGCGGGAAACGTCTGAATTATTTGAGTACAGGTCTTGCCATATCAGCGTTATTCTGATTCCTTCCCACCATCACGTACGCGGCAGAATAAATCCGTGGAAAAAGAAGCCGAATGCTGGGAGTTACAGAAAAAGATGTATTTTTGTATTTCAGTAGATCAAACAAGTGTAAAAAATCATGATGACAGACGAAATATCATCTATTTTAGAGAAAGAAGCGAATGCCGTACGCAACATTCCCGTGTCTTCCAATTATGCGGAGGCCGTCAATCTGATTGTAGAGTATGTGCACGCACGTGGAGGTAAACTGGTAACAAGCGGAATGGGCAAGGCCGGACAAATTGCCATGAACATCGCAACGACTTTCAGTTCGACAGGAACACCGGCATTTTTCCTGCATCCGAGCGAAGCCCAACATGGCGATCTGGGTATTGTCCAAGCCAACGATATCATGTTATTGATTTCCAACTCCGGCAAAACACGGGAACTGGTAGAGCTGGTCTCTCTGACCCGCGGACTGGTACCGGATATGAAGTTTATCGTTATCACAGGCAACCCGGAAAGTGAATTGGCACAAGAAGCTACAGTCTGTCTGCCTACCGGAGCTCCGGCCGAAGTATGTCCGTTAGGACTGACTCCGACAACCTCAACGACAGTCATGACCGTCATCGGTGATATCCTGGTAGTCAGCACCATGAAGCGAATCGGTTTCACCAACACCGACTATGCCAAACGTCATCATGGAGGTTACCTGGGATCGAAAAGCCGTGAGCAAAGCAAAAAGGAATAAAATCAAGTTCATACGTTTCTCGGCGGATTCGTTTGCAAAACAAACGAGGAGTAGATTCGATTTCCACGAGAAACAAATGCAAAACAAGTGAGGAAACATGAGAAAGGTAATAGGAATTGGAGAAACAATACTGGATATTATTTTCCGGGGAAATCAACCGCATGCAGCTGTACCGGGCGGATCGGTGTTCAACGGGTTGGTATCATTGGGACGATTAGGCGTAGATGTTCTTTTCATCAGTGAAATCGGGAATGACAGAGTAGGAGATATCATTCAGAATTTCATGCAGGAGAATCATATCTCTACCCGGTATGTAGATCGTTTCCCGGATGGAAAAAGTCCTTTGTCGCTGGCATTTCTGGATGAAAACCAGGATGCTCAATATACCTTCTACAAAGACTATCCGAAGCAACGCCTGGAAGTGCCTCTACCTCCGATTGAGAAAAACGATATCTTCATCTTCGGCTCCTATTACTCTCTGAATCCCGTTTTACGGAAACGGGTCTATGAATTCCTCGAATATGCCAAAGAACGCGGAGCAATCTTGTATTACGACCCGAACTTCCGGCAGGCGCATGCCCATGAAGCCATTCATGTGATGCCTACGGTATTGGAGAACTTCGAGTTTGCCGACATCGTACGGGGATCGGATGAGGACTTTTACAACCTCTTCAAACTGACAGACCTGGATCGGGTTTATCAGGATCATGTTCAATTCTATTGTGATAACTTCCTGACAACCCGTGGAGCCAACGGAGTGGATCTGCGAACCTGCCGTTTCACGTCTCATATCGATGCCCAGTCCATTCAGCCCGTCAGCACCATCGGAGCCGGTGACAATTTCAATGCCGGTATCATTTACGGACTACTGAAATACGAGGTACGGAAACAGGATCTGCCTACATTGGACAAAGACAAATGGCAGAAAATCATCCAATGTGGCATTGATTTCTCGGCCGAAGTTTGTCAAAGTTACGACAACTATATTTCATCGGATTTTGCCAACAAATATGGAGGATCCCAAGTGAAACTTAAATAAACATAAGAAATTGGGGATATTGGGGGGATTTTCTATCTTTGTAAAGATAGATAGAAGTTGGGAGAATGGTGATGAAAGAACAGATTCTAGGTATACTGACATGTTTGCTGGCATTATTCGGATGCAAGTCCGAATCGTGTGACGTGAGGGCGTTGTGTGTCCGGGATGAAATTGGCAATTACATTATCAAATGGGAGACGAATCCGGTAATAAAAGGGATAGCGAAGTTGTATGTGTCGGATGTTCCTGATAAATTTGACATGAACCATCCTGCCGCATCTACTTCCATCGAAGACGGATTTATCCGTTATATCACCTCCGACAATATCCAGCGTAAATATTTCCGGATTACTTTCAACGATCATTCTCCTCAAGACGTAGCAGCCCGCTATACGTTTATGGATAACATCCAGAATTTCCGTGACGTCGGTGGTTATAAATCGAAGAAAGGAAGGCAAGTCAGATGGGGCAAGTTATACCGTTCGGGAAATATTCACAACTTCTCCGAACAAGATTCCATCCGGCTCATTGAGGCAGGTATAAAAACCATCATTGACTTACGGACGGCTCACGAAGTAAAAGAGCAACCCATTTATTTCCCCAACACACAGATTATCCATATCCCCATTCCTTGTGGAAACAAAGAGGAGATGAACCAACGTATCCTGGAGAACAAAGTACGCAAACGGGACGGAACACTCTTCATGGAAGATGCTTATATCCGTTTTATCGCCAATAATACAGAAGATCTAGGAGACGTTTTCCGCATCTTGCTTGACAAGAAGAATTATCCGATCCTGATATCCGGAGAGTTAGGCAAAGACCGGGTCGGCCTTTTCATCTCATTGCTTTTCTCTATGCTAGACATTCCGCAAGAATCGATCACGCAGGAATATATGAGTTCCAACCGGTATATTGATCCCAGCTTCATGGCAAAAACGGTTTCAGCGTTAAGTACGGATGCGCAAGAGACGATGACAGTCTTGCTTTCTGTCAACGAATCGTTCCTGAACATCGCCTACCGGGAAATCGAAAACCGTTACGGATCATTTGACAATTACCGGGAAACCGGACTGAAAATATCCGGTAAAAACAGAGACCGTCTGAAAGATCTCCTGCTGAAATAGATCAGAACTCATAATAATTATCTATCTTTGCAGGCTGAAAACGATCATATGTGAGCGACCATTGCGAAAGATTTCGCACTCAAAATCACAGGTGATCTACGACTAAAACGGAATTGTTTAACACAAAAAAGGAATGACTATGAATGTATTTCCTGCAATCGAAGGTAGTTCAT
>NZ_JAKZMM010000026.1 GCF_022809355.1 Parabacteroides faecalis | reverse complement strand
GGATGGTGGCTACATATTGATGTTGTGCTGTTGCTTTTTACTGAAAGCTGCTACTAACGACTCATAAATCTACCCTTAATCGTGTATTGGATGATAGTTGCGGATTTTAGGGTGGAAAGGATTCGTTGTTTGTCTCTCGGATTTTCTTGTGGTATTTGGGAGAAGTCCAGTCTGCTTTGAAAACACAAGACTGGAGCAAAGCTGATGAAGTATTAGGAATGATTGAGACTTATCAGCAGGCTAAAAGTCAAGGTCTCGACATAAGCCCCAAGAAGATGCAGGCAGAAATCAAATATAATCAGATGAATATTTTCCGTCAGTGCAAGATTGGCTATCTGATTGCTGGAGGATTATTGCTGGTACTAGCATTTGCAGCTATGTTTAATGACCTCCGGAAATTGAATTGGCTTTTCTGGCTGCTGCTGGGATTGGTTGTTGCTGTTTTTGGATTCCATACATACGGAATGGGAGTCCGTTGGTATATAGCCGGCTATGCGCCATGGAGTAATTCGTACGAGACGATGGTGTATGTTGCTTGGGCTACGGTTGCCGCCGGTTTGATGTTTGTCCGTCGTAGTCGGATAACGATGGCTTTGGCAACTTTATTCGGAGGAATCATCTTGTTCGTTTCAGGTCTGAACTGGATGGATCCGGAAATTAGTCCGTTAGTTCCTGTGTTAAAATCTCCGTGGCTGATGTTTCATGTGGCAGTTATTGTGGCTGCTTATGGTTTCTTCGGTATCTGTTGTTTGCTGGGAATTACCAATATGGTGGTTATGACGCTGGCAAGTGACAAAAATCAAGGAATGTTGCAAACACGGATACGGGAATTGACCATCGTAAACGAAATGGCCATGCTGATAGGTCTCGCATTGATGACGATCGGAACATTCTTAGGAGCCGTTTGGGCCAACGAATCGTGGGGACGTTATTGGGGTTGGGATCCAAAAGAAACGTGGGCTTTGATTACCATGATTGTCTATGCGTTGGTAGAACACTTGCGGTTAGTCCGGAGATGGTATAATGCCTGGTCTTTTAACTTCTTATCTGTTATGGCTTTTTGCTCGGTACTGATGACATTCTTCGGCGTGAACTATTTCCTGAGTGGAATGCATTCTTACGGAGAGAATGACCAGGTACACGGAATATTTATTTATATATTTGTTTCCCTTGCAGTGATAGTCGTTATTTCGGCAATCGCTTATTGGAAATATCGTTCTAAATTGTCGAACGTAAATCAAGAAGTAGAATAATTTTTTTATGTCAAATAATTAAAACAGCTAATGCTATGAGAACGTTAAATCATTTTGGTGTTCCGGTAAATTACAAACCGGAAGGTGCCATGTATAACGAAGGTTTGAATGTCTGGTTGACAGACTTCAGTAAGAGTGCTAACAAAATAGAGTTTATCTATCTGGAATCAGGAGAAAGTCCATTGCCAGAAAAAGTTTTGACAACAGCACATATCGCTTATCAAGTTCCATCATTGGAAGAAGCGTTGAAAGGACAAAAAGTAATTTTTGGTCCGGCTGTTTGCGATGAACACCTGACAATTGCTTTCATCGAAGAAGAAGGTATCGCTATTGAGTTAATGGAAATCAAGTAATAAACCCTAAAAATTGAATGTTATGGCTGAAATTATGACAAAATTCATCAATGATCCGCAGCATATCACACAAGAACTGCTGGAAGGTTATGTATTGGCTTATCCTGATCAGGTTAAGTTGGCCGCTGAGAATATCGTAGTTCGTACACATCCGAAGAGTGAAGATAAAGTTGCTATCGTAACATTAGGTGGTTCTGGTCACGAACCCGCTTTGAGTGGTTTTGTAGGCGAAGGTATGTTGGACTGCTCAGTTGTAGGTGATATTTTCGCTGCTCCGGGAGCTCAACGTTTGTTCCAGGCTTTGCAGTTGATGAAACGTGAAGCTGGTATCTTGTTGGTTGTATTGAACCACTCAGGTGATATCATGAGTGCCAATATGGCTTGTCAGTTGGCTGCTCGTGTAGGTATCAAAGTTAAGCAGATCGTAACTCATGATGATATCAGTGCTGGTATTGGCGCTGATGACAAAGACCGTCGTGGTTTGGCTGGTTGTGTTCCTTTGTATAAGATTCTGGGTGCAGCATCAGAAGAAGGAAAGTCTTTGGACGAATTGGTAGAAATCGGAGAACGTTATAATAAACATTGTGCTACATTGGCTGTTGCTATGCGTGCATGTACACATCCGCAGAATGGTGCTACTATTACAGATCTGCCTGCAGGTGTGATGGAAATCGGAATGGGACAACACGGTGAAGGTGGTGGCGGTCAGAAGCCTTTGGTTTCTGCAGATGCTACTGCTGCTGAAATGGTTGATTTGTTGTGCCAGCAGTTGAAACCGGCTGCCGGAAGCAAAGCCTTGTTGATCATTAACGGTGTAGGTGCTACTACTCACATGGAATTGAATATTGTTTTCCGTAAGGCATATCGTGAATTGGAAAGCCGTGGCATTACAGTTGCTTGCAGCCGTATCCAGGAAATCCTGACTGTACAGGAACAGGCTGGATTCCAGATGATCATGGCTTTGCTGGACGATGATCACATCGCTTATTTGAATAAACAGTCAAATGCTCCGTATTGGACTACAATTGGTAAATAAATAGTATGGATAAACTGACAATTGCTGATTTCAAGGCAATGATGAACAAAGCCTTGGAAAATATTAAAGCACGTGAAGAAGAATTCTCCAAGTTGGATGCCGTAATTGGTGATGGCGATCATGGAACTGCTATTGTAACAGCTCTGTCTTGCATCGTCCGTTCTGCACAGCAAGGAACAGAATTCAAGTCTATGCTGATGGACATGGGTATGAACGTGATGCTCGAAGTGAGCGGTTCAACCAGTACATTATTGGGTGCTTTGTTCTTAGGCATGAGCGATTGTGCTGAAGGTACAGAATTGGATGCCGAAGGTGTTAAGAAAATGTTTGCCGGTGGTTTGGCAAATGTAAAACAACAAACCAGTGCACAAGTGGGAGATAAGACCATGATGGATGCTTTGATCCCTGCTGTCGAAGCCATCCAGAATTGTCCTTCTAACGATATAAAGGAAGTGCTTCAGGCTGGTGCAAAGGCAGCTTTGGCAGGAGCTGAATCAACTATTCAGTTGAAAGCTAATTTCGGACGTGCCCGTAATTATGGCGAACGTTCTGTTGGCTATATGGATAGTGGTGCTGCTTCTTGGAGCTGTATGTTTGCTTCTTTCGCAGAAATTGGATAATAAGAAAAATGTCAAAGTAACTGGTAGAGATTTTCTGCTGGTTACTTTGACCTTAAATAGATAATTGTTTAACGAATAAAAAAGAGAAAATTATGCCAGATATGGAAGGCTTCAGAGAAGCCAGCAATTTTGGGTTCGATCAGGCACAGTCTGTAGAAAACTTTCACGTAAAAGGTGCAGCTAATCTTTCATGGGGTATGAAAGACCGTTTAAGCCGTATTTTCAATCCGAAGACCGGTAAAGCTGTTTTATTGGCTTTTGACCATGGTTTTATTATGGGACCGACTTCTGGTTTGGAACGTATCGACTTGAGCATTGTTCCGCTTACTCAGTATGCTGACTGCTTGATGTGTACACGCGGTATTTTGCAATCTTCTATTCCTGCCGCTACAAACAAACCGATTTGTTTGCGTTCAGATGCAGGTTCTTCTATCTTGACAGAATTGAACCGTAACGTTCTGATCGACGTAGAAGATGCTATCCGCTTGAATGCTTCAGCTATGGCTGTTATGTTTGCTGCCGGTGACGAAGAACGTGAAGCTGTTACTGCTGCTAATTTGGTAAAAGCTGTAGATTTGGGTAATCGCTATGGTATTCCTGTAATGGGTGTAACTGCTGTAGGAAAACAAATGGCTCGCGATGCGCGTTATTTCGCATTGGCTTCACGTATGTGTGCTGAAAATGGTGCTGCTATTGTGAAGACATATTATTGCGATGGCTTTGAACGTGTAGCTGCAACTTGTCCGGTTCCTATTGTAATCGCCGGAGGTAAGAAAGTGCCCGAATTAGATGCTTTGCAGCTTTGCTATAAAGCCGTTCAGGATGGTGCTTGTGGTGTAGATATGGGACGTAACGTATTCCAGAGCGAACATCCGCTGGCTATGATTCAAGCAGTTCATGCAGTTGTACATGATGGTATTACTGCTGAACAGGGATACGAAATGTATCAAGATCTGTCTAAATAAATTTATTTATATCGAGTAAGCTGATAGAATCTGTTTCAGTCCGTTATCCGGACGTAATATCAGATTCTGTCAGCTTTTTTACTAACTGTATATTTATTATGAAATCAATATTTACTTATCTGTGTATGGTTTGTATGATGTTGGGATTGTTCTCATGCGGGCAGAAGAGTGAAAAATTATTGTTAGCCGGTTCTGGTTGGAATAAAATTGTCATTATTGATAAAGAAACCAAGAAAGTAGAGTGGGAACATCCATTGGAAAAAGGCTGGGAATGTAATTCAGCCAGCTGGACACCTGATGGAAATATCCTGTTTTCGTATGCCAAAGGTGTTAAGCTGATCAACAAGCAAGGTGAGGAATTATGGAATATTCCGGCTGATGCAGGTTCTGAATTTCAGACAGCCCGTGTATTGGATAACGGAAATTATCTGGTAGCTGAATGCGGTCATCCGGCTAAAATATTCGAAGTTAGTCCGAAGGGAGAAATTATTCGTGAGACTGCCTACGAAACAGGTATTGAAGTGCCTCATGCTCAGTTCCGCCATGTGAATGTAGATAAAGATGGAAACTATCTGGTTCCTTTGTTTGAAACAGCTGATGTACGGGTAATCGATGTAGAAGGAAATTTACTGCGTACCATCAAGATGCCGGGTAATATGTATTGTGTCAGCAAACTGGCTAATGGAAATTATGTAGGCGCTTGCGGTGATTCACATCGTTATGTAGAATTTAATTTGGAAAGTGGTGAAATCTTGCGTACGGTCAATTCAGGAGATATCGAAGGCGTTGAGTTCTGTTTTGTAGCTCAGCTGTTGCCGACTAAAGATGGCGGTTTATATATCTGTAATTGGCAAGGTCATGATCCGAGCGTTGCTTCCAAGAATATTCCTCAATTAATGGAGATCGACAAGAACGGAAAAATCGTTTGGGAAGTTAACGACAACAAGAACTTCGGAATGATTTCATCTATCTCGGTTGTTAAATGATTTTCGTAGGAGAGACGTCTGACAACTCAAAATGAAAGGACTATGACTGAAACGATTCGTTCCAAAGAAAGAGTATGGGCTGTTGATGCCTTGCGTGGATTTGCTGTGATGGCGATCATTTTACTGCATAACATAGAGCATTTCAACTTTTATTCTTTCCCTGAAACTGCTTCGCCTTTTTTGTCTAGCTTGGATACTCATCTGTGGGATATGCTTTTCTTTGCTTTTGCAGGAAAGTCGTATGCGATTTTTGCCTTACTTTTTGGCTTTACTTTCTATTTGCAGCATCATAATTGTGAGATGAGGGGGGAAGACTTTCGGAATCGCTATATGTGGCGGCTTGTATTGCTGTTGCTGTTCGGTTTTGTAAATGCCATCTTTTTCCCGGGTGAGATATTGGTCCTGTATGCCCTGATAGGTTTTGTCTTGGTGCCTGTGCGGCATTTGAAGGATCGGACTGTGGCATGGATTGCTTTGATTCTGATGTTGCAGCCGTTGGAGTGGATAAAA
Organism: Parabacteroides faecalis; assembly: GCF_022809355.1. Taxonomy (GTDB): domain Bacteria; phylum Bacteroidota; class Bacteroidia; order Bacteroidales; family Tannerellaceae; genus Parabacteroides; species Parabacteroides faecalis. The sequence goes on along the minus strand of NZ_JAKZMM010000026.1, from coordinate 54,112 downwards.
GTGATTTATGCGTGTCTGGTACCGGATGCGAATCCGCAACAGACTTATTTCTCGCTGGGTGATGTGTATCCACAATTAGGAGGACATTCCTTTTGGGAAATGCTGAAAGCGAACTTTGTCACAGGGCAGTTGGCTAGCTTGAACTGGGCGTGGTCTCATGGTAGGGTATTCCAAACAGCCTCTTTGTTTATGCTGGGTATGTTGTTGGGAAGAAAAGGGTTGTTCGTATATGCTGGTGAGAATCGTGAACGGGTAGCTGCTTTCTGGCAACGCGTTGCCTTTTTGGCTTTGCCTTCGGCTGTGGTCCTTTATTATCTGAAAGACTTTATTTATTCGCAGATAGAGAATCCGTTCCTGAAGTCGTCGATGCGGACGATTTGGGATTCGTGGTACAATCTGGCGGGAATGTTGCTGATTGTTTCAGGATTTCTGTTGCTCTATTGGGTGAATGAAGGCAAGGTTCAGAAGATTCTGGTTCCGTATGGAAAGATGAGTCTGACGGATTACGTCACGCAATCACTGATTGGCAGTTTCTTGTATTTCGGTTACGGACTGGAACTGCATTTGGTTTGCGGGACGACTTATAGTCTGCTGATAGGAATTGTTTTCCTTGTACTGCAGGTGGCATTTGCTCATTGGTGGTTCCGTCATTTCCGTCGGGGTCCGCTGGAAACCATTTGGCACCGGTTGACGTGGATCGGAAAGAAATAAGCATATAGATTCTGATTATAGTATTCTCTTCAATGAAATTTCTGGAAAGTCTCAGGTTTCTAAATCCTAGGCTTTCCAGAAATTTTTGTATTGATAGCTTCCTTTGTTTTCCGTATGTAATTATGAGGGAGTAATATCTCGATTCCCTGCTATTATGAATTAAGCATTCTTATCTTTCGGTAAAATCAGATTAAGTACAACTCCCACGATGGCGGCAAGCCCGATTCCGGATAGCGATAATTCACCCCAGGAGAAAGTGGCGCCTCCTATACCGATGGTCAGCGTCAGGGAGAAGATGATGATGTTCCGGGTATTCGTCAGATCTACCTTGTGCTGCAACATGTTGGTTACACCGGCTGTGGCAATGGTGCCGAAGATCAGCAGCATGATGCCTCCCAGTACGGCATTGGGAATGGATTTTAAGAGGGCACTGATTTTCCCGACCAAAGAGAATAGAATGGCAGTTACGGCCGCAATGCGTATCACTTGCGGATGGGTCACTTTGGTGATAGACATGGCTCCGGTTACTTCGGCATAAGTAGTAACAGGAGGTCCTCCCAAAACTCCGGCTATCATGCAGGCAATTCCGTCGCCCAACAGGGTACGGTGAAGGCCGGGATCTTTCACGAAGTCTTTGTTGGCTACCGTATTGACTACATAGATATTCCCGATGTGCTCAATCACGGGGGCGATGGCTACGGGAAGCATGAAGACAAAGGCTTCCCACGAGAAGGTGGGATGTACGAACTTCGGCAGTTTGAACCAGGCGGCTTCGCGTACGCTGCTCAGATCGACTTCATAGAAGAACAGGGCAGCCAGATAGCCGACTCCGATTCCACAGAAGATGGGGATCAGTTTGAGCAGGCCTTTGGCTTTCAAGGATACAATGACGGCTGTGGCCAGCGAGATCAGAGCCAGCACCCAATTCTCTTCGGCCATCTGGACGCCTGTGCCTGCCAGGGTTATACCTATGAGGATGATGACGGGACCGATTACAACCGGCGGGAAGATGCGGTTGATGACCGATAGTCCCTGCCATTTGACCAGGGCACTCATGGCGAAATAGACCAATCCTACTCCGGTCAGTCCGAAAAGGGTTCCTGAAAGACCATATAATTCGGTGGCCTTGATGATGGGGGCGATGAAGGCAAAGCTGCTGCCCAGAAAGATGGGCACTCTCCCTTTACTTACCAGGTGGAAGATCAATGTCCCGATTCCGGCGGTAAATAGGGCTGTCGATGGGTCGAGGCCGACCAACAAAGGTACCAGTACAGTGGCTCCGAAAGCCACGAAGAGGAATTGTACGCCGACAATCCCTTTTCGGATGGGCGAAAGTGTTGTATCCGTTAGATTCATAGGTTATGTAAGTATAAAAGATTCAAACTCCGTAAAATTACGATAACCTGTTTCTTTCTCCAAATTTTCTGAAGGATTGTTGCCGGGAATGGCTTTCTGTCGGGTGTTTGTTTTGTTCTATGGGTGGCTTGGTTTATCTTTGCAGCTGGAAAATAGATACAGATATGAAAAGAGTTTTTTGCCCGAAGTGTGATCATCAGATCGCTTTTGATGAAACTAAATACGAAGAAGGAAAAGTGGTGGCATTTGTCTGTCCGCAATGTGCATCACAGTTCAAGATTAAGATTGGGCGGAAGGTGGTCCGCTCGAAGTCTGGTTTGGAGAAGGAAGTAAAGGAGCCCGATTTCTCGTGTGGCTTTATTACGGTTATCGAGAATGCCTTTGCCTTTAAGCAGGATTTGCCCTTGGTGTTGGGCGATAATGTGATCGGCCGCCGCAACAAAGATACCGATGGTGTGGATGTCCCGATCATTACCAGCGATCCGAGTATGGGACGCAAGCATTGTGTGATTCATGTCAAGCAGGATGCCGCAGGCAAGTTCTGCTATACCTTGCGCGATTTCCCCAGCTTGACGGGTACGTTCCTGCGGAGTGAATTGCTGGGCGACCGGGAGGTGGTCCGTATCGGCGATGGGGCTGTCGTGACGATCGGGGCAACTACGTTTATCCTGCATACGCCCGACGGAGAAGAATTAGAAGATTAAACGACTAAATATAATGGAAATATCATGAAAAGATTACTATTGTTAGGATGGCTGGCATGTATGTGTCTTTCACTCTTTGCCCAGCAGAAGGCGCCTAAATGGATGGAAAAACAGAAAAAGGCGATCGCGAAGATTACTACATACAAGGAAGATGGTACGACCTTGCATACAGGTACCGGCTTCTTTATTTCGGAAGACGGAAAGTTGCTCTCGGCTTATTCGCTCTTCAACGGGGCTTACAAGGCGACGGTTACTGACGGAGGCGGAAAGACCTACGAGGTATCGACGGTATTGGCGGCCGACGAATTGTATGACGTGATCAAGCTACAGGTGGAAGTGCCCAAGAAGGTGAGCTTCCTGAAGATGGCAGCCGCTCCCCTGGCTGTGGGTGCGCCGGTTTATCTGCAGCCTTATACGGATGCCAAGGTGAAGACCTTCGCTACGGGTAAGGTGGAAGAGGTGACCAAACTGAAAGATGTTTATCATTACTATAAATTGTCTTTCCCGCTCGAGGTAAGCTGGGTGAATGCGCCTGTGCTGAACGAAGAGGGCGAGGTATTCGGTTTGGCGCAAGAGGATGCTTCGGGCAAGAAAGAGGTATCGTATGCGGTATCGGCAGCTTATGCCGAGAGCCTGCAGATCTCGACGATGGATATGCTGAGTTCTACCTACACGGCTATCGGGATCAAGAAGGCATGGCCTGCCGATCGGGAGCAGGCACAGATTGCTTTGTTCTTGATGGGCAATTCGCAGGATGCCCAAACGTATCTGAATACACTGAATGATTTTGTGGCAGCTTTCCCCGACTGGTCGGAGAGTTATATCCGCCGGGCTTCGCATTATGCCTATCACCGGACCGATTTGGCCAACGACCGGGCCGGACAGTTGCAGTATCTCGAGAAAGCCCAGGCAGATATGAAGCAGGCGCTCGATCTGGCCGAAAAGAAAAGTGACGTGCTTTATAGCGAGGCGCAGCTGATTTACAGTGTGGCCCTCTCTGATTCTACCTTGAAGGATACGGACTGGACGGTCGAGCATGCACAGAACCGACTGACGGAGGCCATGACGGCCGAGAATAATCCGGTGTATCACCAGCTTCAGGGGGAAATGTATTTCAATCAGGGAAAATATGACGAGGCCTATCAGGAATACATGATTGTCAACCGGAGCGATGCGGCCAATGCCAGCTCGTGGTATATGGCTGCCAAATCGAAGTCGTCTAAGCAGGGTGGCGTGAATATCGGCGAGGTCATCCAGCTGCTCGATAGTACGATCGCTTGTTATGGCGAGTCGATGAATCCGGAAATGGCGCCTTATATCCTCGAGCGTATCGACTGGCGGCTGAAGCTGATGCAGTATGAACAGGCGGTGGCCGACTATGACTTATATTATAAGGTAGTAGGCGGACGGGTGGACGATTCGTTCTATTACCTGCGCGAACAGGCCAAGTTCCGCCAGGGAGATCTGGAAGGAGCCTTGCAGGATATCCGTCAAGCGATGGCCATCAACGCCAAAAGCCCGATGTATCTGGCCGAAGAGGCTTCGATCTTTATTCGCCAGAAGAAGTATGCCGAGGCTTTGCAGAGTATCGACAAGGCCTTGGCGCTGGCTCCCGACTTTGCAGCCTGCTACCGTCTGCGTGGGGTTTGCTTCCTCCGCACCGAAAAGAAGGATGCTGCCTGCGAGGCTTTCAACAAAGCCAAAGAGCTGGGTGATCCGGTAGCCGATAAGCTGATCAAGGAGAATTGCCAATAATAGGCTTCCATTCGGTACGGGTTTTACGAGAATATTAATCCCTCATCGGATATAGGGAATGCGAGTAGAGGCGCAGCGTGCTGCGCCTCCATCCAGCGTGAAAGGATAAAACAACAAATAACACAATAAATTCATTCGTTATTATATTGATTGTTATTTGGATGTGTAGAGCGTCGTTATGAGGCGCAGCAGCGCTGCGCCTCTACAGTCGCCAGGCAAGTTCCATGAATAAATGTGGGAGAAAAAGATAATTCTCCATTGTCAATTCTCAATTATCAATTGTTTCGGCCTCGTTCTGGTGAGCGTTAAGCGGAGGAACGAAGTGGAGCGGCCGGAGCGTCGCTGTCTGAGCCGAAGGCGAGTTTGCGGCGCGCACAGCGAAACGCAGTGACGGAGTAGCTCAGCAGACGCAGCCTTGACCTTTTGGTACTTTTGGGTCAAGCCAAAAGTACGAATACGAACTTGATCTTTTGGTTCTTTTGCATCAAGGCAAAAGAACGTACACAGTCTGCGACAAGCCAAAAGAACAGATACGAACACCAAATCCAATACCAAAATCAACTCTTCCTATACCTGCACTTTCAATTATTTTTATTTAATTTGCCATACTTCTCAATAGGAAAAGAGAACTGTTGTCTTGGCGGAACTCTTTCTGTTCTGAGGTGAAACAAGGTAAAAATCACGAATCGGAGTGTACATGTGATCTACCACCGTTGGCAGATTTTCAGTACCGGATCACATGTGATTTCCCATTGAGAATAGATTTTTGGTATCAGATCAGGTGTGATCTGGCCTTGTCAATGAATTTTTGGTCCCAGATCACTGGTGATTTCGTCTGTTTTTAGATTTTCGGTCCTTGATCACTAGTGATTTTCTTCTGCAAATGGATTTTCGGTGGCAGATCACATGTGATCTTGCACTGAAAATATTTTTTCGGTCTCCGATCATATGTGAGCGACCACTGCGAAAGATTTCGCACTCAAAATCACAGGTGATCTACGACTAAAACGGAATTGTTTAACACAAAAAAGGAATGACTATGAATGTATTTCCTGCAATCGAAGGTAGTTCATGCTATCGCTACAACAACGCCTTGCATATGAGTTTCCACGACCACATGCACCAGGTGTTTGCCGGCTATTTGGAGGACTACCTGAAGAAACTCAATTTGACGCAGGCCATAGTAGATGAGTATGGGGACGATGTGGAGGTCGAACAAGACCTCAACAGAAAGAGTTCCGCCAATACTAATACCATCAAGATGGACGAGGAAGATGCCGAGCGCGACCGCCTGCTGTCGGTCATGTTCTACATGGTATCGAATGGCCTGAAGGCTTCGAAGGCGGCGGTCAAGGCTGCTGCCCAGCAGCTCGACGTGGTGATTCGTCCCTACAAAGGGGCGCAAGGTGTGGCAGACGATGCCGAAACTTCTCTGATTAAGGGTTTGATCCTGGATTTACGAAAGGAAGAAAACACGGCGGCGGTCACGACGCTGGGGTTGGATGCTACGGTAGACGAGCTGGAAGAAGCCAACAACAACTTCGACGCCGCTAAAAACAAACGGACAAGCGAACGCGCCCTGACCGAGGGCGATAACCTGAAGGATGCACGGAGCAAGACCGACACGGTGTATCAGAACATGTGTACCCTCATCTCGGCGGCTGCCCTTATGGCTGCTACGCCCGAAGATCTGGAGTTTGTCGTTTCGGTCATCAACGAGATGAACCGCGTGATTGCCAATCACAAGACAAGCTACACCCAGAGCCAGGCGCAAAAGAAGTCCAACAAGCCGGAAGAAGGCGAAACCGTTGAGAAGTAACAATTGTCCGGGTGGATTTGTACCTCCGCCCGGACGTGCTCCGTCCTTTCCGGCTTGATGCTGAAAGGACAGCGTATCATCATTAAAAAACAAACTATTGGGAAACAAGCGGTCTTTGAAAGAATTTTAATCGAAATAGATAGTTCTGTGTCAGAAAATAAGTTACCTTTGTCGTGTAAATAAAAGACGAAGCCTTATGAAAAAAAAGACAGAACAAAAAGTCCAATCCGTTTTCCGTCGAGTGTTGGACGACAAACAAGCCATACGGGAGTGTATTCAAAAAGGAGAAGACATCAAACAAGTAGCCAAAGATCGTGGAATCAAGTTTGCAACGCCCGTATGAAGTGGTAAAGAATAAAGATTGGGACTATTCATTTCAAACAAAGCATGGCATTATTTACCATGCTTATTTTATAGAATTTTCCAACTATCATCCAGCTTTTTCCGATGTTTACACATTCAATATCGAACCGGAAACGGACAAGCCACATCCCTTGGATGTCAGAATTTCAGTAACAGTCGTTTCTATTTTGCAATCTTTTTTCCGTGATAAACAAAGGGCAATGTTGATGGTGTGTGACAGTTTGGATGGTAAAGAAGAAAAGCGGAAAAACTTGTTTGACCGCTGGTTCAAGAAGTATAACGACGGGAATATCCGAAAATATGATGCGTCGGCAGTAACGGAAGATTATACTATATATGTGTCAATCTATTTGCACCGGGCGAATCCTCGGTCTCATGTTTTGCTGGATGCCTTCTATGATTTGGTAAAAAACGATTTCTATCCGATCGATTAAAATTTCTTCCCAATACCCCTTGTTTCCCAAAAACGAACGTAATCTAATGGGGAAACAAATATGGGAAAAAACATTTTACAAACAACTAACAAGCGGGTGCGGCCCTTATGGCTGTGTCCGCTTATAAAGAAAATCTTTACTTTATTTATCTGGCTTCTGCTGCTGCCCGTCACGGCGCTGGCGGTGGAAGGTGCGCCTAATAGTCTTTATGTTGGAGATCAGCAGGTTATCAATGGCAATAATACCACCTTCTGGACCACGGATAAATCAACAGGGGGACTGACAGAATACGAGGGTAACGATGACAATTGGAATGTCAAATACGACCCAAGCACCGTCACATTGACCCTAAAGAATGCGACCATTAAAGGAGTGTATAATAATGTAAACACATCTGGCTCCGGGATCTACGCAGCGAGTAGTTCAGGCCCCGTATCACTGAATATCGTTTTAGAGGAAGAAAACAAGGTTTCCGGAATGCATGGAATCAATGTTAGTAGTAGTGGGGGAGATGCTTCACTGAACATCAGTGGCTCCGGCAGTTTGACTGTGTCTGGCCTCAGTGGTAATGGAATAGGAATATTTATGTCCTCCCAAAACAGTGCTAATTTGACGATTGAAGAAGCAAGTGTTACAGCGTTGGGGAGTCAGGACGGCGGTTCTGGTGTCCGGTTGATCACAAGTCAGACCGGTAGTCCGAGCCTCACCATTGAGGTCAAGGGCGGCAGTTTGCAGGCTAGTGGTGAAACAAATGGAATCCATTTTCTTTCGAATGTAAATGATGCCACTGCAGTAGCTAATATGAAGGTCAGCGGCAACGCTATGGTCAAGGCTTCGAACATCATAACAACGAAGGACGGAACAGGCTCGGCTCCTGAATTGAAGCCTGCAGCCAGCGGGTCTGATGGCACCGGAGGCATCATTTGGGATGGCAAGAGCGGCACCGTGTACGGCAATGTGACCTTGCAGGAGGACATCACCATTGGCGAGGGCGAGAGCCTGACCATCGGCCAGGACGCCAATCTCACCGTGCCATTTGGCACAACCTTGACCAACAACGGTACCGTGACCACCGAAGGAGGTGGCACCTTGACCAACAACGGCAAAATCTACAACAGCGGCACCCTGCCAGACAATATTCAAGGCTCCGCACCGCCGAAGATCACCACCGCAAGCCTGCTAAACGGCACGGTGGGCACTTCTTACAGTCAGACCCTTGCATCTGACAATAATCCTACGAATTGGAGCATCACCAGCGGCACCCTGCCTGCGGGGTTGACACTGGACACCAGCACCGGCGAAATCACCGGCGCCCCCACCACGGCGGGCACTTCGACCTTTACCGTCACCGCCACCAACAGCGCCGGCAGCGACAGCAAGGAACTTTCGCTGACGGTCAAGTCCGTTTCTGTCACCGGCGTGAAGCTGGATCAAGAAAGCCTAACCTTACAGGAAAATGGCAGCGCAACCCTGACTGCTACGGTAGAGCCTGCCAATGCCAGCAATCAAGATATAACTTGGAAAAGCAGCGACACCAGCATCGCTACAGTTGATGCAAATGGAACAGTGACTGCCATAAGCGCAGGCACCGCCACGATTACCGCCACCGCTCAGGACGGAAGTGGGGTCAGCGCCTCTTGCTCCGTGACAGTGACGCATAGTATGGTACATACTCCAAAGAAAGATGCTACCTGTACCGAGGATGGAAATATCGAGTATTGGTACTGTAAAAACTGCGATAAGTATTTTAGCGATGAAAATGCGACAGAAGAACTCTCAGATGTGGTCATCCCTGCCACCGGCCACCACTATGTGAACGGCTATTGCACCAAGTGTGGTCACCGCGACCCGGATTACCGTCCCGATCCCATCAGCTACTACAACATCTATATAGAAGACGTGTGCGACGGGGTGGAAGTTACCCTCAGCAACAACGTGGTACGCGAAGGCAACAGCATCTCCGTCTATGTCAAGAAAGACACAGCGAATTACACCTTCGATAACTTCAAGGTCTATTACAAGCGCAGCTACTACGGAGGTTGGGAAGAATTGAAGGAAGGCACGCAGCCCGGCGAATACCCGATTAAAAACATCTGGACCCACATCTACATCAAAGCCGAAGGTGCGGAAGAAAAAGAAGACCCGACTGGTATCGAATCTATCGAGGGCGTGAAAGTCTATACGAAGGATGGCAGCCTCTATGTTCAAACACCGCAGCGTGAGCAAGTCATCATCGTCAGCATGAGCGGTGCAGTCGTGAAGAACGAAGAGCAGATAGGCCTGAAGCAATACCACGGCCTGCACCCCGGCATCTACATCGTCCGGGTAGGAGACAAGGCGTACAAACTTTGTTTGAATTGACAATTGATAATTGACAATTGACAACTGTAGAGGCGCAGCGTGCTGCGCCTCCAACGGACGGTATCAAGAGCCTATGCGGAAACGGAGAGAATAGATTTCTTTATCTTCAACCGCCGTATATGCAATACCGCCTGCCGGAGGCGCAACACGCTGCGCCTCTACACACTTTGGGATTGAATTGTCCATTGTCAATTATCAATTATCAATTGACAAACTCCTTCCTCCAAATGAAAATGCGCGTTGTTGTCTGCCAGGAAACGCAACACCAGCAACACCTTCTCTTGCGGGAAATCCACTGCCTGCAAAAGAGCAGAAACCGGTAGCGGACCTTGCCGGAGCAACTCTTCCAAAGCCCCCTGAATTGTGTGGAACTCAGCGTTTGTCAATCCGCTGCTATGCCGTTGCAGACAAACATCACACGTGCCGCAATCCTTGTCCTGTTTCTCTCCGAAATACCCCAGTAAGATACGGGTCCGACAAATATGCGCGTTGTGAATGTATTCCAACACCTTACTGATACGCGCCTCGTTGCGCGCCTTTCTTTCTTCGTAGGCCGACCGGGGGATCGACAGGTACTTCTGCTCTTCACGGACTTGCCGGTAGATGATCAGCGGTGTCTTCTTCTGCGGGACATAATTCACAATGCGGTATTTAGAAAGTCCCACCAGCAGATGATACACCTCGTCGGGCGTACAACCGGCACGGGTAGCAATCAGACTCTCATTGATGTAAACATAATCGGCAAACAACCCCGTATATGACCGGAGAATCGTCTTGATGACAGCATCCGTCAGTTCGTCCTGCCGCAGATAACTGTACAACTCTTTGCGTGTAGCGGTAAAGATCAGTCGGGAGGCGTTATCCACTTCTTCCACATATTCCAGGTAACCTGCCAGCTCCAGCAACTTGATGGCACTGTGCGTCTGTGTGATGGGCAACTTGAAAGCCGAACAGAAATCGGTCAGCATGAAGTCGTGTACCGTATCCAGTCCATATCCGACAGCGATCTGGAAATAATTGCCCAGCGCCTCGTATACCCGGTAAATAAATTCCTTGGGAGGAAATTCATCACTGATACGCTTCTTCAGCTGGGCCGTATCAGTAGGCGAGCAGAGAGCAACCGCATAAGCCTTACGCTCGTCACGCCCGGCCCGTCCGGCTTCCTGATAATATTCTTCGAGCGACCCCGGCATATCCAGATGCACCACGACACGTACATCCGGCTTGTCGATTCCCATACCAAAGGCATTCGTAGCGACAATGACACGGATTTCGTTGTTCTTCCATAAATTCTGTCTCCTTTCTTTCTCGTCGTGATTCAGTCCGGCATGGAAGAAATCAGCTGTGAAACCTTCTTTACGCAAATACTCGGCCACCTCTTTGGTCTTTTTCCGGTTGCGGACATAAACAATAGCCGTTCCCGGCACACGGCTGAGGATGTGCACCAGCATCTGCAGTTTATCTTCCGTCTGCCGGACGATATAAGCCAGGTTTTTCCGTGCGAAACTTTTGGAAAAGACACACTTCTTCTGGAAGAGCAACCGGTTTTGGATATCATCCACTACTTCCGGCGTGGCAGTAGCCGTAAGAGCCAGTACCGGGACATCGGGCAACTGCTTCCGGATCTCTGCAATCTTCAGATACGAAGGACGGAAATCATATCCCCACTGGGAAATACAGTGACTCTCGTCGATCACCAGCAGACTAACCTTCATCGCCTGGAGTTTGGCCAGGAAGATTTCTGTACCCAACCGTTCGGGAGAAACATACAGGAATTTGTATTCACCAAAGATGCAGTTTTCAAGCTGGGTGATAATCTCCTGCCGGCTCATCCCGGAATGAACGGAAGTCGCCTTGATCCCGATGCGTTTCAGGCTGTCCACCTGGTCTTTCATCAAGGCGATCAGTGGAGTTACAACAATACAAATACCGTCCATGAGCAAAGCCGGCACCTGGAACGTAATAGATTTGCCACCACCTGTTGGCATCAATCCCAGTGTATCGTTTCCCTCATAGACGGACTGAATAATCTCTTCCTGAAGCGGTCTGAAGGAATCGTATCCCCAGTACTTCTTCAGTACTTCTTGAAACGATGTCATACGAAATTTTTCTTTAGTTTGTTTCGGTCTTAATATCCTTAATCATCAGCTGGAAGGAAGCATTCCCGTTGTAAATGCTCTCTTCGATGGTATAGCAGATGTTGAAAGGCTTCATCAGTTTGATGTGTGCGTTATACTGGCTCATGCCGAAAGCAATTCCATGAATAGGCACACTGGCTGCTTTACTGTCAATAATCTCCAGTTTGATATGTTCCTGATCCCGTCCGACAAGCTTGCTGGTTCCATAGTCTTGCACACCGTATGTACAGAAGATCGGTTTCTGGTTGTTAGGACCAAACGGACTCATCTTCTTCAGGTCACTCAGGAACTTGGGCGTGATCTCTTTCAAATCCAGAATCGCGTCAATATCCAACTGAGGAATCATTTGTTCCGGAATGATATGTTCGGCTGCCAATTGGAAAAACCGCTGCCTGAAGGCTTCCAGATTCTCTTCCTTTAAAGAGAAGCCCACTGCATACGTATGTCCACCAAAGCTTTCCAGCAAATCCCGGCATCCTTCGATAGCCCTATAGATATCGAAGCCTGTCACAGAACGGGCCGAACCCGTAATCAGATCCGATGATTTGGTCAAGACAACAGCCGGGCGATAATACTTTTCGGTAAGCCGGGAAGCCACAATCCCGATAATCCCCTTATGCCATTTCGGATTGTAAACGATGACAGCCTTCTGGTTGTCGATATCGTTAAACTCATTGATGATGGCATTGGCCTCGTCGGTAATCTTTTTGTCGAGCTCCCGCCTTTCTTCGTTATATTGATTGATATTCTCACTCATCTTGCGGGCAATCGTACTATCTTTAGCCAACAACAGCTCGACGGCTTCTTCGCCTTTCATCATACGCCCGGAAGCATTGATACGCGGGCCGATTTTAAATACGATGTCGCTGATCGTAATTTCCTTCCCCGACAATCCACACACATCAATAATCCCTTTTAATCCTATACTGGGATTACTGTTGATTTGCCGAAGTCCGTAGTAAGCCAGGATTCTGTTCTCACCCGTAATAGGCACAATGTCTGAAGCGATACTGACAGCTGTAAACTCCAGCAATTTTTCCAATTCTGAAAAGGGACGTTTATTGCTGATGGCAAAAGCCTGCATAAACTTGAATCCGACTCCACAACCCGACAGATGTTCATAGGGGTAGATCGAATCTTTCCGTTTGGCATCGAGCACAGCTACGGCATCCGGCAGTACTTCGTCCGGCATGTGGTGATCACAGATGATGAAATCAATCCCTTTTCCCTTGGCATACTCAATCTTGTCGATCGCTTTGATACCACAATCCAGCGAAATAATCAAGGTAACACCTTGGCTATACGCATAATCAATTCCTTTAATGGATATTCCGGATCCTTCGTCATAACGATCGGGAATATAATAGAATAAATTCGAAGTATAAGCTCTTAAATACTTATACACGAGCGATACGGCAGTTGTGCCGTCCACATCATAATCCCCGTAGATGAGGATTTTCTCCTTTTCGCCTAAAGCCTGATTAAGCCGGCTGACAGCCTTCTGCATATCGGGCATCAGAAAAGGATCTTCCAAGTCGTTCAGACTAGGTCTGAAAAACTTCTTTACCTCTTTGGCAGTTTTTAATCCACGCCGAACCAATAACAAGCTGATTACCGGACTGAGTCCCAGTTCGGCAGCCAGATGGTCTCTTTCTTGAATTTCTGTCTGTGTTGGAGGTTGATAATTCCATTTGTTAGTCATTTATATATTCTTTTTCTTTTTATCTAATCTCATCTTTCATATTGCGAAAGTCGAAAGGCATGATGCATGTGCTTCATCGTACAAGATTTCTTCGTTGTAGCTGTCTGCCTAGGAGTCTGTTTTCTGTCGCAAATCAAGACCACAATATGAAAGTTCAAGCAGCGTGCTTGAATTAATCCGTAAAGTTAGAAATTATAATCGGGTTTCTTTCAGTTCTGTTACAAAAATAGTTTTTTTCTTGTTATTTTTTCTAAGTACGCAGAATGATTTGTATTTTTGTCTGACTAAAAAAGAGCGAACAATGATATCAATAGAAGAAGATATAAAAAATGCTTGTCGGATCATGCAGCAAGGAGGATTGATCCTTTATCCGACAGATACGATTTGGGGAATAGGTTGCGATGCGACAAACGAAGAGGCTGTCCGTAAAGTCTATGATCTGAAAAAGCGGGCCGATAATAAAGCCATGTTGGTTTTGATGGATAATCCGGCCAAACTGGAAACGTATGTAGAAGATGTGCCTGAGGTTGCGTGGAGTTTGATAGAGGTAGCAGACAAACCTTTGACACTTATTTATTCGAAAGGTAAAAATTTAGCGCCCAACTTACTGGGTGAAGATGGAAGTATCGGTATCCGTATTTCACAGGAAACGTTCTCAAACAAGCTTTGTTTTCAGTTTCGCAAACCGTTGGTTTCAACTTCGGCCAATGTTAGCGGAGAACCTTCGCCTGCTAATTTCAGTGAAATTTCAGAAGAAATCAAACAGGGAGTTGATTATATTGTAACTTATCGTCAGGATGATATGACTAAGGCTTCTCCATCAAGTATTATTAAATTGGGAAGCGGTGGTGTGTTTCAGATTATCCGATAATTCGTATGAGTTATAGTAAAGAGACTTGGAAATATATCATTACCGACTTCCTGACAGCAGCCTTGGTATGGTTTGCCTTCAATGTATTGCGTTATTATCAGCAGGTTGTTTTTCGAGACGCAAATACATTAGATGAATTTTTGCTATATCCGTCTGTTTGGTTGGGTCAGGTGTTCATCCCATTTTATTGGTTGGTGATCTATTATTTTTCGGGTTATTATAATAAATCATTGGCCAAGTCAAGGCTTTCCGAATTTTGGGTGACGCTTATATCTTCGGTGATAGGTGTATTTGGAATCTTTATGTTCTTGATTCTGAATGAACTTCCTATCAGGTATCAGATATATTACTATTTTTTCTTTGAATTGTTGGGATTGCATTTTACCCTTACCTATCTATTCCGTTTACGTTTGACGATGCATTTGTTGAAAAGGATTCAGCAAGGGGATTTTGCCATTCACGTTTTAGTCTTGGGAATAGGAGAGAAGGCCTTGTTGCTTTCTCAATATTTAGAGAAGGTTGGTACTAAAGTCACGGGCTTTGTCCGTATTTCATCCAAAGAGGATCTTCATGTAAATTCAGAACAGATATTGGGAAATTCGGCTGATCTTCCTGATTTGATGAAGCTGTATCCAATAGAAGAACTGGTAGTGGCAACAGATGCATTGGATGAAACGGCTTTGTCCAAGTTCCTTTATTCCTTGTATCAATATAAAAAGCCTATCAAAGTATGGATAGATAAGAAGACTATTTTGTTTTCGAAGGTACGGTTGAAGACGATTAGTGCAGTTCCATTAGCCGAAATTACTGAGAATAACTTTTCGGAAGCAGAGAAAAATATCAAGGCGTTCTCTGATCGGTTTGTTTCTTGTATAGTATTGATTGTGTTATCTCCTTTGTTCGCATATATAGCCTGGCGTGTGAAGAAAGATTCGCCGGGTCCGATTATTTACCGGCAGGAGCGAATTGGTTTTCACGGCCGTCCATTTATGATTTATAAATTTCGGACGATGTATGTGGATGCTGAAGACAGTGGTCCCAAGTTATCGCATGAAGAAGATTCCCGCATTACACCTTTTGGTGCTATTATGCGGAAGTATCGTTTGGATGAGTTGCCTCAGTTTTGGAATGTATTGAAAGGGGATATGTCGTTGGTTGGTCCTAGACCGGAACGGAAATATTTTATTGATCAGATTGTCCAGCGGGCTCCGTATTATTATTTATTACATAATGTGAAGCCGGGAATTACCTCTTTGGGAATGGTCAAGTACGGGTATGCCAGTACTGTCGACCAGATGCTGGAACGTTTGGAGTATGATATCATTTATTATGAAAATATGTCGCTGGCTTTGGATATAACCATTTTGGTGTATACGATAAAGACGGTTGTGACAGGAAAGGGTATTTGAAATATGACAACAGAAAATGGATGGTTTTATAAATTTCTTGTTTGGCGGGCAAACAATATAAAGGAAAAACACTTTGTATTGATTGTTAGTTTTTTGGTAGGTATTTGCACTGCTGCATCGGCCATCATCTTGAAAAATTTAATTCACTTCATTCAGCATGTATTGTCAGTGAACTTCGCTGCTGATCAAGTCAATTATTTGTATTTATTGTATCCGGTATTGGGTATCTTACTGGCTGGGTTGTTTGTAAAATATATCGTGCGTGACGATATCAGCCACGGTGTGACGAAAATTTTATATGCCATTTCCCAGCGGAAGAGCCGGATTAAACCTCATAATATGTGGACATCCATTGTGGCTAGTTCGGTAACCATTGGTTTCGGTGGATCTGTCGGAGCCGAGGCTCCGATTGTATTGACCGGTGCCGCTATTGGTTCCAATCTGGGCCGTTTGTTCAAGATGGAACAAAAGACTTTGATGTTGTTAGTGGGATGTGGCGCTGCTGGAGCCATCGCTGGTATCTTTAAAGCGCCTATTGCGGGACTTGTTTTTGTGATCGAGGTATTGATGCTGGATCTGACCATGACGTCCGTGTTGCCTTTGTTGATCACTTCAGTAACGGCTGCTACCGTATCATATATATTTACCGGTACAGAGGCTATGTTTAAATTTTCTCAGACCGAAGCATTCGTAATAGAACGTATTCCCTATGTCATCTTATTAGGAATATTCTGTGGCTTGATTTCCCTGTATTTTACCCGTGTGATGAACTGGATTGAAGGCGAATATCGTCGGTATGGAACGACATATTGGCGTAAGTTTATGATGGGAGGAATTATGCTGAGCTTGTTGATCTTTATTTTCCCTCCGCTTTATGGGGAGGGATATGATACGATCGGTCTGTTGCTGAACGGTCAGTTCGCTGGGTTGATGGACAATAGTATGTTCTACCCTCTGAATGATTCCTACTTTGGAATAGTTATCTTTTTGGGACTGATTTTGCTGACTAAAGTATTTGCTTCAAGTGCTACCAATGGTGGTGGAGGTTGTGGTGGTATTTTTGCTCCTAGTCTATATCTGGGATGTATTGCGGGGTTCATTTTCGCTCATATATGTAATTATTTTCCTTTTACGATGTATCTGTCGGAAAAGAATTTTGCTTTGTTAGGTATGGCTGGAATTATGTCGGGTGTGATGCATGCTCCTTTAACGGGCGTTTTCCTGATTGCAGAATTGACTGGTGGATATGATTTGTTCCTTCCTCTGATGATTGTTTCTATAGGTTCGTATATTACAATTCTGATGTTTGAACCGCATAGTATTTATTCGATGCGCTTGGCTCAGAAAGGGGAATTGTTGACGCACCATAAAGATAAAGCCGTATTGACTTTGTTGAGTGCAGACAATGTGATTGAGCGCGACTTCCAGGTGGTTTCTCCAGAAATGACGTTAGGAGACATGGTAAAAGTGATTGCACGGAGTAGTCGTAATACGTTTCCGGTAGTGGATGATCGAGGTATTTTGCTGGGAATAGTTCTGCTGGATAATATTCGGAATATCATGTTCCGTCCAGAGTTGTATAATCGGTTCCATGTTTCCAAATTCATGGTATCAGCACCGGCTAAGATTGTGGTGAATACGCCTATGGACCAGATTATGCAGATTTTTGATGATACGAAAGCCTGGAATTTACCGGTAGTTGATGAAACGGGCAGATATATGGGATTTATGTCTAAGTCGAAAATATTTAATTCCTATAGAGAAGTTTTGGTAGATAATTTTTCAGGAGATTGATAAGATATGAAGAAAGAAGATTTGAGAATTGTATATATGGGCACACCCGAATTTGCGGTGGAATGCCTGCGAGCTTTGGTTGAACATGGTTATCAAGTGGTGGGCGTTGTAACAATGCCTGATAAACCGATGGGACGGCATGGTAGTGTACTTCAGTCGAGTGCTGTTAAAAAGTATGCTGAATCAGTTGGTCTTCCTATTCTTCAGCCCGAGAAGTTAAAAGATGAAGCGTTTTTGGAAGCTCTTCGTGCATGGAATGCCGATTTGCAGATCGTTGTTGCCTTTCGTATGCTTCCTGAAGTTGTGTGGAACATGTCTCGTTTGGGTACGTTTAATTTGCATGCTTCTTTATTGCCTCGGTATCGGGGTGCTGCTCCTATTAATTGGGCAATTATCAATGGTGATACCAAGACAGGTGTAACAACTTTTTTCTTGGATCATGAAATTGATACCGGAAGTATTATTATGCAGGAAACATGTCCTATTGCAGATACTGATGATGCAGGAATCTTGCATGATAACTTAATGGCGTTAGGAGCACAGACTGTACTGAAATCGGTTGATCAGATTTGTGAAGGGAATGTAGTACCTTTCCCTCAGAAAGACTTGTTTGATGGTGTGTCTGAATTTTTGCCGGCTCCTAAAATATTTAAGGAGACTTGTCGGATTGATTGGAATAAACCTTTGAAGAATTTGTATGACTTTGTACGGGGATTGTCTCCTTATCCAGCCGCTTGGACGGAATTGGTTACCCGTGATGGTAAACGGCAAGTCCTGAAAATTTATCAGACGGAGAAACGTCCGGAGCAACATTGTTTTCCTGTTGGTACAATTCAATCGGATGGAAAAAGCTTTGTTGACGTTGCGGTTGATGGAGGATTTTTACGATTACAATCAGTGCAGTTGGCAGGGAAAAAACGAATGTCTGTAACTGATTTCCTGAATGGTTTCAAGCAGATAGCAGAAAGCCATGTAGAATAAAAAAAGAGGAACCGATTGGTTCCTCTTTTTTATTTCATTATCCTTAATCGTTATATTTACTTGTCAATACTACAATTTGCATAGCCTCTTTGTCTTTCTTCAATCGAACACCTGACGGTTTCATATAGTTCGTAATTGATGTCGTGTAAGGTTTACCTGAACTCCCCCAAGAACTACTTGAATTTTGTGTTCCTCGTAAAACCGGAAGTAGTATTAAATTCAAATCTTCGTCAGGTTTGTTTTCCAAATGTACTTGTAATAGGCTTGATATGTTCCCAAAAGAATATGTGTTTGTGGCATATTCACCAAAGGTTGCCAAATAGGAAGTCACGTTGTCTTCTATTTTATTGTTCTCAAAGAAACTTTGAACAGAGTCTTCCGGCAAAAGCAACACATTGTCGGGAGCTTCAAAAGCATATAACCATTCTTCTTGAGGCATGGCTTTCATGGAGAAGTTCAGACCGTTAATGATGCGATCTCCTATCTTTTCTTTGATAGCGGAGGCTGGAACTACTATTTTAGTACAAACACCGGCTGGACTTCTCAGATAACTGAATTCTTCATTCGGTTCCAACAATTGTTCAATGTTACCATTCTCTATTTGATTCATCTGGATGACTTCTTTAGTCACATTGAACTGCTCTCTTGTATGGATAATCGTATCTTTTCCTGCTTCTGTCGTCGATTTATACTTATAATATATAAAGAAAGACGATTGAGCCACTTCCAGGATGTTTCCTGTTCCAAACCCAGTTGTTACATAAAATCCGGGGAAGAATTTATTAAAGGCTTCCTGATTTTGGAAAGAACTCGGATTGTTGACTGTTTCATCATAAAAACGTTGAGCAATATCCGTACTGATTCGAATACGTACATTCGGTGTATAATAATCAGGATCACTTGTATCCGTGATGTTACGAATAGAATCAGGGATACTCAAATCGTATGCCGTATAAGTTTTTTCTCCAATCAGTGTTTGCAGGTCACAAAAATCTTCGGGATTCATGTTTGTGTAATAATTCCGTGCCAAAGGTTTAGTAACCTGGTAAATCTTAGCCTGCATAGGAGCTAATGAGTCGCCTACGTAACCGCCTTCATCATACATGATAAAGAATGCCATTGAATCGACCTTACCATCAATCGGTTCATGGGCGAATTTGTAATTTTCAGGGCAATAGAACTGACAGATATAATCTGTTTTCAGGTTTCCATACAAGGGATCGTAGATTTGTCCTAACAGTCCGTTTACAGTACGGGCATATACCGAATCTAATTTAATGGTAGATGCCTCAAGCTGAAATGTATCCGCATAAACAAAAGAACGGTCACCATCTGGCTGAATACTTGGTCCAACCTGGCTCAATTCATCATTACACCCGCTAAGTAAAATACCTCCGAAAGCGAGCCCAAGTATAAGTCTTTTAAAGTCCATGTTAAATAACTATTTAGATTCCAAAACGACATCGTAGAATTTGTTAAATTCGTCAATGTACGTTTCGGGTGATTGATACGGTAAAAATGGAGTATTAGGTTTCGTAGCGATATATTGTAAAATGTCTGGATGGATTGTTTCGCTACCTTGTATAACGCCGTCTGCAAAATCAATTGCTAATTTAGACAAACCTACGAAACTTGTATCTTTACGTAAGTTTTCTACATCAGCTTCTTCTGCTTGATCCATAATCAATTTGTTGGCAATGTTTGGATCCAGCGGCTGTTTGAAGTCGTCGTTATAAATTGAATAAACGATTTTAGCATTTCGTACGCATGGATCATCTGCATACATACGTTTAATATACAACCCCGTGAAAGCTGACATCCAACCATGACAATGAATAACATCGGGAATCCAACGAAGCTTTTTAACCGTTTCTATGACACCTCGTACATAGAATATTGAACGTTCGTCGTTGTCTTCATATTCATTTCCGTTTTCATCGACAACTGTCGATTTACGTTGGAAATAATCATCATTGTCGATGAAATATACCTGCATACGGGCAGCTTGTATAGATGCAACCTTAATAATCAACGGATGATCCGTATCGTCGATAATCAGATTCATTCCCGAAAGGCGGATTACTTCATGTAATTGGTTGCGACGTTCATTAATGTTACCAAATTTAGGCATGAAAGTTCTGATTTCGCGACCGCGTTCCTGAATTCCTTGCGGAAGATTCCGGCAGATTGTTGCAATTTCAGATTCCGGTAAATAAGGGGTGATTTCCTGAGCTATAAACAAGATTTTTTTTGCATCCATTCTGTATTTTTCTTTTATTTAGACGGTACAAAGATAGTAAAAATCTTTTATTTCTGATAATTATTTTGTTGCTTTGCACCGTTTTTAAGCATCTATAAGATGAAAATAGTAAGTTCTATCAAAGATTTAAAGAATTTCTTGGCTCTTGAGCGAGAAAAAGGGAAGAAAGTCGGTCTTGTTCCTACAATGGGAGCTTTGCATGCCGGACATATTAGTTTAGTGAAGCGTTGTGTTGCCGAAAATGATATTTGTGTGGTCAGTGATTTCGTTAATCCGACGCAGTTTAATGATAAGCATGACTTGGAAACGTATCCACGTACGTTGGATGCAGACTGTGCTTTGCTTGAACCTGTAGGTTGTGATTATGTTTTCGCTCCTTCGGTAGCGGAAATGTATCCAGAACCAGATACACGCGTATTTAATTTGGGTCCGGTTGCTGAGGTTATGGAAGGTCCTCGTCGTCCGGGACATTTTAACGGCGTTGCTCAGGTCGTGAGTAAGTTGTTTTATATAGTAGAACCGGATAATGCTTATTTCGGAGAAAAAGATTTCCAGCAGATTGCTGTTATCCGCGAAATGGTACGGCAGCTGAATCTGCCAGTTCATATCGTTGATTGTCCGATTCAACGTGAAGCGGATGGTTTGGCGTTGAGTAGCCGGAATACCCGTTTGACTCCCGAACAACGTCAAAAAGCACCGGTAATTGCCCGTACATTAAAAGAAAGCACTACCTTTGTACCCGCAAAGAGTGTTCAGGAGGTGATTGATTATGTTGTGAATACAATCAATCAGGTTCCGGAGATGGAAGTAGAGTATTTCGAAATCGTAGATGGAAATACCATGCAGCCTATTCAAAACTGGTCTGATACGACGTATCCGGTAGGTTGTATTACTGTCTATTGTGGCGAAGTACGTCTGATTGACAATATTAAATATTAATCATAAAGAAGAAAGATGTATATAGAAGTTGTTAAATCAAAGATTCATCGGGTGACAGTTACCGAAGCCAACTTGAATTATATTGGAAGTATTACGATAGATGGTGCTTTGATGGAGGCTGCCAATTTGATACCGAATGAGAAGGTTTCGATTGTCAATAATAATAATGGAGAGCGTTTTGAAACGTATGTCATTAAAGGTGAACCGGGCTCTGGCGTTATTTGTTTAAATGGTGCTGCAGCTCGCAAAGTACAACCGGGTGATGTTGTCATTATTATGTCGTATGCATTGATGGATTTTGAAGAGGCTAAGACTTTTAAGCCGGCTGTCATATTCCCGGATACTGCAACGAATCGTTTGATTTAACAAAGATAATTTTGCTGGAGAGTAACTTGAAAGGCACAACGTATTTTATCCAAA
Organism: Parabacteroides faecalis; assembly: GCF_022809355.1. Classification (GTDB taxonomy): domain Bacteria; phylum Bacteroidota; class Bacteroidia; order Bacteroidales; family Tannerellaceae; genus Parabacteroides; species Parabacteroides faecalis. Next base: position 32,095 of record NZ_JAKZMM010000026.1, on the reverse strand, counting down.
ATACGTTGTGCTTTTTGTTTATATACGTTGTCTATTCTTTGTTCGCCCAGGGCGAACATATAATCGCCCATGCCGAATATATGTTCGGCGTGGATGAATATATAATCAGCGTGGGCGAACAAAATAAAATTCATTTATTCTTCAAGTAGATTCCACCTCTTCTGAAAGTTTGTTTGGTCTCGGATGGGATTCCTTTGCCGTTCTGCGAAGTTGATCAAGTAAGGGGAATTTTTAATAGATTGCATACTTAAATTGAGGATTCCTAGCTTGATAAATTCCATTTATTCTTTATCTTTGCGCGTTTAATGATGAATATATAAATATGAAGGAAGAATGGTTCCCGTTGGTGAACGAGGAAGGTCAGACAATAGGTAAGGCAACTCGCCGGGAATGCCATAATGGATGTAAATGGTTGCATCCGGTTGTGCATTTGCATATTTTTAATAAAGCCGGTGATTTGTATTTGCAGAAGCGTTCGATGACAAAAGATATCCAGCCGGGAAAATGGGATACTGCAGTTGGAGGCCATGTCGATTATGGCGAGACGATTGAAGAAGCATTACGTCGGGAGGTTCGTGAGGAGTTAGGAATCACCGATTTTAATCCGGTTTTTCTGATGCGTTATGTCTTTGAGTCGAAGGTGGAAAAAGAACTGGTGAATACTTATCGGACTATTTATGAGGGTCCGTTTTCTCTAGATCCTGAAGAAATAGAGGAAGGACGTTTTTGGTCTGCCGAGGAAATAAAGGCTCACCTGGGAAAAGGCGTTTTTACTCCTAATTTTGAGAGTGAGTATGAGAAGTTAGGCAAGCAAAACTTGCAAATGGAATGATAATCGTTTAAACAAAAAGAATATAGCAAGATGAAAGTGAAGATTATGTTCCCGCTTGTAGCTGCAGGATTCATGGTGCTGGCGGGATGCGGTAACAAAGCTCAAGAAACGGACACGCAATCTACTTGTAAATCTGTTAATTTGGCAAATTTGGATACAACAGTAACGGCTGGTGAAGACTTTTATCAGTATGCCTGCGGTGGCTGGATGAAAGAACATCCGTTGAAGCCGGAATTTTCCCGTTATGGCGTGTTTGAACAGTTGATGGAAATGAACCGTGAACAGCTTCGCGCTTTGGTAGAAGAATTGAAGGCTGCTCCACAACAGGAAGGTAGTGTAGCTCAGAAAATCGGAATGTTGTATGAATTGGCTCTGGATAGCGTGAAAACGAATGAAGAGGGATTCGAGCCGGTAAAGGAAGAATTGCTTGCCATTCGTAATTTGGGTACAAAAGCCGAGTTCTCAAAAATGGTTGCCAATCTGCATAAAGAAGGTATTACTCCTTTCTTTGCTATTTATGTAGGTGCTGATGAGAAGAACAGTTCAATGAATATTGTTCAGTTATATCAGGCAGGTTTGGGAATGGGTGATCGTGATTATTACCTGCAGAATGATGAGACTTTCAGCAAGATCCGGGAAGCTTATAAAGCATATATCTCTCGTTTGTTTGCATTGGCTGGTCATTCTCCTGAACAGGCAGAAGCAGCAGTAGCCGCAGTCATGAATGTTGAAAATGGAATTGCTAAGATTTCATTCTCTCGTGAAGAGTTGCGCGATTCGCAAAAGAATTACAACAAGATGTCTTGTGCTGACTTTATAAAATCAAACGATGCTCTTGATTGGAATGCTTACTTTGCCGCTATGGGCTTAGACAGCATACCTGAATTGGATGCCAAGCAGTTTGCTTATTATAAGAAACTGGGCGATTTCTTGAAAAAGGTTTCTTTGGATGATCAGAAATATTATTTGGCATTTAATCTGCTGAGTGCTGCTGCTCCTTATCTGAGTGACAATTTTGTAAATGCAAGCTTTGATTTTTACGGCAAGACCATGTCGGGTAAACAAATGCTGGAAGAACGCTGGAAACGGGCATTGTCTACTGTAAACGGATCATTGGGCGAAGCTGTCGGTCAGATGTATGTTTCCAAATACTTCCCTGCAAGTTCCAAGGAAAAGATGTTGACTTTGGTTGGCAATTTGCAGAAAGCGTTGGGTGAACGCATCAATACATTGGAATGGATGGGCGATTCAACCAAGCTGAAGGCTCAGGAAAAATTGGCTGCCTTTACGGTGAAAATTGGTTACCCGGATAAATGGAGAGATTATTCGGCTTTGGAAATCAAACCGGATTCTTATTGGGCTAATGTAAGACGGTCATCTATCTTTGAAATGGAATATATGTTGGCTGATGCCGGAAAGCCTGTAGATAAATCACGTTGGTATATGACACCGCAGACTATCAACGCTTACTACAATCCGACAACTAACGAAATCTGTTTCCCGGCTGCTATTCTTCAGCCACCGTTCTTTGATCCGGAGGCTGATGATGCGATCAATTATGGAGCGATCGGCGTTGTGATTGGTCATGAAATGACACACGGATTTGATGATCAAGGTCGTAATTATGATAAGGAAGGTAATTTGGCAGACTGGTGGACATCAGAAGATGCGGCTCGTTTTACGGAACGTGCTAATAAGTTAGTTGCCCAATATGACAATATTATTGTATTGGATACGATGCATGCTAACGGTAGTTTTACATTGGGTGAAAATATCGCCGACCAAGGAGGTTTGCTGATTTCACATCAGGCATACTTGAATAGCCTTCAGGGAGAAACACCTGCTGTGATTGATGGATTTACTGGTGATCAGCGCTTTTATTTAGGTTATGCAACTTTGTGGGCACAGAATATCCGGGATGAGGAAATTGTTCGTCGGACCAAAATGGACCCGCATTCTCTTGGTAAATGGCGTGTAAATGCAGCGTTGAAGAATATTGATACTTTCTATAAAGCATTTGATGTTAAAGAAGGAGATGCTATGTACATGCAGCCGGCAGATCGTGTTAATATCTGGTAATAACATCGGTTTGTGATGCAGTAAAAAATAAGAAAGCTTGATTTTCTAACCTTAGTTAGGAAGTCGAGTTTTTTTTGTATATAAAAAAGAATAAGGCTTTTGCAGCAAATCATCCTTTAAATGCATCTATTCTTATATAGAACAGAGAAAATGCTCTAAAATGAATGTTAAAGTCGATTGTTTTTGATATGTACTAATAGACAAATAGTTATATTTGTAACTAGAATGTCTGGTATGTTTCGGAATAAAGAAGGTAAGTGTGAAATAAATTCAAAACGCCTTACTGGGTTAAACGAAACTTTTCTGGCATAGTCAAAAAGATAACAGGCAATAAATTAGGAGGAAAAAATATGAAACCTAAAAAATTAACATCCTTGATGGTGATGCTTCTGTTGGCATTGAATGCAACAGGGCAGGAGCAATTCTTCGATGATGTTTATTATTCTTCGAACCAGTCGAAAGAAGAGGCTTCGGTAGAAAAAAACATAAAAGAAGAAGAGAAGAACGATGATTTGGATGCTGAGCCGACAGAAACGGTTTTGCCAAGTAGTTATACACGTTCTGATATTGAAGAAGAACGGGATGTAGACGAGTATAATCGTCGTTATTCTGGGTATGATGATGAAGCGTATGCAGAAGAGGAAGAGGTAGCACAAGAGCCTGAGAAAACACAGGTAAAGGTTGAATCCGATCGTCGTTCTGATTTGGAATACAGTGAACGTATTATTCGTTATCATTCGCCAAGTAAAATATCAATTGTGGGAGCTGACCAGGTTGATTTATATTTGGAAGACGGTTATTATGCCTATGATTATGATACGGATTATTCTAATGGGACAACGAATGTGTCGGTGAATTTAAACTTTGGTTCACCCTGGTATTCTTGGGGATGGTATGATCCTTGGTTCTATAATCCGTGGGGTTACTATTCATCTTGGTGGTATCGCCCGTATTATTGGGGCTGGGGCGGTTGGTATGCCGGCTATTATAGTCCTTGGTACGATCCATGGTGGGGTCCTTCATGGGGCTGGGGTTACTATGGTTATTATGGTGGCTTTTATCCGCATTATCATCATTATGCTTATGCTCCTTCCTATTATCATCGGTATGACAATGGCCGTTCTTCTTACGGACGGAATGGTCGTTCCAGTGGATATGCAAGTAGCAATAGCTTGAGAAGTTCCGGCCGTTATTCATCAGGCCGTGATGCAGGTCATATCACTTCTGCTTCTTCAGGACGTGGCTCAGGACGTTATTCTTCTGGAAACTCTACTTCATTGAAGAGTTATGCAACAAGTGGCCGTTCAAGTGGTCGCTCTTCCGGTAGCAGTATCGGTCGTGGATCTTCTTCCAGTGCAATAAGTTCTTCATCCATTACACGGGGTAGTGGTCGTAGCAGTGGTATTACTTCTTCGTCTTCTCGTACACGAATCAGTAATAGTTCAGCTTCAGGTCGCAGTAGCTATTCAACGGGTCGTAGCAGTTATTCTACAGGTCGTAGCAGTGGCGTATTTAATAGTCAAATGAATACACAGTCAAGCCGTTCAACAAGAAGCTTCAGTTCACCTTCCAATTATGGAAGCGGTCGTTCCAGTGGTTCGTTTAGTAGTGGAAGCATGGGCGGTGGCCGTTCGAGTGGCGGTAGTATCGGTGGTGGTGGCGGTCGCTCCAGCGGTAGAGGAAGATAATTAAGGTTGATTTTGAATTAGAAACGATGAAAAAAGTATTAACAATAGCATCAGCACTGGTACTAAGTACTGGTGCTGCTTTTTCTCAAGGCCTTGCAGATGCCTATAAATATGTACCTAATGGTGATTTAAACGGTACAGCTCGTAGTATGAGTATGGGTGGTGCTTTTGGTGCTTTAGGTGGTGATATCTCTGTTTTGAATAGCAATCCGGCAGGTCTGGCTGTTTATCGTAGTTCTGAAGTGGTAGCTACTGCAGATGTCTCTATGGTTTCAGCAAAGAGTAACTGGTTAGGCAATGGAACGACTGCTGATAAAACGAAGTTCAATTTTGATAATATCGCTTATGTAGGCTATTTCCCAACGGGGAACGATTCCGGATTATTAAGTTGGAATGTTGGCTTTTCATATAACCGGTTGAAGAATTATTCTCGTAATTATTCATTGCGTGGAAGTGGTGACATGGGAGCTTCTTTGGCAGATTATGTGGCTGCCCGGGCCAATAAAGGAGGATTGACACCCAGTGATATTGATTTTCGTAAAGATGGAAATGGTAATATTACCTATGATCCGTATGAGTCAGTAGGTGACTGGTTGTCTGTCTTGTCGAATGATGCCGGTTTCTTAAATTATAATGGAAAACAGTACGAATCATCTTTGCGTAGTACAGCCGGAATTCCCTATACGCGGTCGAATACAGAAATGCATGTACAGGAATCAGGAGCAGTTGATCAGTACGCTTTGGCTTTTGGAACGAATATATCAGACTTTTTGCTGTTAGGAGCAACCGTATCGATAACGGATCTTCGTTATGATTTGTATTCATATTATGCTGAAGACTATGCTTCCAACAAGAATAGCTATATTGAACTGGAAAATGGCCTGACTACCAAAGGAACGGGATATGGCATTAACATCGGTGCAATTTGTCGTCCGATTGATTTCTTGCGTGTAGGTGTTGCATATAACTCTCCTACGTGGTATAAAATGACTGATTATTATGATGCAAATGGAGCATCGGATATAGAATCTTTGCCAAAGAAATATGAGGCTAATTCACCTCAAGGAGCTTATAGTAAATATAAATTCCGCACACCTGATAAATGGATCTTCAGTGCAGCGGCTATCTTTGGACAGACAGCATTATTGAGTGTAGATTATGAGGTTATGAATTATCGCCGGATGTATTTGTCGGATGATTATGGTAATGCCAATATCGAAACAAATAACGAGGTAGATCAGAAACTGGGTATATCCAATACGCTTCGAGTAGGAGCGGAAGTGAAAGTTACACCTCAGTTTGCAGTCCGTGCTGGAGCTTCTTGGTCTGGTAGCGGAATGAGTTCAACCTTGAGAGATGGAAATACGGAAGTCATTACGGTGGGTACATTACCTCATTATACATTGACTAATAATATTACGAACTATACGGTGGGATTAGGTTATCGTTTTACGCCTCAGTTTTATGTAGACCTTGCTTGTGTGCTTAAAACCGTAAAGGAAGATGCCTATACCTTCTCTACGCTGTATTCCGATTCTGGAGAAACTATGGTGAAATCTTCTCCGGCGTCTTTGAATACCAGTTCGACACGTGTTGCGTTAACATTAGGATATAAGTTCTGATCTTATTCTTTTGTTCGTTAGAGATACGGGTTTTGTCCTGAATATTCCCTTGTTTGTACAATAATACAAATAAGGGAATTTTTATTTATGAAAAGTTTGGTTGTGTAAAATGATTTATGTTTCTTTGCATAGAAATAAAATATGTTTAACTCTTAAAATCCTATCGCCTATAGCATAACATTACTCGTAGAAATCATAAAAATAGTAGTAATGAATAGATTAGAGATGATGACAGACGAAGATCTTGTCGTCCTTTATGCAAAAGGTAATAACGCTGCTTTTGATGTTTTGTTAAGCCGATATCAAAGTAGTATTCATTCCTATATTTTCTTTATCGTTCGTAACAAAGAGTTGGCTGAAGATATCTTTCAGGAAACTTTTGTTAAAGTGATTATGACTATTAAGCAAGGCCGTTATACTGATAATGGTAAGTTTAAAGCATGGATCACACGGATAGCTCATAACCTGATTATAGATAATTATCGCCAGGAGCGTAATGAGAATACGGTTTCAAATGATGAAGTCGAAGTAGATTTGCTGAATAATATCAAGTTGTGTGATGGTACTATTGAAGATAAACTGGTGAAGCATCAGATACTGGCCGACGTTCGGAAACTGTTGAAATCCTTGCCTGATAATCAACGGGAAGTTCTGGAAATGCGTTATTATCGCGATTTGAGTTTTAAAGAAATCGCCGATTTGACGGGGGTTAGTATTAACACGGCTTTAGGACGGATGCGTTATGCTATATTAAATCTTCGCCGCTTGGCCGAAGAACATCATATTGAATTATCATTGGCATAAGAAAAAACTATAAATATACTGGATAGACACAATATTTTCATAGATGATTCGTTTTTTATATAGAATGATAAAAAATAGAATGCCTATGAAGAAAATATCTACGTCATGTTTTTCAAAGTTTGATCATTCATTTAAAGCGCAACATGCAGGATCAGAGGTTAAGCCTCGTCGGCAAACACTGGATTTTTTACATCAGTTTGCTCGTTCCTATCATGTGGAATCTTCTTTAGATTCAGACTTATGCGGCTTTGTGATGAACTGATCATGGAATAGGAGAAAAGAGGATACATTGACTTGTATTCTCTTTTTTTTTACCTTTGCTTAAAATTTAAGGATTCTTTATGAAACAATTGATTGCTCCTTCCTTATTGGCTGCCGATTTTATGAATTTGCAGCGAGACGTTGAGATGATTAATCAGAGTGAGGCAGATTGGTTACATTTAGATATTATGGACGGCGTGTTTGTCCCTAATATTTCTTTTGGCTTTCCTGTTCTGAAAGGATTGAAAAAGATTTGCCGGAAACCGATGGACGTACATCTGATGATTGTTGAACCGCATAAGTTTATTCGTGAGGTTGCTGAAACCGGTGCGTATTTGATGAATGTACATTATGAAGCATGTACACATTTACATCGGACGATTGCCGGAATTCATGAAGCAGGGATGAAAGCGGGCGTTACATTAAATCCTCATTCGCCGGTTAGTTTACTGGAAGATATTGTTCAGGATGTGGATGTCGTCATGTTGATGTCGGTTAATCCGGGTTATGGTGGTCAGACTTTTATTGAACATACGGTCGAGAAGACACGCCAATTACGTGAAATGATTGATCGGAAAGGTTTGAATACGCTGATAGAAATAGACGGAGGCGTAAACTTGGAAACTGGTAAGCGCTTGTTGGAAGCTGGGGCCGATGTATTGGTGGCCGGTAGTTTTGTATTTAAGGCTCCTGATCCAAATGCGATCATTAAGGAATTGAAGATGCTGAATAGTTGATGTGTAGATGTTGAGTCACATAACGAAGTGGCATTAAAATAATCTATATCTTCTCAAAACTGAAACTATGACAAAGGAATTAAGAAAGCGGCCCTTTGCCAGGCCGCTTTTTGTTTGGTTATGTGGAATATGTATATCGGTGTACGTTCCTTTCGAATGTGCAGCTATTGGATTAGGCTGTATCTGTCTTTCTCTTATGTTCTTTTCTCGTAATGTACAGAGAGAAAAATCTCTGTATGGCGAAAGATGGCAATGGGGCACTTGGTATCTGTTGCTTTTATTGGCATTATCTTGTGGCTATGTTTACTATCGCTTGAAGACAAACCATTCTTTTTATTATGCAGACTGGTTGGAATGGTGTCAGCTATGGCAGAGAGAACTGTTGGAACCCATCGATTTACTTGATTTATCTGAATGGAAGAAAAATGTTTTGGCAACACTGACTCTCGGTTATCGTCAGGAGTTAGAAGGAAGTGTGAGAGAGCGATTCTCTCTGGCTGGTGCTGCGCATATTCTGGCGGTCAGTGGTTTTCATGTGGGTGTGGTGTATTCATTCCTCCGGTTGTGTTTATTCCCTTTGTCGGATAAGTCCAGACTCCGGTATTTAAAGGCCGTATTACTGCTGGTTTCTATCTGGTTGTTTGCAGCCATTACTGGTTTGGCCGCATCGGCTGTTCGGGCAGCTTGGATGCTTTCTCTCTATTTGATTGGAGTAACTATTCGGAAGAAACGTGATTCATATAATACCTGGTGTGCAACGGCCTTTTGCATGTTGGTGTATAACCCGTTCTACCTGTTTGATATCGGATTCCAGTTGAGTTTTCTGGCTGTCCTTTCTATCTTCTTTTTCTATCGCCGTATTGCTTCTTTGTTTCAGTTGAGAAATCCGTTTATCCGGATTCCTTGGGACTGGTTTGCTATTAGCCTGGCTGCCCAGATCGGAACGTTTCCTTTATGTTTGTATTATTTTGGAGAAATGTCTTCCGTTTCGTTGCTGGCTGCATTGCCGGTTTCCTTTTTTTCTATCTTGATCATTCCGTTGGCATTAGTATGGATTGTTCTTGTCAAACAGGGTTGGGTTTGTATGCCTTTACATGAAATGACCAGTTGGCTGACCGATACATTTTGTTCTTTTGTCGACCGGATAGGACGTGTAGATCCGGTTACTCCGGCCGAGCCTCTTTCTGTCTTTATGCTGTTTGAAGTATATCTATCTCTTTTGTTTTTATGTTTTTATATCCGGGAAAAATATCCCAGGTACTTAGTGACTGCACTTTTTTTCTTTTTTCTCTTTTCAGCGTCTATGCTTATTGAACGAATAAGTTGAGGAATATTCAGAAAAAGATGTACCTTTGTGCCGATTAAAATGTAGATTTCATGATTACTAAAATCATTGCTGAAGAGCTGATCCAGAAAGCTAAAAAGTATGTTGAAAAAGGTGATAAGTTTGTTATTGTCACACATGTTTCTCCCGACGGAGACGCTTTAGGTGCTTCCTTAGGATTATATCATTTCTTGAATACTTATGGTAAAGATCAGGTAACAGTTATTGTACCTAACGATTTTCCGCCGTTCTATCGCTGGATGCCTGGAGCCAAAGATGTTGTTGTGTATGACAAGTACCAGGAATTTGCCGACCAGTTATTGCGCGATGCCGATGTTATTTTCTGTTTGGACTTTAATGAACCCAAACGAGTTGAAAAGGTAGCTGATGCCTTGTTGGCAGCCGAAGGCAGAAAAGTCATGATTGATCATCATTTGAATCCGGCTGATTTTTGTCGGGTTACCATGTCTTATCCGCAGATGTCGTCAACCAGCGAAATGGTATTCCGATTTATTTGTCGGATGGGTATGTTTGATTTGTTACCTCGTGAATCGGCTGTTTGTATTTATACCGGAATGATGACCGATACCGGATCATTTACTTACAATTCGAACAAGCCGGAAATTTATACTATCATCGGTGAGTTGATCAAGAAAGGCATTGATAAGGATGAAATCTACCGGAAGGTATTTCAGGTCTATTCAGAGAGCCGTTTGCGTTTGCAGGGATATGTATTGTATGAGAAGATGAAAGTTTATCCGGGCAAGCATACGGCAATGATGTCTTTGTCGGCTGAAGAACTGGAACGTTTCCATTATGTGTCGGGCGACTCGGAAGGCTTTGTCAATATGCCATTGAGTATCGAGGATGTTTGTTTCAGTGTTTTCTTGCGGGAAGACAAGGATTATATCAAGGTTTCGTTGCGCTCGGTAGGTGATTTCCCTTGCAATGAGTTTGCTTCCAAATACTTTCATGGTGGCGGGCATAAAAATGCTTCGGGTGGAGAATTTTTCGGGACATTGGAAGAAGCAATCGCCTGTTTTGAGAATGCATTAGAAGAGTTTAACCCGAGCTTAAGGAAAGAAAACAGAGAGAATCAGCCGTAAAATTCTCAGAGAATGTCTATATTTGCCTTTAATTACATTTATAATAGAATCAAATGAATAAAATATTAGGAAGTTCGTTGATGATGACTGCTGTTTTGTTGATTACTTCATGCGACAAAACACAATCTTATGCCGATATGTTGAAAGCCGAAGAAAAGGCGGTTGAGAGGTTGATGGACGAAGAAGACATCGTGGTTTTGAAAGAATATCCAGCTGATGGCGTGTTTAAGGAAAATGAGTTCTATCAGATGGATAATGATGTTTATATTAATGTCATTGATTCCGGAAATGGAAATAGAATAGGTACGAAACGTCAGAATGTCAATTGTCGTTTTGTGGTGCGTTTCTTCAAGTCGGATACTCTTGAACTGGATGGTTTTGCCAGCTCGCGCCTGCCTGTTACTTTTTCTTATCAGAAATACACAGAAGATTACTATATTTGGGGATATGATCAGAATGATACCAATGTGGATGCGGTGATGAGTAGCTTCATCTGCGAAGGTTTGGCTTCAGGCCTGCAGCATGTGGGCGATAGCGCCGTGGTAAAACTGATTGTTCCGTTTAAAGTGGGACCGAGTTCTTTCCAGTCATCTGGAGAACCGCTTTATTTCCCGAAAGTAAGATATACTTTTGAGCAGTAAATCATTGTTTAATCTATAATATACTATGACATTAATTAAATCTATTTCCGGTATTCGCGGTACGATTGGTGGAGATCCGGAAGACGGCTTGAATCCGTTGGCTATAGTCAAGTTTGTAGCTGCGTATGCAACGTTTATTCGCAAGAATACGAAAGTGACGACTAATAAGATTGTTGTTGGTCGGGATGCCCGTATTTCTGGCCCGATGGTAAAACAGGTGGTTTTAGGAACTTTAATGGGCATGGGTTTTGATGTAGTGGACATTGATCTGGCTACTACACCGACAACTGAACTGGCTGTGGCTATGGAAGGAGCATGTGGAGGTATTATTCTGACAGCAAGTCACAATCCGAAACAGTGGAATGCTTTGAAGCTGCTGAATGAAAAAGGTGAATTCCTGAATGCAGCAGAAGGGGCTGAAGTGTTGGCTTTGGCAGCAAAAGAAGATTTCCAGTTTGCGGATGTGGATCATTTGGGTAAGGTAATTACTGATACGACATATATCCAGAAACACATTGATTCTGTATTGAAGTTGGATTTGGTCGATGTAGAAGCAATCAAGGCTGCGAACTTCAAGGTGGCAATCGACTGTGTGAATTCAGTGGGTGGTATTGCCATTCCGGCTTTGCTGGAAGCTTTGGGTGTAAAGCAGGTATTGAAGCTGAACTGCGAACCGACAGGTCACTTTGCGCATAACCCGGAACCGCTGCCAGAACACCTGACGGATATTTCTAATCTGATTCGTACAGAAAAGGCAGATGTTGGTTTTGTAGTGGATCCGGATGTGGATCGTTTGGCCATTGTTTGCGAGAACGGCGAAATGTTCGTTGAAGAATATACTTTGGTAGCCGTAGCTGATTATGTTTTAAGCCGTACGCCGGGTAATACAGTCAGCAACCTGAGCTCAAGCCGTGCTTTGAGAGACGTAACTCGTCGTTATGCCGGTTGTGCATACAATGCTGCTGCCGTAGGGGAAGTGAATGTGGTTACGAAGATGAAGGAAACCAATGCCGTGATCGGTGGTGAAGGTAATGGCGGTGTGATTTATCCGGCCAGCCATTATGGTCGTGATGCCTTGGTGGGCATTGCTTTGTTCCTGACTCATCTGGCTAAGAAACAAATGACGGTAAGTGAATTGCGTGCTACTTATCCTCCTTATTTCATCTCCAAGCAAAAGGTTCAGCTGACTCCTGAGATTGATGTGGATGCCATTCTGGCAAAGGTGAAAGAAAAGTTTGCCCAGTATGATATCACGGATATTGATGGTGTGAAGATCGATTTCCCTGACAAATGGGTTCATCTGCGCAAGAGTAATACGGAACCGATTATCCGTATCTATTCAGAAGCTCATACCATGCAGGAAGCTGAAGAACTGGGTGGCGAATTGATTCAGATCATCCATGAGATGTGTAAATAAGCAGCGACAGTTAATCTTCTTATAAAAGGAAATCGCCAATCTGAAAATGTCTTCAGATTGGCGATTTCCTTTTTATGTGACCTGAATCATCAGATGAAGAGATTCAGGTTTGCTTCTTCGGCTCTTTCCAGGTAGGTGGCAACACCGCCTAATTTGACGTGATTCAGTAGTTCTTCCTGCTTGACTCCCATCACATCCATACTCATGGTGCAGGCAATCATTTCTACTCCGTTGTCGATAGCCTGTTGTATCAGACTTTCCAAGCTGTCAATTCGTTTCTGCTTCATGATCATCCGCATCATCTTGCTACCCATACCGCCCATATTCATCTTAGACAGTTTGAGCTTTTCACTGCTGGATGGAAGCATCCAACCGAACATTTTTCCCATGAGGTCTTTTTCGACGGCCGGTTTGTTCTGCTTCTTGATGATGTTCAGTCCCCAGAACGTGAAGAAAAGGGTGACTTTTTTCCCTGCTGCCGCTGCTCCATTGGCAATCACAAAGCTGGCTAATGCCTTGTCGAGGTCGTCACTGAAAACAACGATGGTCTTGTGATCGGCAGGCTGGCTCGTGGCGGCAGAACAGACAGGCGCTGCTTTTTGGATGGTAGCAGCTACAATCCCGTTTCGGTTCTCCAGACTTGTGAGCTGGGCTCCGGTCATTTTACACCACGATGCTACGTCTTTCCCGAAAGCCTGGTCGGTAGCTTTGATGACTAGAGCTTCCCCTTCTTTCAGTTCTGCATAGTTCTTCTTCAGTTGCAGAATAGGACCAGGGCACATCAATCCACAAGCATCGACCGATAAAACTGGTTTGGATGCATTGGCCGGCTGCCCGTCGTCTGTTTTTTCTTCCGTATCGGCTTGGGCTTGGCAATGGGCATCGTTGCAGACGGGTGCCGTAGCTGTACTCCAGGTCTTGTATCCACCCGATAAGTTCCGTACATTCTTGAATCCGTTCTGTACCAAGATACGATAGGCAAGATAACCTCTTAATCCGACGGCACAAGTAACCACAATCGGCTTGTCTTTGGGCAGTTCGTCCAGATGTTCGCGTAGTTCGTCCACCGGGATATTGATAAAGCCCGGAATTGTTCCTAAGCTGTATTCATCTTTAGTACGGACATCAATCTTGACTACATCGGCTTCGAGCTTGTCGATATCGCGCCAGGTGATGATCCGAACGCGGTCTTTCAGGATGTTGTCGGCAACGAAACCGGCCATGTTAACCGGATCTTTGGCGGCGGCGTATGGAGGTGCATACGCATGTTCGAGCTCCATCAGGTCATAAATCGTACCTTCGTGCTGGATGGTCTGGGCCAACATTTCAATACGTTTGTCCACACCGCCGAATCCTACTACCTGTGCACCCAGCAACACACCTGTTTCGGGCGCAAACAAGATCTTGATGGATAAAGGAACGGCTCCCGGATAATAACCCGCATGCGAACTTCCGTGTGTATAAGAAGATATATACGGAATGCCTTCCCGTTTCAGCAGTTTGGCATTGGCTCCGGCTGCGGCAACCGTCAGGTCGAATATCTTGGCGATTGATGTTCCCATCGCTCCTTTATATACTTCCTTGTTGCCGTAAACGATATTATCGGCGGCAATACGGCCTTGCTTGTTGGCTGGTCCTGCCAATGGAATCATGGCTGGCTTGTGAGTAATCAGATGCTGGATTTCGGCAGCATCACCCAAGGCATAGATATCCGGATCCGACGTTTGCAGATAGGCATTGACCTGGATTCCGCCTCGTTCGCCCAGCGACAAACCGGCTTCGCGCGCCAGTTGGTTTTCCGGACGCACACCAATGCTCAGGATTACTAGATCGGTCTGTACGGTTTTCCCGCTTGAAAGATGAACAGCCAGGGATTGATCCGCCAGAGTCTCAAATTTCTTCACGCCGTTGCCTAGGAGCAATGTTACACCTTTGCTGGTGAGATGTTGGTGCACCATGGCTGCCATCGAAAAGTCAAGAGGAGCCATGACCTGATCGGCCATTTCAATGACCGTTACCTGCACTCCGGCTTCATGTAGGTTCTCTGCCATTTCCAGTCCGATGAATCCACCACCTACGACAACCGCTTTCTTCGGATTCGTCTGTTGTAGGAAACCTTTGATGGCATCTGTATCGGGAACATTCCGCAGGGTAAAGATTTTCGGACTGTCAATGCCTTCGATTCTTGGGCGCAACGGCTCGGCTCCCGGCGAGAGTACCAACTTGTCGTAGTTCTCTGTGTAGACTTCTCCGCTTTGCAGGTTCTTGACTTCCACCTGTTTCGTATCAGGTAATATACGGGTTACTTCCTGACGGGTACGGATGTCAATACGGAAGCGGCTGACAAACCCTTTAACAGTCTGTACAAACAGCTTGTTCCGTTCTTTGATGGTGCCGCCAATGTAATAAGGCAGACCACAATTGGCGTATGATACGTATTCCCCTCTTTCAAATAAAATGATCTGGGCTTTCTCATCGTTCCTTCTGAGGCGGGCGGCAACAGTAGCACCTCCGGCAACACCTCCAACTATCAGGTATTTCATATTATTTATAAGTTATTAGTTTCTGAGTTCGTAAGCTAAATCGTTTGTTTACTATAAGAACAAAGGTACACAATGTTTTGTTTTTATCTCCTTAAATACCGATCAATGAAATTGATGAGCTGATAGATAAAAATAGGGGTGTAAGTAAAATCTCTGTTTTTGTGACAAAAAGACTTATATTCTGATTATTTGCTGACGAGAGAAACCTGAAAACCGGATAAAATAGGAGAGAAAACGAGACTTTCCATCAGATTTCCAAAGCCTTTTTGGCAAAAGCCGGCTTATTTTTTCCAAAAGCCGGCGTGTTTTCAGTCATTTCTGGTAGGGTTTTGAGATAAAAGTAACGAAGAATCGAAACAAAATAAGTATGTTTTACTCGAAAAACGACCCTTTTCAGGGAGAAAATCTTTAAAAACGGCTCCTTTTTGTTAAAATGTATGTATTAAAAGGGCTTGTTTTGGAAAAAGAGCTCCATCAATTCTCATTTTTGAGTCCAGAATATACGCATATTCAGTCTTTTTTCGGGTGACAAAAAGAAGGAGAAAATGCTTTCAATACGAACTACCCACTCTAATTCCCGGCATGAATGCTTTATCCGTTGATCAGAATGTCACTGAAAAAACGTTTCCTATATCGATCTGTCAAACCTTAACTCTCTGTGCGTCGCTTATTTGTAATCAGTCTCGCAGTCTGGTTCAAATAACGCAAAAATGAAAGGGGTAATTTGACAAAATGTCAATACCAACTGTTGGGTTGTAGTTTGAGATCGAGATGGATTTATATGGAGTTAAGGCACGGCAGACAAGAAATATAGGGAGAATTTGAATAAAAGTAAAGAACACAATTAATTTGTCGAATAATTGAATATATTTGCGTGCTGATTGGTTATAACGAGGAAAGCTTCGGTTGTACCAGTCGGTTTTCTTTTAAGTGAAGGAGGATTTATGTTAGGTGGAAAGATCGGAGAGAGGCAAGCGATATTATATTTGTTGGGAATGAATATCATGTCAGTTGGAATCTTATTGAGTACCCGAACCAATCTGGGTGTGGCAGCGATCAGTTCGGTAGCCTATTCATACTCCACCTTTTTGCACATCTCATTCGGAACGGCCAACTTCATCTTATATATAATCTTTATCACTGCTCAGGCCATTCTCCTGAAGTCTTTATCTTATAAGTTACTGCTACAGATTCCTATGGCTTTTCTTGTCGGACTTTTTATCGACATCTACGACCTGCTTGTTCCGGTGATGAATCCGAAGTTTTTGTCGGGTCTTTTCCTGTTGATCCTGTCCAATATCCTTACAGGTGTCGGAGTTTATGCCATGACAAAGGCAAATCTGATTTTAGATCCCGGCAATGCCATTGTAGAAACATTGTGTCATGTATTACGTAAGCCCTTTTCTTATTTACGTATCCGCTTCGATATCTCTTTGGTCTTGTTTACCCTATTGTCGGGACTTATTCTTGTACACAAGGTCGTTGGCATTGGACTGGGAACCATTATATCTGCCTATCTGATTGGGAAAACCGTTGGTGTGACCGATCTGTTGATTGGAACACCCGTCACCAATTGGCTGGATGTACATAAGGAATGAAGCAAAATGAGCCGGATGTGTAAGTTAACTCCATGAACGATTAGATGGAAATTCCATTATACGCCAATAACTTTTCGGCCAGCGGAGCATAATACGTCCGCACTTCTTCAGCTGTTGGTGTGTGACCACCCGGGAAATGATAAGCATATTTGTAATGCTTCAGGAATAAAGGCTCAAAGTGCGCCAGGTGATCATTCTCTCCAAATATACCCCAAATGTTTTCCTGACTGGCTGTTTGGCAATAATCCCACTGATGCTGTTGAAGCCCGGCAAATTCGTCAATCAATGCCTGGTCGATGACAAGCTGTTGGTTTCCATTAGCCCTTGGGGACTTGTATTCATGCGAACCGATACGTTCGATAAGGAAGCGAGTCATCTCGAAATACGGATTTCCTAGCAAGGCAGGAATCTTGTTTTGGGCAGCCACTATCTGCGCCAGAAACGAACCGTTGCTGTTTCCTACCAAGATATCCGGTTTTTCTTGTTCGCATAATCTCCGGATAAAGTCGAGAGCTTCCTGTGGGTGCAGAGGTAAGTCCGGAGTCAGAACTGTAGCTTTACCGTTGAAGTAGTCTTTCAGGGCAAGAGCCGGAACGCAGGCACCCGATGCAAAGAAGCCATGAAGAAAAAGAATCTTTTGTGCCATCATCAACAACCGCTTCCGTCAATACTGCATGTCGTTCCTTCGCCGATGGGGCGTGAATGCAACCCCGCGTCTTCAGGATTCAGTGTTACTGTGCCGTCATCGAGTACAAAACAAGGAATGCCGGCAGCTCCGATACGTTTGGCTTCATCAAAAGCCGGATGATGGTCCCGGAGTTTCAGAAAAGCCTTCAGATCTCTTACGTGCCGACCGATATCAATTACTTCGTACTGGTTATTATCTTTCACTTGTTCTTCCACATACGTACAATCCGGACATGTGTCCATTCCATATATTTTTATCATAACCGTAGTCAATTAATGCATTCAAACTCCACCAAAGATAATTTATTTTACCTGATAAAGCAAATCTGCCTATTGTCAGTTTTACTCCATAAGTGAGTCCAGAATTAAAGAGACGACCACATATAGAAGTTTTCGGTAATCAGTTCTAATCATTGGTTGATCAAAGTTTTACCGGAAAAATTAGTTTTATTCAAAGGATTTGCATAGTTTTGTTTTGTAGAAAGTAAGTGGTCAGGAACGCAAGTTTGTTATAGGTAAAAACAAGGAGGAGTTTTCACTTATAGAATCAATAGGAATAGTCAATCTATCGTCGGATCAGCTTAAAGGAATGATGGAGAAATATTTTGTTCTCTAAAAATGTAGTTTGTTTGTGACGGGTTTCATGTATCAAGACTTATTCATGAAATCCAGCAAATATGTAATAACATAGAAGCTTGATAAAAATAGATTACAATTATAAACAAGAAAGTCATGAAGAAAATAAGTTCTTTTGTATTATGTGCCTTGTTGATGTCTTGTTCATTCAGCAAGAATGAGAAAAGCGATGTTTCTGAAGTATCAGCAAAAGAAGAAAGCAGTGTAACCAGACAGGAAACCGGTTTCAACACGGAATTGACATATCCCGGAAGTAAGATTTCCTTTAAAGTGAGTGTGAAAGGAGACAGTCTTGTGATTCAACCTTCCGGATTGAGTATATCCAACGAGACCTTGTATCATGATATTACCGGATATACAGTTGTCAATGCCGAAATAGGAGACTTGAATATAGACAGTTATCCGGAAGTGTTTGTCTATCTGACTTCGGATGGTAGCGGAAGTTACGGGAAATTTATCGGATACTCTGTTAACAACGGAAAGTCAGTGAGCCAAGTATATTTGCCCGAAATCTCGGAAAACAACGAAGTAAACAAAGGTTATATGGGCCATGATGAGATGGCCATTGTGGAAAATACATTTTGTCAGCGTTTTCCCATCTATAAAGACGGAGACAGTAATGCCAATCCGACTGGCGGAACCCGACAGATACAGTATAAGCTGGTGGATGGAGAAACCGGTCGAATATTGAAGATCGATAAAGTCCTGGAGTTTTAAGGTGTGATCTTTTCTTTATTGATAGACATTGATTGCTTCCCAACAATATTCACAGCCGTCGGAAAGTTCTTACCACACTTTCCGTCGGCTTTCTTTTTACCCAGTAGTGACATTCACATGATTGGCTCTGCTCCGCCATTTCCGTCCGTATTGAAATTTATATATTTATCTACTCCTGCTTTTAGCATTATTTATACTGTTTTCATGGAATGATTTCCTTCCGATAGAGTTTAACCGTTTTCAGATAGATCATCTCACAATAATAATATCAGTTTATCAAATTGAGAAAGTTAAAATAGCATTGGAAGTAAACTGGATACTTCTATTGCTTTTATATTCAATCGATTATATTCTTTATTCCTTTTCTGGCATACCAATTGTATAAGTAAAGATGAATTTTAAAACATAAAAATATGGAACTATTTACAATTGGTTTTGTAGTCTGCCTGCTAATAGGCATGAGCTGCTTTGGATTATTCGAGAGATGTATTGATTGGTTTGAAAACATTTAAAATGAAAAGGAGGAAATATCGATGTACACAGTATTATTTATTGTAGGCCTGATTATGTTTGGCTATTTAATGTATGTCCTGGTTAAGCCGGAAAAGTTCTAAGTAAGTGAGTTGACAATGTATTAAGGCTATCTGCTAAAAAATAATTAAAGTATGAATACAGAACTATTAGGTGTCATAGCACAAATCGTTCTAATGATGGTATTAAGCTATCCGTTAGGAAAATATATTGCTAAGGTTTATAAAGGGAAAAAGGTCTGGAGTGATTTTATGAAGCCGCTAGAAAATTTAATCTTCCGACTTTCAGGAATCAATCCGGAAGAAGAAATGAACTGGAAACAGTTTCTGAGGGCTTTGCTTGTTGTAAATGCATTCTGGTTTGTATGGGGTATGATTCTGCTTGTTATGCAAGGTTACTTACCTCTGAATCCGGATGGGAATATCGGTCAGACCGTACATCAGGCTTTCAATACTTGTATTTCTTTTATGGTAAACTGTAATGAACAACATTATAGCGGTGAAACCGGTCTTACTTATTTCACACAATTGTTTGTCATCATGTTGTTCCAGTTTATTACAGCAGCTACTGGTATGGCTGCTATGGCTGGTATCATGAAAGCTCTTGGCGAAAAAACAACTCAAACTATTGGAAACTTCTGGAAGTATCTTGTGCTGAGTTGTACACGTATCCTTCTTCCGTTATCACTTGTGGTTGGTTTTATACTTATTACACAAGGAATACCTATGGGATTTGATGGCAAGATGGAAATAACTACTCTTGAAGGTAATCCTCAGAGTATATCACAAGGACCTGCTGCAGCTATTGTTCCCATCAAACAGTTAGGTACTAACGGTGGTGGATATTATGGTGTGAACTCTTCCCATCCGTTGGAAAATCCTACCTATTTGTCTAACATGACTGAATGCTGCTCCATTCTGATGATCCCTATGGCAATGGTATTTGCATTTGGTTTCTATGTAAACCGTAAGAGATTGGGATATAGTATATATGGTGTTATGCAGGCTGCTTTCCTTATAGGGGTATGTATCAATGTATCTCAGGAAATGGGTGGTAATCCACGAATTGACGCAATGGGTATAGCTCAGGATGGTGGAGCGATGGAAGGAAAGGAAGTGCGCCTTGGTGCTGGGGCAACAGGTCTTTGGAGTGTGGTCACGACCGTTACATCTAATGGTTCTGTAAACGGCATGCACGATTCCACAATGCCTCTTTCCGGTATGATAGAAATGCTTAATATGCAAATTAATACATGGTTTGGCGGTGTTGGAGTCGGTTGGATGAATTACTTTACATTCATTATTATAACTGTTTTCATCAGTGGATTGATGGTTGGACGTACACCGGAATTTATGTGTCACAAAGTCGAAGCCAGAGAAATGAAGATCGCTTCAATAGTAGCACTGCTTCATCCGTTTGTCATACTTGTCGGTACAGCTCTTGCTACATATCTCTATGTTCATGTATCTGCATTTGTAGAAAGTGAAGGTGGATGGCTGAACAATTCAGGTTTTCATGGACTTGGAGAAATGTTATATGAGTTTACTTCATGTGCTGCCAACAATGGTTCAGGTTTCGAAGGACTTGGTGACAACACCTGGTTCTGGAATGTATCATGTGGTATTGTATTGATATTAAGTCGCTTCATACCTATCATCGGACAAGTTGCGATCGCAGGACTTTTGGCACAAAAGAAATATATACCGGAAAGCGCCGGAACTCTTCAAACAGATACTGTAACATTCGGAGTGATGACCTTTGCTGTTATATTTATCGTCGCAGCATTGTCATTCTTCCCTGCACAGGCATTAAGTACACTAGCAGAACATTTTTCATTGTAATAAATAAAAAAATCAAGATATGAATTCAAAAAATCAAGATACATCACTGTTTCAAAAGGATCAGGTTATAGAAAGCTTGAAACAGTCATTGGTAAAGCTGAATCCGAAAATCATGATAAAGAATCCTATCATGTTTACAGTTGAAGTTTCAACATGGATTATGTTGTTTGTAACGGTTTATTCAGCATTCAGCACATCGCAAGGTTCGTTCGTTTATAACCTGTGGGTATTTATAATCCTTTTCCTTACGTTGTTGTTCGCCAACTTTGCAGAAGCAATAGCTGAAGCCAGAGGCAAAGCTCAGGCTGACAGTTTGCGTAAGACCCGTGAGGAGACTCCCGCAAAACTTATTGTAAACGATAAAGTAAAGACGGTGAGCAGTTCACAGCTTAAAAAAGGAGACGTATTTGTATGTGAAGCAGGTGATGTCATTCCTGCTGACGGTGAGATCATAGAAGGTCTGGCATCCATTGATGAAAGTGCCATCACGGGCGAATCGGCTCCTGTAATTCGTGAAGCTGGCGGCGACAAGAGCTCTGTGACAGGCGGTACTAAAGTCCTTTCAGATCATATTAAGGTAGTTGTAACCACTCAACCTGGAGAAAGCTTTCTGGATAAGATGATCGCATTGGTAGAAGGGGCAAGTCGTCAGAAAACACCGAATGAGATTGCTCTTACCATTCTTTTGGCCGTATTTACGTTGGTGTTCCTTGTGGTTTGTATCACGCTTAAACCGATGGCCGACTATTCCAATACCGTCATTACTATTGCTGCCTTTCTTTCTCTTTTCGTGTGTTTGATTCCCACTACGATTGGTGGTTTGCTTTCTGCCATTGGTATAGCCGGAATGGATCGGGCATTACGTGCCAATGTAATTACTAAATCTGGTAAAGCTGTTGAAACAGCGGGCGATGTAGATACACTTCTTTTAGACAAGACTGGAACCATAACAATCGGTAATCGCAAGGCAACGGATTTTTATCCGGTAGCAGGCCTCGACAAACGTAATTTTATAGAAGCGTGTATGCTGTCTTCTGTCTCTGATGATACACCGGAGGGAAAATCTATTATAGAGTTAGGACGTGAACAAGGATTGCGCATGCATAACTTAAACACGGAAGGAGCTCACATGATCAAATTTACGGCTGAGACGAAATGTTCAGGAATAAACTTAAAGGATGGTACTCAAATCCGGAAAGGAGCTTTTGACGCAATTCGTAATATAGTAAGCGAAGCCGGGAATGAGTTTCCCAAAGAAACTGAGGAAATCATCAGGCGAATTACCAGCAACGGTGGAACTCCATTGGTAGTATGCATCAATAAGGAAATAGCCGGAGTGATCGAGTTACAAGATATTATCAAGCCGGGCATAGAGGAACGTTTTGAACGTTTGCGTAAGATGGGTGTAAAGACAGTAATGGTTACGGGTGATAATCCATTGACTGCAAAGTATATTGCTGAGAAAGCCGGAGTAGATGATTTTATTGCGGAAGCCAAACCGGAAGATAAGATGAATTACATTAAGAAGGAACAGGCAGCCGGTAAGCTGGTTGCTATGATGGGGGACGGAACAAATGATGCACCGGCTCTAGCACAGGCTAATGTGGGTGTAGCCATGAATAGTGGTACTCAGGCCGCAAAGGAAGCCGGCAACATGGTTGACCTTGACAACGATCCGACAAAACTTATCGAGATTGTAGAAATAGGTAAACAGTTGCTTATGACTCGTGGTACGCTGACCACATTCTCTATTGCCAACGATGTTGCCAAATACTTTGCGATAATCCCTGCATTGTTTATGGTTTCTGTTCCACAGCTTGCGGCTCTTAACATTATGGGTTTGCATAGTCCTGAAAGTGCTATTCTTTCGGCAATCATATTCAATGCTATAATCATACCTGTTCTGATACCGTTAGCTCTTAAAGGCGTTGAATACAAACCGATCGGAGCCAGTGCTTTGCTTCGCAGAAATCTGCTGATCTATGGCGTGGGTGGTATTATTGTACCTTTCGTGGGTATCAAACTTATAGATTTATTCGTAGGACTATTCTTCTAATAATAAAAACAAAAAAGACAGTTATGAAAAATTTGATGAGATCAATCCGAATTACATGGGTGTTTTGTGTATTCTTTTCGGTATGTTATATATTGGTATTATGGATTTTCGCACAATTGGCAGCTCCTGGTGAAGGAGGAAATGCTGAAACGGTAAAACTCAACGGTAAAGTTGTAGGTGTAGCAAATGTCGGACAAGTCTTCACTAAAGATGTATTCTTCTGGAGTAGACCTTCATGTGCCGGTTCCGGCTATGACGGTACAAGTTCAGCCGGTAGCAATAAGGGAGTAACTAATGAGGAATATCTTGCTGAGGTAGAAGCAAGAATTGATACATTTCTGGTTCATCATCCGTATTTGAAACGCGAAGATGTTCCTGCCGAAATGGTTACAGCAAGTGCTTCTGGTCTTGATCCTGACATAACACCTGAATGTGCGTATATACAGGTAAAACGTGTTGCAGAGGCCAGAGGAATGAGTGAATCTGATGTGAAAGCCATTGTCGATAAAATGGTAGAAAAACCTTTGTTCGGCTTATTCGGCCCTGCAAAAATTAATGTATTAAAACTGAATGTGGCTCTGGAAGAAGCGAATCCGACTATAGACTGATTCATGAACTTGACAGTACTGGAAATAAATGTATATAAATAATGGCAAATAGAGAAGAAAGTGTACGTCATTTCTTAAATCTGATAAAACGCTCACAACGAGGTGTTTTTAAGATCTATATCGGAATGATTGCCGGTGTGGGTAAGACATACAAGATGTTGCAAGAAGCACATGAAATGTTGGACAACGGTATTGACGTACAGATTGGTTATGTTGAGACGCATGGACGGGCAGGCACAGAAGCGCAGCTAAAAGGATTACCTGTTATTCCTCGTAAGAAGATATTTTACAAAGGGAAAGAACTGGAGGAAATGGATTTGGACGCCATCCTTCAGTTGCATCCAGAGCTGGTAATCGTTGATGAACTTGCACATACCAACGTTGACGGTTGCCGAAATGAAAAGCGCTGGCAAGATGTAATGGATCTTTTAGAGGCCGGTATTAATGTTATATCGGCTGTTAATATTCAACATATTGAAAGTCTGAATGAAGATATTAAAGGCATAGCCGGGATTGAAGTGAAGGAACGCATTCCTGATAAGGTGTTAGAGGAAGCAGATGAGGTTGTGAATATTGATCTGACGGCTGAGGAACTTATCAATCGCTTGAAAGCCGGGAAAATATATAAAACGGAGAAAATACAAACTGCCCTCAGTAATTTCTTCAAGACGGAAAATATACTTCAATTACGGGAATTGGCTCTTAAGGAAGTGGCATTTAGGGTTGAAAAGAAAGTTGAGACGGAAGTAATCCCCGAAGAAAAAGCGGTTCACCGGGAATTATACCTTGCTTGCATAAGCAGTAACGCGAAAACCCCGAGACATATCATACGCCGTACCGCACGGCTTGCTTCCCGATATAATACCGATTTTATGGCTCTATATGTTCAGACGCCTTCTGAAAGTCCTGATAGGATCAATTTGTCTGTCCAGAGGCATTTACTCAACCATTTTAAACTGGTGACTGAACTGGGTGGTGAATTGATACAAGTTGCTTCACCTGATATTATACAGGCTATTATTGATGTATGTCATGAACGGCATATTACAACCGTTTGTATTGGGCAACCGACTTTAAATTGGAGTAAGATTTTTAAAATACATCGCTATGGATATTTTCTTAAGAATCTTTCAGCAATGGATATAAAATTGATTATCTTTCCGCAATAAAAAAATGTGTTATGAATATTAAGACAAAATTGACCCTGGCAATAGGAGTACTTGTGGCTATGATTGTACTTCTGGTCTCACTTTCTATTGTAAACTTACAGATTCTGACAGCAACAGAACCTAATAGTCCTGCTGCAGGTCCTGGATTACAACGCGCACTGCTTTGGATCTCTACTATTGGAGGCTTTTGTATTGTGATTGGTATTTTCATGCTGACAATCCTTCCTTCTTATTTTAATAAACCGATCAAAAAGATTATCGACGGAATAAAAGATATAGCCAATCATAATTATGATTGTAGATTAAATCTGGAAAGCCATGAATTTGCAGAAGTTTCTGAAAACTTCAATAGAATGGCTAAGCGGTTGTCTGATTATCATTCAAGTACACTGGCACAAATAAAGGCAGCGAAGAATTATATGGAAACCATTATCAATAGTGTGAAAGAACCTATTATAGGCTTGGATAATGAGTTAACCATTTTGTTTATAAATGATGAAGCTTTGAATGTCCTTAATTTAAAGCGCGAAGAGGCCTTACAAAAACCAGCTCAGGATATTTCTATGAGAAATGATTTGCTGAGAAGGCTCATACGTGAACTGATGGACTCACAAAAAGACAATAAAGTCAGTAAAACGGAACCTCTAAAAATATATGCTGACAATAAGGAAAGTTATTTCCAGATGAAATATATGCAGATTAAGAAGTCCGGGAATAATAACTCCGGTTCTATGAACGAGGGATACGTTATTATGCTTAAGAATATCACGGAGTTCAAGGAACTGGATTCTGCCAAGACCACTTTCATTTCGACCATATCACACGAGTTGAAAACACCTATTTCTGCCATCATGATGAGTTTACAGTTACTCGAGGACAGTCGGATTGGAGACTTGAATGATGAACAGAAAGAATTGGCGCAAAGTATTCAGGATAATAGTGAGCGTTTGCTGAATATCACCGGCGAACTGCTTAATATGACACAAGTAGAGTCTGGTAAGCTGCAGCTTAAACCCCGTATTACAAAACCCATCGAATTGATTGAATATGCCATCAAAGCCAATCGGGTACAAGCTGAAAAGTTCAACATACAAATCGAAGTACAGTATCCGGAAAATAAAATAGGTAAATTATTTGTTGACAGTGAGAAAATTGCTTGGGTCTTGACTAATTTACTCTCGAACGCAATCCGTTATTCTCCTGAAAATGGCCGTATTATTATTGGTGTCCGTCAGACGGATGATAATTATATTGAAATGTATGTTCGTGATTTCGGTAAAGGCATAGATCCTCGTTATCATCAGAGTATTTTTGATCATTATTTCCGGGTACCCGGTACAAAAGTTCAAGGAAGCGGATTGGGATTATCCATTTCGAAGGATTTTGTTGAGGCTCATGGTGGCACTTTAACTGTAGAAAGTGAAGTTGGAAAAGGAAGTTGTTTTACATTACGTTTGAAATCATAATCAGCTTTATCTGATCTTATCGCTGTATGAAACCGTTTATAAGCAATTAACAGGTGTGCTTATAAACGGTTATTTTCGTATCATATACTTATTTTATATGTTTCAATCTTGCGATAAAGAGTTGCCAATCCTATTTTTAATAGACGTGCCGTTTCTGTTTTATTGCCATTGGTGTATTGCAGCACTTTGATAATATGCATTCGCTCGATTTCAGCCAGTTCAAAACTGTCTTTCATCGGTGCAACCTCTGATTTTCGTCTTTGCAAATCCAAAGGCAAATCTTCGAATGTTATTTGATCTTCGCATACAATCGAACATCTTTCTATGACATTCCTAAGTTCCCGAACATTTCCTTTCCACTCTGCATTTTTTAATATATTGAGCACATCCGGAGTGATTCCAGTAATTTTCTTCTTTAGTTGAGCAGCAAATTTATCCAGGAACATATATGACAGACTTTCAATATCTTCTTTTCGGTCTCGTAACGGAGGCAAGTTTATCTGAAAAACGGATAAACGGAAATATAAATCTTCACGAAAGTTACCATTCTCTATTTCTTTCTTTAAATCCCTGTTTGTGGCTGATATAATCCTGACATCCACTTTAGTAGGTTTGGTGTCACCTATTTTTATATACTCTCCGGTTTCCAGGACACGCAAAAGCCGGGCCTGCAAATCATAGGCCATTTCTCCGATTTCGTCTAAAAAGATAGTTCCATGGTTGGCTACTTCAAATAGTCCTTTTTTATCCTTTAATGCACCAGTAAAAGCTCCTGCCTTATAGCCGAACAACTCACTTTCCAGCAAGTCTTTACTGAAAGCCGAGCAGTTAATATCTACAATAGGTTGCGCAGCTCTTTGACTGGCTTGATGGATCGCATGGGCAAAAACTTCTTTCCCTGTACCTGTTTCTCCGGTTAGTAATACAGCGGCATCCGTCGTAGAGACTTTCTGTGCCAGTGTTATGGCCTGTTTTAGCTCTTTTGACTTTCCAACAATAGAATCAAAGGAATAGGCAACAGAGGCTGGCTTTTTCCCTTTCTTTTTCTCCGTTTCGTCAACAGCGCGATTTATAGTAGGAATAATCTTTCGGTTATCATCTCCTTTGGTAATGTAGTCAAATGCTCCATTCTTGATTGCCTGTACGCCATCTTGAATATTTCCATGTGCCGTTAATAATATGATTGCCGAATCATTGGAATATTTTTTTATATCAAAAATGAAATCTATACCATTACCATCGGGCAAAAACACATCACAAAGAATAACGTCATATTGTTGTTTGCGCAGTTGTTGCAATGCTTCGCTACAACAGCTTGCTGTTGATACTTTATAACCTTCTAATTCTATTATTCGAGCTAATAATTTACGAATAGGTTCTTCATCGTCTATTACTAGAATTTGCACCATATGTTGATTGATCTTTATATATCGTTTTCTTACATACAAAGATACGATTTTATTAAATACAACAAAGCCTGCCCACTGTAGCCGGATGTTGTCCAATATTATTGGATATGCAGATTCAAGATACAGTGTTCAACAGGTTGCAGACTGGATATATTGAATTTAACCTTTTAATATTTCCTGTTTTTGAGATAGATAACAGAGAGCACTCCAAGCAATATCACATATAAGTATTCAGCTGTCCAATATACAGACAGAGATGTGCTGAAATTGCTTATCGTCCATAAATAAATCAGATAGGCAATAATGGTTACTGCCTGGAACATGAAAGTGGTACGTGTGTTACCTGTTCCGGTTACGGCATTCATATATACATAACCCGGTAAGGCAAATGCATAATTCAACAGGGCTACTGTAAATGGCAGTTGTGCTATTTGTAGCAGGCTCTCATTACCCGAATAAATATTGAAAAGCGGATTGAAACAGATTATAGAAAGGATAATAAGTGGGAATCCCACAGCATATCCCAGACGGATAACCCGGTTACATAACGGGATAACCTGATTCTGTTGTCCTGCTCCCAACAGATTACTTACCAATGAGCCGGTAGTTGCTGCCAATGAATTGACAATGACGAAAAACAAGGTGGATATGCTGCGTATGACATTTGTCGCTGCCAGTTCCAACTCGCCCAAATGCTCAATGGCTACGAAGAAGGCAAACCATGAGGCTACACCAATAAACTGATTGAACATGCTCCAGATTGATACACGGCAGACATGGTACAATATGCCTTTATCAAATTGCCAATTCAGGCCATAAACTTGTCTGTCCATTTTTCGTAAAACATGGATAGACAATATTATCAATGAGCATAATTCGGAAAAAGATGACGCTATTGCGGCACCGGCTATTCCCAGATCGAAATGAAATATGAGAAGCCAATTGCATGGTATATTGACCAATACGGCAGTAAGCGCAGCTTTGTTCAAGGGCTTTGTAAGTGTAATACCAACCAGAAAAGAACGTAAGGCAAGAAATGGGAAGGAAAACATCAATCCCCAAATGCGCCAATCCAAATAGTCGATGACAGCAGAATATACTTTCTCTGATGCAATTAGTTTGATGAGAATCACAGGTGAGAATACTTTCGAAATAGTGCACAACAGAATGGCCAGTCCTGACAGGAAAAGTAATCCCTGGAAGAATGTCTTGCCTGTTTCCGGATAATGCTGTTCGCCATTACGCCGTGCAATGACAACCTGCAAGCCCAGACTGAATCCGAAGCCGAGCATATAAATGGTTAGATACCAGATTCCGGCTAGCGCAGAAGCCCCTAGTTCTATTTCGCCTACATGACCTAAGAAGATAGCGTCAGTTATATTAATAAGTTGTTCGATCAGGATACTCATCATAACCGGAAAGTTGATGAGCCATATGCTTTTATATGTATAATTCATTGTTCAACATGATTAAATGCAACAAGTTCTGTAACCGATGACGTAAACTTATTTGCAATGTGATAATTTGATTTAATGGCAAAATAAAAAGATACGGACCTATTCAATAAGCCTGTATATTAATAATAGCGTTGATTGAGAATGCTATTTATAATGCGTAGCTATATGCACACTTGCCATTTCATAGGGTTGAACAATCTTTGTTTTTTTAATCTGTATACGGCAAAGGTAGTAAAAATAGAGATAGATGAAAGCTTTCTGTATTTTTATAATCTTCCGTTATCGTTCCATTCTCCGTAAAGGAGCCCTTTTCGGGTATTTTCTATGAATTTATTCAGGCGACTTTCAAAAAGTTCGGGCTGATTCTTCTTGATTTGAATGGTGTCAATTCTGATTCGCTTATATAAATCGGGGAATTGGCAGAAGTTGTTCCACACTACCGGATCGGATTGTAGCCTTTGTAATATGTCCTTGTCTATGATAAAACCATTAGGCGACATATCCGGCAGAACGGCTCTTCCTGCATCTGTCATCAGTCCTAACCGTTCCATTCTACGGCATCTCTCTTTGTTGAGTTCGGACCAGTTGCTTCGCGGCTTTCGTGGACAAAGTTTCTGGGCTGTTACGTCTGCTGCTATTTTCTTTGTGGTGCTGTCTATCCAGCCGAAACACAGGGCCTCTTCTACTGCGTCAATGTACCAGAAAGTATTGTTATCAGTAGGTCTTCCACGTTTCACGACTACCCAGCATTCTTTCTCCGTTTTATGGTTCTGCATTAGCCATTCACGTAGTTCGGTTCTTGATTTGACATCTAGTAAATTATGTATTTCCATTGTTTGTTGTTTCAATTTGCATTTTACAATGTTGGCTTCCCCGTAAGATGGATTCGCAGATTCATGCTGTTTCTGTTTTCGATTTCAAAAGTAACGAAATATCTCCAATTATATTCTGCATGATTCTCCTAAAACTATGTATCTTTGAATTTCCGAAAAGCGAACTCTTGTGGAACGATGACAGACGGATTCAGATTTTATAAGCCCAGCCCACTGTTGCGGGATTATGTGAGGTATTATTGGGTGTTTAAGAGTGATCAGCCGATTGAGACTTATACTTTCCCAATCGGTTGCCCTCAGATTATATTCCATAAACGAGCTGCTCTGTTGATTCCGGAGTTGGGTACGAGGCAGGACAGGTTGACTATTAGCGGACAGGTGAATTTTTCGTCGCATATCAAGGCAGAAGAGAGCGTGGAAATGATCGTGGTCGTGTTTCATCCTTATGCCATGAGTGCCTTCCTTCATGTTCCCATCTCTTTGTTCTACAATACGGAAGTGTCTGGTTATGGGCTGGAGAATAAAACTCTGAATGATCTTGCCGCCCGTGTCCTGGCATGTGAAGAGAATGATTCTTGTATAAGTCTTATCGAACAGTGGCTGCTATCACAGGTAGCGATTAACTTTGCTTCCAAACGTGAGGTGGATATGGATCGGATTGCGGCAGTTGTCCGTCAAATGTATGTTACTCCCAATAGGCCGGTTTCCGAACTGGCATCCATCGCCTGTCTGGGCAAGAAGCAGTTTGAACGCCTGTTCCTTGCAGCTGTCGGGATGAATCCGAAAGAGTATGCGCGACTTGTGCGTTTCCAGAAATCACTTAGACTTATGCAGTGCTCGGCCGGAAACATCAGTCAGGCCCAGATAGCTTATCAGTGCGGTTATTCGGACCAGTCGCATTTCATCCGGGAATTCAGGAAACTCAGCGGATATACTCCTTTGTCGCTGGCTACCGTATGCAAACCGTATTCCGATTTGTTTACTTCACCCGTATAATGTCTCATTTGTTCTATCTTTCGTTACAGCTTCGCTTTATTTTTGCTTCTTTGATTTAAGAGATACAGAAATGAAGAAAGAAGTAAATCCCGCAACGACAACACGTGCCTATGCCTACGAAATGTGGATGCAGGCTCCTATGCCGATGGTCACGTTTTTCAGAACGCTTGATGTGACAAACCTTGTAAGAACCAGTAAAAGAAAAGGGCTGAAACTGAATATGCTGATGTGCTGGTGCATCGGCAAGGCTGCTTCTGGCATCAGAGAATTCTATCAGCTCCCGGTCGGCGACAAGCTGATTCAGTATGATACAATTGCCGTGAATACAATTGTGGCCAATAGAATAGGGGAAATAAGTTCCTGCGACATTCCTTTTTCGGCAGATCTGATTCAATTCAATCATGACTATATCCGGCTGACCAGGCAAGTGGCTGAAACCTGCCGAAACCATGATTTGACGGAGAGCATGGTGATCGGCACCTCAGCACTCGTACACTACGAGATAGATGGAGCAGTAGGCATGTATAGCGGTATATTCAATAATCCGTTCCTGATATGGGGAAGATTCAAACAACGTTTTTTCCGAAAATACCTGACTGTTTCTTTCCAGTTCCATCATACACAAATGGACGGAGCTCATGCCGCACAGTTTTTGGAGGAACTTCAACGGGTGATAGGAGGAAATTTTTTGTTTTGAGACAAAAATAAGCCTATACACTTGTGGTTTGCGAATAAATATACAAGTGTCTAATCTATTGAAAAACAGATTAGAATTAATGTTAACCTCGTATATAACTCTTGAAAAAATAGTTATATATTATTTAATTCACTAGTGTGATGCAATCAATTCATATTGGTAAATTAATTAAATCATAATTGTGAATTAATTAATTCACATTAGTGAATCAATTAATAGATAAGATATAAACAGGGCTGACGCATTACAATCATTTTTTACTGGAATCTATTTTATTACAAGGAGGATTCCAGTCTGCATCAAGTAGTTCTACGAGGAAATCAGAATTCCATCCTGCCAT
>NZ_JAKZMM010000025.1 GCF_022809355.1 Parabacteroides faecalis | reverse complement strand
ATAGAAAATATTTCCATTACTTCTTTGATTTTTATTATTATCCCTTTGACTCTCTAAAGATAAATACTTTTTAAAAGGTCTGGAAGTTTGTAATGCGTCAGCCCTGAAAAGTAACGATCTTTCTATCAAAACGAAACTGTCAAAAAAAGCGCCTCAAATAAAGTAGAATATTTGTTTATTAGGTTGTTTTCTTTATTTTTGCAACGAATATATTATAAGAACAAAGATTATGGGCTTTTTTAAATCATTATTTTCTTCACAACCTAAAGAACCGGCAAACGAAGGAGGTCGGAAAATTGAAGAGAAAAATTTTGATATATTAAAATACGATGGAGTACGCGCACAAAAGATTCATAAATTAGCTTACGCCATTCGCTGTTTTGAAGAAGCATTAAATATTCAGGAAGACTTTGAAACACGTTCGTTTCTGGTAGCGGCCTACGTTGCTTCCGGAAAGCCGGAAGAGGCTTTAACCGTATTGGATAAGATGCGGGAATTAAAGCCCAATGACGTAGACACCTTATTAACACGTATTCAGGTTCTTTTTATGCTTGAAAAAGATACTGAAGTTATCCCCGATTGTCAGGCAATCATTGCAATTCAGCCGGAAAATGCAACAGCTTTCTACTTGATGGCAAGAGCCAAACACGTAACAAACGATTTGTTGGGTGCGATCGCCGACCTGACACGAGCCGTAACCTTACGTGAAGATTTTGCGGATGCGTACCAACTGCGAGCCGAAATCCTGCTGAAAATGCAACAAGGTACGGAGGCCCTGGAAGATATTCAGAAAGTGATCGAACTGAATCCGGAAGAAGATATGGCGTATCTGCTAAAAGGTAGAATCCATGCCATGATGGGAGAAATCGAACAAGCTGATGCCGATTTTCATCAGGTATTGGAACTGAATCCTTTTAATGAAGAGGCAACTCTATTAATCGGCAGACTTCTGATAACCCAAAACAAGTTGGATGAAGCGATCGCCTTTTTCGATGAAGCCATTGAAAATGCTCCGGATCAAGGAAAGTTCTATTCGGAAAGAGGGCGAGCCAAAAACTTGAAAGGCGACAAAGCTGGTGCTTTTGAAGACCTGAAGAAATCAATTGAATTGAATCCGGAAGGAGAAGAAGCCAAACTGGTAGAAGGATCCCATTCCAACTTCGACAACTTATACAAAGGTGGCCTGTATTAACAGTCGGCCAGCTGCAAAATAAGAAGAGGAAGACCGTATTGGAAAGTTCTTAGATGATAAATAAACAATAAAATACAGTCATCTGTTTGTTTATTCAAAAAAAGAACCTATCTTTGCAGCCCGAATAAGTATGCGAATAATAATAAATAAAATCATATAGAGAAATGAAAAGAACATTCCAACCATCTAACAGAAAAAGAAAGAACAAACACGGATTCCGTTCAAGAATGGCTACCGCTAACGGTCGTCGTGTATTAGCAGCTCGTCGTGCAAAAGGTAGAGCAAAACTGACTGTATCTGACGAATACAACGGATAATCAATCCTGTTTGTAAAGCTATAAGGAAAGTAAAGGTTTTTTTCATCAAAAGCCTTTACTTTCTTTGTTTTTATACCTACCTTTGAACTTTGTATCAAAAGGAAGATCAAAATATGAATAATCGCTTTATTAAGATATTAAAGAATCCTTTTGTGATTAGTCTGCTTTTGGCAGTTTTAATCTTATGGGGATTAATCTACGGCACATTGGTATGGCTGGATATATATACCCGTCACAATGAAGCTGTTGTCATTCCTGACGTAAAAGGAATGACCATAGAAGAAGCGGCTCCATTCCTAGCCGAAAAAGGTATTCGCTATAATATTATAGATTCCGTTTTTTCCAAAGATGTTGATCCGGGAGCTATCGTTGAGATCGTGCCGACACCGGGTTCGAAAGTTAAGGAAGGACGTATTGTTTTCGTCACCATCAATGCGAAGACATCCCAGATGGCACGTATTCCTGAAGTACAGGATCTTTCATTCCGGCAGGCTTATGCCCTACTTACTTCTATCGGCTTCAAGGCCATTGAGGTAAAATATGTAGCAGGTGATTATAAAGATTTGGCCATCGGAGTTGAATGGAACGGGAAAATATTGGATGAAGGCCAGCATGTGCCCTTAAATGCCCACCTTACATTAGTTGTTAGTGGAGGATTTGAAGAGTCAGACTCCTTGGCATTGGATAGTTTGAACATGGCTCCGGTCGAATCCTTGGATAGCGAAGAAGAAAATTGGTTTTAATCATGGCAGACTTTATTGACGAAATAGATGAAGAACAGGTAGATGATATGTTGCTCGACGACGAAGAGTCGGCTGCCATCATTACCTCTCCGGAGATTTCGCCCGGTTTGTATGAACATTTTAAAGTGACGGCCGATAAAGGTCAGTCGCTCTTACGCGTTGACAAGTTTTTGGTAGCCCGCCTAGAAGGGACGACACGCAACCGAATCCAATTAGCAGCCGACGCCGGTTGTATTTGGGTAAACGGCCAACCTGTAAAAAGTAATTATCGGGTTAAGCCGTTTGATGTGGTGCAAATCGTAATGGATCGTCCACGCCGGGAAACAGAAATTATCCCTCAAGACATCCCTTTAAATATTGTATACGAAGATGCAGACTTGCTGGTAGTAAACAAACCGGCAGGCATGGTTGTGCATCCGGGTCATGGAAATTATTCAGGAACATTACTGAATGCCATTGCCTACTATCTGCGAGATGAACAACACTTCGACCCTTCTGATCCCCGATTAGGATTGGTTCACCGTATCGATAAAGACACTTCCGGATTATTAGTGATAGCAAAAACACCGGAAGCCAAAAGCAATTTGGGATTACAGTTCTATCATCACACAACAAAACGCTGTTATCGGGCTGTCGTGTGGGGACAATTCCAAGAAGATGAAGGAACAGTGGTCGGGAATATCGGACGAAGTCCCAAAGACAGGTTGCAGATGACGGTTTTCCCGGAAGGAGATCAAGGAAAACATGCCGTCACTCATTATCGGGTATTAGAACGACTAGGCTATGTCACGCTGGTAGAATGCCGGCTGGAAACAGGTCGTACCCATCAGATCCGCGTACATATGAAACATATTGGTCATACTCTCTTCAACGATGAGCGATATGGCGGACACGAAATATTAAAAGGAACAACATTTTCTAAATACAAACAATTTGTGCAGAATTGTTTCACCATTTGTCCTCGTCAGGCTTTACATGCCAAGACATTGGGATTTGTGCATCCTTCAACTGGTAAAGAACTCTTTTTCGATTCAGAAATTCCTGCAGACATGCAAGAACTGATTGACAAATGGCGCATATATGCAACAACTAAAGACTTAGAGTTATGAAAAAGAATATTGCTATTGTAGCAGGAGGAGACTCTTCTGAAATTGTGATTTCTTTGAAAAGTGCGGAAGGAATCTATTCTTTTATTGATAAAGACAAATATAATTTATATATTGCCATCGTAAAGAAAGACGAATGGTCAGTCCGCTTGCCGAACGGCGAACACACGCCAATTGATAAAAATGATTTCAGCTTCTTTGAAAATGGTGAAAAGAAACGCTTTGATTTTGCTTATATCACCATCCATGGAACTCCGGGCGAGGACGGACGATTACAAGGTTATTTCGACTTGATCGGACTGCCGTATTCTTCTTGTGGAATGTTAGTGAGCGCATTGACATTCAACAAGTATGTATGTAATCATTACCTGAATAATTTCGGTGTACGGATTGCAAAATCAATCCGCCTCATGCATGGCGAAAACATCACAGCCGAAGAAGTAGAAGCTAAGTTAGGTCTTCCGGTATTCGTTAAGCCTAATGACGGAGGCAGCAGCTTCGGAGTAACCAAAGTAAAGGAAATATCGGCTTTACCAGCCGCTATCGACAAAGCCTTCGCCGAAGGAAAGGAAGTCGTAATTGAAAGCTTCATTGAAGGAACAGAAGTTACTTGCGGATGCTACAAAGTAAAAGGCAAAGAAGTAGTTTTCCCTGTTACGGAAGTTGTAACATCAAACGAATTCTTTGATTTCGATGCCAAATACAATGGTCAGGTACAAGAAATAACTCCGGCACGTATCTCTCCGGAATGGACAAAGAAGGTACAAAGTGAAACGTCGCGAATTTATGATCTGTTAGGAGCCAAAGGATTGATCCGTGTAGATTACATCATTCCGGCAGACGGCGAACCTTGTCTGCTCGAAATCAACACAACACCGGGTATGACGGGTACCAGCTTCATTCCTCAACAAGTAAGGGCTGCCGGACTAAATATTACCGACGTGATGAATGATATAATAGAAAACGAGATAAACTAAAGGATATGGATACAGGAACAGTTTCTCCAAATTTTGAGGATATTCGCCCTCTCAACCAGGATGAAGTACAAGCGGCCATAGAAGAGCTGCTGGCTTCGGAAGAGTTTAGGCACGCGCTCCGGTATGTCAAACCTGATTTAGATTGGGACCAGTTGAGTACCGCCATGCGAGCTTGCAAGACGAAAGAACAGTTTAAGTCAACCTTGGCGTATGATGCTGTCATGACAGTGGCTAAAAAGACGACCTTTTCGTTAACCATTTCGGGTCGTAGCCGTCTGCCAGAAGGAAAACCGGCTTGTACGTTTATTTCTAATC
Organism: Parabacteroides faecalis; assembly: GCF_022809355.1. GTDB lineage: Bacteria > Bacteroidota > Bacteroidia > Bacteroidales > Tannerellaceae > Parabacteroides > Parabacteroides faecalis. The sequence goes on along the minus strand of NZ_JAKZMM010000025.1, from coordinate 58,631 downwards.
ACCGTGATATCGTACTGGATGCGTCTTTCTTGAATGTCATGTTGTATGATGTAGGTTATGGAATGACACAAGTAGCCATCGGAGATAATCTGCTGATTCGTCCATGGATTAAAACGTTCGTTCGGTTAAACAACAGCTTTATTGTCAAACGAGGAGTCTCTGTCCGCCAAATGTTGGAAGTAAGTGGTACACTTTCTGCCTACATTAATCATACCATCAAAGACACCAAAGAATCTATCTGGATTGCCCAACGGGAAGGCCGTGCAAAAGATTCGAACGACCGTACCCAACCCAGTGTGCTGAAAATGCTCTGCATGGCTGGCGGGAAAGATATTATCGGCAACCTGAAATCATTAAATATTGTTCCTGTAGCTATTTCTTATGAATTTGATCCTTGCGATTACCTGAAAGCACAAGAATTTCAACTGAAACGGGATAATCCGGAATATCATAAGACGCAGCGAGATGATTTGCTGAATATGGAAACGGGTATCTTAAATAATAAAGGTCGCGTTCATTTCACAATCAGTCAGCTAATCAATGATCAGTTAGATCAGTTAGATCCGAACATGGACCGGAACGAATTGTTTGCCGCTGTTGCATCCATCATTGATAAAGAAATTTATCGTCATTATCGTTTCTATCCGAATAATTATGTAGCTTATGATCTGTTAAGCGGCACACGCCGATTCTCTGATCATTACGGACTGAAAGACAAGAAAGCATTTGAAGAATATTTACAGAAGCAGCTCGACAAGATTGTCATCCCCAATAAAGATGAGAATTTCCTGCGGAAGAAAATCCTCGAAATGTATGCCAATCCACTGAAGAACTTTCTGGCATTAAATGACTGACAAAAGAATAGATCTACGAAAAGAGAAGGAGTTTGAAATAGAAATTCCTTCTCTTTTCTTTTTGTGAGCTTCCAAAAACATTTAGAACGGATAGCCGATAGCCAAATGTAAACCGAGTCCGTCTTTAAACTTAGGAATGTTGTAATAACCTTTCTTTCCAGTATCGTAAGGGACATGCAAACCAATACCACAATCAACGCGGACGACAATAAAATCAAGATCATAACGAACACCTACTCCAGTTCCCAAGGCCAGATCTTTGATGAAGCTTCCCCATTTCAATTGTGCGCCAGGACGGTTAGGATCTTCATGGATCAACCAAATATTACCGGCATCCAAGAAAGCAGCTCCGTGTAAATCACCAAAGATCGGGAAACGGTATTCCAAATTTGCCTCTAACTTAAGATCTCCTGTCTGGTCGATATATCCATATTTATTGTCGGGATTCGGAACAAAACGTCCCGGACCAATACTACGAATCGTAAATGCACGAATACTGTTTGCTCCACCAATATAAAATTGTTCACTATATGGCGTTGAGTGATTCTCGGCATTACCATAACCATAAATGGCACCAACCAACAAACGACCAACCAGATGATGATTCTTTTTCAGCAGATAGTCATAACGAATTTCCGAACTGACTTTTACAAACTGAGAAAAGACATTACCCAAGAAATTCTTGTTTTCCTCTTTAAAGCTTTTCCCTGCCAAAGCATAAAAGCCACTCAATATATTTCCGGACTGGGTAACTGACGATTGCCACCACAAATGATGCTTCTTCTCTTGAAGCGGAGAGTCATCATATGTATATGTATAACTCATCGCCGGAATAAACTGATCCTTTAAACTCAGATAAAGAGCCTTGTTGGCATTCGTAATCGAATCGAAAGTTGCAGTTGTATGTTGCAATTTATTATATGTCAACTTAAATGGCGTTACTGAATGATGACTGGTAGCCGAGCTTTGAAAGTCAAGTGTAGCACTTCCTCCAAAAGAAAGCATCTTGAAGAACTTGGCCCGATTCATTTGATCCGTATAGATACGGAATGTAGTACTTGACGGATACTTCAAATTACGTTCCAAATAACCCGGGAAAAGCAGATGAGGCAAAGTCAAAGTACTGCTCAATCCCATTTCATAACTATTCATCAGAGAAGAGGCGCCATCTACTCGATTACCGGTCTGCCATTCGTACGAACCCTTCAATTGAACACCCCAAGATTCACCTCCACCAAATACATTCCGTTTGGTCATACTAAAGATAGCTCCCGGACCCGTCTGATCATTACTTTTGGTCGTAACATTAAATTCCAACTCTCCATCCAATGGCAAATCATACGCTGTATTAATTCGCAGATCGAGGGTTTTACAACGACGAGTTGTGTCTTGTGGCATATATTGCATCTCCGCATACTTAAAAATACCCAAGCGAGAAAGAGCCGTTTGAGTTTCCATCTGCTTGGTATTAGAATAACGTTCACCGGGTTTAAACGTCAGTTTCCGGTAAAGCACAGCCGGACGAACCCGTAACTTTTCCTCATACAGAATCGTCAAATCTTTATAAAGCAGCGTATCCGTTGGCAGCTCGTTATTATAACCATTCAGTGCCACGGTTATGTTACCAATGTTCCAAGGGCGTAAAGCTTCCCTCGGTACGTTATTAGAAGAAACGACCTTCAAGGATACTTTTCCAGGAGTTCGTACCGTATCGGCTTGATAAGTGATATATTCCGGACGGAAATAATAATATCCGTTATCACGCAATAAAGTACTGATACGCTGACGCTCGGCTTCCAATACTGTAACACTAAAGTTATCTCCTTTCTTCAACAGCGAACGGGTTGCATTTGCCATAACAATTGTATCCGTCCGATGACGACGTTGTGCATATTGGATACTATCATACGTATAAGGATCTTTCATACTTATCTGATAATCGATCTTCGCCTGCTTCGGATCCTTCGGATTTGGAACAAGTGTATAAGAAGTCTTTCCATTGAAATATCCATATTCTTTCAATAAGTTGTCCGCCACCTTGATTCGTACATCCGGATTGACATTCGTAATATAAACAGGCTTGGCTGCCAGTTTACGGAAAAGCCATTGCCCAACTTTCCCTTTCTTATTAACCAATGCATTATACATCCACAAACCAAAAGGGAAAGGAATACGGACAGACGAACTTCCCAGCAACGCATTGTTGGGAGGATAACTCAAAGCAGCCTCGACTTCCTCAAGTGTAACGTCACCTTCAGGAGTCGAATCCCGATCCATGATCTCGATCTTTCGAATACCCGTATAGAGAACTTCATCTTCCGGCAGATGCTTCGTAACCGAGCATGAAACCAAAGATAGAAAGATCAGGCCGATATATATTATCCACAAGTTAGTTTTCATCTTCTTTTGTTTTCTCCTTGTTGTTTTCCTCTTTCTGAGGTTTTGTCTTGTTTCTCTTGAAAATAAACAGTTCCCGCATATATTGCATCTTCTTATGCAAAACAATACCGGCACCCGTCTCCGTTAATTCGCCTTCCAACAAACTCTCATAGTCTTTATTATGGAAAAGTTTGACATAACGTGTTCCACTCGGATCAAGGCGGTATTCGATAGATACATTATCGATAAACGGCTGAGCCTGTCCCTGATTAATGTCCTCTCCGGTAGAAATTCGTCCACCCAACACAATCCGAATCCGGTCGTTATAGAAACGTTTGGCAAAGCGGAAAGAATAATCAGTCCGTTTGGTTCCATCACCATTGGTATCATAACTTTCCATACCGAAGTTAATATCTAATGACTTGGCAGCACTTCCGACAATATTATTGATTTCACTCTGCAAGAAACTATTCAATGCTGCACCCATATTCAGATTTGCTTTCCCTGTAGTTGAACTACCCGCCAAATACATACCTGTTACCAACATACTAACAGCCTGTTTAGCCTTCTCTTCTTCACCCATCCGTGCTAACTGTTCCTGTATGGCCGCATCTTCAGGAGCATCCAAGATAAACTTTAATCCTAGATTCTCTAATCGTTGTGTCAATTGGATTCCTACATCAAAGTTTACCATCCGAGAACTACCATCATCCAAGGCTGCTGAAGTCCGAATCCTCTCCGTTGCCGTTATATTCATACTAGGATCCATAGGATCACCACTCCATTGAATATAACTTCCGTTCTGCACATTAAACTCTTTCAACGGAATGACAGGAAGCGAGTACTTGATCGTTCCACTACTTAATGTATAACGCCCATTCAGAATCATATCACCCATCGGTGTATACTGAAAAGAAAGATCGCCTCCTCCTTCCAGATTCACATGACTGGATTGATCGGGAGTTAAATCAGCATTAATCTGTACTGCCTGATCAATATGGATTGTCATCAACATATCCATTCCACCCAATGGCAATGCCGAAACCCGCGGTCTCTTTCCTAAAATAGTATCTTCTTCAAACGAAGTGAATGTTACCAAACCCGATAACCGGTCTTGTACCGTCAATGGAGAATCTTTCAATACATACGTCACATTTGTTCCACCCAACAAATGCAAATCACCTCGCATGATCAAAGAGTTCAGCGGTCCTTTTATCGTTGAATTCAAGTTGACATACATTTTACCGTACACCAGACTTTCTTTATTCCGCTTTGTATTGAGCAACTGCATATTTTGGGCAGTCATTGTCATATCGGCAATCATATTCGAAGGATCGGAGAAATTAACAGTTCCATCTATGACAAACGGATTCTGTCCGGTCGCCAGAATCTGATACTTATTAAAATGGATACGATTATCACCCACAACGATCTGACGCGGATCAAACTTCAATGTCGTATTGGCTGCCGTAACAAACATACTTGCCGAATCCAATTGCATAAATCCCCGAATATCGGGAGCCTGACTTGTTCCGGATATATTCATTTCACCCAACAACTTACCTTTCAAAGAAGCCATATCATCCGGAATAAAAGGATTCAGCATGACTAACGGCAAATCTGTAATCTGCATTGTTCCTTCAATACTATCATTAATGCCGCTTTGATAGTAAACGAAGGAATTCATAAACTCTTCTGTATCTCGGAAGGCATGAATATCAACTTGATGTTCTTTATCCGAAACAGGCAGATACACGGCACTCAACAATAAATCACCTACCCGCTTCTTTTCATAATGAAGAGAATCAATACTTATACCTCCAGTCATCGTATAAGAACTGTCAGACGGCATATATTGGAAATCCGCATTCAGCAAACCTTCCAACTCCGGCATATATGCAGAAAATCCCTTCGATATTTCATGCAGGTCCACTTGTCCTAAAGCTGCATGTATTTCATTCAGTCCACTATCCACCGGATGTGTATCAATTTGCAAGAATGCATTTTGCCGGCCTTTCAGCAAGAAGTCTGCTGAAATATCCTTCTCATTGCGAATCAGAATATAATTATCCTCATTTAAAGTAAATGGATTGAAGGCTAAAATAGGTTCATAAGGGAAGAAATGTAATCTTACTCCACCTTCGTCTTCTTTCTGGACACTACCACCCAACAAAATTCCTGTTTTTCCTTTTTCGTTAGTAAACTTCAACAAGGCATCTGCATATCCTGTCAATAATTTACCACTCAACATCGCAGAGAACGGAGCCTGTTTCTTGAACTTGTTCTTTACCACACCGGCTTCATAGAAAATACCCACGGTATCTTGCCATAAACGCATCTTGATTGTATCCAACAAGAAAGTATCCCGCAGCAGTTTATACACACCTCCATCTACTTGTATTCCCTTTTCCGGCGAAGTATTCATATTTAATTCCAACTGTTGGAAATTGAGGGAATACATATTCATAAAGTTATAAATCGGATTATCTTTCTGAGCTGTTACTTTCAGCTGCAGTTCAGGTAACATCGGGCGCAACAATGCCAAACGAACTATTGAGTCCTGTGCCATCTGCCTGTCTATTTCTTTAGAGATCACTCCAAAGTTTTCACTCAACCCATTTAATCCTTTATTTCCCTGCAAACGGATCGCTAAATCGCCGGCATGGAAGGAAACAAATGTAGAATCGGTTTCCGTACGGGCTTTCAAGATGAGAGTTTTCGGCTTAACTTTTGTCGTTTCGGTAACGATTTCCCAGTTTCCCAACGTTAAATCAGCCTGATGATGATCTTTCATATCCGTCTCAGCCTCAGCAAACAGTTGAAATGATGTTGAGAAAGGTTTATCCATCAGATGAAAACCATACAAATCCAAATGTTGCATATCTGCAATCAACATGGCCTGAATCCAATTCTTCTTCAAGGTCGCATTCAAAGTCACATCCATTTCAGCTAACGGATAACGACTATTCAGATCCAAGATGGCAAAGTTGTCTTTCAAGGATCCTTTTATCGTAATATCAGAAATGGAAGAACTTCCATAACGAAGGTCTCCGATCTTTCCATCCAGATTCACCCATGTCAATGAATCAAATGCATTGGTTCCTTGTCCTTCTGCTTGAATAGAAGCAGTCATCCAATAAAGTGAATCATTGGGCATAAAGTGATTCGGCTCCAGACTGTCTATCTCAAAGGAAGCCTTAAAACGATTCTCGTGGGCATCAAATAAGGATTTCAGTTGGATCTTTCCTTGTCCTTCCCGCAATAGCAGACTCCCGGCATACTTTTGTCCTGCAAGCCGTACGTTACCACTCAGCATCATCCGTTTAGGAATACGATAGTTACTCCGGCTTTCTTCAGGCAGGAAATCCAACAGAAAATCCAAGTTGTCGGTAAAAAGTTTCAATTCCACCTCACCATCTCTTTGCTTCTCGTTTTGCAGAGACGAGCCTTTCCCTTGTGTCCGGATAGAAAATGCTCCCGGAAGCTGAGCATCCAACTTATTTAATTCCAAAGCGGCTAAATTTCCCTTTGCCTCTGCCTGGATTCGCAGACTTGTATCCGGATAAGCCCGTATGACTTCTTCGGGCAACTCACCAGCCAACGTCACGATATCCTGTTTTCCCAAATCTGCCCAGAATGTTACATCCATCCGGTCTTTAGGCTTTTTTGCGAAGGCTGCATACGGTATATTTCCTTTCAGCTCGGCTTCCGAATGTAATGTTTCCAGAACCAGTTTCGGAATTTCCAAGGATGCTTGATTTCCTTTTATTTGTCCTTCAAAACGTTTGATCTCTAATCCGGAACGTTCTTTGGCAACCAACTTGTTAATATCCGCCCGAACAGTCTGACCAGCATAGAGCAGTGAACTTAAATCTATTTCTATATCTGATAAAGCAATGTGCGAAGGATCTAATCCTTTTAACGGAGCAGCTTCGCCAGTATCATAATTCAAAGCCGAACCGACGTATGTAAATTTATCGGCCAAGTAACTGGCATTCTTTAGATCTATTTCTCCGCCTCTTAAACGGGCTTCCGTGATAAAGCCAGACATACGCAGTGAATCTCCGGGCATTTGTAAAGCCAAGGCTACACGGGTGAGATCTATTTTCTCTAATTTCAAAAGCCAATTGACCGGAGCAGACGCTGTTGTATCAGGAGGAGTTGTCGGTTCTGTCATAAAGACGGTAACCGTTGCATCCGATAAAGCCAAGTTATTCAATGTTCCTTTCTCCGTAGCCAGACTGATCCGATCCGCCCGTGCCAGGAAATCTCCGATAAAGCCTTTTACTTCAATTCCATCTATCAAGTTTCCGGTATTGACCCGAAGGTTCTTTAATCCGACAGATTCCACCAGTAGTTCTTTACTGAGTAAGGGTATCGGACGAATACTGATATTCAAGTCTTCCAACATGAATAACGTATCAGCCGGAACAGAATCTTGGATAACTTCTATTCCGTGAATATTCAGTTGGATCGGGAATGAAAGACGAATACGTTCAATGCCTATATGCATTCCGGTACTTTTGCTGGCGTAATAAGTGGCCTGTCTCACTGCAAAGTTTTGAAATGCCGGAATGTATAATAATATCGAAAGTATGATGGCCAATATAATTGGTATCAAACAGAAGATACAGATTCTTTTTACCCAAACATTCATCTATTAAGGATTACTTTTATGCAAATATATAAATAAACAAGTCGAGAGACGAATAAGTTTTCTTTAATTTGCAACTTCATTTTAGGATAGAAAGATATGGAAAAGCAAAATAAGGCTTGTTACTGGTTCTTGTTCTTCCAAGACAAGCTATTACTGAAAAAGAACAATGGCAGTTATCAGATTCCTTATCAGGAAAATGCTCCTTTCGGTACAGACAACTCCTTTGAAGTTGTGCTGGATTCTTCGTTATCGGCACGGGCCGCATCACTCTCGCATGAGATAACTGAAGATGAACAATGGATCATGATCGGCTTGCGTGCCAGCTGGAATTATTTACCGCTCGATTGGTACAAACGAGCAGGAAAGGCGCATCAGCTGGTACATTGGGATCGCAACAGTCGTTTTTGTCCGGCTTGCGGAAAACCTTTGGCATGGCATACGGTCATCTCTAAATACTGCGATTCCTGCCATCAGGAATTTTATCCGGTTATTTCTCCGGCCATGATCGTATTGATCCGTCGGGGTGAGGAAGTTTTGTTGGTACATGCCCGCAATTTCCGAGGAAGTTTTCACGGACTGGTGGCCGGTTTTCTGGAAGTGGGAGAAACACTGGAGCAATGTGTCCGACGGGAAGTAATGGAAGAAACCGGACTCACGATCAAGAATATCACCTATTTTGGCAGTCAGCCTTGGCCTTATCCAAGCGGTATTATGATTGGGTTCTTCGCCGATTATGAAAGTGGAACCATCAAGCTTCAAGATGATGAATTAAGCGCCGGTTCTTTTTTCAGTAAAGAGAATCTACCCGAACTTCCGGCCAAACTAAGTATTGCCCGCCGTATGATTGACTGGTGGCTTGCCGGCGAACCAGCGGAAAAGCCAGCTTTCTAATGTAATCCGGGCACCGGACCTATCAAAGCCTTCTTCTTGGGCTTTGTAACTTGGCTGTCGGGTTTTAGGATCAGCTCAGGATGTTCTTCCCGAAACTTCTTTTGCTTTTGATAAATCTGCAAAGCCGGGATATCGTTATAAATCTTATACGTATTCCGGCTGGCATTCTTCTTAAACTGCCGGTATTTCGGACTTAACAAATAGGAAAGAAAATCATTGAAATCATGCCCGGTAGGTTTAACGGCCGTCTGTTTGACTTGTCCGGGAATCGTATATACCAACGGATTGACTTTCAAATCAGGTTCTTTGACTTCTATCGGCTCACGCATGGCCGCCTGTGGTGGCATGTCTTTCCAACTCTTCTTTCCTTCTACCAGCACACTTTTATCCAATTTGATATATTCGGAGAAATCCTTCGTAAAAGGAACTTTCGACGAAGCACTTTTCATCTTCCCTACCGGATTGAGATTAATGAACGTCCCATTCTGAATAGAACGTTGAAACTCCGGATTCAGTCTCAATGTATCCTTACCCGACAAGATATTAGCCAGGCGAATAGAATCTTCCTTACTCCAAGTCTGCGCATAAACGGTATGAACATATTGAGCACATACCACCATTCCTATCAACCAACACCTCCTCATAATCTGCTATCAACAATGCGCAAAAGTAGAGATATAACCTTTTCTGCCTCATCTTTTTCTATTAAATAGTTTTACCGGATTGTGAAATTAACAAAATCAATTACCCAAAATACCACAATAAAAATTGAATCTACCTCAAAGAGGACAAACATTCTTTGAAAGAATCTATTGGAAGTAAAATACTAAAACCCTATCTTTGTATCCATTCATAAACCTTGTAAACAACAATAACTATGAAAGCAAAGTATCCATTTAAAGAGACACCTATCTTATACGGCAAATCCGCAGAACGTTTTGACCGTTTAATGGAGGAAGTTGATAACATGAGTCAAGAAGAGCGTCGGAAAAATTGGGAAGAACTGGAGAAAGAGTACAAAGAGATTTGTAAAGAAATAGAAATTTGTATTTGATGTCTATGAAAGTAGTTCAACTCACCTCCGACTATGAAATGAAGCCATTCGATTGCGGAGATACCGAATTGAATGGTTTTTTATTAAATGAAGCAAAAGCCTTTTCTAAAAACCGTTTAGCCAATACATTCCTCATATGTGATGGGGATGTTATTATTGGTTATTTTAGCCTATTCAATGACAAGATTTCTAAACAAGAGGTATCGAAAGCTGTTTGGAGAAAAATCAAGAAACTTTTTCCTCATTCAAAACATTTTGGAAGTTACCCAGCGGTAAAGATTGGACGTTTTGCTATTGCATTACAATACAGAAACTGTGGTATGGGACGTAAAATGATGGTGGTTCTTCAATATCGCTTAAAAAAAGAAATTAGTAGTTCTACTTTCCGATTCCTGACAGTCGATGCCTATCTCGAAGCTATTCCGTTTTATGAACGTAATGGTTTCAAACGGTTGGACCCGGAAGAAATAGCAGGGAACACTCGCACTATGTTTTTCGACATGATGCAACTCGACTTTTAAAGGAATTGTATTTCCTTGTCTATGAATATTCCGTTACCTTTGCCCAATAATAGATTGCAGGAAGATGGAACAGAAAAATATGGAAAGAGTCTTGCAGGTAACGGCCGACGGCAGTCATACCTTGTTTATTCCGGAGATGAACGAGCATTATCATTCGGTCAACGGAGCCTGGCAGGAATCCAAATATATCTTTATCGAAGCGGGACTTCATGCGGTGGATAAATCGGTTATTCATTTACTGGAGATAGGCTTCGGTACAGGTTTGAATGCCTTGCTGACATGGAAGGAACTGGAAGAAGTTCTGACCGACAAGCAGGTAATTTATCATAGCATTGAATTGTATCCGTTGTCGGAAAACTTGGTCTCTTCTCTGAACTATGGAGAGCTTGTCTGGCCCGAACAGAAAGACCGCTTTCAAGAACTTCACCAAGCACCTTGGAACCAGGAAGTAGCATTGTCGGACCGATTCACCTTGCATAAAATAGAAGGCGACAGCAATCAATGTGCCTTCCCTAGCGACATCGACTTGATTTATATGGATGCTTTTGCACCGGAAAAGCAACCGGAAATGTGGAGCCAACCTTTCTACGACAAACTCTATGCTCATGCTGCCAACGGGGCCGTGTTAGTTACCTACTGTGCCAAAGGCGATGTCCGCCGCGGCATGCAGGCTGCCGGATTTCAGATGGAACGTTTACCGGGTCCTCCGGGGAAACGTCATATCTTACGCGGTCGGAAATAAAACGGATATCATTTTGTCAGTTTTGTCAAAATGTCAAAAGAAGTCATCTATTTTTGCGTTCTACGGATACAAGTACAGGAATGATTCCGTACAGGCGATTCTCAGCGAGTTAAGGATTGACGTTTTGGCTTGTTAAAAACCTTATTTACTTGCAGGATGAATTTCAAGAAAGAAATTGATGCTTGCCTTTGGGGGATGTGTTTATTTTTTCGTCTATTTTAATAGAGATTTGTCAACGAAAAACAGCACTGATTTGAGATCATTTTTGGGAAGAATAGAGGATGAAAAAGGCACGCTAAAGGCAATTTTCAGAATTTATGCCGGGAAAAAACAAAAACACGCCGGCTTTTTAGGAAAAGATAGTAGGAAACGTTTCCGTTTCTGCCTACCTTTTTCTTCAAAAACAACGACTTTCAAGTCTATTTTCCCGTAAAAAATCGCCTTTTCTTCGTATTTTTAGGCAGGAAATGGCTCCTCTAACGGGAAAAACAGTTCTTTTTCTTAAAAAGACGTGTTACGGAAAATCCTGTTTTTCTGACAAAAAGTTTCAAACCAAGTATATAAACAACCTAAATAACAGATAGCTATTATGTGGAAAAAAGTAATGACGTGGGTCCTTGGCCTCTGCACCAGCTGGACCGTAAACGGACAAAAAGCCGGACAAGCCGACTTGAAAGTCACTCAAACAGCCAACCAGACGTATGCCGTTGCCTTTACGCTTAGTGGAGAAAACGTACTGCAATCTCCCGCCGAAGGCTTATGGTCGGTTGCTACGGATTGGCAAAACGACTGGATGAGTGCCTGGGTTCACGGCTCGCCTACGCAAAAAGAAAACGTAAACGGTTGGACAATCCTAACCGGGAAATTGCCAATCGGGCAAGGAGAAATGCTTGTCCGGGATGCTTACCGATTAGAAGAAAACGGACTGATCCATGGAATTCGCCGATATCAGTGGGCAGGAAAAGACACACTTCGCAAAGCTTCCTTATCCGTTCGTTTCCAATGGCGAGATGGAGGATTAAAGCCCTTCATGCCAGGTATCTTATACTATGGCAATCCGGCCGGAGCCAAGGTAAACGACAAGATTATACCGGTTTATACCAGTCAACCGGGGGAATTTGCCATTTTCGAGGACCATCGTTACCCGATGCCGTTTTGTATGCTCGAACAAGCCGGGAAGTTAAAAGCAGCCGCTCTGCATACTGTTCCCAGTCCGGTACGAGGAGCCCGTTTGGCCGACCAATGGTGGTCGATGGGAGTTGAAACCTATGCCGACCGAACCGAGTTTGTTCTTTATTCCGGTCCTATTGGATACAACCGGCAGCATAGCGTGGCCAAAGCGTTACAACACCAGCCTATGAAATATACGGATACGTATCTGGACATGGAACCCGGACGTATTGTAGAGAAGGAATTTTATATCCAAGTATATCCTATCGGGCAAGAAGGAAGCGGATTTGAACAACCGCTCTACACGGCGCTGGAAATGTACCAGCCTTTCGATGCCGATGCCTTTACTTCTTTTGACGAAATTATCCGGGCCAAGTATCATTTCGCCCAAACCCGTTGGTTGGATGAAGGTGATGTGAAAGGATTCGGAATGTATGAAAAGAGTTATCGGAAAGATATCGTCATGGGCTGGTGCGGACAAGCCGGATCGTTGGGATATGCGCTTCAATGCCTGGATAAAGAATTAAATGATCCGAAGATTACCGACTATGTACAACAGTCTCTCGATTTTCTTGCCACCTATCCGGTGAAGGAAGACGGAATGTTTCCGGTAGGTTATTTCCTCGACAAGAAAGAATACCACGGTGGCGATCCGGTATCGTGCGGACAAGCCATGTATAATATTGCCAAAGCCATCGAAGTTGCCCGTAAAAGTGGGAAATACAATACAAGCCAATGGGAAACATTCCTGAAAAAGGCTTGCGACGGACAAGCAAACCGTATCCTGAAAGCCGACTGGCGTCCTTACTCGACGGCAGAAGGATTCCTGATCGCTCCATTAATCCTATCTCACCAGTTATTCGGAAAAGAAGCGTATAAAGAGGCAGCTGTTAAAGCAGCTTCCGTTTTTGCGGAAAGACATTTAACCATGCGCGAACCGTATTGGGGAGGAACACTCGACGCTACTTGTGAGGATAAAGAAGGAGCCTGGGCAGCTTTCCAAGGATTTGCTTCCCTTTACGAAGTATTGAAGGAGGAAAAGTATCTGGCTTGGGCGAAACATGCCATGGATGTATGCCTGAGTTATACCGTTGTCTGGGACATTCCGTTGCCACCGGGACGAATGGCGGATCATCATTTCCGCACAACCGGCTGGACAGTCGTTTCACCTCAGAACCAACATATTGATATTTATGGAGTCATGTTCACACCCGAAGTGTATAAAATGGGCATTTGGCTGAACAATGAATCCCTTAAAAAGCTGGCGAAAGTTATGTATCGCAGTTGCTTCCAACTGACGAATCCTTACGGAAGTCAGGGAGAACAGTTACAACAGACCAACTTTGCCCAGCATGGAGATATGTCGAACGTCCATAAATTACGTGGTGGCTATTCGGAAAGCTGGACCGTATTCTGGATCACAGCCCACTTCCTGAATGCCGGAGCCCGTTTCGCTGAAATGAATGTCCGACCTTAAAAGATAAAACAGAAAAGCGGGACTGATACGACAACCGGAATTTTCATCCGAATCTTGTATCAGTCCCGCTTTTTATACTTTGTACCTTATGAAACTTATAATAAAGCTTCTATCTTCTGAACGAATTTGTCTTTGCTGGTAGCACCTACAATCTTATCCACCACTTCTCCGTTCTTGAAGAACAAAACTGTAGGGATGTTACGGATACCGAATTGACCAACTACATCGTCGTTGTTATCAACGTCCATCTTACCAATAGTAACTCGTCCTTCATATTCCTGAGCCAACTCGTCGATAATCGGCGCAACCATGCGGCAAGGACCACACCATTCTGCCCAGAAATCAAGAACCATAGGTTTACCTGCGTTCAGGTACTCTTCGAAATTGCTGTCTGTAATTTGTAAAGCCATATTATAAAATGATTTAAATTCAAATTCCTTTGTCAAAGCGAAGGCAAAAATACGAATTTTTATTTGCCTGCACTAACTTTATCCATTTATTTTAAAGTCGATGGTTTCACTCTCACTCAGGTAATCAATCAACTCTTTCGTGATCTTCAACCGTACATTTTGAGAGAACAGATTTAATGCAATATTATTGCTTCCATCCACTACCCGGAAATATAACAAACTATTTCCCGGATTGTTCTTGATCAAAGTTGACAATTCATTAATCATCGGCTCATCCAAATCATGGATAGGTACCGTAATCCGAATATTCTCAATCAGTTTATCTTTCTCGTTCGGCAATAATTTAATAGACGAAATCCGGAAATCAAAGATCTTGTCGTTGTACTTGCGGGCTTCCATCTTTCCGCTAATCAACAAATACATGCCCGGCTTTCCATATTTACTGTATTCGATATAGTCTTGACCAAACAAAGCAATTTCCCCGCTTCCGGTAAAATCTTCCACCTTCAGAATACCAAAAGGATTACCGGTCTTGGTTGTTCCCTCACGGAAACCCGTAACGATACCGCCAGCCAGCACTTCCCTTCCTACCAGCGTTTCCTTATCGTTCAGCTCAACCATACCCGTATTGCATACATACTGCAAAATGATACGGTATTCGTCCAACGGATGCGCCGATAAATAAATACCTACCAAATCCTTCTCTTTGTTCAGACGTTCCAGATCGCTCCATCGCTCGGCATGAGGAATTTCCGGTTTAGCGATAGCGACAAAGTTTTCATCTCCAAACAAAGAGTTCGCCGCCGTTGCCTTGTCTGTCTGGTATTTATTTCCATAACGAACCAGCACATCCAGGAATGTCTCTCCTTTTCCATTATCCACAAAGAAAGATTCCCGTTGTACATGGAAGTTATCGAATGCACCCGCCAAAGCCAACGATTCGATATTCTTCTTGTTACAAGCTGAGAGATTAACTCGTTCTACGAAATCAAACAGATCTTTATACGGACCATTTTTCTTTCGTTCCTCAATAATATTCTGAACAGCCGATTCGCCAACGCCCTTGATTGCGCCCATTCCAAAACGGATATTCTTTTGCTTATCTACGCTAAACTTCAGAATAGACTCATTGACATCCGGACCTAACACTTGTATTCCCATTGCCTTACATTCGTCCATGAACTTGGTAATATCGGCAATGTTCGACAAGCTTCGGCTCAACACGGCAGCCATGTATTCCGACGGATAGTTGGCTTTCAGATAAGCTGTCTGATAAGCCACCCACGAATAACAAGTAGCGTGACTCTTATTGAAAGCATACGAAGCAAACTTTTCCCAGTCTGCCCAAATCTTGTTCAACGTCGCCTCTTCATACCCATTGGCTTTTCCACCCGACAAGAATTTGGTCTTCAAGGTATTCATCTTCTCGATCAGTTTCTTTCCCATCGCCTTTCGGAGGGCATCACTTTCACCACGGGTAAAGTTTGCAAGCAGACGGGAGAGCAACATGACCTGCTCCTGATATACGGTAATACCATACGTATCCTTCAAATAACGCTCCATGACCGGTATATCGTACTTGATTTCTTCCTTTCCTTGCTTACGGGCAATAAAAGAAGGAATATAATCCATTGGTCCCGGACGATACAAGGCATTCATGGCAATCAAGTCTTCGAACTTAGAAGGTTGCAGTTCCTTCAGGTATTTCTGCATACCGGCCGATTCAAACTGGAAGGTTCCGGTTGTTTTTCCTTCGCAATACAGTTTATAAGTAGCCGGATCTTCCAGACTGATATGATCGATATCCAAGTCATGTCCTGTCGTTAACCGGACATTCTCAATAGCATCTTTGATGATGGAAAGTGTCTTTAGTCCCAAGAAGTCCATCTTGATCAGACCCGTTTCCTCAATCACCGAACCTTCATACTGCGTTACCAGCATTTCTTCGCCCGTATCTTTATCTTTTGCTGTACTTACCGGCACAACATCCGATATATCATATCGGCCGATGATCACACCACAAGCATGAACGCCGGTATTACGAACGTTACCTTCCAGCATTTGAGCATATTTCAAGGTATCCCGAACCAACGGATCCGTTCCATTGGCAGCTTCTTTCAGCTCCGGTACATATTCGATGGCATCCTTGAGCTTGAATTTCTTCATATCCGGGATTTTATCGGGTATCAGTTTAGCCAATCGGTTGGATTCGGCCAACGGAACTTTCTCAACTCGTGCCACATCCTTGATAGCCGACTTCGTAGCCATCGTACCATACGTAATAATATGTGCCACACGTTCCGCACCATATTTCTCCGTTACCCAGCGAAGCACTTCACCACGTCCGTCATCATCAAAGTCGGTATCAATATCAGGCAAAGAGATACGGTCCGGATTCAGGAAACGCTCAAACAGCAAATCGTATTTAATCGGGTCGATTTTGGTAATTCCCAAACAATAAGCTACAGCTGAACCGGCAGCAGAACCACGGCCCGGTCCTACTGAAACACCCAATTCTTCTCGGGCAGCCCGGATGAAATCCTGTACAATCAAGAAGTAACCCGGGAAACCCATCGTCTTCATGATATGCAACTCAAAGTTCAAACGTTCCTTGACTTCATCCGACAAAGGATCACCATAACGAGGCTTGGCTCCTTCATACGTCAACTTAGCTAAATAATCGGCTTCGAGTTTGATACGATACAACTTGTCGTATCCGCCCAATTTCTTGATCTTCGCTTCCGCATCTGCCTGACTTAAGACAACATTCCCGTTTTCATCCCTCGTGAACTCGTCAAACAGATCTTGCTCTGTCAGCTTCTGCCGATAACCTTCTTCCGTTCCAAAGTCTTCCGGAATATTAAAGGTTGGCATAATCGGTCCGCTGTCAATACTATAGAATTCAACCTTATCTGCTATTTCCAGCGTATTACGCAAAGCATCCGGAATATCGCCGAAAATCTGATTCATCTCGGCAGTTGTCTTCATCCACTCCTGTTTCGTATAACGCATACGATTCGGATCATTCAGATCCTTTCCCGTACTCAAGCAGATCAGGCGATCGTGTGCATCAGCATCCTCTTCGTTGACGAAATGAACATCATTGGTAGCAATAATCTTGACTCCATGTTTATGAGCCAGTTCAATCAAGACCTTATTGACTTCTACCTGATGTTTATATACAGTCTGGTCGGCATCCGCCCGATGTGTCTCATGACGTTGTAGCTCCAGATAATAATCTTCTCCAAACAATTGCTTGAACCACAGCACGGCTTCTTCGGCAGCATGGATATTTCCGTGCATGATCTTCTGCGGGATCTCTCCACCAAGACAAGCAGAGCAGACAATCAACCCTTCCCGATGTTGTTCCAACAATTCCTTATCAATACGCGGACGTCCGTAGAAACCTTCCGTCCATGATTGGGAAACAATCTTGATCAGGTTCTTATATCCCGTCATATTCTTGGCAAGAACAATCAAGTGCCATCCGCTTCGGTCTTCCTTTTCCGTCTTCTGCAACCGATGGTTCCGGGCACAATAACATTCACATCCGATAATCGGCTTAAACAGATCACCTTTAGCCTTTTCCAACAAGCCGGGGATTTCTGCCAACCGGGCGTTTTCCTCATCGGTCCGTTCCTCTTTGACACCCAACGTCTTCAGTTCCTTTTGTAAATCCTTGATCGTGCCTTGTACCTTTCCATTCTTCTTATTTACCTTATTGAAGAATTCTTTTATACCAAACATATTACCATGATCGGTAACGGCAATAGCACGCATGCCATCATCATACGCTTTATTAATCAGCGCATCAATAGAGGCTTGTCCGTCGAGCAACGAATATTGGGTATGAACATGCAAATGTATAAAGGGTTCCATGCTGTGATTTGTGTTTTGATAAGACAGCGTAAAATTACGGTTTATTTAGGCTTCGGCAAATATACGGCGGATTAAACTTTCCAAAATTCGATCAACAGACATTACGCCGTTCCGTTCACATAAACAAGGCATGGAAAAAGACCCTACAACTCATCTTCTTCCATGCCTTTGATCTATAATCAGATAATAAATGTTTCTTAGGCCTCCGTATCTGTACCGGCTTTCTCCTCCACCTTTTTATTGGCACTTTTGGTGGAACGGGATTTCACAATGGCCTTTTTGTCGGCAATCTGGACGTTCACAAAGTCGATAAACTCGGCATACGGCGTCTCACCATTCACCAAGACAAGCGCATTCACCACATCCACCAGTTCGCGGTAAGCCTGGTTGGCTTCTGTCTGTGCGGTCTTGATAGCCCCCGTTTCCTTGGCCATTTTCTCTTCGGTACGCTGCTTGTCGGCTGCCAGAAACTCGTTTTGGCAATCTTTCAAATAGGCATACCATTCGGTGAAGTGAATACTTTCCAATACACCTTCTTCGAGCGCGTCCAAATCCTGCATGAGGTTATACAAGCTGCTGCTTTCCTCGTCTTGCGACTTATTGGTCGGATCGCCATATTTATCATACAAGAACAAAACGGTTTTGGCCGTAATTGCTAAATCCGGATTCGGATGATCCGCCATAGCCATCACGAACTTTCGCCCATCGCGGTAAGCCTTGTCGCGTTTGGCATCTGCCTGTGCCGCCAAGGTGGAAGCCGGAATACTGTCCGCAATCTTCAAGACCGCATCAAAAGCATTCGTCTTTGCCTGCAGCTTGTCTAACGATGTTGTCAAAAGGGTTGTTGTGCTCTCCGGAAGGTCGGCCGCGCTCAAATCTCCCGTAGTTGGCAGACAGGCATCTCCCTTTTCACAAACCTTACGCAAGAATTCAAAATTTTCGTGCAGATGGATACTTTTTAAATCAAAAGCTACAATTTTCTTCATCCCAGTATCATTTTACAAGGTAAAACTTAGATTCGATTTGCCCAAAGATAGAATTTCTTCCTTATATATCCTAATTTATTTCTCTTTTTTTGAGATCGATTCTACTTTTCCAAAAGAAGCCCCAACCTGACCCCGGACAGCACTCCTTTTCCAAAAGAAGCTCTGACCCGACCCCGGACAACACTCCTTTTCAAAAAGAAGCTCTGACCCGACCCCGGACAACACTCCTTTTCAAAAAGAAGCCCCGACCTGACCCCGGACAACACTACTTTTCAAAAAGAAGCCCTGACCTGACCCCGGACAACACTGCTTTCAGAGAAGAAGTATAAAATATATCATTGGCAAGATTGTTTATTTAATATATTTAGTACTTTTGTAAAAGTTCAAAGTTCAATATTTTATAGGAGCAAATAAAAGATAAACAATTCACACACATATTCATTTTAAAACTACAAGATTACGAAACAGACAAGATTTATGGTATTTTTAGGAAATTGGCGGTAAGATCTGTCATTTCCACAGAAATTAACACGGAGTAATAAACTAATTAAGAAATTTCAGATAATATAATTTGCTATGAAACAATTAATAAATCTATTTTTATTTTCATTATTAGCCATCACCCTGCCTAGTTGTGATGATGACAACGTAGGGATAGTTACTCAGATAGAACCCGAAGTAACTGAAGTAACCATAGGATCGGAGGCTGCTTCTTTTTCAATCAAGACGAAAAGAAGTGGGTGGTTTTTAGACGAGTTGCAATATTTTTCAAAAGATGGTTCAAAAACGATTGTGAATGAAACGAAGAACATCAACGGAGTAGACGTACCGTTAGACACGATGGCGGGTAGCTGGTATCAAGTCGTCAAAAGTGCTCCTAACGAAATTGCTTTTCAGATAGCAGAAAACGAAACAGGGAAAGAACGCAAACTAATCGTCACCATAACCGGTATCGGCATGAGTTATGACGACCTGACGGTTATCCAACAATAATGTATGTTTTTCCCAAACTCAATCATAAAATGGCTATCAATATCCTTAATTTATATATGAGTAAGTATATATTTTCGTAAATCATCCCCATAACATGATGTAGTGAATTTCCATCATGTTATGGGGATAGCTTTATAGCCTATACCCCATTTTTATCCCCCGAAACCGTTTGCATTCAAGTCTGCTTTGTATCTTTGCGGCATGAAACAGACATTAATTGAAAACAAAGGGCTGCCCGCCTCCTTACTTTGGGCGTTGGCGATCATCGCCGGTATTACCGTGGCCAATCTCTATTATAACCAGCCGTTGCTATACAACATCAGTCAAGACCTACAGGTTTCGGAATTTAAAACCAACCTGATAGCCATGGTGACGCAGATAGGTTATGCGCTGGGATTATTATTCATCATTCCGCTGGGCGATCTTTTCCCCCGCAGGAAAATCATCCTTGTCAATTTCAGTATCCTGATCCTATCCTTGTTGAGCATCGCTCTTTCGCCCAACCTGGAATTTATCTTGCTGGCATCTTTCTTTACCGGGCTTTGTTCCATCATGCCACAGATATTTATCCCGATAGCCGCGCAATTTTCAACGCCCGAAACGAAAGGGAAGAATGTAGGTATCATCGTATCCGGCCTATTGACGGGTATTTTAGGTTCGCGCGTCGTAAGCGGTATCGTCGGAGAAATCATGGGATGGCGTTTCATGTTCTTTGCAGCCGCTGTGCTGATGATTCTCTCCTGTGTGTTTCTGCTACGTGTCATGCCGGATATACAGAGCAATTTCGAGGGGAAGTACAAGGACTTGATGAAATCGCTGCTCCAACTGGTCAAAGATTATCCCGTATTGCGAGTATCAGCCCTGCGTGCCGGACTGGCGTTCGGTTCTTTCCTGGCCCTTTGGAGTTGCCTGGCATTCCGGATGGAACAGGCGCCTTTTTATGCCGGCAGTCACGTCACCGGCTTGTTAGGATTATGCGGAGTAGCCGGAGCCATGACAGCCTCGTTCGTCGGACGCTATGTCCAGAAAGTCGGCGTCAAGCGGTTCAACTACATCGGTTGCGGACTTATTCTTCTAGCCTGGATATGCCTAAGCTACTGGGGAGACACGTATGCCGGCATCATCAGCGGAATTCTGTTGTTCGACGTCGGGATGCAATGTATTCAGCTCAGCAACCAGACAACGATCTTCTCGCTGAATCCCAAAGCATCCAACCGCATCAATACCATCTTCATGACCACCTATTTTGCCGGAGGCTCGTTAGGAACATTTCTGGCCGGAAGTTTCTGGTCGTTATACGGTTGGGATGGAGTTGTCGGAGCCGGACTCATATTGATAGGCTGCTCATTCCTGTTGAATCTTTTTTTCCGGAAAGAAATTGCGTGATAGGTTTATAAAAAAACTTCTTTCATCAGATTCCATAAAGAATAAAATGAAAGAAGTTTCTTCTATACAAGAATCAATTCAGATCAGAATATACGTCCTGTCAAGGTAAACTTCAAAACCGGATAGACCTTCAGTTTATCAATTACTTTTGTAAAAGTATCATCCGTATCAATAGTCGCCTCATCCATCGTTCCCGAATTAGAATAAACATCAGGTGTTCCATGGAATTGTACACCCATTTCTACCATAAATCCCAAACGCTTACGCGGTACTGCGCGACCAAAACCTAATCCCAAATAAGGACGGAAAGGAGAGACCTTCAAACCTCCAGATACATCACCATTCTTATCTACCGGCAAAACACAATCGCCAATGCTGATTCCCACCTTGTTTCCCTCTGAAACCTGTTGGCCCAACTCATCGTTATGACCGTCAATCTTTATCAATTTGTCTCCAGCAAAAGCAGCACCTGCAGTAAGAAAGAAATCTGCCGAACGGAACGGATAGTAATTCAATAACAATTCTCCTGAAATTCTACTTAAATCGCCATCCACTTGCATTGTAGAAATAGTAGATGTTCCGGCATGTGTTGTTTCGACATCCACGTCGGTAGAAAGTTTGATTCCCGGCATAAATAATGCACCGGCACGCAAATCAAAATGATTTCCTAAAGGAGAAGCCAAGTTCACACCTATTCCAGAAAGTCCAACACTCACTCCCGCTGCTAACGAATTAAAATAGCCATACTCATTTTGAGCAGATACAGTGGTACTCATCAGCATAATAGTACCAGAAAGAATTGTCAATAAGAACTTTTTCATATACATAATATTTTTGTTAAAGTGTTTTTACTCGTACAAAGATAGGAAAATCTTAT
This sequence comes from Parabacteroides faecalis, assembly GCF_022809355.1. Classification (GTDB taxonomy): domain Bacteria; phylum Bacteroidota; class Bacteroidia; order Bacteroidales; family Tannerellaceae; genus Parabacteroides; species Parabacteroides faecalis. Next base: position 36,355 of record NZ_JAKZMM010000025.1, on the reverse strand, counting down.
TATGGACAAATTAAACTAACCATAGTCACTTTTTAAAGATAAAAAAAAACCGCATCATCTATAATTTGATGATACGGATAGCAATAATTCTCTCAAGAAAGCGTATTATCGATTATTCTTTATCAGATTCATAAATTCTTCGCGAGTTTTGGCTTGCTGGAAGAATCCAGTAAAATCAGAAGTGGTAGTCAGGGAGTTTTGTTTTTCCACACCACGCATTTGCATACACATATGCTGTGCTTCGATAACGACCATTACGCCCAACGGATCCAACGTTTGCTGAATACAGTCCTTAATCTGCATAGTCAGACGTTCCTGGATTTGCAGACGGCGGGCAAAAATATCAACTACCCGTGGAATTTTACTCAACCCTGTGATATATTTCTTTGGGATATAAGCAACGTGTGCCTTACCAAAAAAAGGAAGCATATGATGTTCACACAACGAAAAGAAATCAATATCCTTGACAATAACCATTTGTTTGTAGTCTTCTTCCTCAAACATAGCTGAACGAAGTACTGCCGCCGGATCTTCACGATACCCTTTTGTCAGGTATTGCATAGCCTTGGCTACGCGCATCGGTGTTTTAATAAGACCTTCGCGGTTTACATCTTCTCCCAGCAAACCAAGTATTTCCTGATAATGGGTTGCCAAAGCATCCCGATTTTGCAACAACTGCTCGTCGTTTAATTTCTCCATTTTTAGTTCAAAGGAATTTTAACTTCTTCTTTTACGATATACATTTCTTTCGCATAAGCAGGGAAAGCTGTCATCAGCATACGCATCATTTGATAAGCTTCTTCATGAGAACGAAAATCACCCACACGCAATTTCCAGAAAGGCGCATTATACGTTACATATGTCGGCACATCCGGGAAAAGTTCCTTGATTTCCTTTTCTTTCCGAAATGCCTCATCCTTCGATTTACGCTGGTTATTTCCAGAAAATACCTGGGCTCTATATCCTTGTATCTTCAAATAAGTAGCTTCACCTTCCTGCTCTACATTTGTTCCATATTTATGAGCTCCAACCAATGCCCGAATAGCATCCGATTGGTGTACCGTCACAACGCCTTTACCGGCTTCTTGCTTCGCCATCTTATCAAAGATAGTTACAACATGAACCGTGGTATCAGCCCCTTGCCCCCAGCTTGTAACTGATAGCAGGCAATAAAAACAAACAAGATTCAGGATTCGTCTCATACAGCAAAAAATGATGTTATTCACGTGTAGCGAACTTAATTTATAAATAGTCAAAGCAGTTATCAGGAAATATTCCTGATAGCTACCTTGACCTTCCAACTTCTGGTAAACAGATTATTTCTTTAATTATTTATCAAAAGCTTCGATGATCGGCATGAATTTCTCTACAGAAAGAGATGCACCACCAATTAAGCCACCATCTACATTCGGTTTAGCAAACAGTTCTTTTGCATTACCACCGTTACAGCTACCACCGTACAGGATTGTGCAGTTGTCTGCTATTTCATTTCCATATTTAGCAGCTAAAGTAGCACGGATATGTGCGTGGATTTCTTCTGCCTGGTCAGCTGTAGCAGTCTTACCTGTACCAATTGCCCATACCGGTTCGTAAGCCAAGATGATCTTACCGAAGTCTTCAGCAGACAAGCCAAACAAAGAACCTTCAATCTGAGCATCTACTACTTCAAAGTGCTTTCCAGCTTCTCTTTCTTCCAATACTTCACCAATACAGAAGATCGGAGTCAGACCGTTAGCCAAAGCTAATTCTACTTTTGTCTTCAAGATTTCCGGAGTTTCATGATAGTAAGCACGACGTTCAGAGTGACCCAGAATGACATACTTAGCGCCAGTAGAAGCTACCATAGCAGCAGAAACTTCACCAGTGAAAGCACCTTTTTCCTTATCAGCACAATTTTCAGCAGCTACACCGATCTTATTTGTATCAATAGCAGCAGCTACACTTGCCAAATGAGTAAACGGAGTACCGATGATCACATCGCAATTAGTTGTTTTGTTCTTCAATGCTTCGTTCAAACCCTTTGCCAATTCCAAACCTTCAGCAAGAGTGGTGTTCATTTTCCAGTTTCCTGCAACAATGTTCTTTCTCATATTTATTCTATTTTAAATTGTGATACAATAATTCTTTATTGATTGGTCTCAGCCGAATCTTTTTGTTTCTTCCGGTTACGCCGGTAGTCATACAACCAAACCAGCAGCAAAGGTACGGCAAAAGTCAATAGGTTGGTTATTAACCGTACATCTTTCTCATCTTTCATCGGTTTCAACAGGGCAGATTCGACAAACTTATCCAGATTTTCTTCCTTTGGGAAGTCATTATAGTGCCATTTTCCCATGATAGTTCCTCCTTTCAAGATCATCAATCCTGGATTGGAACGGATCATCGTCTTTAGGGTAACGTCATCTACAAACAGGAAAGGATATTCAGCACCTGTATAATCAATCCATTTACTCACGGCCGATTCATCCGAACCTGTCAGACAATAGAACTGCAGTTTATTCTCTACCGCATAGTCATACAAATTGTTGATTTCATCGATACGTTCTTCGTTGGCATATTCCAACCGCGGAGCTATCAACAAAAAAACACCTGCTGTATCCGACAGCAATTGTTCTGTCCGATCCTCTCCATCAAAAGTCGTTATTATAAAATCGGTAATGGGCGGAACATAACCTTTCTTGATGAGTTTCGTTTCAGTATCGACAAAAGTCCAAGTCGAATCATCAGCCGGCACATTGTCGAGGTTAAATTTCTTCTGCACACCATCTTTCTCATAAATGAAAGTATATTCGTATTCGTCCTGTGACGCTCCTTCAGGAATATTCATTTGATCCGGTATGTTAACACCTACTTGATAAGGACGGAAGTCGATAATGGGCAAGTGCCAGTAATTCCGCAAAGAGAATCCTACACAATAGACATAGGCAAAAGTGGCAACAAACCAATAAACTTTAAAGGTATAACCAGCCATCGTCCGTTGGTTATAGATAAAGGCAATCACAGCAGCTGTCAGCAATACAACATTTTTATAGAATGTCTGCCAGTTGGTAATAATCAAGGCCTCACCGAAACACCCGCAATCAGCTACCGGATTATATAATGCCAGATAGAGTGTAAGCGGCGTCATGAAGAGCATCATCAGAAGAGTAAGGAAAGAGGCATACCGACGATAAACGCCCAAAAACATACACGCGCCCAAGGTAAACTCAACCGCTGCCAAGTTGATTGCGAAAGGTAAGGAGAAAGATTGTAAGGAGTCCAAACCAAACGAAGACAAATATTCGCTGATCTTTATCGTTCCTCCTACGGGATCAACAGCTTTTGAGGCTCCCGAGAAGAGGAATACCAATCCCAACAACAAACGACTGGTCTCTGCCAATATCTTTATCCAAAGGTCTTTTCCCTTCATACCCTTTATTTCTGGTTATTCTCCATATTCCAGCTTAATCAAACCAAACAGGGCATAATTAACCATATCCATATAGTTCGCATCCACACCTTCTGAAACCAATGTCTCGCCTCCGTGACTTTCGATCTGCTTCGTCCGGTAAAGTTTCATCAGAATCAGATCCGTATACGAACTGATCCTCATGCTACGCCATGCTTCATCATAATCATGATTTTTGGCATACATCAGTTCTTTCGTCTGTGTCATATACTTATCATACAAAGACAAGGCTTCTTCGTCTGTAATATCTGTCGTATCGGCATAGCCCAATGCCAGCTGAATGAGTCCAATAATACCATAATTAACAATGGCTATAAACTCCGGACGGATCCCTTCATCAACCATCCGTATACCTTTTGTTTCCAAACTGCGGATGCGATTGGCCTTGATGAATATCTGGTCGGTTACCGACATCGGACGCATAATTCGCCACGATGGTCCGTAATCTTTTAGCTTCTTAGCATATAACTCCCGGCAAATGGAGATGACTTTCTCAAATTGTTCTTTCGTATCTGGCATATTCTCTGGAATTAGCAATGCAAAGATAACTTTTTAAATGAAATATTGAAAATAAAGAATTGACCTTCGAAGTATGAAACTAATTTTAAGGATATATTTATAATCAAAGAAACGATAAAAAGTACCAACTAAGAAAAAAAAGCCGCTCATGATTCACATCACAAGCGGCTCGCACACCGAAAAAAATTTATGTATTTTTCAAATTTTATATCGACTTATGAACACCGCAACGTACGTCCTAAACGAAGAATGGTAGTACGAGTAATGCCATTTAATTCACATAACTTGGAAACTGTCGTTCCATACTTTTGCGCAATGGCACCTAAAGTATCTCCCGACTGGATCTTGTGATAAACCGGTTCTGCTTCTGATTGGCTTTGCTCGGCAGAAACAGCTGCCAGCGGTTCACTCTGAGCTTCGACTGTTACCGCCTTTTTAGCTTCAGTTTGCTTTTTCTTGGTCTTAGCTACATAATTGGCACCCGCATTACAGCGCAACGACTGTCCGATACGTAACATCGTTGTTGGTTTAATACCATTCAGACGGCATAATTCACTTACCGAAGTACCATAAATACGAGCAATCTTACCTAATGTATCTCCCGACTTTACCCGGTGATAAACCATCTGATCGTCTGAAGAAGTATAGATATTACTTTTCCGTCCATTGATTTTCACATTGCGGAATACAAACATATCATGAATGGGAACACCATTTTCAAAATCAATAATCTCAGCCGGATTGATAGCCTGTCCTAAAAAGCGAGTTTCGAAATGAAGATGAGAACCGGTTGAACGTCCGGTATTTCCGCCTAATCCAATCGGATCTCCAGCATGAACAATGTCGTTAACTTGTACTAATTGTTTAGATAAGTGGCCGTAAATGGTTTCCAGTCCGTTTGGGTGTCGAATAACGAGGTAATATCCATATCCGCGGCGTTCGTAATTGCGGATTCTGACTTTGCCGTCGAAAGCGGCACGGATCGTGTCTCCTTTTTGTACTTTCAAATCAATTCCCCGATGCATCCGGCGACGACGAGGACCATACTTGGAAGTAACACGGGCTATAGAATCAATCGGATAAACGAAGGAAGCGCAATTAATCGCGCAAGAATCAGGGAAGTTTGCTTTCTCCGCCTCCCCGCGGAAAGGATCGACCCAACGAGTATTCCAATTCGAACCGTAAAGGTCTTCAGCTGGGAACATCAACGATTCACGTGCGACTTCAGCGTTGAAAGTAGCTTCAGCCAACTTCTCCATGGCAATGTCTTTCTTAAACCCAACGCGTTCAGCCATCAGTTCAGAAACGTGTTGCTCCATGACCATATTTGCTTGATTTACGACGTCGTTGGTTACTGCCTTTTTCTCCGGTTCTTCTGCTTTCATCGCTGGAAGCATCAAGAAGCCCAAACAAACGGATAATATCGATTTTACTGTCATTTTCTTAGAAGAATTCAAAACTTATAGACCCATTTTAGAAGTGTTAAACACTGTCAATCAGCATTCAACAAGTCAAAGTTCGGGATTTTGAATTACACCTCAAAAGAAATTATGGAAAAATTTCCTCAAACTTCGTCAAGAATCACAAATCGATCTTATAAATAAAAGGGAAACAAACACTTACATAGAATATGTTCTACAACACATCAACTAATCAAACGCCAACTAATCGTCCGGGAGAAAAGAATTTTAAGCCTTTCGTTCAAGATCCGATAGGGTTCGCTCAGTAATTGCGGGTCTTCGTTCAAAATCGACAAAGCCCAATCACGCGCATACTGAAGGATTTGACCGTCGGACGCCAAGTTAGCGATTTTCAGTTCCAAACCTTCTCCACTTTGCCGCGTTCCTTCCAAATCGCCTTGTCCTCGCAAGCGCAAATCGGCCTCGGCTATCTCGAAACCGTTATTGCTATTCACCATAATTTCAAGCCGCTTACGGGTTTCGTTGCTCAGTTTATAGGAAGAAACCAGGATACAATACGACTGCTCAGCCCCACGTCCTACTCGTCCGCGCAACTGATGTAACTGAGAAAGCCCAAAACGTTCGGCACTCTCAATCACCATAACCGATGCATTCGGTACATTTACGCCGACTTCTATCACCGTTGTTGCCAGAAGAATCTGCGCTTTCCCCGAAATAAACTTCTGCATCTCTTCTTCTTTATCGGCAGCCTTCATCTTGCCGTGCACCATGCAGACCGTATATTCCTTAAAGACTTCTTTGAAGACTTCAAAACCTTCTTCCAAGCTCTTATAATCCAACTTCTCATTACCTTCAATCAACGGATAAACGACATAAACCTGACGGCCTTTTTGAATTTCTTTCCGTAAGAAGTCAAATAATTCCGCCTTCTTATTGTCATAACGATGTAAAGTCCGGATTGGCTTTCGTCCCGGTGGCAGTTCGTCGATAACCGAAACATCCAGATCTCCATACAACGTCATAGCCAATGTACGTGGAATTGGTGTAGCGGTCATAACCAACACATGTGGAACAGTCTGAGAATTCTTTTTCCAAAGCCGAGAACGTTGCTCTACACCGAAGCGATGCTGTTCGTCAATAATCGCCAAGCCCAATGACGAAAAGACCACTGTTTCTTCTATCAAGGCATGCGTTCCAACCACAATCTGAATCTCTCCGCTGGCTATTGCCGGCAAGATTCGATCGCGTTCCTTCTTCTTTGTCGATCCAGTCAGCAAAGCCACCTTCACATCCATATCTTTCAGGAAAGCCTTGATCGTTGCATAATGCTGGTTGGCCAGTATCTCTGTAGGAGCCATCATACAGGCCTGGCAGTGATTGTCTAATGCTAAGAGCATGGACAACAAACCCACTAAGGTTTTTCCACTCCCGACATCACCTTGCAGCAAACGGTTCATCTGCCGTCCGCTTCCCATATCGGCACGGATTTCGCGAACGACCCGCTTTTGGGCATTCGTCAATTCAAAAGGCAGATAATCTTTATAAAAGGTATTGAAATAATCGCCCACAGACGAAAAAAGAATACCCCGAAGTGACTGTTTCCGCATCTGCGATGTCTTGAGCATATTCAATTGGATATAGAACAACTCTTCAAACTTCAGGCGAAGTTGGGCTGCTTTCAATAACGAGATGGAAGCCGGGAAATGGATATTCCGCATTGCCTCCGACAAGGATAGCATTCCGGTCTTTTCCAAAAGAGTCTGAGGTAAGGTTTCTGCCAGTTGCCAATTCAGTCCAGACAATAAAGTATATTGCAGGTTCTGTATAGCGCGAGAATTCAGAAACGACTTCTTCATCTTTTCCGTTGTATTATAAAACGGAGTCAGTCCGGAAGCCACCTGACCGGCCTGCTCAACAGGATCTACATCCGGATGTACCAGATTAAAGGTATGTCCAAACTCTGAAGGTTTCCCGAAAATGATGTATTCCTTGTCAATCTTGATTTTGTCGAGGACATAATGAATCCCCTTAAACCAGACCAGATCAATCACTCCCGAGCCATCCGTAAATTTCCCGACCAACCGCTTAGCTTTTCCTTCGCCCAGTTGTTCATAATGAGTAATCCTTCCTTTCAACTGGATATACGGCATATCAGAAGTTACCTCATCCACCCGGTAAAACCGGCTTCGGTCCACATACTTGTAAGGGAAATAATGTAGCAAATCCTCGTAAGAAACAATATGAGCTTCTTTCTGTAATATCTCTGCCTTCTTAGGACCAACACCAGGCAAATAGGTAATCGCACGTTTATCCAGATCCAATATCATAGGTTATTCTTTGGTTTGTTCACAAAGATAAGAACTGTTGGCGAGAATAAAAAAAAGCCATCCCGGAAAAACCGGAATGGCTCTTATTTATAAACCTCACAATTTCGTCTATTAAGCCTCAGCTTTTTCAGCTAAACCCTGTTTCTTGATCTTGCGTCTCTGCAATTCGTAAGCAATCGGAGTAGCGACGAACAAGGTTGAATATGTACCGATCACGATACCCAACAAGATTGCGAAAGTAAAGCTTCTGATTGTACTACCACCCAAGATAAAGATACAGATCACTACAACCAAAGTTGTCAATGAAGTATTGAATGTACGACACAAAGTTGAATTCAAGGCATCATTGATTACCTGGTAACGGTCACGCTTCGGATAAATACTGATCGTCTCACGGATACGGTCGAATACAACCACGGTATCGTTGATAGAGTAACCGATGATTGTCAAGATAGCCGCAATGAATGTCTGGTCAACTTCCATAGAGAACGGCAACAGTTTCCATAACAACGTATAGAAAGAGATGATACATAAAGTAGTTGTTGCTACAGAAGCAAACGCACCTACCGAGAATGAGACATCACGGAAACGCAACAGGATATAAGCGGCCATACAGATCATAGAGAAGATAACCGCCAAGATAGCGCTGTTCTTAATATCATCAGCCATAGACGGACCTACTTTCTGTGAACTCTGGATATAATCAGAAACGAACTGATCCAAAGTCGTACCGTCTTTCAATAACGGTTTCAAACCTTCGTACAGTTTTGATTCGATTTCCTGGTCGATATTCGGATCTTGTACATCAATCTTATAGTTGGTAGAGATACGAACCTGATCTTGTGTACCGATAGTAATAACACTTACGGCACCATCCAACTGAGCATCCAACAACTTACGAACTTCGTCGGTCTTCACATTCTGATCAAAACGAACGATATAGTTACGACCACCGGTAAAGTCAATACCCTTGTTCAATCCAATTGTCATCATTGAGATAGCTCCCAATACTACAATTGCCAACGGAATCAAATAACCCACCTTACGAGCACCCAAGAAGTTCACCTTCGGATTCTTCAACAAATCTTTTGTCAGGTTTGTAACGAAAGTCACATTCTTCAGTTTGTCTTTTGCCAACAGTGATTCATAAACAATACGAGTCAAGAATACAGCTGTCAAGAATGATGCGAACAAACCAATAATCATTGTAGTGGCAAAACCACGGATAGGACCTGTACCGAAGTAGAACAATACGATACCTGTAATGATTGAAGTCAAGTTAGAGTCAAAGATCGCAGAGAAAGCGTTGCTATAACCATCGGCAATTGCTTTAGCCAATGTCTTTCCGGCACGAAGTTCTTCTTTCGTACGTTCATAAATCAACACGTTTGCATCGACAGCCATACCCAGCGTCAACACCATACCGGCAATACCCGGCAATGTCAATACAGCTTGGAAGGATGCCAAAATACCCATCGTAAAGAAAATGTTTACTACCAAAGCACCATCAGCAATCAAACCAGGGATGACACCGTAGAAAGCACACATGTAAAGCATCAACAATACCAAAGCCAATACGAATGAAATCACACCGGCGTTGATAGCTTCCTGACCCAGTGACGGACCAACTACATCTTCCTGTACGATGTGAACAGAAGCGGCCATCTTACCAGACTTCAACACGTTTGCCAAGTCTTTTGCTTCTTCTGGAGTAAAGTTACCTGTAATACGAGATTGACCTCCAGGAATTTCACCTTCTACATTCGGTGCAGAATAAACAACTCCATCCAATACAATGGCAATGGAACGACCTGTATTCTCTTTAGTCAAACGAGCCCAAGCTTTTGCTCCTTCTGCATTCATTTTCATACTAACTTCTTGACCAGAAATACCCGGTTGCTGTACGAAGTCTGAACTTGCATCTGTAATTACATCACCACCTAAAGCTGGAGAACCGTCGCGGTTAGTTACCTTCAAAGCATATAACTCGAAGAACAAACCTTTTTCATCCATGGCTTTCACACCCCATTTTAGTGCTAAGTTACGAGGCAGCGCATCTTTCACTTGCTTCATGTTCAGATACTCGTTGATCTTTTCCATGTCTTTAGCCTGAGCGTAACCAACCACAGCACTCGGAGCCAACTGTCCGTTATATTGATTCAACTGCAATAAAGCGAACAACGGATGCTGTTTAGCAAATTCTTCAGCAGACTGATTCTGTTCAGCCTCCGGAGAATCCTGAATCTTTGCCAGCAAAGAGTCTGTTTCGCTTGTAGTAGCTGCTTGATTTGTAGAATCAGCTTTTGCTACATTATCTGCTTCGGCAGAAGCTACAGCTGTAGAGTCAGCTTCACTGCTTGCAGCCAATACAGAAGCCAAAGCGTTATCAGCTGCTACCAGTTGCTGATAGATTTCCGGCAATTTGTATGTTTCCCAAAACTCCAGATTTGCACTACCCTGTAACAATTTACGTACACGTTCCGGTTCTTTCACACCTGGAAGTTCGACCAAGATACGTCCTGCTGTTTCCAGACGCTGAATGTTTGGCGAAACAACACCGAAACGGTCAATACGAGTACGCAATACATTGAATGAATTATCGATAGCACTCTGTAATTCTTCACGTAATACGGCAATTACCTGATCATCCGAACTCTGCGGTGTAATCTTTTCTTTCAACTCGAAAGTACTGAAGATGGTAGCCAAGCGAGCATTGCTATCCAAAGCCTTGTATTCGTCGGCAAACAAACTGATGAAATCTTTCTGGCTGGAAGCTTGTTTGGCATAAGCCAAATCCAACGCCTTGTTGAAGTTTTCATCCGGGTTGTTGTTTGACAAAGAACGAATCACATCAGGTACACTTAACTCAAGAATGACGTTCATACCGCCCTTCAAGTCAAGACCTAAGCTAATTTCCATCTCACGGCATTCCTTAAGCGTATAGCCTAACCATACCTTCTCCGTAGATAATGAGTCTAAGTACAGACTCTCTTTCACAGGGTCACCTCCTGCATACTCAACCGCCTTTTTATTGTATCTATTTGTCACAAACGAGAAGGACAAATAGAACAAACAAACAAGCGTCAGCAGCACAGCAAAGACCTTTACAAATCCTTTGTTTTGCATTTTGAACTTATTATTTTTGTTATTACATTATTATATCCAATTTTTCACAGGGTGCAAATATAGAGTTTTTTTTCCTGATTAAGAGGAATTATAATAATTATTTACTTTTTTGATACCTAATAAATGAAGCAAATATCTATCTTTGGAGAAAAAATAGCTTTATTCTTATGAAACATTTATTTTTATTGTTGGCATTTCTGCCTTTCTTCTTATCCGCTCAAGAAGATGCTAAATATCTGGAAGGTGCGGTTCCTGTAGAAAACGGAAAAGTAGTTTTCACTAAAGAGATTCAAATTCCTTCTCTCTCCCAAAATGAAGTTTATGAAACAGCCTTAAAATGGGCAGAAGAAAGATTTAATAACGAGGATTGCCGCGTGGTATATCAGAACCGCGACAAAGGCGAAATGGCTGCCACCGGAAAAGAGTATATCATCTTTTCCAGTACAGCGTTGTCACTCGACCGCTCGAAAATGAGTTATCAGGTACTTATCTATTGCCAGGACCAGCTTTGTACGATCAAGCTGACCAATATTCGTTATGATTATGATGTTGCTTATCAGAGAGAGCCTGAAAAATACATCGCGGAAGAATGGATTACAGACGAAAACAGCATCCGCAAAGGGAAATTAAACCGTATCAGCGGTAAATTCCGTCGTAAAACCATTGATTTCGCCGATGAATTGTTTACCGGTGCCATGAATGCATTCGGACAACAAGCCATGCAGACACAGGCTGTAACCCCGACACCATCGAAGGAAGCTGAAACAGCTCCTGTCAAAGAGACTAAACCGGCAGCTCAATCAGGTGCAATTCTAAATGCTCCGGAGGGATTTACGCGGATGGATGCCGGTAATATTCCGAATACATTAAAACAACTTTTGCCGGATAGCGACATGCGCATCAAGATGGCCGACAACAACCTCAACGAAAGTAAGGCTGAATGGAAAGGTATCAGTACACTCTTCGGTAAAGAAATCGCTTCTTTCTCAGCGGATGCCAACTCTGCTTTCTGCAAGGGTGTAAAAGAAGGTGAAATATATACCATCCAGTTCTCTAAGAAGCCGTTCTCACAAGATGCAGTCTGGATGATATTGGAATGTAAAATGCAAGGTCTGACTCCGGATGGAAATAACCAGACGGTTATCGGAGAAATTGTAAATGTATGGATAAAATAAACATGGATAATATGAAGAGAATTATCATAGCATTGTTGCTCTTGTTCCCTGTGCTTGTTTCTGCACAGGGACACAAAGGCTCTGTGGAGGCTTGTTCCCCGATGAAAAACGGGAAAATATATTATGAAGACCAAGTGGATATGGATGGCATGAGCCAAAAGACCATATTCAACGGTATCAGCAAATGGGCCAAAAAGAATTATGGGAAAGATGTTTTCCTCTCGAATGTAGTTACAAACAAGAAGAAGCATACGATTCTGGTCAGCTCGACGGTTGAACTGTTGCTGAATGATACGGATAAAACCTTGGTTACCTACCGGATGTTCATCGAATGTTTCGAAGGAAAATATACAGCCAGCATGACGGATATCAAATATGAATATGATCCGAAGAACGAAAAGAAGCATAAAGATATTCCGGCTGAAGATGTCATTGCCAACGGCGGCAAAGGCAACAAGGTTTCTTATATCAAGAATCCGAAGCTATTCTGTGATGCCACTTATTTCTTTGCTGAAAACTTATTCGGCGACGTCTTCAATTCATTAGACGAAAATATGGAATAAATATTACCTCAGACCATTATTCCAATTGCAGGTAACACCACATGGGATAATGGTCTGAATAATCCACATGTTCTACCGTACAATTATAAGGTTTTATATTGGGTGAACAGAGAATATGGTCGATCCTGAACCAAAAGAAATTCTCATTATACGAAATTCCCATTCCTCTTCCGGATGCCGAAAAAGCATCAGTCAGTCCTTTTCCTATCGTATGATGTGCATACGAAATCGGCGTATCATTAAAATCTCCGCAGACAATAGTATATTCGTTGGACGAATCAGCAATCGCCTTAGCTACACTTCTTGCCTGTGCCGCACGGATCTTAAAGGCTGCGCCTAATTTCTGTTGGATAGTTCCCTTCAAATTTCCAAAGCTTTCTGAATCCATTTCCTTAATAAAAGAAGCATACTTGGAACGGTCTTCCGAAGTCAGCTTGAAAGATTCCAGATGATTGTTTATCAAAGTAATCTTTTTATCCTTGATGCGTATGGTATGTACTGCCGAACCATTATACCGACTGTCGTACTTGATCCGCCGACTCTTTTCTATCGGATACTTGGAAAAGACGGCTATTCCATAACGCAGTCGTCCGGCGCGGTTCAAATAGACGATCGAACGATAGGGATACATATCCAGTTCTTTGTAGATCTTCTTCTTGGTCAGAAACTTACTTTGCGTATCTTCGGCATATTCCTGCAAGCAGACGATATCGGCTCCTGAACGGGCAATATAGTCGATCGTCGGATTCGGATTCTCTTTGGTATGAGGTTTGTAACCGAATGCCATTATATTATAGGTAAGAAGCTTGATGGTATTTTCCTGCGGAATGTCATCAACCTGCGAATGAAAAGGGAAATAAAGTTTTACTTGCCCCCAACACAACAGGAAAGAAAGCAGACCAATCCAAATAAAACGCCATTCCTGCGTAAAAAGCCAGTAACCGGTCAGGCATAAATTCAAGATACAGAATACCGGGAAACCCAATCCCAAATAAGCTCCCAGGGTAAATGTCTCCGGAGAAATCCGATCGGACAACGCAGCCAAAAGAAACAGAATGACAATCACGACATGAATTGTCAGAAAAAATGACTGAAATATGATCCGAAAGAATTTCATATACCTTTATTTTTTACTGGCATCAAACAACTGTTTCTTCTCGTCGGAAGTAAGACTCTGGTAACCCGATCGCTTCAGCTTGTCCAGAATAGCATCCAGATCAGCAGCTTCGCGTTGCTTGCGGGCATTGTATTCATAATCGGTTTCAGGACGTTTGTATGTCACTTTCATACGCGGCTTGCGGGAAAAGAGGTTGGCTAGTTTGTCAAGCAAACGGTTCAACGGACGGGTTATATCTTTTCCGGCTCGCATTCGCGAAGCAAACAGGATACCAAACAAGGCACCGCCGATATGAGCCAAATGACCGCCGGCATTGCCGGATGTAATAGAAAGCAAATCGAGTAATAATGTCAGAATAGCCAGATAATAGATTTTGATTCGTCCGATCAGGAAGAGCATAACTTCTTCTTCGCGGGCATAAAACGAAACACCGAAAACAATCGCCATGACCGAAGCCGAAGCGCCTAACAGAAAACTATAAGGCGCCGAATCGGCATAATAAGGAAAAATATTATAAGCCAGCATAAAAAGGAAGGCGCCAAAGATACCTCCCGACAAATAGACGCCCAACAGTTTCCGCTGGTCAAAATGATTCAGGAACATCCGTCCGAACCAATACAACCACAACAGGTTAAACAGAACATGCAATACTTCGTAATGCGTAAACATATAAGTCAAAACCGACCACGGCTGACGCAGGAATACTTCAAAAGAAGAAGGGAATTCCAGATAACGCAGGTAATATGTCCCGTCGAGATTGAATAACAACAAGAAGATATCCGCCAGACGTATCAGCAAAAAGAGGGCAATGTTCACATAAATAATGCGAAGCAAGATATCGCCTTCCCGAAAACGGGTTTGTATGTTAGATAAAAAACTGTCCATTACTCAAATCTTTCTTCTTCCAATATCTAATCAACAAATAACCAAAAAGCATACCTCCCAGATGGGCAAAGTGAGCAACGCTGTCTCCACGGAAATTGGCTACACCCATAGTCAGTTCGGCCAATCCGTAAAAGATAACGAAATACTTAGCCTTAATAGGGATCGGCACAAACATCAGATACAGGGGAACATTCGGAAACAGCATACCAAATGCCAGCAAGATACCGAAAACGGCTCCGGAAGCACCGACGGTTACAAACAAATTATAGAAATCAGCTTTGTCCAATATCTGTCCGCCTCCGATGTTCACCAGTTCTTGCGGAGCATTGATCACGTCTCTCAAATCAAAATACCAGGTCAATTCCTGTACCAGTCCGGCACCTATACCCGTCACCATGTAAAAGATCAGGAAACGCTTCGGTCCCCAAACATTTTCAAGGACACGACCGAACATATACACAGCAAACATATTGAAAAATACATGCGCAAACGAATGCGTATCATGCATGAACATATAGGAAATCAACTGAAAAGGATAAAAATCGGTGGCTCCCGGAAAATGCAATCCCAATAAACTGATCAGATCGATTCCGGCTTTCGGCAAACTCAGGCTTGCCACCCAAAATAAAAGATTAATGATAATAAGATTCTTTGTCACTACCGGGATTCTATCTAAGAATCCTCCGCCATTTTGATTCATCATACTTTATTTTCTTGCGCAATAACTTTGGTTTATATCTCGCAAAGGTAAATATATTTTGCTTTTAACCTCAAAAATGAAGATAAAACATCATTCACGTGTAAAAAAAACAGCATTTATTTTGCTCGCTCACAAAATAAAAGTACTTTTGGAACGGTTTATCGTTCTAATTTTCAAAACGAAAACATACTATTAATTACATAATTATTTTCATTATGAACAAAACAGAATTTATCAATTCAATTGCAGAAAAATCTGGATTGAGTAAAGTAGATGCCAAAAAGGCATTAGACGCTTTCGTGGATACAGTAGCTTCCGAATTAAAAGCAGGTAATAAAGTAGCCATTCTAGGTTTCGGTACTTTTAGTGTAAATGAAAAAGCCGCTCGTACGGGTTTGAACCCAAGAACCAAAGAATCAATCGTTATTCCGGCTCACAACGTGGCTAAGTTCAAACCGAGTAACGAACTGAACGATTCGCTGAATTGATTCTATTTTTTCACGGAATAATAAACAAAGGTGCAAACTTATCGGTTGCGCCTTTTTTCTTTTTCCGAAATATCATTTTGATTACCTAATACACTTATCCGTATCTTTTTATCAATTTTATAGCCGTTTTATAAACGCTTCTTTTTCGCATTCAGGCATTTTTCAGCGACATTTTGGCTCTTTTTTCAACAAAACAAACCAAAAACAGGCTTTTTCATGCCTGAAAACGAAGAAATTCATGCCTATGAATTTCAAAAAAGACCTTACTTTTTCACGATTTCCTGCCTATATTTTCCGAAAAAGCCCGGCAGAAACGGAAATAAAAGTCCCGAATTTCGGATTCCGGGCCTTTTCCATCCACAAAAAGCTCATTTTTTATTCGCCAACCATACTCAAATCCAACTATCAATCTGCTTGTGTTTTCACGATCTGAAAAACAGAAGAATTAAAAACACGCCTTCCATGCCTATTCATTTTTCTCCTTGTCAATTGATTGGCTTTATTTCCAGCCATTTTGTCAAACCTAAAGTCCAAATACAGCGCATAAAACCGAACTATCCCGTATTCATTCCCGTACAGCGCAAGGATTAAAGGGGTATTTTGACAAAATGACAAAATGCTCATTTAGTAAAAAAGTAAGTCAACGGATTCATTTCCGTACGGATAGAAGCAGTAAATATCAGCGAAAAGACGTACCTTTGCCGAAAATTAGCTAATAGAAGACGATAGATATGGTTATTGAACAGCAAATTACCGGTTCTGTCATTGCCGGTATCAAAGAATTGTATGGTGCAGATGTAGCAGAGGCACAAGTACAGTTGCAGAAAACAAAGAAAGAATTCAAAGGACATCTTACTTTGGTTGTCTTTCCTTTCCTGCGTATGTCCAAGAAATCTCCGGAGCAGACTGCTCAAGAATTGGGCGAATACCTGGTAAAAAACGAACCGGCTGTAGCGGAGTTCAATGTCATCAAAGGTTTCTTAAACCTGACCGTTGCCAGTGGTTGCTGGATTGATTTGTTGAACGAAATCAATGCGGCACCGGAATATGGCTTTACGAAAGCGACTGAAAACTCGCCGCTGGTTATGATTGAATATTCTTCTCCTAACACAAATAAGCCTTTACATTTAGGTCACGTTCGTAATAACCTGTTAGGATATAGCTTGTCGAAGATCATGGAAGCCAACGGTAATAAGGTAGTTAAAACCAACATCGTGAACGACCGTGGTATCCATATCTGCAAATCCATGTTGGCTTGGCAGAAATGGGGCAATGGTATTACACCCGAAAAGGCAGGCAAGAAAGGCGATCACCTCATCGGTGATTTCTATGTCTTGTTCAGCAATAAACTGAAAGAAGAAACATCGGCACTCGAAGCACAGGGTATGACAAAAGAAGAAGCCGAAGCAGCTTCTCCTTTGATGCAGGAAGCCCGCGAAATGCTCCGTAAGTGGGAAGCCGGAGATCCGGAAATTCGTTCGTTGTGGAAAATGATGAACGACTGGGTATATGCCGGATTCGATGAAACCTACAAAATGATGGGTGTCAATTTCGACAAGATCTATTATGAATCTGAAACCTATTTGGAAGGTAAAAGCAAAGTACTGGAAGGATTGGAAAAAGGTATTTTCTATCGCCGGGAAGACGGTTCGGTATGGGCTAACTTAACAGCCGAAGGACTGGACGAAAAGCTTTTGCTCCGTGCTGACGGTACTTCTGTTTACATGACACAGGATATCGGTACAGCAAAATTGCGCTTCGACGATTACCCCATCAACAAGATGATCTATGTGGTAGGTAACGAACAGAACTATCACTTCCAGGTATTGTCAATCCTGTTGGACAAACTCGGATTCGAATTCGGTAAGGGTCTGGTACATTTCTCTTACGGTATGGTTGAATTGCCGGAAGGAAAGATGAAGAGCCGCGAAGGAACCGTAGTTGATGCCGACGACCTGATGGAAGAAATGATCAATACAGCCCGCGAAATCTCTCAGGAATTAGGAAAACTGGATGGTCTGACTCCGGAAGAAGCCGAAGATATTGCCCGGATGGTTGGTTTGGGTTCACTGAAATACTTCATCCTGAAAGTAGATCCGCGCAAGAATATGACATTCAACCCGAAAGAATCTATTGACTTCAATGGTAATACCGGTCCTTTCATTCAATATACACATGCACGTATCTGCTCCGTATTGCGTAAAGCAGCAGAACAGGGAATCGTTTTACCGGCTGCCTTACCAACGAACTTCGAGCTTTCGGAAAAAGAAGAAGGATTGATCCAAATGTTGGCCAACTTCAAAGCAGTCGTAAAAGAAGCTGGCGAAACTTATAGTCCGGCGCTGATAGCCAACTATACATACGATTTGGTAAAAGAATACAATCAGTTCTACCATGACTTCTCAATCTTACACGAAGCTGACGAACAACTGAAAGTATTCCGTCTGGTTCTTTCAGCCAACGTTGCCAAGATCGTGAAGGAAGGCATGGGCTTATTGGGTATTGAAGTTCCGGAACGGATGTAAAATCCCGCCGGAAACTTATTCCATCCAAAACGGAATAAATAATCATTTTGATACATTTCAGTCAACGGATTATAGGGAATATTGACGAAAAAGACCAAACAGTCTTCGGTTCTCCCTATAATCCGTTACTTTTTCACATAACAATTCTTCTCTAAATTAGATTAATTTATCATTAGTTCTTATCTTAAACCTCTTTATTTACGCCCTATTTTCTCCAATTTGTTTTCTATTTCTTAATTCTTTCCGTTAAATATCCCTAATATTAAGTATCATGTGATACAAGGTACTTATTATATTCATACATTTGTTTCGCTAACAGATAGAACAATGCGAAAGCATAATGGAACACAAGGCTTCGAGTATCAGCCCAGATCAGAGAAGTGGATCAGGAAAAGAGAGCGTGAATCTGATGAAAAGTTGGTACAATACCGAAAATTATCGATGCAAATTTGTAACAAAAACAATCCGCATTGCGTCTAATACATAAACATTAAAGCAATGATCGAACTACGAGACATCAACAAGACGTATTTTAATGGAGCACCACTCCATGTCTTGAAAGGAATCAACCTGGATATCGAAAAAGGAGAAATGGTTTCTATCATGGGAGCTTCGGGTTCCGGGAAATCGACTTTACTGAATATCCTCGGTATTCTCGACACATACGACACGGGAACCTATACTTTGAACGGGCAACTGATCAAAGACTTAAGTGAAAGCCGGGCAGCCGAATTAAGAAACCGGATGATCGGATTCATCTTTCAATCGTTTAATCTGATTTCGTTTAAGAATGCTATGGAAAACGTCGCGCTTCCTCTTTACTACCAGGGTATTTCCCGAAAGAAGCGAAATGCCATGGCGTTGGATTATCTGGATATGGTCGGATTAAAGGACTGGGCTGAACACATGCCCAACGAAATGTCTGGAGGACAAAAGCAGCGTGTGGCCATTGCCCGTGCCCTGATTGCCAAACCTCAGATTATTTTGGCAGACGAACCTACCGGAGCGTTGGATAGTAAGACGACAGTTGAAGTCATGGAATTGCTGCGTAACGTCAACAAAGAAGGAATGACAATGATCATTGTCACGCATGAACAATCAGTAGCCGATGCGACTGATCGTATCATTCGCCTGAAGGACGGATTGATTTCGAATATAGAAAAAGGGAAAGGTCATGTTTGAATTTGATGATTTTAGAGAGATTTGGAGTACCATCAAGCAGAACAAGCTCCGTACGTTCTTGACCGGCTTCTCCGTTTCATGGGGAATCTTTATGCTGATCATTATGTTGGCTGCCGGAAACGGACTGAGGAACGGCGTGATGCATAACTTCCGGAACATGTCGATGAACAAAGTTCAAGTCTGGAATGGTTACACCAATAAGCCATGGAAAGGTATGCAATCCGGTCGGGTCATTCATTTCAAGGAAACAGACCTGCCGATCTTGAAGAACCGGTTCAAGGAAATTGATCTGCTCTCAGCCAACGTTTGGCACAACGATACACTCTATGTCAATAAAGAATTTATCAGAGGAGAAATGCAAGGCGTCTTCCCCGACCATGCAAAGATCAATTATGTAAATGTAAAATCAGAGAACGGACGTTTCATCAACGATCTGGATATGCGGGAAGAGCGCAAAGTCATCGTATTAAGTCCACGTATGGCTGAAGTCCTTTTTCCCGGACAGAATGCGTTGGGACAATACATCAAAGCAGGGAAACTGATGTGGCAGGTCGTGGGTATATACAACGACGATGAGAAAAGCAACAATGCGCCCGCCTATATTCCCTTCACCACAGCTCGCAGTCTGTATAATAAAGGATATGGATTCAGCAGCTTTTCCTTCACCTTAAACGGTGTCGTCACTAAGGAAGCCAACGAGAAATTCGAGAAAGACTTCCGGGCATTGATGGCTCAGCTACATCAATTCGATCCGACTGATACCAATGCTATCGGTATGTGGAACACGGCTGAGAGCTTCCGCATGATGAATAATATCATGAACGGTATTGCTTTGTTTATATGGGTTGTCGGTATCGGAACCTTAATTGCTGGAATCGTAGGCGTAAGTAATATCATGTTGATTACAGTTCGTGAACGAACGAAGGAGTTTGGTATCCGAAAAGCAATCGGAGCCAAGCCGTCTTCTATCCTACGCCTGATCATTACGGAATCTATTTTGGTAACAGCAGTCTTCGGATATATCGGTATGCTGGGAGGAATCGGACTGACAGAGCTGATCAATAGCGGGATGGAAGCAGCCGGAGTCGGTGAAAATCCGGGACAAGGTGGTACGATCTTCCTCAACCCGACAGTTAATTTAAGTATCGCTTTAGCTTCAACACTATTGATTGTCATAGCAGGCGTGCTGGCAGGTTACTTTCCTGCCCGGAAAGCTGTTAGTATCAGTGCCATCGAAGCCATGAGAACTGAATAAAGAAAGGAGCGAGTATGTTTTTAATCGATAGAGACAGATGGATTGAAATATGGGTAACCATCACCCGAAATAAAACAAGAAGCCTGCTGACTTGCTTTGGTGTCTTTTGGGGAATCTTAATGTTGGTCTTACTTTTAGGAGCAGGAACAGGACTAAAGAATGCGGTTTTGGGCGAGACGGAAGGTGTTGCCACCAACTCTGTCTTCTTTTATGCAGACAAGACTAGCATACCTTATAAAGGATTTAATAAAGGAAGAAGCTGGGATTTGCGTAATCGGGATGTCGCAACTATCCAACGGGAAGTAGAAGGTGTTGATCAGATCGCACCAATGATCTTTGGAAGCAGTAACGATAAGAATGTAGTATACGGACAAAACAGTGGTACATACCATGTAAAAGGTGTTACTCCTGCCTACTTCTTCATTGAGACGCAAGATATGTTGTTCGGTCGTCCGCTCAACACGATCGATGAGAAAGAGAAACGAAAAGTATGTACCATCGGAATGGATGTTAATAAAGCTCTTTTCCAGAATGGGAATCCGTGCGGGAAATACATTCGGGTAAACGGATTGTATTATCAGGTTGTCGGTGTAACAAAAGCCAAATCAACCAACATGAATATCAATGGGCGCTCTGATGAAAGTGTATTTATTCCGTTCAGCACTTTGCAACAGAGTATGAATCTTGGCGATAAGATTTTCCTGGTTGCCATCAGTATTCTGCCAAACTATGATGTGGAAGCGATTATCCAGCAAGCCAAGCAAATCATCTTTCAGCAGAATGAAATTGCGCCGGAAGATCCGCAGGCTTTGGGAACCATTAACATTGCTGAGATGTTTCGCACCTTTTATCTGTTGTTTATGGGAATCGATATTCTGATTTGGATTGTAGGCTTAGGAACTTTATTAGCAGGTATTATCGGAGTTAGTAATATCATGATGGTAACGGTTAAGGAACGGACTAAGGAAATTGGTGTACGCCGCGCATTGGGTGCCAAGCCTTTCGATATCATTTCGCAGGTAATGAGTGAAAGTCTTATGCTGACAGCCATGGCTGGCTTACTGGGATTAAGTACAGGCGTATTCTTATTAGACTTCGTCAATCGTATCCTGACAGCTACACCCAGCGATGATATTGTGATTAAAGATCCGAGTGTCAATATACAAACAGCGGTTGCCGCCACCATTATTCTATTAATCAGTGGACTGTTGGCAGGACTGATTCCGGCATGGCGTGCTATGCAAATCAAGGCAATCGATGCATTAAGAGATGAATAATATAAAAAAGCTCAATGAATATGAAGAACAGAATCGTGAAGAAGATTATGAGAACGCTGTTGCTTGTCATTATCTTCGCTGCCGTAGGAGGAACTTTCTATTTCCTTTGGCAGAAGGCACAACCGGTAATTACGGTGTATGAGATCGTAACACCAACTATCGGTAACGTAGAAACAAAAGCCGTAGCGACAGGAAATGTAGAACCTCGTTACGAAGTTGCTATCAAACCTCAAATCTCCGGTATTATTGCTGAACTGAAGAAAGAAGCCGGTCAGATGGTAAAGCAAGGAGAAATCATTGCAACCATTAAGGTAATTCCGGAAATGGTACAATTAAACAGTGCCGAATCTCGGGTTAATCTGGCGGAAATCTCCCTCAAACAGGTAGAAGAAGTCTATAAACGAGACGAACAACTCTACCAGCAGGGTGTTATTGCCCAAGAAGAGTTCGAAGCCAGCAAGGCGAATTATCAAAAGGCTGTAGAAGAACGTAACACAGCCCAAAGCGAATTAGAGATTGTACGTGACGGTATTTCCAAAAACTCCAACGTAAGCAGTACGACCCAAATCCGCAGTACGATAACGGGAATGATTCTGGATATTCCTGTTAAGGTAGGTAACTCAGTGATCCAGGCAAATAACTTCAACGACGGAACAACGATTGCGACGGTGGCTGATATGAACGATATGATCTTTAAAGGCAAAGTAGATGAAACCGAAATCGGTCGTATTCACGAAGGAATGCCTATCAAACTGACTATTGGAGCGATGGAAAGCCGCAAGCTGGATGCACAATTGGAATACGTTTCTCCGAAAGGTGTCGAAGAGAACGGTGCCATTCAGTTCGAGATTAAGGCGGCTTTGCAAGTACCGGAAGATGCTTTTATCCGTGCCGGTTACAGTGCCAACGCCGAGATTGTTCTTAAACGGGCTGACAGTGTATTGACTATCCCTGAAAGTACGGTCGAATTTAATGGTGATTCTACCTTCGTCTATCTGTTGAAACAGGAGAAACCGGAACAGGTGTTCGAAAAGAAACAAATCGAAATCGGTCTTTCCGACGGTATCAATATTGAAGTTAAAAGCGGACTGGATAAGGATACGAAGATTCGTGGCGCAGCTATTCAACCGGAAAAATAACCCTTAAGCAGCAGATGTTATGAAACGATTGATTCTATTAACAGGTATTTCCGCCTGCTTGCTTTCGTCTCCAGCCTGGAGTAACGAGCCAGTCAAGACGTGGTCGCTCGAAGAATGTATCCGCTATGCGATAGAACATAATATAGATCTGAAGCAACGGCAGCTCGATCATGACAATAAGAAGGTGGAATTGCATACTAGTAAGTATAGTTGGCTGCCTGACTTGAATGCGAATATCGGACAGAACTTCGACTTTGGCCGTTCTCCTTCGAAGACGGGTGTGATTGTAGACCAGAACTCAGCCAACAGTTCGGCTTCTATTTCCTTGTCGATGCCGATCTTCGACGGTTTTAAGATTCCAAACGACATTGCAGCCAAACGATTGAACCTGCAAGCGGCCGTAGAAAACCTGAATAAAGCGAAAGAAGATCTCTCTATCAACATTGCTTCGTATTATTTGCAGGTTTTATACAACAAAGAGATGGCAAAAATTGCCGAACTACAACTGGCCTTGAGTCAAGAGCAAATCACCAAGACGGAAGCCATGGTAAAAGCGGGAAAAGTTCCTTTGTCACAACTCTATGATATCAAGGCGCAGGCTGCCAACGATGAAGTATCGCTGACTGAAGCCCGCAATAATGTCAAGCTGGCTTTGCTGGATTTGGCACAGAGTCTGGAGCTGGAACGGAGTGGAACGGAATTTGATATCGTCACACCGGCAACGGATAACGCAGTCAATACCTATATGAGCAGTATTATTCCGCCGGATGATATTTATCAACAGGCAGTAACATTCAAGCCTCAAATCAAGGAACAAGAGTATCTGTTGGAAAGTATGAAAAAGCAATTGAAAGTAGCTCAGTCGTATTATTATCCGAAGATTAACTTCGGAGCCAGCTATTCCAATGGTTATTATCATTACTATACCGGAGATGTTGAAATGCCCGCTTTCTCGGATCAGTTGGCACAGAACGGACGAAAGACCATCGGTTTCTCGTTAAGTATTCCACTTTTCAACCGTTTCCAGGTACGGAACAGTGTACGTCAAGCACGTATTGGTATTCACAATCAGGAACTGATGATGGAGAATACCAAGAAAACGCTCTATAAAGAGATACAACAGGCTTATTATAATGCAACGGCTGCACAAGAAAAGTACTTGGCATCCGACAAATCCGTCCAGGCAAGCGAGGAAGCTTTCAAGTATGCCGAAGACCGGTACAACGCAGGAAAGAGTACGGTATTCGAATTCAACGAAGCAAAAACCAAGTATGCAAAAAGCTTAGCCGAACAGGCACAATCCAAATATGAATTCATTTTCCGGACCAAGATTCTGGACTTCTACAACGGCACACCGCTGAAGTTATAAACATTCCCGGAAAAGAAATAAGAAAAAGGAGCCAAGGAATAGAAAACTATCTATACCTTTGGCTCCTTAAAACTTTTCAGGCATGAATCATCTGTATAAAAGAGATCTGACCAATGGCCCCATTGCTGGCAGTATGCTTCGCTTTGCCTTACCGCTTATGCTGGGGAACCTGTTGCAGCAATGTTATAATATTGCCGACACACTTATCGTTGGTCAGGTACTGGGTGCAGAGGCTTTGGCAGCAGTCGGCTCTTCTTACGCCCTGATTGTCTTTATTACTTCCATCTTTATCGGCTTATGTATGGGATGTAGTGCCGTCCTTTCCATTCAATACGGAGCCAAAGACATCCGACAGATGAAACAAAGTATTTTCTCTTCCCTGCTGATCGTAGGAGGAACAACGCTACTACTCAATATCTTGTCGCTGGCTTTCCTTTCACCCATCATCAAGATACTGCAAACGCCACCCGAACTTGAAGCAATGACTTACCGGTATCTTTTTCTCATCTTCTTGGGCATGATACCGATGGCTGTCTATAACTTCTATGCCTTTCTGCTTCGTTCGGTGGGTAATTCCTCCAGTCCGTTGTATTTTCTGCTTATATCAGTTACCTTTAATATCGTATTGGATGTACTGTTCATGGTAGGACTGAAAATGGGTGTGGAAGGAGCTTGCCTTGGCAACCGTTATCTCTCAAATCGTTTCTGCCGCAGGTATCTATCTATATACCTGGAAGCAATTCCCGGAATTACGTTTATCGCGCGATGACCGACAGATAGATTTTTCCTCTATTCGGAAGATTGCTTCCTTTTCTTACCTGACTTGTATGCAACAGTCGGTCATGAATCTGGGCATTCTAATGGTACAAGGACTTGTAAACAGCTTTGGAACAACCGTAATGGCCGCATTTGCCGCCGCCGTTAAAATCGATTCCTTTGCCTATATGCCGGTACAAGATTTCGGAAATGCCTTTTCAACCTTCATCGCCCAAAACTTCGGAGCCCGACGACAAGACCGGATTCGCCGGGGAATCCGTTGTGCCTGGCTGACAACTACGTTGTTTGCCGGTATCGTATCTATACTGGTTTTCTTCTTTGCCGCCGAACTGATGAGTATATTCATTCCAGCATCCGAACAAGAAATCATATCAATCGGTGTCGCCTATCTGCAAATCGAAGGAAGCTTCTACATCGGAATCGGTTATTTATTCCTGTTCTACGGATATTTCCGAGCAGTATCCCGTCCTTCCGTTTCCCTTATTCTGACCATTATTTCACTAGGAACAAGAGTCATCCTCGCCTATTCGCTGGCCGCTATCCCGAGTTTAAGTTACAACGGCATTTGGTGGTCTGTTCCCATCGGTTGGATCTTAGCAGATATTGCCGGTGTTTTATTCTATAGAAGGCAGTATATCAGTGGATAGAAATAAGGCTACCAATTTTCCCCCCCTCAATTTCCTTTCCGATACAACGGATGCTTTAAGGAAGCTATATTGACAATCTTCTTTTCGTCCCGCAAACGTTTCAAATGACGGACAGCTGTTGAATACGTTAGTCCGCAATATTCCTGGAATTGACTACGGGTCAATGTTTCCTTCTCTTCAAAGTAAGCAGCCACCATCTCATCGATTTGTGTGTCCGTATAAGTCTTTGAATGCGATTTATCCTTCTGACGAACAAAATCAGTCCGTTGCAACAGATGTTTCATCCGTGCTGCCGGACGAAAGGCAACCGACTTAAATTGAATCGATTCCGCACGTACTTCTTTCGGAGATTTAACAGGCGGACATTTCAATGTCATCTGCAAATATCCGATTCCATCCAAATGAACGCTATAACCATCCCGTAACTTTTCTGCCATAATATCGGCTAAAGCTACTAATGCAGCCTTTACATCTGCCGTCGATAAACTACACCGATTCTGGATTTCTTCTGCAAGTTTTTCCGTGCTTATTGTGCCACTCGGAACAATCCGAGCATGGTATCGTGCTTTTTTCTTGCTTCCCGGCAGCTTGGGATTCTGATAGAAGTCGTAATTCGCTGACATTTTTTATTCCGTTTTTACCGTCAATTCGTCTTTTATATCCGAGAAACTAATTAAATCACCTTTATGAATTGATCAAATCACATTTGTGACTCAATCAATTCACCCAGGTAATGCAATTAATTCACTCATATGATACAAAAAGTTTCTCGGCACAAATGTACGAATAATTAAGCGATTTACAACAAATTTCAACGGATTAATATTTGTTAATAAGGAGCTGTAAATAGTTGGAAAACGAAGGGTTGCACGTAATCAAAAGTAATTTTTAGACAAGAAAAGCAAGAGGATCGAAAGTAGGTGGTTAAA
This sequence comes from Parabacteroides faecalis, assembly GCF_022809355.1. GTDB lineage: Bacteria > Bacteroidota > Bacteroidia > Bacteroidales > Tannerellaceae > Parabacteroides > Parabacteroides faecalis. The sequence continues at coordinate 9,486 of NZ_JAKZMM010000025.1, read as the reverse complement.
AATGCGTTCGAATGTAAAGTACATCAAAACGATTGATTGAAAGAAAAGGCTTGCCATAAAGGCAAAATAAAGGCCCTTGAGTAGCCCATTAAAAATGAAGCTACCCAAATAACATTTATAATCTGATGTATCTGAATAAAATAGAAAGGTTAAATCACCGGAATGGTATAAAGCATTCCCAACATGATTTGCTGGGTAGAGAAATCTTTTCCCCCGATTTGTCTGGCAAGTTCAGGAAAATGAATTTTCTGCATCGAGAAGTGCAAGAAGACTTGTAGGTCTTTTCGCTTCAAAGGATAATACTCTACGCAAAACTGTGTATTCCAAGTCTGACGATATGTTCCTTTCTTATAGATCCAATTATCCTTATAAACACTGCCGGTTTCATAGACTCCTTTGACATACATATTCCATTTCGGATGCAAACGATAATCAAAATTGGCTATCCAGGTCAGATATTGAACATATTGCGCCGTTAAAGGAGATTCTTTCTCCAAGGTTTGAATAGACGAAACCAATCCTTTAGAATCAACTTCTTCCCGGGAATACAAACAATCTAGGTAAGCAAGAATCGGACCTCTTTCCCAAACATTTCCAAAAGTCAGGTAATATATATTCCGGTTACGCAGAATTTGTCCGGCAGCTGCCGAATAATAAAACTGCAAAGCCTGATCATCATAGAATTTTCCTACCCAATTCAGCGCACCCATCAACGGAACTTTAGGCATGGAAGAAGCCTCTTCGCCAACATGTATCTCTGCTTCTGTTTCCACTCGGTTATTCGCTACTTCAAGCGTAAGCGACTGATGCGGCTTTAAGTGGTAAGTTCCCGAAACGCCAGTCAGATAAGCTGGTGTATAATTATTAAAGTCCGAGAATTCCCGCACCAGAATCGAATTGACATAGTATTCATATCCACCCAACATAAAGAACTGTTTACCGGCTGTCAAGGTAAAACGATCCGTTATGTCCCAACCCATGTTTGCCAACTCGACATGCGTTGACAATTCATCTACGGTATTTGGATTCGTATATTTATTATAAGTATAGCGGAAATGATAGGAAAACTTATCAAAGAAACGCCCCAGAACTTCCATTCGCAAACGATTCAACTTGAATCGAGCCTGATCTAATGCAAAATCCTGGAAACTGGTTGTAAGTGAAGTACAGAACTGAAAATTCAGATGCGAAGTAAAAGAACGCGCATCATCTTTCTTTAACTGCTCATAAAGCGACTTCTGCTGTTCAAGTGAGTCGACCAAAGCCAAATCCTGGGCCCATAAAGAACAAACTCCCAACGAAAAGAATAAAAATGACAGAAGTTTCCGTTTCATGAGTATTCAGATTTAATATTTCCCGAAGATACATATTTTTATCAAGTTCCACAAAATATATCGGGATTGACGACAAACATAAAAAAGCGTCGTCTCAGAATTTCCGAAACGACGCCATCTTTATGAATATCTAATTAAACTATTTATTTCAACAGAGAATCCGGACACAGATGATCTTTTTCGATATCCTTGAAGTAATTGTATGTACCGACCTTCAATTCAGCACAAGCAGCATCATCACAAACGATGATTCCTTTCGGATGCAACTGCAAAGCTGTAATTGTCCACATCTGGTTAACGGCACCTTCTACAGCTTGTTGCAAAGCACGTGCTTTGTTATGACCATTTACCATAATCAAAACTTCCTTTGCATCCAGAACAGTTCCAACACCTACGGTTACAGCAGTCTTCGGAACCTTATTTACATCGTTATCGAAGAAACGGGAATTGGCAATAATCGTATCAGTAGTTAATGTTTTCATACGAGTACGAGAAGCCAATGATGAGCCCGGTTCATTAAATGCTATATGACCGTCAGGTCCGATACCTCCCAAGAACAGATCAACACCACCAGCAGCTTTCATCTTTGCTTCGTATGCAGCACATTCTGCTTCGATATCTTCAGCATTACCATTCAGGATATTTACATTTTCCGGTTTGATATCGATATGACTGAAGAAGTTATTCCACATAAAAGAATGATAACTTTCAGGATGATCTTTCGGAAGTCCAACATATTCATCCATATTGAAAGTAATTACATTCTGGAAAGAGATAACTCCTTTCTTATTCAACTCGATCAAGTTCTTATACATGCCTAACGGAGACGATCCGGTTGGCAAACCTAATACAAATGGTTTTTCCGGCGTCGGATTTGCCTGTTTAATCTTGGCGGCAACATAATTAGCTGCCCATTTTGACAACTGCTCGTAATTCTGTTCAATAATAAGTCTCATAATATTATATTTTAAATGTGCGAATGTTCAAAAACAAAACATTCACAAATGTACACATTTAATTCATTTAATCCGAAAAAAATCAGATTCTTTCTGCCATGGCTTTACCAAGTTCCCAACAAGCTTCATACTTATCAGGTTTCAAGCCTTGCTTTTGTTCAACTGGCGCACCAACAACTTCCCAGTTCATCTTTTCTCCAAAAGCTGCCAGACGCTTTACGGCTGCTCCAGCCCATGAGAAAGAACCGAAATAACCGAACAAACGGTTCTTAACTTCGCGTACTTCGATCTTCTGCAACAGAGAATCGATTTCCGGATAAAGTTGGTTACTATATGTCGGACAACCAATAATAACAGCTTTATATTTGAAGATATCTTTCAAGATATAAGAAGCATGGCTCTTGCTTACATTATGCATAACGATGTTTTTCACTCCATGTTCTGCCAATGATGAAGCAATCGCTTCGGCCATCTGCTCGGTATTACCATACATACTGCCATAAACGATAACCACTCCGTCTTGTCCTTCATAACGACTCAGCTGATCATAGATTTTGATTACGTCTGGAATATATTTTGTCCATACCGGTCCGTGGGTTGAACAAATGGTTTTAATTTCCAAACCCGACAGCTTCTGCAAGGCTTTTTGTACCGGATTACCGTATTTACCTACAATGTTGGCATAATAACGACGCATTTCATCCCAATAGTGATCCAGATTCATGTCTACATCCAGGACAGCTCCGTCTAATGCTCCGTATGTTCCAAAAGCATCAGCAGAGAAAAGAATCTTATCTGTAGCATCGTATGTTACCATCACTTCCGGCCAGTGTACCATTGGTGCCAGATGGAATGAAAGCTGATGCCGACCAACGTTCAAAGTTTCTCCGTCTTTTACTTCCAACAGTCCGGTATTAATTCCGTGAAAACCTTCCAACATGTCGAAAGTACGTTTGTTTCCTACTATCTGAACATTCGGATAAAGCTGACGAAGCAGGCGGATACTTCCGGAATGATCCGGTTCCATGTGATTAACGATCAGATAATCCAGTGTACGGCCCCCCAGTGCATCTTCGATTTTCTTCAAGAAAACATCCGAATAACAAACATCCACCGTATCTACCAATACAGTCTTTTCATCAATGATCAGATACGAATTATAAGAAACGCCATAAGGCAAAGGCCACATATTTTCAAACAAGACCTTCTGGCGATCATTTACGCCAACATAATAAACTTTATCAGCAATTTCCTTCAGCTTATACATATATATTATAGATTTATTTTAATGATTGGGTTTTGCCTGAGCACGACAAGCTCTCACAACAAACCAAATTCCTGCCAATACAAACGGAATGCTCAGCAGTTGTCCCATATTCAACAGCATATCTGCTTCAAAAGCTTCCTGGTCGTTCTTCAGGAATTCGATGAAGAAACGGGAAGTAAAGATACAGATCATGAATACTCCGAAAATAAGTCCCTCGCGTTTCCAGGCTTCTTTGCGGAAATACAACCACATACACAGGAAGAACGTCAGGAGATAACAAAGTGCTTCGTATAATTGTGTCGGATGACTCGGCGCAGAAAATATCGGTTCAGCACCGGCTTTCCAGGCATGTAAGTTCTCGATAAAGCGGAAAGCCCAGGGAAGATCCGTCGGATGACCATAGATCTCGTGGTTCATCAGGTTACCCAAACGAATCATGGCTGCGACCAATCCCGTCGGAACAACCAGCTTGTCGAACGTCCACGACATACTTTTATGGGTAATCCGCTTGGAATAAAAGTAAATAGCGATAATGATACCTAATGTTCCACCATGGCTGGCTAATCCTCCTTCCCAGATTTTCAAGATTTCTATCGGGTTGGCTAAATAATAATCCGGGGCATAGAACAGACAATGCCCTAAGCGAGCGCCAATGACAGTACCAAAAATGGTGTACATCAACAAGGAATCGATCCATTCCGGCTTAAGATTCTCTTGCTTCCACATCTTCTGAACGATTATATATCCAATCCAGAAACCAACAGCAAAAGCCAAGCCATACCATCGAATCTCTCTTGAACCGATTGAGAAGATGGCCGGATCGGCTGTCCATGTGATAAAATCCAACATAAGTATTCGATTGAAAATAAAAAACTGAAAGTTGAAAAGAGAAGAATGCCTTCCGCACTCTCCGGTTTTCAACTTTCAATCTTCTATGAAATTAAACAAGTCTTCTGATCAAGGCTTCGCGATCGCCATACAACATATCGATGATTGGTAATTCGATCATCGTATAAGCTCCCGGTTTCTGCTTCAAGCTTGCACGGGCAACTGATACCAGAATCTGAGCTGTCAAAGCCGGATTATTGATCTTCATGTCGAATTCGATCAACTGATTCTGTGTTTTACCCGATACACCTTTTCGTACCAAGTTTACACCGTGTCCCATATCCAACAGGTTATCTACGCTTTCAACTTGCATCACGTGTGTTTCATCATGAGCAAAGTAATCGTCGGCTTTGATTGCGGCAGCTACATCCTTGAAATCGTATCCGTCTTTCACTTCGATATAAACCATACGACGATGAACGCCGGTTCCCAATGGGATTGTCATACTCAACGCAGCCTTTACACCTTCAATTGCCTTAACAGCTACGGTATGTCCCATACTCATACCCGGACCAAAGTTCGTATATGTAATACCTTTCGGTACCATCGCTTCCAACAAAGCACGAACAACTGAATCGCTTCCCGGATCCCAACCGGCTGAAATAACAGAAACCCGGTTGTGAGCCTTCGCTACTTCGTCCAACGAACGGCGAAGGTCGGCGATTCCACCATGAATATCAAAGCTATCTACTGTATTAATGCCTAAAGCCAAGATTTCTTTTGCATAATGTTCAACCTGACGGGTCGGAGTTGCCAAGATAGCCACATCTACTTTTTCCAGTTTCGAGATATGATCTACAACCGGATAAGCCTGCAACTCGGCCGGAATATCATTAGGATTACGACGTACAACGCCTGCAACTTCAAAATCAGGAGCGGCTTGCAAAGCCTCCAGAACATACTTTCCAATGTTGCCATAACCAACGATGGCTGCTCTAATCTTTTCCATAAACTTATAAATGTTCTATTTGTCGCAAAGGTAGAAATAAATCAGTATTTATAGTCAGTTATACAACAAAAAATAAACAAAATTGGTTGACAAAAATCAGAATGAAAGCTTATTAAAAAATCTTATTAAGTTTTGTCTTATCCATAATGAACCGACAAAATCCTTAGGAATAAGAAAGAGATATAGCCAGCTTTTCTTTCAAACATGGGTATATTATCACCTATTCTCTTTAGAAAGAAAGGCGTTTCTGCCTAAAAACAGATCGTTTCACCTCTGTGGTACGATCGTTTCACCTGGGTGGAACGATCTCTTCACACTTGTGGAACGATCATTTCACACGGGTGAAACGATATAAATAAAAAGATTTTACATCTATATCCAGTATCTCTTCTTTTTATGTATTTTTGAAGAAATAATATTCTCTCAAGAGCGTTGCATTGGAAAAAAACGTATATTTGCGATACAAGCGGGAGAAATCCGCTGACGTAAACTAAGCGTTTTTGCTTTATCCTGAAAAACGAAATCGCCAATTTCAGAGGAAGGATAGAGACAATGTAACGCTCATTCTGTGTTTGTCTGTATGCAATTTGGTATGGTCCTTGGTGGCTATATCCTATTCGTCATACACAATACGGCGTGAGAATATTGTTTCTTCGTCCATTTCCTCAAGGTGTTTGGCGATACCTGTTTTTCAATGGACAGAACAAGTCTCACGCTTCTTATTTATAATACAGGATGTCAAACTTAAAAAGCAAACCAGATGATTAAAAACATCATTACCTGTTTCCTATTAGCAGGAAGCATACCTCTTTCAGCACAAACGATCCATGGAAAACTTGTCGATGAAAAAGATCAGCCTTTACCCTATGCCAATATCGTATTGTTATCGCTTCCGGATTCATCGTTCGTAACGGGTACGATGAGTGATGAAAACGGTTCTTTCGCCTTGGAAGCAACAGCCTCCAACCAGCTCGTCCGCATTTCGTCTATTGGCTTTGAGACCATCTATAAATCCATCAATCCGCCAGATTTAGGCATCATACGTTTGGCCTCGGATGTACAGCAATTAGGCGAAGTCGTAGTAAAGGGTTCATTACCCATTACCCGCATGAAAGGAAATGCCATGGTAACAAGCGTAAGCGGAACCGTACTGGAAAAAGCTGGAACTACCGAACAATTACTTGACAAAATCCCGAATGTAACCGCTCAAGACGGAGAAATAAACGTATTCGGAAGGGGAACACCGGAAATCTATATCAACGGACGTAAAGTACGAGACCTGACAGAACTGGATCAGATATCGGCAGAAAACATCAAGTCGGTAGAAGTCATCAACAATCCGGGTGCCCGATACGGAGCTGAAGTGACAGCAGTTATACGAATTGCTACCAAGAAGGTTGAAGGCGAAGGCTTTGGATTCGACAATCGCGCCATGTTTCAATACAACCGCGACTGGAGCGCCTTGGAACAGTTTAACTTCAACTATCGTAAAGGGAGTTTTGACTTGTCGGGCATGATCTACGGTTCTCGTTCTTACGGATGGTCCTCCAAAGATTTTTACCAAGATACCTATCTCCAGCAATATTGGAGACAGGAATCAACCGTCTTCACCGATGGAACTGACAAAAGATTAGGCGCACAGCTTGCCTTGAACTACACTTTCGACGAGAATAACGCCATCGGTATTCGCTACGGATATGATAAAACGCCGGAAAATACCATGAACATGATCCTGAATACAGAAGTATTTCAAGACCATGAACCAACAGAAAGCACTTACAGTCCGAATCTCGAAACCGATGAAGATGACACCCATCAGCTGAATGCCTACTACACGGGAAAAATCAATAACTGGAACGTTGACTTAAACCTGGATGGTTACTGGAGTGATATCCATAAAGAAAACAACATCGATGAAGTTACCCGCATACCCAATCAAGCAGAAGAAACCCGGACAGTTTCCTCATTCAATGACGTAAGCAATTCGTTATATGCTACCAAACTGATACTTTCCAAACCCGTATGGGACGGCGAGTTAGCTTTGGGTGGTGAATATACATATACAAACCGGGGGAATCTCTTCATCAATCCGGAAGGAATTCTCAATGATGACGACAGTCGTATCCGTGAAAACATGGGAGCCATCTTCGCCGAATACGGAAAGAATTTCGGAAAAGTTCAAACCCAGATAGGGCTGCGCTATGAATATACCTCATCCGACTATTACGTAGAAGGCAAACGGATAGACGAACAAAGCAAGACATACAATAATCTGTTCCCGACGTTTTCCTTGTCATTTCCTATCCAACGGATAAACATCCAACTGGCTTACCGGACAGATATTGCTCGTCCGTCCTATTGGGATCTGCGTAACAATGTATTATATGCTAACAAATATACATACGAAACCGGAAATCCTCTATTGAAACCGACATTGACTCAAAACGTAACATTGGGAGCAACATACCGATGGCTACAAGTAAGTACCGGTTATAACCGTATCAAAGACAAGGTCATCAACGTAACAAGCTTATACGACGAAGAAAATCCGACCATTATGCTCATATCACTGGCTAATGCTCCGACGTACGACAAGGTATTTGCCGGACTGACCATTGCTCCTACCATCGGATTCTGGCGTCCGCAATGGAGATTTCAGGTAACAAAACAATGGTACACAACCCAAACGCCTCAAGGGCCGTTGAAACTGAATAACCCGATGGGAACCATCACCTGGAATAACAACCTTCAGTTGCCTTGGGGAATATTACTGGATGTTGATTTCCTATACAAGACGAAAGGAGATATTCAAAACGGTCGTTTCTTAAAACCCTCATGGAGAGCAGATCTTTCCCTACAAAAGAGCTTCCTCAACGACAACCTGACCCTTCAGCTCGACGCATGGAATGTATTGGATAGTTATAAACGTAGTTTTATCATGTATGTCAGCGACCGGCAAACCATGCAAATGGACGAGCATTCCACACATTGCCAAGCTAGACTGACAATACGCTATAAATTCAATGCCAGCAAAAGCAAATATAAAGGAACAGGAGCCGGACAAGAACAAAAGAGCCGTATGTAGTGTTCTTTATAAAAAGCTTTTTATGAAACTGACATATATTTATCACAGTTGTTTTGCTCTGGAGACTCCGGCTTATTCTATTCTATTCGATTACTATAAAGATACGAAGGGAAAGCAAGGTTATGTACACGACATCTTGCTCCAAAAGCCGGAACCTCTTTATATCTTGTCGTCACATTTTCATCCGGATCACTTCAGCCGGGAAATCTTTTCCTGGAAAGAACAAAAGGAGAATATTCATTACTTATTAAGTAAAGATATCCTGAAACACAAAAAGGCAATGGCCAGTGAAGCGACATTCCTGACCAAAGGAGATATTTACGAAGATGCTCTGATCCGGATTCAGGCTTTCGGCTCGACAGATGTAGGCGTATCCTTTCTTTTGACATGCGAACACAAGCATATCTTCCATGCAGGAGACCTCAACAACTGGCATTGGAAAGACGAATCGACCGAACAGGAAGTAAAAGAAGCCGAAGGAAACTTCCTGCATGAAATAAAGATTTTGAAAGCAACATGCAACAACATCGACATTGCCCTGTTTCCGGTCGATCCGCGAATCGGAAGTGAATTTGCCCGAGGTGCCGAACAATTCATTCAGCAAATACATGTAAAACAATTCATTCCGATGCATTTTTGGGAAAAGCCGGAACTTACGCTTCCGTTTGGAACATACGCCCAAGAAAAAGGCGTTTCGTTCAATCTGCTCCAACAGCCCGGAGAAAGTCTTGATATATAGGTTTTATCTGCACCTGTGGATAAAACATTTCCTAAAACATATTTTTAAGACAGAGATTTATTTGAGATGAAATAAAATAGACATGAATATGTAATTTTTTTCCCGAAATTCATGGTTACTTTTCATAAAGAACTTATATTTGCCTACAATTAATTAGTCCTTAATTCCGCAACACTATAATTTAACTTTATTTATAAGTTCCTGAGCAACAAAAAGTTGCCCAGGATTTTGCCATGTCAGAATTTTCACTTATCTTAGTGTTGCAAAA
>NZ_JAKZMM010000024.1 GCF_022809355.1 Parabacteroides faecalis | reverse complement strand
AGCTTTATTGTAAATTAATAGTTTGATCACTTCTAATCTACTAATAATCAGCGATAAGCACAACCTTTTATACATATTTATTTTATCAATTTAATTCCGCCAACGGGTTATAAACATATTGAACAATACATAGTAGCCGTCTTATCAGGAGAAGCCTCTTCTGAAGAGATTCAGCTTGTACAAAAATGGATCAATGAATCGGAGGCAAATAGAGATTATTTTGAGAAGATGCAATGCCTATATAAATATGTGGCAAAACCATCCAAACAAGATAATAAACAACTTTTATTTGACGTAGATGCAGCCTGGGGAAAACTTCAGGCAAAGACTATCAGACAAAGAAAAACATCTCGTTTCTCTTATTTACGATGGATATCTTATGCTGCCGCTGCCATCATTGCTTTACTAGTTATCTTAAACACCTTTGGTCCAAGCAAGAGCAGCAAAGAGACGGACCTATTAACAAACCAGTTAGAAGTTAATCAAACAAACGAACCTGTATTAATCTTAGAAAACGGAGAAAAAGTGTCTTTACAAAAAGACTCCTTTTCTTTGCAGAAAAACTATGCAACCATTCATAAAAAAGATGCCAGTATTTCCTATAAGTCTGACAACCAAGAAACAGATAACGAAACAACAGAAGTACAGCATCGCCTAGTCATACCCAAAGGGAAAACCTATGACCTATTATTAGCAGATGGTACACATGTATGGCTAAATGCAGAAACAGAACTAACCTATCCAACCAATTTCAATGGCGATCAAAGAAAAGTAAAACTCAAAGGTGAAGCCTTCTTTGATGTAGCAAAAGATGCTCAAAAACCATTTATTGTTGAATTAGAAAACATGGATATAAAAGTACTAGGAACATCTTTCAATATATCTAACTACGAAGAAGATAAGACAGAAAGTGTTACTCTGGTCAGTGGATCCGTAGAAGTTAATGTCGCTCAGAAAGGAACTTATCAGATAACACCTTCGGAACAATTGTCTTTAAGCGAATTTCATCAGACTGTCAATATAGAAAAAGTAGACACAGAATTGTTCACTTCTTGGAAAGACAATAAATACATTTTCAAAAATGCACGTCTTGATGATATTTTAAAGAAACTACATCGCTGGTACGATTTTTCCGTCGCCTATGAAGATGCCTTAATGGGAGAAAAACGATTTTCCATCATAATAGATCGGGAAGACGATTTAAGTAAAGTATTAGAAATTATCAGTTATACATCGAATATCAAGCTTGAATATAAAGATAAACGTATTAATGTACGCAGTGAAAAATCATTAGAGAAAGGAGGTCTATGAAATAAGAAAAATCATGAAAGCACTTTTTGTATCAAAGCATTACAATAAAACGAATAAATAAATCTATCATTACATTTTTAACCTATAAATCTTATTTTTATGGTAAATAAAAGAAGAAAATGTCTCTTATTAGATGTGACAAAGAATAATCTGAGACGATCCTTTTTTATAGCTTCATTGAGTGGAGTTTTAGCCAGTACTTCTTCTGAATTATGGGCGTCTAATTCTGTTTTTGAAGAAACATATAGTTTAAACATTACATATAAAAATGCAACCCTCGAAGAAGTTTTAGATGAAATATCCCAACAGACAGGTATAAAAATAGCTTATAGCAATGATGTCGTATTAAATAAAAGACAAGTATCTGTAGATTTCAAAACAACAGATATAAAAGAAGCTTTAGCTATCGTTTTAGGCGATGAATATACCTTTAAACAAGTTGATAATTACATTGCAATTGCCAGAAGAACCAATAACGAGAACATTTCTTCAACAAAAGCAGTTGCCGACGATAGGCAATGGACTATCCAAGGTCAGGTCATGGAAAACACCGAACCTCCTTATCCATTAGCTGGTGTAAATATTGTTATCAAAGGAACAACGATTGGAACAATCAGTGATAACAACGGTTATTTTAGTATTAAAGCCAAAAGAGGAGATATCTTAGTCTTTAAATACGTCGGATTCAAAGACTATGAACACGTTGTATCCAGAGAAATCAGTAACTTAACAGTTTCTTTAACTGCCGAATCAGCAGAATTGGACGCAGTGGTGGTAACCGGTCTATCTGAAGAAAAGAAGTTAAATTCTATCTCATCTGTTTCAGCATTGGATGTCACTCAGAATCTATCTACAAAACCAATTACAAACATTTCTCAATCTTTACAAGGAGGTATTACCGGTATCAACGTATCACAAGGATCTGGTATGCCTGGTGCAGATGGCGCAACCATTAAGATTCGAGGTATTTCATCTCTGGAAACCAACAATGACCCGTTGGTACTGGTAGATGGTATTCCTATGGACATGAACCAACTGGATCCAAATACGATTGAAAGTATAACGGTACTGAAAGATGCTGCTGCCGCAGCCATTTATGGAGCAAGAGCAGCGAATGGTGTGATCGTAGTCAAGACAAAACGTGGTATGCCAGGAAAAGTAAGTATTTCATATAATGGTTACTTCGGTATTCAGGAAGCTACATACTTGCCTGAGTTCGTTGATGGAGCTACTTATATGGAAATGGTAAATGCTGCGAATTTAAATATAGGGGGAACAGCTCCTTATTCTAAAGAAGCAATTGAAGCAACACGTAACCATACAGATCCTATTAATTATCCTGATACAGATTGGGCAGACTGGTTATTCCACACAGGAACTGTACAGAATCATTCTGTTGCTGTTTCAGGCGGTGGTAACTTAGCTCGTTTTGCTTTAACAGTAAATTATCTGGACAATCAAGGTTTAGTAGACAATACCAATTCTAACCGATTGAATATTCGTGCTAATACGACAGTAAACTTATTAGACAATTTATCTGTAAACATGGACTTCAATTCATATAGAACAAACCGTGAACAGCCATTGTTTAATAACGGAGGTGATATCTTTACTTATATCTATCGAACTCCACCTATCACAGCCATTCATTACCCAATGAAAGAAGGAAGTGACATTGTTTATTACGGAAACCGACCCGAACAACGAAATCCGGCTGCGATCTTGGAAAGAGGTGGTACTTACACATCTTTGGAAGATAATATCAATATTAATATTGCACCGCGTTGGGAGATTATTCCACATTTGATCGTTCGTGGTCAATATGCTTATCAGATTAGTAGTAGTGCGACCCGAAACAAAAAAGAAGCTTATAACTTCTTCGATTATAAAACAGGAGCCTTCCTTCAGACATGGAGTGCAGATTATGGTGCAAGCAAAAACCGTTGGAGTTATTACTACTTGGGAGGTACAGTAGAATATACTTATGAAAAAAACAAACATCGTTTGTTTGCCATTGGAGGTTACAACCAGGAACTGACCAATAGTGGAGACTGGGATCAATGGGCAATGGTTTCCTTATTTGCGAAAGCAAACTATACATTCGACAGTCGTTACTTGTTAGAAGCAACTGTACGTCGTGATGGTTCTTCTCGTTTTGGCAAAGGGAATAAATATGGTATATTTCCCTCTGTAGGAGCTGGTTGGAACTTGCATGAGGAAGCATTCATGAAACCACTAAAAAACAAGATCAATGAATTCAAATTACGTGCTTCTTACGGTTTATTAGGTAATGAAAACATCGGTTTATACAAATACCAAACATTGATCGATGCAGGGAATGGTAACGAAACAGTTTTTGGAAATCCAGACATCACTTGGGAAACCGTACAAATGCTGAATGTGGGTACTGATATCCGCGTATTCAAAGATCTGGCTATCACATTCGATTACTACGATAAGTTGACGAATGACATGATTATCACGCCACCAATTTCTTATATTGGAGGATTAGGTTCTGTTCCACTGAATGCTGGTAAAGTTAGAAACCGTGGTTGGGAATTAGACATTAATTATGGTAAACAGCTTACAAAAGATTTCAGCTTTAACATTCACGGAGGTTTATCTCAGAACAAGAATAAGATCGAAGAATTATACGGTGCACCTTATGACCATGGAGATAGAATCCATCAAGTAGGTTATGCACTGAATAGTTTCTATGTTTATCCAACAGATGGACTATTACAAGAAGATGACTTTACAACAGATGCATCGGGAGAGTTAGTTCCTAAAGATGGTGTCGTTATTTTCGACGGACAAAAACCCGGTGATATTCACTATGTGGATCAGAATGGAGACGGACGTATTTCTACAGAAGACCGTGTAATTCGTGGAGACGAACAACCTAATTTGAACTATTTTGCAAATCTATCGCTTAACTACAGAAAATGGAACCTGGAAGTATTGTTCCAAGGGGTACAAGGTGTAGATGCATATTACGGAGAACCTTATTCATTCGGTTTGAATATGAGTGGAGATGGACAAACCCCAATGGCATTCCAAACCGATTATTGGACACCTGAAAACACAGATGCCCGCTATCCTCGTATGGCTCCGAACTCATCGTATGGTAATAACCACCATACATCCGACTTCTGGCATTTCGATGCAAGTTATTGTCGCGTAAAATACATCCAGTTAGGTTATAACTTTGATCAAATGGGATTAAAGAAAATTGGTATATCCAATATCCGCGTGTATGCCAACGTACAAAATCCGTTTACATTTGCCAAAGAAAATTTAGTCGATCCGGAAAGTAGAGGTCAAATGGGATCTTATCCGTTAATTAAAACCTATTCATTAGGACTTAGTTTGAATTTCTAATCGTACTTTTTAACATGAATCATATGAAACGAAATAATTGGATTAAAATTTGGGGACTTTCTTGCTTACTAGTAGCAGGAACAACGAGTTGTGAAGATTTTCTCACACGAGATCATCCCACAGGTACAACAGATGAAAAATTCTGGAAAACCATGAATGAATGTGAGAATGCTCTAGGACAATGTAGAAGCTGGTTTAGAGGAGGACATGGTGCTTCTAATCTAAGTATCATGTGTATGGAAGGAATGACAGATAACATGTATTTCCAATCCAACTTCGAACAACGTATTGTGATGATGGGAAATGGTTCTATGGTTGCTCCAACATCAAACAATGCACCAAGTCCATGGGAAGACATATTTAACACATGGCAGAATTATTACACTTTAATTCGTAGATGTTGCCGTTTCTTAGAACATGTGGATGCAGCATACTTTTCAGATGAAGACGAAAGAATTAGAATGAAAGTAGAAGCTCGTGTCTGGCGTACTTGGTATCACATGAATTTATTGAGATGGTATGGCAGACATGATGGCATTCCTATTGTAAAAACGAGTGTAACTCCAACTGAAAACATGCTAGCCCGTAATACAATAGATGAATGTTTGGCCTTCATCAATCAAGAATTTGATGAAGTACTACAAATCCAGAATGATGAAGCATTTCCGTTCTTGTGGGATGAAGGACGTCGTGATCGAATCAGTAAAGCAGTTGTTCTAGCTATGAAAATGGATATCAACTTCCAGTTCAAGAAGTATGATGTAGCCATGGCTGCTGCGAAACAATTAATTGATTCGGGAGTATTTGAGCTGTATTATGATACAGAAAACAACGCAACAGATCCAAGTGCCAATTATCGGAATCTATTTACCTATGTAGGTGAACAGAACAAAGAACGTATCTTCTTTACAAAAGACGGTGCTAACGATACATGGTTCCGTTTTATGACGGCGAGTTTAAGTGGGCAAGGTTGTGCAGCTCCATTAAAGACATTAATCGACACTTATGAGACCATCGACGGAAAGACGATCCAATCACTACCAGCAGACGAACGACAAAAATTCGAGAAAGACCCGTTATATAAAGAACGTGATCCTCGATTCAAAGCAACAATCATGTTGCCTGGAGATAATTCAGCGATCTCGAATTATACATATTCTCCGTTCGATCCGGGCAGTGGTGACTACTTCGGTCAAGTGGGAGCTTCACCTTCCGGTTATCTGATGAAGAAATACATTGACGAAAATGACCGTTCAACAGGGTACGGTTCCTTAGACTTTGTTATTTATCGATACGCCGAAGTACTACTGGATTATGTTGAATGTTTAGTAGAAACAGGAGATTGGCAAAATCCGGATGTTGAGAAGTATATCAATATGATCCGTCAGCGTGCTGGACTACCCAACATGGATAAATCAGTATATAATTCACAGGAAAAAGTTCGTGAACTTTATCGCCGTGAACGTCGGGTAGAATTCTGTTTTGAAGGGAAACGATATGATGACATCCGTCGTTGGGAAATAGGTCCAGAAACAATGACAGGTCCTATTCAAGGAGCTTGGAATCCTTCCGAAAATGCATTTATTTTGATAGAAACACGAAATTGTATTTTCCCGAAATATGATTCTTGGCCATTGCCACAGCAAGAAGAAACCGCAAATCCGAATATTGATCAACCTACCGGTTGGTAAAAGGATATTGTCTATTGCATAAAAAAGCCTGTTATAAGATTGGTTATTCCTTCTTGTAACAGGCTTTTTATACAAAAACGGTTACGTTCTATGTCCTAAAAGATCTTTTCCCCATTTAATATCCAGTAAAATGGGAGTCTTGAGAATTAAAAACGAAACTAACGAGATTTGAAAATGATTCCCGTTGGTTTTATTTTCAAATCCGCCGGATTTTCAGCAAGAGCTGGCGTGTTTTGATAAAAAGGCGGCACATATTTTAATTTTAGTCCTACGAAATCACAAATAAAATCCCCTTGATTAGAACAATTTAGGAAAACAATTTGCGATATTAAAAGAATAAACCTAATTTTGCACCCTAAAAATTGAATCGAATATTAATTAAATAAATCATTCAGAATGAACGTTTCTTTTATCAACAATGATTCTGTACGTGGAATCATCCGTTTAGAAATTGTAAAGTCTGACTATGCAGATAGCGTTGAAAAAAGCTTGCGCGGACTGCGTCAGAAAGTTAATATGCCGGGCTTCCGTAAAGGAATGGTGCCTATGGGTATGGTTAAGAAGATGTATGGAAAACAGGCGTTACTGGAAGAAGTGAACAAGATCGTTTCAGAAAACCTGTTCAAGTATATCCGTGAAAATAATATCAAAGTGTTGGGTGAACCGATGGCCAGCGAAGCTGAACCTTCTGTTGTTGATTTCGACAAGCAGGAAGATTTCGTATTCAACTTCGATGTTGCTTTGGCTCCTGCCATCAACATCAACCTGAGCAAAGATGATACGTTGACTTACTATCAGGTAAAGATCGACGACGAAATGCTGAATAAGCAAGTTGAAGCTTATACAGCTAACTTCGGTACTTATGAAAAGGTTGAAGAAGTTGAAGAAAAGGATTTAGTAAAAGGTACTGTTGCTGAATTGGAAAACGGTTCACCGAAAGAAGGTGGTATCGTTGTTGAAAACGCAGTCCTGATGCCTCAGTTCATTAAAGATGCAGACGAAAAGGCTAAATTCATCGGAGCAAAGAACAATTCTGTTATCGTATTCAACCCGAGCAAGGCATTCGAAGGTGCTGAAGCTGAAATTGCCAACTTCCTGCATGTTGACAAAGCTAAAGTTGCTGAATTAACTGGAGACTTCAGCTTCGAAATCACTGAAATCACTCGTCATAAGAACGCAGAATTGAATCAGGAATTATTCGACAAGGTATTCGGTGAAAATGTAGTAACAAGCGAAGAAGAATTCAAAGAAAAGATCAAAGAAGCTTTGGCTGAACAATTCACTCCGCAGAGCGACTACAAGTTCTTATTGGATGCACGCGAAATTCTTGTACAGAAAGCTGGCGAATTGAAGTTTGCTGATGATATCTTGAAACGCTGGTTATTATTAGCAAGCGAAAAGAACACTGCTGAAAAGATCGAAAGCGAATTCTCTAACATCCTTAGCGATTTGACTTATCAGTTGATCAAAGAAAGCCTGGTTAAAGAAAACAACCTGAAACTGGAAGATGCAGACATCGAAGGCTTCGCTAAACGTGTTGCTAAAGCTCAGTTCGCTCAGTATGGTATGTTATCGATCCCTGAAGATGTTCTTGACAACTATTCAAAAGAAATGTTGAAAAACAAAGAAACAGTTCAGAATATCGTAGATCGTGCCATGGAAGAAAAACTGGCAGCTTGCTTGAAAGAAAAAGTAACAATCGATTTGAAAGAATTGACTGCAGAAGAGTTTGCTAAACTTTTTGAATAATGCAGTTCTTCCCTTTTGTAATAAAAGGGTTCATTAGAAAAGGATTTTTCCTGAAAATATTTTATCGGAGATACAAATAAATTGTTTCTTTCAGAAATTTATTTATAACTTTGTTTATCCGTTAAGTATAAAAAGGAGGAATCCTTTTTTCATGTGTTTTCTTCTCGGATTTATGATTAACAAAACTAGTATGGAAGATTTTAGAAAGTATGCAACTAAACATTTGGGAATGAGCGGAACGGCTCTTGATAGTTACATGAATATAACAAGCAGTTATATTTCACCGACCATTATAGAGGAACGTCAGCTTAATGTTGCCCAAATGGACGTTTTCTCTCGTTTGATGATGGACCGGATTATCTTTCTGGGAACTCAGATAGATGATTATACGGCCAATGTTATTCAAGCGCAATTATTGTATCTGGATTCAAGCGATCCAGGCAAAGATATTTCTATTTATATCAATTCACCGGGTGGTTCGGTATATGCAGGATATGGCATTTACGACACCATGCAATTCATCGGATCTGATGTCTCTACCATTTGTACAGGTATCGCAGCATCTATGGCATCCGTATTGCTGGTAGCTGGAACCAAGGGAAAACGTTTTGCCTTGAAACATTCAAGAGTCATGATCCATCAGCCATTAGGAGGCGTTCAAGGTCAAGCTTCTGATATCGAAATTACTGCTCGCGAAATATTGAAAGTTAAAAAGGAATTATATACCATCATTTCCGATCATTCAGGAAAACCTTTTGAAGAAGTAGAACGAGACAGTGACCGAGATTTTTGGATGACAGCACAGGAAGCCAAGGATTATGGCATGATTGATGAAATCTTAACTCGGAAATAAGTCCTTACCCAAATAAAGATTGTAAATTTACAGAAAAACTAAAAAAGAAAGATTATGGCCAAAGCAGGCGATACGTGTACGTTTTGTGGACGAAGCAGTCGTGATGTTGATTTAATGATCAACGGAATGTCTGGTTGCATTTGTAATGAATGCGCCACTCAAGCGTACGAAATTGTAAAAGAGCAGCTGGGTAAGAAAAAATCAAAACTGGATTTAGACCGAAAAGATTTACCCAAACCAGAAGATATTAAAACCTTCCTTGACCAATATATCATAGGTCAGGATGAAGCCAAACGTTATCTGGCAGTTTCAGTGTACAATCATTATAAACGACTGATGCAAGAAGAAACTTCGGATGACGTTGAAATTGAGAAATCGAACATCATCATGGTTGGTTCAACCGGTACTGGAAAAACATTACTGGCCCGAACTATTGCGAAATTATTACACGTGCCTTTTGCGATTGTTGACGCAACGGTTCTGACACAAGCCGGTTATGTGGGAGAAGATATCGAAAGTATTCTGACCCGCTTATTACAGGCAGCCGACTATGATGTAGAAGCAGCAGAACGCGGTATCGTCTTTATTGACGAGATCGACAAAATCGCTCGTAAAGGAGATAATCCATCCATTACACGTGATGTCAGCGGAGAAGGCGTACAACAAGGTTTGTTGAAGCTCTTGGAAGGTTCGATTGTGAATGTTCCACCTCAAGGAGGTAGAAAACATCCGGAGCAGAAAATGATTCCGGTTGATACCAAAAATATTTTATTCATCTGCGGTGGAGCTTTTGACGGTATTGAAAAGAAAATTGCACAACGATTGAATACGCGAGTTGTAGGATATGCGGCAAGTAAGGATACGGCCCAGGTTGATCGGAACAATATGTTGAAATACATCACGCCGACCGACTTGAAGTCTTTCGGTTTAATACCCGAAATCATTGGACGTTTGCCGATCCTGACCTATCTGAATCCGTTAGACCGGGTGGCTCTGCGTAATATTCTTACGGAACCAAAGAACTCAATCATCAAACAATACATTAAATTGTTTGCAATGGATAACATTCAACTTTCGTTTGATGAAGACGTTTATGAATTCGTAGTAGATAAAGCACTCGAATTCAAATTGGGAGCCAGAGGACTACGTTCAATTGTAGAAGCAATCATGATGGATGCCATGTACAGCATGCCATCAGAGAACAAGACAGAATTCCATGTAACATTGGAATATGCAAAAGAACAGTTTGCTAAATCAGATGTAAACCGATTGCAAATTGTAGGAGATAATTAAGAGTAAACCTATTTCTAATAATATTGAGTATGGCAAAAAAAGATAAATTGACAGAGGCATTGAAAAAGCATTTTGGTTTCGATACATTCAAGGGAAATCAGAAAGCGATTATAGAAAATGTACTGGCAGGTAATGATACGTTTGTATTGATGCCTACCGGAGGAGGTAAATCTTTGTGTTACCAGTTGCCCTCCTTGTTAATGGAAGGAACAGCTATTGTTGTTTCTCCCCTTATAGCCTTGATGAAGAATCAGGTGGATGCCATGCGTAATTTTAGTGAAGAAGACGGCGTTGCCCATTTTATCAATTCTTCATTAAGCAAATCTGCCATAGACCAAGTCAAAGAAGACATATTATCCGGTAAAACAAAGCTGCTATACGTAGCTCCTGAATCTTTGACCAAAGAAGAAAACGTAGAATTTCTTCGCCAAGTAAAGATTTCGTTTTACGCAGTCGATGAAGCTCATTGTATCTCTGAATGGGGACACGATTTCCGTCCTGAATACCGTCGGATTCGTCCGATCATCAACGAAATCGGTAAACGTCCGCTCATTGCTTTGACAGCAACAGCTACCCCTAAAGTACAACATGACATTCAGAAGAACTTGGGAATGACAGATGCAGCCGTATTCAAATCATCTTTCAACCGTGTCAATCTTTACTATGAAGTTCGCCCCAAAACAGCCAATGTGGACCGGGATATCATCAAGTTCATTAAATCGAACGAAGGAAAATCCGGAATCATTTATTGTCTGAGCCGCAAAAAAGTAGAAGAGTTTGCCGATATCCTAAAAGCTAATGGTATCAAAGCTTTACCATATCATGCAGGAATGGACTCACAAGTTCGGTCGGCTAATCAAGATGCTTTTTTGATGGAACAGGTTGATGTGATCGTAGCAACAATAGCTTTTGGTATGGGTATTGATAAACCGGATGTACGATATGTCATCCATTACGATATCCCCAAAAGTCTGGAAGGCTATTATCAGGAGACAGGGCGAGCCGGACGAGATGGAGGTGAAGGACATTGTTTGGCCTTTTATTCATATAAGGACCTGCAAAAACTGGAAAAGTTTATGCAAGGAAAACCTGTAGCCGAACAAGAAATAGGTAAGCAATTATTATTGGAAACAGCGGCATATGCAGAAACTTCTGTCTGCCGCAGAAAAGTATTGCTCCATTATTTTGGAGAAGAATATCCTGAAGATAATTGTGGTAATTGTGATAATTGTTTGAATCCGAAAAAACAAGTGGAAGCTAAAGAATTATTGGGTGCAGTACTGGAAGTCATCAGTACGCTAAAAGAGAAATTTAAAGCAGAATATATCGTCAACATGTTGGTAGGAAATGAAACTTCCGAAATTCAGTCATATAAACACAACGAATTGGAAGTATTCGGCTCCGGACAAGACGAAGATGAAAAGATTTGGAATGCAGTGATACGTCAGGCCTTGATTGCCGGTTATCTGGAAAAAGACATCGAGAACTATGGCCTGCTCAAAATCACACCAAAAGGTAAAGAGTTCATGAAGAAGCCGGTTTCTTTCAAGATTACCGAGGATCATGAGTTTGAAGAAGAAGAGGAAGAAATCCCAGTACGCGGAGGAGCATCTTGTGCTGTCGATCCTGTTCTTTATTCAATGATGAAGGATTTGAGAAAGAAATTATCCAAGCGGTTGGAAGTACCTCCTTTTGTTATCTTCCAGGATCCATCCTTGGAAGCAATGGCTACTACCTATCCGATCACACTGGAAGAATTACAGAACATACCGGGTGTAGGAGCAGGTAAAGCAAAACGTTACGGAGCTGAATTCATTGCACTAATCAAACGTCATGTGGAAGAAAACGAGATTGAACGACCAGAAGATTTGCGTGTCAAAACCGTTGCCAACAAATCTAAACTGAAAGTTTCAATCGTACAGAGTATTGACCGCAAAGTAGCTCTTGATGACATAGCCGTATCAAAAGGACTTGAGTTTGGTGAACTGCTGGATGAAGTGGAAGCTATCGTTTATTCAGGTACACGTATCAACATCGATTACTTCTTGAATGACGTCATGGATGAAGATCATATTGAAGATATTTATGAATATTTCAAGGATTCAGAAACCGATGATCTGGAAGAAGCAATTGAAGAATTAGGTGGAGATTACACGGAAGAAGAAATCCGCCTGGTACGTATCAAGTTCCTTTCTGAAATGGCAAATTGATGCTTCATTTGATAAAAAACACTAATTTAACGGACTGAAATACTATTTTGGTTATCAGTCCGTTTAATTACTGTATTTTTGTACGAGTAAAATTGTAGCATCAAAAAGATTCATTAATGAAAAAGTTTTTTGTATCAGCGTTACTTTTTGCGGTAGCAGTATCTGCCTATGCCAACTCGGCAAGCGATTCTGTTGCAATGACTGTCGCAGGCAAAGCGATCAGTATAGATGAGTTTCTGTTTACAGCTAAAAAGAATGGAGAAACAGATCTATCCAATCAAAAGAGTCTGGAGTCGTTCGTTGAATTATTCAAAATCTATAAATTAAAAGTTGCCGACGCCGAAGCTGAAGGTTTAGACAAAACCGAATCATTCAAAGAAGAACTAGATAAGTATAAAGCACAACTAACATCCGACTATCTGTCGGATCGCCCCGCAGAAGAAAAAGTTCTTTCAGATGAATATACCCGTTTGAACGAAGTTCTTGATTTGACACATATTCTTTTCTTCTTACCCCAAGAAACTGTTTCCAAAGATACTGTCGCCGTTTATCAGCAAGCATTAACAGCTTACCAACGGATTCAGAAAGGAGAAGATATTATGGCAGTGGGCGCAGAATTAGCGAAAAAAGATTCGACCCACGTAGGTTACGAGCAGGTACGCAGTTTTTTTCCCATGCGTACGGTTAAAGCTTTCGAAGACTATGTTTACCAAATGCCGGAAGGAGCTGTATCTATGCCTATCCGTACCAAATTCGGATTTCATATTGTCAAATTAAATCGTAGAATACTCAATCCGGGCAGACGTCAGGTTTCACATATATTGATCCCTTTTGTTCAGGATTCCATTACCCGTACAGAAGAAGAGACCTATAAGCTAGCAGAAGAAGTTTATCAACTGGCTGTTTCCGGAAAAGACTTTGCCGAATTGGCGAAACAATATTCATCAGATAAAGGCTCTGCTCAAAAAGGAGGCAGATTGCCAGTCTTTGGATTGGGAGAAATGGTGGCAGAGTTTGAACAAGCAGCTTTTGCCATCAAAAATCCTGGAGATATTTCTAAACCGGTCAAAACTCGTTTCGGTTACCATATCATTAAACTGGAGAAGAATTTAGGAGTTCAACCGTTTGAGGAGATTAAAAAGTCTTGGTACCGACAAATGTCGCAGGGAGAATGGAACTTCGCTCTCCACAAAAGCTTTGACGACCGCATGAAAAAGGAATACAAATTCGTATTTCATCCAGAAGCTTATGCGGAATTACAGGCGATTTGTAATGACTATTTTCCGACAAATCCGAAATTCTTCGAACAAGCCAAAGATTTAAACAAAGAATTGATGCGCATTGATACCATCAGTTTCGCCCAAAATGAGTTTGCAGCTTATATACAACAATATCCTTTTTCGGTGAAAACTTATGCAGGTGACTTTATGCAAGAAGTTTTAGATTTATGTATCCATGATATCTTAACGAACATGGAACGTAAGAATCTGACAAACAAATATCCGGAATTCAAACTATTGTTGAATGAGTATCGAGATGGAACATTACTGTTTGCCATCAGTAATCAGAAGATTTGGAATAAGCCTGCCGAAGAACAAGCCAAATTGGAAGAAGACTGGATCAAAGAACTGAAAGAGAAATATCCAGTTGAAATCAATTGGAAAGCGTTGAAAAAGGCTGCTAAAAAATAAACGATCATGAGAACAGAATTTTACATACTCTGTGGACTAATCGGATTGAGTAGTTGTACAAAGAATGCAACGACCCAACAAAAAGGGACGTTGGTAAAAGTCAACGAACGTACCTTAACCAAAGAGGATGTTTTATCTGTTCTTCCTAAAAATATTTCTTCTGCAGACAGTCTGCTGTGGGCAGAAAGCTATATCAAACAATGGGTAAAAGACAACTTGGTCTATGATGTTGCATTACAGAATTTAGGAGATGAGAATCGGGCTGAAATTGACCGCCTGGTAGATTCGTACCGACGTTCATTAGTTCGATACCGATATCAGGAACAACTGGTACACGAACGGTTGTCTGCTAATATAACGGATGAAGAAAAGCGAAATTTCTATGACGAAAACCAAGATCAGTTTGAATTAGATCACAGTCTGATAAAAGGTCTTTTCTTGAAGATTCCGATTGATGCACCAAATCTGGACGAAGTTAAGAAATGGTATCGGTCAACGTCTGAAACATCCATCGAGAAAATAGAAAAATACAGTGTTCAAAATGCTGTAGTTTATGATTATTTCTATGACAAATGGGTTAGCTTTGATGAGGTTTTTGTAAACATTCCTATCCAAGTACCCAATGAAAACGAGTTCTTGCGGACCCATTCGTTTGTTGAGACAGCTGATAGCAGCTACTGTTATTTACTGAATATCGAAGAATACGTAGCCAAAGGGAAAATCGCTCCGTTTGAATATGCCAGCACGCAAATATCAGACATGCTTGTGAATCAGCGGAAGGTTCAATTCCTAAAAAATTTTGAAGAAGAATTATATAATGATGCAATTCGAGGCGGAAATGTGGTTTTTAGCGCAGAAATGCCTTAATTTGCAAAAAAATAAAGGATGCTATAATGAAAAAGGTTTTACTTGCAGTTTTTCTGGCGAGCTTTTCATGGTTGACAAAGGCGCAGGATAATGTGATTGATGAAATTGTGTGGGTAGTTGGTGATGATGCCATCTTACGTTCGGACATTGAGGCTCAGCGTTTGTATCTGCTGAACGCCGGAGAACGTCTGGAGGGTGATCCTTATTGCTTTATCCCAGAGCAAATGGCCATTCAGAAGCTTTATCTGAATCAAGCTAAAATTGATAGTGTGGAAGTTCCGGAAGCACAGGTGATCCAAAGTGTAGATCAATGGATCAATAGTGCAATCGGACAGATTGGTTCTAAAGAAAAGGTGGAAGAGTACTTTAACAAGAAAATTTCCCAAATCCGTGAGGAACGTATCGAGATGACACGTGAACAACAGATTGTACAGGAAATGCAGAAGAAGTTGGTTGGTGAAATCAAATTGACTCCGGCTGATGTTCGTAAGTATTACAATCAGTTACCACAAGATAGTCTTCCAAACATTCCGATGACGGTCGAAGTACAAATCATCACGATCGAGCCGAAAATTCCATTTGAAGAAACAGATGCGATCAAGGCTCGCTTACGTGAATTTACCGAACAAATCAATTCCGGGAAGTTTGAATTTTCTACATTAGCCCGTATGTATTCGGAAGATCCAGGATCGGCAGCACGTGGTGGTGAATTGGGTTTCATGAGTAAAACACAGTTATTACCGGAGTTTGCCAATGTAGCTTTCAACTTGAAGGACTCCAAACATATCTCACAGATTGTACAGACTGAATATGGCTTCCACATCATCCAATTGATCGAAAAGCGTGGTGACCGTATCAACTGCCGTCATATCTTGTTGAAACCGGAAGTTTCTGAGAAAGAACTGCTGGAAGCTACAACACGTATGGACTCTATCTATACAAATATTATGGATAAGAAATTCACTTTTGAGGAAGCTGCTACTTTCCTTTCTTACGACAAAGATACTCGTAATAACAAGGGATTGATGGTGAACTCGGACTATGAAAGTGCGAATATGGGCACACCTCGCTTCGAATTACACGAATTACCACAGGAAGTAGGTAAAGAGGTTTACAACATGAAAGTGGGTGATATCTCCAAGCCATTCCGCATGATTACCAAATCACAAAAGGAAGTGGTTGCCATTATTAAATTACGTGCCCGCACTGAAGCGCATAAAGCGAATTTGGCGGACGACTATCAGGCTTTGAAAGCCATTGTAGAAAACAAGAAAAGGGAAGAACTGCTGAACGACTGGATTCGTAAACAGCAAAAAACTACGTATGTACGCATCAGTGAAGGATGGCGTAACTGCGACTTCCGTTTTCCAGGTTGGGTAAAAGAATGAAACTGACAAACATATTCCTATATATATTTTTCTTATGTACTTGCTCTTGGACACTTATGGCCCAAGAGCAAGATTCTGTTTCTGTCAAGAAGACAAAAGTCTATCTGGAACATGCCAATACATTATCGTTCGATCAAGATATTAAACCGGATGCACAGATTCTGGTTGGTGACGTGTGTTTTCGGCATGACAGTTCGTACATGTATTGCGATAGTGCCTACTTTTACGAAGCTAGTAATTCGTTGGAGGCATTCAGCAACGTACGAATGGAACAAGGCGATACGCTGTTTGTCTATGGGCAATACTTGTATTATGACGGGAATACCCAGATCGCCCGGCTGCGAGACTTGGTCCGCATGGAAAACCGGCAAGTGACATTATTCACCGATAGCCTTAACTACGAACGAATACCCAATATCGGTTACTATTTTGAAGGTGGAATGATTGTCGATTCACTGAACCAGCTTTCTTCGTTTTACGGACAATACAGTCCGGCTACCAAACTGGCTATTTTCAACGACAGTGTCCGATTGGAGAATCCGAATTTTACCCTCTATTCCGATACCCTGCATTATAATACAGAATCCAAGATTTCCACGATATTAGGACCTTCGGTTATCGTCTCGGATAGTGGTACGATTCATTCATCCAAAGGCTGGTACGACACGGTGCATAATACGTCGATGTTACTCGACCGATCGGAGATAGTTTCGGGTAATCGTTTCCTGACGGGCGATTCGATCGCTTACGACCGGGAACAAGGTTTTGGCGAGGTATTTGGTAATATGTGTATCCGCGATACGCTGCAGAAGATTATGCTTTTGGGTGATTATGGCTACTACAACGAGAAGACTGGTTTTGCTTTTGCTACCGATAGTGCCCGCTGCCTAGAGTATTCGCAGGGTGATACTCTCTATTTACATGCAGATACTTTACAGATGGTAACAATTGATTCGACTTATCGCGAAGTGAAAGCCTACTATGGCGTGCGTTTCTACCGGACAGATATACAAGGCGTGTGCGATTCTATGCAGTTCAATTCGCGCGACTCCATCTTATATATGTATAACGACCCGATCCTGTGGAACGAGCAATACCAGCTCTATGGAGATACCATCCTGATTTATATGGCAGACAGTACAATTGATCATGCTCACGTGCAACAGTTTGCCTTTGCTATCCAACAAGTAGATACGGGTTATTACAATCAATTGAAAGGAAATGACCTGAAGGCTTATTTCAACGGGCAGGCAGTTCGGCAGATCGATGTGGCAGGAAATGCCGAATCCATCTTCTACCCCATCGAGAAAGACGGTAGTATGGTGGGACTGAATGCCACGAAGAGTGGTTACCTCACGATCTGGTTGAAAGATAACAAACTCGACAAGCTGAAGATCTGGCCGAATCCGCAAGGAACCATGACGCCGATACCCGACTTAAAACCCGACCAAAAAGAGCTGAAGGATTTCTTCTGGTATGATTATCTGCGCCCCACCAGCAAAGATGATATCTACGAAGTACGGAAGAAGAAGGTACAAGATGCGCCCAAACGTAGCAATAAGTTTGTACATGAGTAAAGAGGAGTCTGCCCAATGGCAACAGAGCTGATTACACAGTTACAAACGCAATACCGTAACCGAAGAGCCTTGTTGGAAGAGTTGTCGAAGGTATAAATCCCAAGGGTTTTTACATTATTTAGGAAAAAGCAAGCGTCCTTTGTCGTATCTTTGCGAGAGAAGAAGTTAAGAACAAATCCTAAAACAGAAAGATTATGGCATTATTCTCCTTTTATAATGTTCGTAAACCTCGGCAGTTTGAACATAAGCCGATTTATTGGGATCCGCATAAAGAGGAAATGGATGAACGTGTACGCCGGATCAAACGCGAAATAGGAATGGAAGAAGAATCATTAGAAGATTATAAGCCGCAGATAAAAGGTACTTTCATTGAAGGTACAACGCACTTGAAACGGAGCCGGAACAGAGGGGACAATTCGCGGAGTCGTGAATATAAGAATGTGAAACTGATTGTGGCATTGGCCATATTGGCTGCCATATTCTGGTATTTCTACCTGAGATGAGCGACATTATACATCTTCTGCCTGACAGTATCGCCAATCAGATTGCGGCTGGCGAAGTGATTCAAAGACCGGCTTCGGTTGTAAAGGAGCTGGTCGAGAATGCTATAGATGCCGGTGCCACACAAATCCAAATCCTAATCAAGGATGCCGGAAAAACATTGGTGCAGGTCATCGACAACGGGAAAGGAATGTCGGAAACCGATGCCCGTATGGCATTTGAGCGCCATGCCACTTCCAAAATATCCAAAGCAGATGATCTGTTTTCCCTTCATACCATGGGTTTCCGTGGAGAAGCATTAGCGTCAATCGCCGCTGTGGCTCAAGTAGAACTTCGTACCCGCCAAAAAGGGGCCGATTTAGGAACACGTCTGGAAATCTTCGGTTCACAGTTACAACACATCGAAGAAGATGCTTGTCCGGAAGGGAGTATCTTCTCGGTCAAGAATCTCTTCTATAATGTACCGGCACGACGTAAATTCCTGAAGACAAACGACACGGAATTTCGGAACATCATTACGGAATTCGAACGGATAGCCCTAGTAAATCCGTCGGTTTCCATGTCGCTGTATCATAATGATACGGAAATATTGAACCTGCCGGAATCAGGTCTTCGACAACGGATCGTGAATGTCTATGGCAAGAATCTGAACCAGAAACTGCTTTCGGTAGAAGCCGAGAGCTCACTGGTTTCCATCAATGGTTTTGTTGGCAAACCAGAAACAGCCAAGAAGCGGGGGGCTTTGCAATATTTCTTTGTCAACGGGCGTTTTATGAAGCATCCGTATTTTCACAAAGCGGTCATGCAAGCCTACGACCAATTAATTCCAGCCGGTGAAATGCCCAGTTACTTCATCTACTTCAACTTGGATCCGGCAACCATCGATGTCAACATCCATCCGACCAAAACGGAAATCAAGTTTGAGAACGAACAACCTATTTGGCAAATCCTGCTGGCGGCTGTCCGGGAAACATTGGCGAAGTCGAGTGCAATTCCTACCATTGATTTTGATGTAGAAGGAGCGATTGACATTCCGGTTTATAACCCGGAAAAGAAAATCAGCGGGAATGAATCACCCAAAGTACAAATCCATTCGGAATACAATCCATTCAAGCGGGAAGCAACACCTTCAGATACACGTCCGTCATTCGATTGGACAGAACTGTACCAAAGCTTTGAAGCAGACCGCTCGGCCGTACTTCCGGATGAAGAAATCGTAGAGAAAAAAATAGGTAGTGCCATTCCTATCGAAAAAGAAATTATTGAAAAGCCGGTTCAACCTGCCGAAGAAAAGGTTCTGTTTACCAATACCTCGGTACAACCGGTTGCCAAACCTTGTTTCCAATACAAGAACCGGTATTTGGTAACAACCTTGAAGTCGGGCATGGCGATTATCGACCAACATCGGGCTCATCTGCAAATTCTGTTCGAACAATACCAGAAATCCATTCGCCAACAGAAAGCGGCTTCACAACAAATGTTATTTCCAGCGATTGTCGATTTCACACCTGCCGAAGAGACAATCTTGCCTCTCTTGTTGGAAGACCTCTCCTATTCAGGTTTTGATCTAAGTAATTTAGGAGGTGGAAGTTATTCTATTAACGGAATACCCGACGGCATGGAAGGCGTAGACTGTGTTACATTGCTAAAAGACATCGTAGCAAAGGCCATTGATACCGGTTGCAAAGGAAATGAAGAAATTGGTGATATGATTGCTTTTTCCATGGCTTCAGCCCAAGCTATTCCGGTAGGGAAAGTACTGTCTTCGGAAGAAATGGATCATCTGCTGGCCTCCCTCTTCCTCTGTTCTAACATGAATCTGACACCCGACGGAAAGACTATCCTTTCCATGCTTACAGACGACGAACTGGAAAATCGTTTCCACTAAATACCTTTTTCATACCTGATTATCTATTTGTCCCTATTGGAATCTGTGGAGAATCAGGTGTGAAAAAGTATTTCAATTTACTCTCTACGCCTCCTATTCTGTTAATAAATATCATTTCCCTATCATTTCCTGTACGAAATATTTGTTTCCATCTATCTATACTGTATGTTTGTACTATACAAATAGTACAATATAAAGATAATTCATTAAGGGTATGATTAAGTTTATAATTGATTATTCCGGAGGCGTACCTATCTATCGCCAGATTATAGACCAAATCAGATTTGGAATTGCTTCCGGACAGTTAAAGTTAGGCGAGCAATTACCTACCGTTCGAGCGTTAGCGGTAGAATTGAAAGTGAATTTGAATACGGTTTCCAAAGCATACAAAGAATTGGAAATCCGAAAGATCTTGGAGACACAACAAGGTACTGGCACATTTATCAATCAAACCGAACAAGTCATTTCGGAAGAAGAAAAGAGCAACAAACTGAAAGATATCTGCCAGCAAGCCTCTATGGTGGCTCTACAATATGGCTTCACCATTGAAGACATGATACAGGAATTAAAACGAATAGAAATAACCAATAAATAATAAGCTATATGGAAACAACTAATTTAATGAACAAAGGATGGATCAATCCTATTTCAACCACCGTCTTTTTGATATTGCTGGTAATATCAATCGCTTTATACAGTTTGAATATCTTCGGCGGACTCATCTTGTTCTTATGTATTTTAGCATCTGCTTTACTCGCATCGTCTATTCATATCGCAGACCAATGGGATCGGGCAGTTGTTCTTCGCATGGGTAAATATCAAGGATTAAAAGGTCCTGGCCCTTTTATGATTATTCCGATTATCGATTCCGTATCGACTTATATTGACCAACGCGTCCGGGTAAGTGCTTTCAAAGCCGAACAGACATTGACGAAAGATACCGTTCCGGTCAATGTGGATGCCGTTGTGTACTGGACTGTATGGGATGTAGAAAAGGCTGCTTTGGAAGTTCAACAGTATCAAACTGCTATCGAACACATTGCCCAAACCGGACTGAGAGACACAATCGGCAAACATGAATTGTCGGAACTGCTACAGGAACGTGATAAAATTGCAGAAGACTTGCAACAGGTATTAGACCGGAATACCAATCCTTGGGGGATTACTTGTCAGACCGTCGGAATCAAAGACATTGCTATTCCGAAAGATTTGGCTGAGGCCATGAGTAAAGAAGCACAGGCCGAACGAGAACGCAGAGCCCGTGTCATCTTAGGAACTGCCGAGACTGAGATTGCCGAGAAGTTTGCACAAGCCAGCCGGAAATATACCGACAATCCGGTTGCACTTCACCTAAGAGGTATGAATATGTTGTTTGAAGGACTCAAAGAAAAAGGTTCAATGGTGATTGTTCCAAGCTCTGCCCTTGATACCATGAATCTAGGAGCCATGGGTGGTTTAGTTTCACTCGCTAAAAATAATGAAACACCACAAAAACCAGTTGCTGCTACAGTTCCACAGGTATAAAACAAGAGCTCCATTAGCAGCGTTAAATATGCGCAAATTGAATTCCGACAACGGGTTAAATAATCTAAGACATGAAGAAGCATATGCTTTGTTACATCCTGACTATAGGCTGTGGGATGTTGTTGAGTTGTAACTCACCTTCAGCAAAGATAGAAAGTTTGGAAACTATTTCTGTCGGGAAGGCCTATGCAAATTTGACTAAGCTAAAGGTATCTGATTATTTTCAGACAGTCCGATATGTTCCTTTGGAAACAAACGACAGTGTACTAGTGGGAGATAATCCTAAATTGTGTGTTTATAAAGATCTCCTGATCGTTTCTTCACCACAAGAACAGTGTTATGCTTTCAGCAAAGGAGATGGGTGGTTTCTTCATTTGATTGGACACATCGGTAACGATCCGGAGGGTTGTTCTGATTTGGTCGGCTGGCTTAATGCCGCAAGCGGGTATCTTTATTTCAACCGAGGGAATAAGGATTTTAGTATTTACCATGTAAATGGTCAATTTGTGGGAACAACCCAAGATATTGAAACAAATCGGGGCTTGTTTGGTATAGAATCGATGGATTATCTGGATGCACAAATGTTGGTGAAACATCTGCCGGCGACGAACGAAAAACCGGATCGCATCATTCTTTTCCAGGATACAACGCGGATCGCTACTTTTCCGACAAACAATGAGAAAGTTAGTGGTCATAATGGGGATTTCTCGAATAGCGTGGGGTACGATTTTATAGTAGATGTCTTAGGCGGTCGGCAGATGTTGAATATAGAGTTCGACAAAGAGAAGCATCTGGCGGTTATTGTTGGCGAACATTCCTTTTGGCATGTTGGAGAGAAGTTATATTTCCGCGAACACTTTAATGATACCATTTATCAGGTGACGAAAGAAGGGTTATTACCTGAACGGCGATTTGATTTCGGAGATATGACGTGGAAGCGGGAAGATCGATATGATATACAGAAAGATCATGCTATTTATCCGGTGGAAGTTCAGGAGAACGATCGTATCCTTTGGTTACGATTCCTTGTCGATTTATTTGATAATGACAAACGAAAAGCCTACAATGCGCTTTATCTGAAGGAAACCGGAGAAGTAAAGGTGGCTGCTTATGAAGAAGGACTAGAAAATGACCTAAACGGATTCTTGCCCTTACAACCTACTTTTGTGACAGCCGACGGAGAATTTGCCCAGATAATTCCGGCCGAAACAATAGCTGAATGGTTTGAAGAACATCCGGATGTTGCAGAACTTCCGGAAGAAGTAAAAGCCTTGAAAGGAATCACGACAGAAGATAATCCGGTAGTTGTCTTGATGAAGTAAATAAACCCGTTGGCGGAATTACGATGACAGACGTAAAATCACTTTCTTCATTCATCATTGACCCGCAATACACAGGCCCATATATACATTTATATGCCGAGCATCTGAAAAATCCCTGTCGCCCCAAATAGGCAACAGGGATTCATCTATTCTACTTATTTGCACTTTATAGATTCTTGATTTCTTCTTCGGTCATGCCTATACATTGTTTAATGAATTCAACGGAAGCTCCGTTCTGCTTCATCAAGCGGGCGGTTTTAAGTACGCCTCTCTCTTCACCAATTGCTATTCCTTCTTCTTTCCCTTCTCTCCTTGCCGTCGTAACAACATTCTCATTATCCCGGTATATTTTCAGGGCAGCCTCGTATTCTGCCCGTTCCTTCTTGTTCATATTGGCGATACGAGCCAACTCTTCCAAGCGGTTAAACAAGGCTTTCTGACCTTTGAATGATAAATGTTCCAACTGTTCCATATGTTTCAAATTATATAACCAGTAATCCAAGGGCGTCTCGCATTCGGCCTCTGTCTTGTTGAATAAGGGAAATTCGATAAAGATTTCCCGGAAATTCCGGCTCTTTTGTTCGCCGGTTTCACGATCGGCTATCACCAAATCTGTTCGGACTTTATCCGTTTTGCTTGACCGGAAATTCAGCAGGAAGATTCCATAAACCGGTACGAGTTCAAATTCCCAAGATTCCCCTTTCTTACCTTGTGAGGCGATCATACGACAAAGATAATACAATGCCCGTTCATAAAAATAAGTTTGCCGGGCATTTTGCAGCTCTACAATGAAAGTTGTCCCGTCCTGATCCTTACAAAGTAAATCAAAGATAACACCCCGACCGTCGGTTGTCTCACTCGGATCTTCCTTATCCATATAAGAAAGGTCTTCTACATGGTGCTCGCCTTCCAATAAATCATTGATTAACTCGATTAATAACTCCTTACTTGATTCCTGTCCGAACAGAATCTTGAAACCACGATCCACAAACGGATTGATAAATACGCTTTTTCTCATAGAAAAGGTTCTTAAAATGTTTTGTCCCAATAGCGGGATGCACAAAGATAAGGTTTTTCATCCAAAAAACAAGATAGCATTCGAACTTTGCCTTGATACAAAAATAAAAGATCAAATGATTGTCCGTTCTTTCGCCCTTGAATCACCAAAACCAACAGAGATACAAATAGATAGTAAAATAATGAAAGATTGTTTTTCGAATTTATCAGTAGATGAAATAAGGACTTCTTAAAAACGAAAACGAAACTAACGGGAATCGAAAATGATTCTCGTTAGTTTCGCTTTTAATTCCTACTAGGAATGATTCAAAACACGCCGGCTTTTGATGAATTCCCGGCGTGTTTTGATCAAAAGCCGGCGTATTTTGGGAAGCTTCTATAATTCAAACGGATCATACGGAAAAAGTACCACTTCACCGGCTTGCAAAGAAGCTTGCACATCGATCAGACGTTGGTTGGAACTTCCCCGGAATAACAAATCCTCATCTTTCTGGGATTCGATAAACGGACCGTCCACCAACACGTCAATCTGCTCGAGTAGAGCTTTCTGATCCGGCATTTTCACAAGGTTTTCAAACAGATAACCGGTATAACACCAGATATTCTTATTACTCTTCGCCTTGATGGCTTGAGCCAGTTCGGTAAAACCTTTTGCCTGATACATCGGATCTCCGCCACTGAAAGTAACATTGGCGAACTCATCAGCCAGCACGCGTTCCAGGATTTCTTCGGTTTCCATGGCTTGTCCGTTCCCTTGATTCCAGGATTCC
The DNA here is from genome assembly GCF_022809355.1 of Parabacteroides faecalis. Classification (GTDB taxonomy): domain Bacteria; phylum Bacteroidota; class Bacteroidia; order Bacteroidales; family Tannerellaceae; genus Parabacteroides; species Parabacteroides faecalis. Next base: position 44,318 of record NZ_JAKZMM010000024.1, on the reverse strand, counting down.
GGATTATGACAACCCGGACAACGGTTCGGACAACCGGCACAATAAATAGTGGTCCGGAAACCCGGACCATCTACTGTCGTATCTTCCAAAATATCTAATACCGAGATCATCTTATTCTCCTTTGTCTGTATGCGTGACACGATCTTTCAATTCAGCCAGTTTGGCTTTGTTCCAACGGTCTGTTGTTCCAACCAGATAACCTGTAATACGCTGCAACTTATCCAAGTGCTTGCTGCCACACTTCGGACAGACTTCCAACTCGGCAGCCGAGTTTTCATAGCCGCAATCCAGACAACGGTTCCGGTTATGGTTTACGGAGCCGTAACCGATATTATACTTATCCATCATATCCACCACCTGCATAATCACTTCCGGATTATGGGTTGCGTCTCCATCCATTTCTACATAGAAAATATGTCCACCGCGAGTCAGATCATGATACGGAGCTTCTATTTCCGCCTTATGACGGGCACTACATTTATAATATACAGGGACATGGTTGGAGTTGGTATAATAATCGCGATCGGTAATTCCCGGCAACACACCAAACTGCTTTCGGTCTTTTGCCGTAAACTTACCGGAAAGTCCTTCCGCCGGAGTAGCCAATACACTGTAATTATGCTGATACTGTTCGGAATACTGATTAGCGCGATCACGAATGTAAGTAACAATCTTCAAGCCCAATTCTTGCGCAAAAGCATCTTCGCCATGATGTTTACCGGTCAATGCTACCAGACATTCTGCCAAACCAATGAATCCAATGCCTAATGTTCCTTGGTTGATCACAGAAGCGATCGTATCATTCGGTTTTAATTTCTCGCACCCCAGCCAAAGAGAAGACATCAGCAACGGGAATTGCTTGGCAAAAGCCGTCTTCTGGAATTCCATCCGCTCATGCAACTGTCGGGCTGTTACGTCCAGCATATAGTCCAGTTTGGAGAAGAACATAGCAATACGTTCGTCCTGATTTGCTATAGACATACATTCGATCGCCAGACGAACAATATTAATGGTCGAGAACGACAGATTTCCACGTCCGATAGATGTTTTCGGCCCAAAGCGATTTTCGAACACACGAGTACGGCAACCCATCGTCGCAACCTCATGCAAATAACGCTTCGGATCGTCGGCTTTCCACTCATCACTCTGATTAAACGTAGCATCCAGATTCAGGAAATTCGGAAAGAAGCGACGGGCTGTCACTTTACAAGCCAACTTATATAAATCGTAATTCCGGTCATCCGGTAAATAACTGACACCACGTTTCTTCTTCCAGATCTGGATCGGGAAAATGGCCGTTTCCCCGTTTCCTACACCTCGATAAGTACTTTTCAGTAACTCCCGAATGATACAACGACCTTCGGCCGATGTATCCGTTCCGTAATTGATAGAGCTGAACACCACCTGATTACCACCTCTCGAATGAATGGTATTCATATTATGGATAAAGGCTTCCATGGATTGGTGTACGCGGCTGACCGTACGGTTCACAGCATGCTGCAAGATGCGTTCATCACCAGTCAAACCTTCCAAAGGCTTATCCAGATAATCATCCAGCGGAGCCTGATACAAATGTGAATAATCATTCCCCGTCAATTGTTCCAATACCTTGATTTCTTCAATCAAACTATAACGGACATACGGAGCGAGGTAAAAGTCGAACGCCGGAATAGCCTGTCCGCCGTGCATTTCATTCTGAGCCGTCTCCAACGAAATACAACCTAAAATACTAGCTGTCTCAATACGTTTCGCCGGACGAGACTCACCATGTCCTGCCGAAAAACCATCTCTCAGAATCCGATCCAACGGATGTTGTACACACGTCAGGCTCTTTGTCGGATAATAATCCTTATCGTGAATATGCAGATAATTATTCTCAACGGCCGTTCTCACTTCTTCGCTCAGCAGATAATCATCCACAAACGGCTTAGTCGTTTCGCTGGCGAACTTCATCATCATACCGGCCGGCGTATCCGCATTCATATTAGCATTCTCGCGGGTAACATCGTTCGACTTGATATTGATAATCTCCAGAAACATATCCCGTGTCTTTGCTTTCCGGGCAATGCTTCGCTGATTCCGATAAGCAATATATTTCTGAGCTACATCCTTGCGGCTACTGTTCATAAGTTCCATTTCTACAGCATCCTGTATATCTTCCACCGTCATTTGAGGCGCACCTTTAAAAGAAATGCGGTCCGTTATCTGGCGGATCAGTTGCATATCTTCTCCCATCTGGGTATGCAACATAGCTTTTCGAATAGCCGTAGCTATCTTTTCCTCGTTGAAACCAACGATACGTCCGTCTCGTTTGACTACAGTCTGAATCATGTCTTACTCGATTAAAAAATCTATTGAAATAAACTTCGACAAAGATAGTTTCATTCTCCATAGATTTTCATTTCGGAAAACTTTTAGATGGTTAAATTTTGTCAATCTCCTAATATTCAGAATAAAATAAAACCTTTTGGGAAAACTTTATTTTAACAATGAAAATTTTGTTTTCCCAAAAGGTTTTATATAGGATTTATCTTTTTACTATTTTCTTCCATTAAATTCCTTGACGGCATCAAACATCGCCAAGATATTTTGAGGAGGAACATCCGGTAAAATATTATGAACGGTATTAAATACAAAACCACCGCCGGCCGACATAATTTCCAAACGTTCCAATACTTGTTCGCGCACTTGTTCGGGTGTTCCGTTATTCAACGTGCCGACAGTTTCTACACCACCGCCCCAGAACGTACAGTCTTGTCCGAATTCTTTCTTCAGAAATTCCGGTTCCATTTGACGGGCATTTGTTTGTACCGGATTGAAGATTTCAATACCCGCCTCAATCAAATCAGGCATCAACGAAGAGATCGAACCACAAGAATGGATAAAGGTATGCATTTGGCTATGCGTCTTCACATAATCGCACAGCTGTTTGTGTCGAGGTTTAAACAACGAACGGTAAGTATCTACATCCATAAACGGACCGGAAGTCATACCCAGGTCGTCACCAAAGCGAATAATATCCACAATATCACCAACAGAGTCACAAACTTTAGCCAGCGTTGCCAAATGTCTTTCCAACAATTGATCCAGCATCCGGGCTACCTGATCCGGCTCACACAATAAATCCATCAGGAAATTATCCATCCGTCGCAAGAAAGTTCCCCACTCAAACAGGTTACAACCACAGACAATCATCAAAGCCTTGTCTGTTGATGCTCTCAGCTGAAGTGTTTTTTCTCGCAGGGTTTTCCAAAAATCCGGATCTTGAGTATGATCCCACGGACTATGTACGTAACGAGACCAGAGTACGCGTCCCATTTCTTCGTTCAACGTATCATAATTCTCTGGGAATCCATTGATATAAGGGAAGTAAGACTGATCAAAGAATGTCGCACCCTGAGGCATCAAGGCCAACAATCGTTTTCCATCCTCATCATAACAGTGATAAGAACCGTCGGCTTGTTTCACCGGGTCGAAATGAATCGGATAAAAGGCTTTATCTCCATTGGCCAGGATTGTTTCGTGCCAATCTTTCTCTTCCGTATTAAACGTACGTCCGATATCCAATACATCAACCCCAAAGCGATCGATGATCGACATATCCGGCTGTGCCAGTTGTTGTACAACATCATAGATCTGTACCGGAAGATCGGTTCTTCCGATAGCCTTTAACAAATTAGAATAAGCAATAGCCGATATACCAGAACTCGGTGTAGAACCCAAATCAACCGGTACCTGATCGGGCTGTTTATGTGCAATCGCAGCCAATACTCTTTCTCTTGAATTCATAACGAAAATGATTCTGCAAGCCAATAATTCTCCCATTTCCATTCTTTTGTCTTTTCAAAAGGCATGGAAAAACTCCCGGAAGTGAAAGCGCCGATGGCTATAATTCCAATTCCGGCCAACAAAGTCGTGTCCATTTATAAAATCTTAATCCAAGTGAAATACCTCTTCCATTTCAGCCCACCATTCTCCTTCTTTACGGGTAGCTACCGGATCCTGACAAGGATTACATAATTTCCACCATTCTTGTGTGGTGGGATCGGCAGCCATCTTCTTCATATCCGCTTCATAATCGTTGCCAACATACTCATAATAACTGTAAAGCATCCCATCTTTGTAGTAAATTGAATAGTTGCGGATGTTGCAAGCTTTGATCATTTCCAATACGCCCGGCCATACATTTGCATGAAGGCGTTTGTACTCTTCCAGTTTTTCAGGTCTTACCCCAATAATACTTCCTACTCTTTTCATGATAATTAAGTTTAAGTGATTCAGTTGCAAAGCTACAAAATAAATCGATGGATCCATAATTCAAAATACGAGTATATTTTGTCTTTTTCCGTTATTTATCCTGATTCTCACATCTTTCGAAAAAGACTTTCGCATTTGTTACTGTATGGGTTTATTGGTATCTTTGGCAACAAAAACATCAGAAACACATGAAAGCTTTATTTTCCACCCAACGAACAAGCAGACAGCTCTTCTTATTGGTTCTGCTGATTGCTATCGGCAGTCTGTTGTCTTCTTTATTCGGACTGGGTTTGTTCCAGCTTATCTGCGGAACTTCTACCGGAATGGAACAGCATCCGGATATGATGCGCCTATTTCAATTCATTACGGCTGTCGGAACCTTCCTGCTTCCTGCCTTGCTTACGGCCTGGCTATGCAGTGATCAGCCGAAAGCCTATTTAGGATTAAACGGAATACCCGACGGACGATTGGTGATCCTTGTCGTTGCCGGCATGATCCTTCTCAATCCGGTTATCAGCCTGACGTCGATGCTTAATGAAAGCATGCAACTACCGGCTTGGGCTGCTCCTCTTGAGAATTGGATGCGACAACAGGAAGATTTGGCCTTGCATTTCACCAACCTGCTAATCGAAGGCGAAGGCATTTCTCCCCTATTCACCAATCTGATTGTTATAGCCCTGACAGCAGCTGTCTGCGAAGAATTCCTCTTCCGTGGTACTTTACAGCAGATCATCGGACGCTGGACAACCAACCAACACGCCGTTGTCTGGATTTGCGCCATTCTTTTCAGTGCTTTCCACCTGCAGTTCTACGGATTCATTCCGCGTATGATCCTGGGAGCTTACTTCGGTTATCTGATTATCTGGACCCGGAATATATGGCTGCCGGTTCTGGCACATTTCTTCAATAATGCCGTCAGTGTTATCGCCATGTCGGACAGTGAATGGAAAGAGAGTGAATGGGTCAGCGGCAAGATTTCGGATGCTCACTTGTGGCCTTATATAGGTATGGCGATCTTAGCATTGATCGGCTTTGCCTTTATCATCCGATATATCCGGAAACTCAGTATTGATGCCTGAGAAATTATCAGCTCCTAAAAAGAATATAAAAGGCAGAATCGGTAAAAAGAAGACCGGTTCTGCCTGATTTTTTATCGTTCCACCCTTGTGGGACGACCGTTTCACCTAGGTGGAACGATCGTATCACAGCCGTGGAACGATCGTATCACCCGGGTGAAACGATAAAAAGCCAATATGATTTGATTATAAATCTTTCTTTCGAAGGACGAAATCCCTACCCAGATATTTTTCCCGAACAATCTCGTTTTCTGCCAATTGTTCTGCCGTTCCTTGGAACAGTACCTTTCCTTCAAACAACAGATAAGCACGATCGCAGATACTCAATGTTTCATATACATTATGATCGGTAATCAGAATACCGATATTCTTATGACGCAAACGCGCCACAATCGTTTGAATATCCTGTACTGCAATCGGATCGACACCGGCAAAAGGCTCATCCAGCATGATAAACTTCGGATTGATGGCCAGACAACGGGCTATCTCTGCACGACGACGCTCACCACCCGACAAACGGTCGCCTAGATTCTTCCGAACCTTCTGCAAACCAAATTCCGAAATCAAGCTCTCCAGTTTCTCCCGCTGATATTCTTTCGTTGTATTGGTCATCTCCAATACTGAACGGATATTATCTTCTACAGTCATTTTGCGGAAGATGGAAGCTTCCTGTGCCAAATACCCAATTCCGTTGCGCGCACGCATATATACCGGAAACTTGGTTATTTCCATATCGTTCAGAAAGATTTTACCTTCATTGGGCGTAACCAATCCTACTGTCATGTAGAAGGTTGTTGTTTTGCCGGCGCCATTCGGACCTAACAACCCGACAATCTCGCCTTGTTTGACATTGATCGATACATGATTCACGACCGTACGCGCCCGGTATTTCTTCACCAAGTCTTCCGTACGAAGTACCATTTGTTGATTTTCAGCCATCGTTCTCATTAGTTTTGTGCAAAGAAACAGAAATAAATCATGCCAAACAACACTTCCATACCGGATATTTCCCTAACTTTGCCCTCTGCAACAAAAGAAATTCGAGTAAAAATGATAAAAGCATTACATCAAGTAGGAGAATATGTCATGCTGATGCGGAAAAGCATCACCATTCCCGACCGCTGGAACATGTTCTTCAAGCAACTTATCAAAGAAATTTACAAACTAGGTGTTGATTCTCTTTGGATTGTGGTTATCATCTCTGTATTTATCGGAACGGTAATTGCCATTCAGATCTCATTAAACATCAGTTCACCGCTGATTCCGAAGTTTACCATCGGTTATACTACGCGTGAAATTATCTTGCTGGAGTTTTCCTCCTCCATCATGTGTCTGATTCTGGCAGGAAAGGTAGGAAGTAACATTGCTTCCGAAATCGGAACCATGCGTGTAACCGAACAAATTGATGCGATGGAAATCATGGGTGTCAACTCAGCCAACTTCCTGATTCTTCCTAAAATGGTTGGAATGATGGTATTTATTCCTGTACTGGTTATCTTCAGTATGTTTACCGGTATCTTAGGTGGTATTGCAGCCAGTTATTCTTCAGGAACGAACATGACTCCGGCTGCTTTCGAATATGGTTTGCAATTCTATTTCAACCAGTTCTATATCTGGTATTCTATTATCAAATCGGTGGTTTATGCCTTTATCATTTCTTCCATAGCCGCCTACTTTGGATATAATGTGAAAGGAGGAGCACTTGAAGTTGGTAAAGCCAGTACCAATGCCGTCGTGATGAGTAGCATCATGATTCTGCTGGCCGACGTAATATTAACGAACTTAATGTTGACTTGATCATGATTGAAGTAAAGAACATTACCAAATCATTTGAAGGCCGTCCGGTATTGAAAAATATCAGTACCGTATTTGAAGACGGGAAAACCAACCTGATCATCGGACGAAGCGGATCAGGAAAAACTGTAATGATCAAGAACATCATCGGATTGATGCGTCCGGACAGCGGACAAATCCTGTATGACGGTCGTGACCTTACGTTGATGAATAAAGAAGACCTGAAGATCCTCCGGAAAGAAATGGGAATGCTTTTCCAGGGCTCGGCGTTGTTTGACAGCATGACGGTGCTCGAAAACGTCATGTTCCCTTTGGATATGTTCTCGAAAGCCAGCACCAAAGAAAGACAAATGCGCGCTGAATTCTGTCTGGACCGTGTAAACCTGTCGGAAGCCGGCCACCTTTATCCATCGGAAATCAGTGGAGGTATGATGAAACGAGCCGCTATTGCCCGTGCCATCGCCTTAAACCCGAAGTATCTGTTCTGCGACGAACCCAATTCCGGACTCGACCCTAAAACATCTTTGGTGATCGACGATCTGATTCACGACATTACTATTGAGTTCAACATGACAACCGTTATCAATACACACGATATGAACTCCGTTATGAATATCGGAGATAATATCGTATTCATCAAAGAAGGTGTCAAAGAATGGCAGGGAACAAAAGAAGACATCATTACGTCAGACAATCAGGCATTAAATGACTTTATCTTCGCATCCGATCTTTTCCGCAAGGTAAAGAAAATGGAAGTAGAAGAGCTGAAAGAAGGACATAAACTCTGATACCGGGAAAAGTCTTTATTTTCCCCGGAAAAAAGTACTGGGAGAAACACCCGTCACTTGCTTAAACACCCGATTAAAGTGATTGGGTGTGCTGTATCCCACTTCATAAGCTACCTGTTGTAGCGTGCGGCCACCATCAGCAAAAAGCTCGATGGCCCGCATAATACGTTGGTGGTTTAAATAGTCACTGAAACGAATACCGGAAGCATGCAGCAAACGGCTTAAATTACGTACTGAAAAACCACAGTCTTTCGCCACCCGTTCAATCCGTAAATTCTCATGTAAATGTTCCATCATATAATCCAATACGGCATGAAGTCTGGAGTCATTAGGAATTAATAATGTCTTCAACAGAATACCGGAAGAAGGACTCATAGAAGGAAGTAAACGGAAAAAGCTTTGGGTAAAATCATACAGTGCCGGTGATTCCTCATAACGGATCTCAGGACCTTTAGAACCTATGTATTTCAAGTTTTCTGCAATCACAGCATTCATGGCATAAATAGAGAATACATTTCCGGCAGCATCCATATCCGGCAAGCCAATATAATAAACCACCAAAGAAACTTGCCGGTTCCGACTGCTTAGTTCATGCTCTACATAAGCCGGAATCCAAGCCACATGCTTCTCAGGAATAAAATAACTGGTCGATTCGATCTGTATATGTAATGTTCCTGATAAAGTGTAGATTATCTGATGTTGTGAATGAGAATGCCGATGTAAATTAATTTCTTTCCAGCCCGTTTTCTTGATTATAATCGCTTCCGGAGCAGACTTTTGGACCAGGGCTAGCTGATTATGCTGTTCATTATTCATCTCTTTCGTGTTGGCTTAAAATGATAAGGATATTGCAGAATATTCAAATATTGTACAAAAGTAAACATTTAATTTTGCGCCGTCAAATTAAGAACAGGCAGAATTTGATTGACAAATTTGCCAGTGGGCAAGTTTATTCCATATAAAAAGTTTGATTTTGAGATTGTGAGGTTATCTTATGGTAAGTTGTAGTACGTTTTTAATGACAAGAAGAATTGTATCATCTTCTTTATTTATCTTATTTTCCCTTTGTTCATCGGCACAGGAACGAGTGCTTACATTGAGCGAAATATTCAGGCTGGCAGACGAGAACAGCAAAAGCATCCGGCTGCATCAGTTGGCTATTGAAGAGGCTGAACAAGGGATTAAAGTAGCACGAAATGCATATCTGCCTTCTTTATCACTCAAAGCAGAAGCATCTTACATTGGTGATGGCTATATGACTGACCGGGATTTCTCGAATGGTATCCATGCAGAGATGCCCCATTTCGGAAATTCTTTTGTAGTCAAAGCCCAGCAAGTCATCTATGCCGGTGGTGGTATTAAAAGTAGCATCGAACAAAACAAACTACAGAAACAAATATCCGAGCAGACATACCTCGATAACCGCCAAAATCTGCGTTTCCTACTGGCAGGATATTATCTGGACTTGTTCCAATTACGCAACCAAGAGCTGGTCTATCAGAAGAACATTGAACAGACCCGACTGTTGGTAAAAGATATGCAGGCTGCCTATCGCCAAGGGACAGCATTGAAAAGCGATATCACCCGTTATGAACTGCAATTGCAGAATCTGGAACTGAAGCAAACTTCCACTATCAACAAGCTAAATGTATTGAATCATGAACTTGTAACAACATTAGGATTGGAAGAAGGAATACGTATTGTTCCTGATACGGCTTACCTGCAACATCAATTGATAGAGGAACGGGATGAAAAATCATGGAGTGAAGGTATTCAGGAAGCCCCGATCATGAAGCTGGCTGACATACAGATTGCGTTAGGTAAAAACCAGAAAAATCTGATTAAGGCTGAACGTCGTCCACATATTTCTTTCTCGATAACCAACGAACTATCCGGACCTATTCTGATAGAGGTACCGCCTTTAAATAATAACTTCACCTATTGGTTCATGGGTGTTGGCGTGTCATACAATATTGATGCGTTGTTTAAAGGAAAGCGTAAATTGAAACAAGCCGACATTACACTAATGAAGTTGCAGGAAAAGCGGAAACTGGCAGAAGAAGAACTCGAGAACAATGTACACGAAGCTTATGTCAATCTGCAGGAAGCTTATATCCGCTTACGCACCCAAAAGAAAAGTGTCCAGCTGGCACATGAGAACTTCAATATCGTCCGTCAACGGTATGTCAACGGATTGGCCTTAATTACAGACATGCTGGATGCCAGCAATACGCAGCTCGACATGGAGCTTCAACTTGCCAACTACCAGGTAGGCATTCTGTACCAGTATTTTCTATTGAAGAAAATTGTAGGCACATTATAACAGAACAAATATCACGATTCATTCATTACCAACGATTAAAATCCATACGTATATGATCAAGAATAAAAGAAGAGCTATCCCCAATTTCTTTATTGCCTTAGTTTTAGTTGCCGGTATCAGCTGGGTATGCGGCCGTTTTGTTTATCTGAATGATGTAGAATTTACCGATAACGCACAAATACAACAGCATCTGACGCCTGTCAGTACCCGTGTACAAGGATTTATCAAGAAAATCTGCTTCGAAGAATATCAGAATGTAAAGAAAGGTGATACATTAGTCATCATCGAAGATACCGAATACCGGTTGAAAGTGGCACAGGCTGAAGCCGATTATCAAAATGCTCTGGCTGGGAAAAGTGCCATGTTCACGACCATTAATACGACTCAAAACAACATCCTGGTGACTGATGCAGCCATAGAGGAACAACGTATTCGTTTACAAAATGCGGAAACTGACTATAAACGTTATCAGGAACTACTGAAAGGAGAAGCCGTTACTCCTCAACAGTTTGATCGGGTCAAGACTGATTTTGAGGCTACGAAAGCCCGATACGAGCAATTATTGCGACAAAAGCAATCCACTTCGCTCATCAAACAGGAACAGACGCAACGCCTGGAACAAAATGAATCGGCCATCAAACTGGCAGAAGCAGCCTTGAATCTGGCTAAACTAAATTTGTCGTATACTATTATTCTGGCAACAGCCGATGGCGTTACCGGACGGAAGAATATCCACGAAGGAGAATTGGTACAACAAGGACAGACATTGGTAACCCTGGTAGACGGTACCGAAAAATGGGTAATCGCGAATTATAAAGAAACCCAAACAACCTACATGAGACAAGGACAAACCGTCAAAGTAAAGGTAGATGCCATTCCGAATGTGGAATACGAAGGACGGATAGCTTCTATCTCGGATGCAACCGGTTCCTTTTATTCACTTATTCCCCAAGATAATTCGGCAGGAAACTTCGTCAAAGTAGAACAACGTATTCCGGTACGTATCGAATTCACGGAGAATAATTCGGCAGAGAACCTACAACGTCTGCGAGCTGGAATGAATGTTGAATGCTATGCACAATCAAAATAAAGGAGAGAAAGGATGGCTGAACAACGACCCAGAATCATGTATTTCAAGGAATACCTGCCAACTCCTGTCTGCGTGGCACTTTCCATGTTCTTCGCCTTGGTATTCCAGTTCAATGGAGGCGTGTTTCTTCCTACGGCCGTTCAGATGTCGAGTGCTCTGGGCTGCATTCAGGAAGACGTCATGATGGCGGGATATGCTTCTTTCATCGGGATGACGTTGATCTTCCCGATTTTGTTCCGGTTGAAATTCCGTTTTACTACCCGAAGAATCTTCCTCACGGTTTGTCCGGCACTGATCATCTGTAACCTCATCACACTCCATGTCAACAGTCTGCCGATATTCATTCTGGTTTGTCTGGTATCCGGTTTTTTCCGTATGTGGGGGACCTTTGAATGTTTCTCCAACATGCGCCTTAGCGTAACTCCATCCGGGAACTTTTCCGTTTTCTATCCAGTCATTTATATTATCGTTCTGGAAAGTATTCAATTATCAGGATTGGTAGCTACACATATCAGCGACTGGGCCAACTGGCGTTATATGCACTGGTTTGTGATCGGTATGTTATTAATAGTCTGGGCATGCGTTTGGATATTTACCCGTCCTTTCCGGGCAAGAAAGAAAATGCCTCTTTATGGTATCGATTGGATGGGTGGTCTGTTATGGGGTATTATCTTATTTGCAATTGTTTTCATCTGTATTTACGGAGAGTTTTACGACTGGACCGACAGTATGGAAATCCGGGCCAGTATCGTCATTGCCGTCGTAGCCCTATTAATCAACATAAACCGGATGCTGACACTCAAACGTCCGTACATCGAATTAGAGGTTTTTACTTACCGTAATTTTCCAGTAATCCTGTTCCTGTTTCTGATGCTTTGTTTCTTTCTGACAACCTCTTCTGTCCTACAGAATCAATTCATGACAGCTATTCTACATTACGATTCGCTCAACGCCATATCATTAAACTGGTGTGTATTCGTCGGTATCTTGGCAGGAGCAGCCGTTGTCTTTTATCGGCAGGTCATTTTACGGAAAGGTTTTAAGCTACTGATTTCGGTCGGATTCCTCTTCATTATGATTTATGAATACTATATGTATTTCCTGATCCACCCAAACCTAAACATCGAAAGTTTATATTTACCCAATTTCCTGAAAGGAATCGGACACGGTATTCTCTACATATCTCTAACCATTTATGTAGCTAAGAGTGTTCCCTTCAAGCATTTCTTTCAAGGATTATGTGTACTTAGTTTTATCCGAACCAGTATTGCCACTCCGTTAGGAACAGCTATTCTAAGCCGCTGGATGCGCCACTTGCAACAAGAAAACATCGGATTGCTCAGCCGACGTATTGACGGGATTCGAGACTGGATGCCACAAATCTCCATCAAGGATCTCTATATAACGGTTTCCCAACAAACCATGTTGACCAGTCTGAAAGAACTATTCGGCATCGTCTGTATTTTCGGAACTCTATTCCTGATCTGCATATTTACATATCATGTCTGGAGAAAACGTCTTCCCCTCAAATACCGACGGTGGATTTGATAGAACATATCCTATATCTATTCCCTATAGTAACAGCTATTAAAATAAACGAGAACCGCAGACAATCCTCGTTGGATTCATTCTCGGTTCTCGTTTATTTCATATTTACTTTTGACTTCTTCTACAAATCTGCTCTTATACTTTCACTCAGATTTAATACTATTTCCTTTTCTGCAAACGGAAAGAAATCCACCCCAAGTACAATAAACATAAGAGTAATAAAGACAAACCTGCCACTTGTCCCAAGGCATCCGACAATACGCCCATCAACGGAGTAATCAAGGCTCCTCCTGAAACGCCCATGATCATCAATGCCGAAATCTCATTGTCGCGTTCCGGCAGATGTTGCAAGGCATACGAAAAGATAATCGAGAATACATTGGAACAAGTTAATCCTACTACCACAACCAGGATGGAAATCCATAACAGGCTATCGACAACCAATAACAAGATGAACCCGACAATGGCGATTCCCATACTGTATTGCATAAAACGATCAGACGCAATCCTTGCCAATAAAAAGGCACCAACAAACGAGCCGATAGTTCGGGCCGAGAAATAAAGGCTACTACCCAAGCCGGCTTCGCTCACTGACATACCGGTTTTCTCCATCAGCAACTTGGGGATCGTCGTATTCAAGCCTACATCAATCCCGACAATAAAGAGAATACCCAAAAACAACATCACGATATATCGGTCCTTGAATAACGAGCAGACCGTAGCAAAGGTTGAAGCTTGTGCCGACTTCTTCTCTTCTTCATGGACACCAGCCAACAGCCAAGTAAGAGAAAGTAAGGTTGTCACGGCATAAACAGCAAAGATCCATTTCCAATCACCCCAGAAAGAAGCTGCCGCCCCTGCTATCAGCGGACCTAAAAAGGAAGAGACTGCTTTCAGAAACTGTCCCAACGTCAAGACACTGGTTACTTTTCCGGGAGAGACCACGCTGGCTACCATCGGATTCAAAGAGACTTGAAGGATCGTATTTCCAATTCCCAACAAAGCAAAGGCCAGCAATACACTGGCAAAATCATAAAGAAACAAAGGTAACAACATCGCTACAATAGTGATACCCAACGAAACCGCTACCGTATTTCGTCGACCAATCCGTCCCATCAACATACCGGTCGGAATAGAAAAGATAGCGAACCACAAGAACACCATCATCGGTATCAGATTGGCCAACGTGTCCGACAAACCGAAATCATGCTTGACATAATTCGTCGAAATACCGACAACATCCACAAATCCCATTACAAAGAAACCGAACAGGATCGGGAAAATAGTCCATTTGGAATTTGATTGATTCATAATATCTGATTTAACCGTTAATACAAATCTTTGGGTTGACTACCCATTTCCATCTCCAAAACGCCACCTTCCGCGAATGAAGCAAAAGGTAAATGAGGTTCATGCAACGGTTTCCCGTTCAACCGGTATTGCTGAACGTAACCATTCTCCGGCGTATTTCCTTTGACCTGAATAACAAATTCTTTTCCGGAATAATATTTCGGATTCAATTGAATCGTAATCTTATCAAATAAAGGAGCACCTAAACCGAATGAAGGCTGTGAATCCGTCAATCCCTTGACATCAAACAAGCCCATTGACGAGATAACATACCAGACACCTAATTGTCCCTGGTCTTCATCTTGTCCGTATCCATAACCATGAATACCGTCTGTTCCATAGAACTCATTCAAGATTGCCCGTACCCATTTCTGCGTAAGCGAAGGACGACCAGCTTCATTGAACAGCCATGAAATATGGAGACAAGGTTGATTTCCTTGGTTATATAATGTCTGCAGACCGGCAAAAGCCCCGACTTCTTTTCCCCCACTGAAAATCATCTTCTGGGAAACCGTAAAGATACTGTCAAGACGAGCATTGAAAACATCAGCCCCAACCTTACCGACCAGTCCTTGTACATCATGTGGAACATAGAACGTATATTGCCAAGCATTTCCCTCTTGGAAGCCACGCCAGACTTGCATCGGATTGAAATTATCGACAAACTGTCCGTCTTTCTTTTTCGGACGAATAAAGTTTACGGACGGATCATACAAGCGTTCCCAACCTTTGGACAAATACATCAACTGATTATAATGTGCCGTATCTCCTAATTGTTTAGCCCATTGTGCTACAGCCCAGGCACTATAAGAATACTCCAATGTATGAGACGCTGAGAACATGAAAGTCTCATGATATCCTTCTCCTTCATCTGCATGTGGCACATAACCATACTGAACAAACTCCTTTGTATTGACTTTCCCTGCACCAAAAGGACGATTCTCGCCATCCAGTTCATTCTTCAGACAAGCTTCATAAGCCAGCTTTGTGTCAAAGTCCCGAATACCACATTCATAAGCTCCAGCAATAATCGTAGGCAACAGGTTTGTTCCCACTCCAGAAACATAACGGTTATTCGCCAGACCATCAGCCAACCATCCGGCATCTTCATAGGCCTGTAAATGACTGCTGATGTAATCGGAAATATATTCCGGATAAGCCATGATCCACAATTGGGAAAGATTCCACTGAGCTCCCCAAGCGGCATCTGTATTATAGATGTTATGAACCGGCTTTCCATCCTTCATTTCCAATTGTCCTATCGAACCATCATTCTTCGGATAAGCACCATTAACATCGTTGGCCAATCCTCGTCCCAACAACGCATGATACAAACCTGTATAGAACTTCACCTTATCTTCTTGCTTAGAAGTCTCCACCCGGATACGTCCTAAGTATTCTTCCCAAGTCCGATGAGCCTGTTCTTTTGCCTCATCAAAGGAAAGATCTTTTGCTTCTGCCTCTAAATTCAAACGGGCATTCTCCACAGATGTATAAGACAAACCGATCTTAGCTGTTACAGATTCTGCCTCCGGAAAATCGTATGTCAAGTAAACACCGGCACCAACCCCTTTGAGTTCTCTTGCTCCCGGCTGTTGTTTCTCTCCCTGGAACGTACCAAACGATGATGGCTGTTTATCCAATACAGCCGAGAAATATAAAGGGACTTGCGCTCCCGGCTGGTACTTCTTGACATATTCCGGCAAGGTAATCACCCAACCTTCTACCCGTCCGTCTTCTGTATAAGAAACAAAAGCATCTGCTACAGCACCACTTTCTCCCTGACGGTTTCCAATATCAAACAAAAGGTGATTGTCTACTCCTTTCGGAAAATGAAAGCGCTGATAAGCCACACGCGGAGTAGCGGTCACTTCTGCCCGTATCTGATAATCATCCAACAATACAGAATAATAACCCGCGGTAGCTACTTCGTTCGCCCGATCAAAATGCGAACGATATCCGGTTTTAATACTATCGGTTGGCAAGCCAGGAATAGTTATCAGCTTTCCGGTAGTAGGCATCAAGACAATTCCCCCGACCTGAAACTCATGCAAACAAGGAAAACCCTCAATCGAATTTTCCCGATAATCATACCCCGTAGCTTCCCATCCTGAAGCATTACCCAAATGCCCGTTTGTTGAAGGTCCCGGTTTCGCCATTCCAAACGGCATAGCGCCCGGCGTAAAATGAAACCAACGGCAATGAGCGGTTCCGATACGCGGTTCAACATAGGAAGTCAAAGTTTCGGCAGTTTCGCCTTTCGTCGCGGTAGTTCCGCAAGCCTGCAAAACAGCCAAACACATTATACATATATAATAAATTGATTTCATACTGGATTCTTTGTATTTTCTAACTAAATCAAAATGGAGCAAAGCATCGGAAAGGCTCTGTTCCCGGGCTTTGCAAGTCGTGCAAAACGTCAGAAAGACCCTGTTCCCGGACTTTGCACGTCTGCAAGAAGCGATTTAGACCTCTTTCTTGCACTTTGCACGTCTGCGAGGAATAATTTAGACCTCTTTCTCGCACTTTGCACGTCTGCGAGGAACAATTTAGACCTCTTTCTCGCATTTTGCACGTCTGCAAGAAGCGATTTGGAGGTCTTTCTCGCATTTTGCACGTCGTGCAAGGTCCCAGAAAGACCTCTTTCCTACGGTTTACACGTGATTCCAATCCTTATTTTAATTTCGCCAAAGCATATTGATAAGCGCCTAAAGCAATGGAACGGCTCGCTCCCTGTTTAGAGATCGCAACCCCAATACGCTTATAAGGATCATAATCCACCCAGCGATTTGTTCCTGGTACTTGTACTTGTGTAACTTGCCCTTTCAGGAATTCCCGTAATTCATCCGGATTCTCCAGATTAAAAGGCTTCATCTGCAAACGGGCAAACCGATTACCGTTCATCATACCTGTTGTACCCGACAATTCCCGCATCAACGCCGGAAGAATATACTTCGAAGCACCAGACAAACCGCCTCCTATCACTACCAATCCGTCAATCAGTGTAACGGCAGAAGCAATGGCCTCGCCTGCCATTTCACCCAGTTCTTCAAAAGCTGCTATTGCAGCCTGCCGATTACCCGGACGACAACCTTCAGCGATATCGAATATATCTTTAGGAGTCAAATCGCTAGTATCACCCGAATGTTCCTGATATACCCGTTTAACCGCCCGGATACTCACACTTTCCTCAACAATATAATCCGGATATTTCTTGTTACGACAGCACCAGACATCACCACCAGTACCATTATCTCCAATCAACAATTCGCCATTGATCACCACACCGGCACCGAATCCGGTACCTAATGTAATTCCCAATAGGTTATGATACTGCTTACAACTGCCTGCTTCCTTCAACTGGCGGTTCACTTCCGGTAAAACACCGGTAAGCGCTTCTCCGTAAGCGAACAGGCTACCGTCATTGTTGATGAATACAGGAATTCCGAAATGCTCCTGCAAGAACGGACCTAAAGCTACCCCACCCCGAAAAGAAGGAAAATTGGGTAAATCTCCAATAATCCCTGCTTCATAATCGGCCGGTCCGGGAAAAGCAAAACTGATAGCCACAGGTTCTTCCGTCAATGCTTCTTTTACTTGACTAAATCCCTGCAACAAAACCCGTAAACAAGCATCCAAATCATTCACTTCCGAACGCAGATGTACGGGCGTTACTATCTCTTCATTGTTACGGATAGCGGAAAATACCAGATTGGTTCCTCCGGCATCCAGTGTCATCACGATACGATTTTCTGTATTCATGGCCTTTATTGTCTGAAACGTACATACGCTTTGATAGTTCCACATTCCTTTCCTTCCGAAGTTCCATACGGGCGGATGGTATATTCTCCTACCGATGCCGGAACGATAAAGGTTTCCGCATAATGAACAACAAACGGCTCAAAGGCATTCGTCGGACTCTCAACGATCAGTTCATCGCCTTCTATTACATTAAAGACATTCACACCATCATCGGTATGATGAGTAACCGGTTTGGTAAACCAATGACGACGGGTTTCGATGAATTCATTTTCGTGCAATCCGGTCCGTTCTTCCCGCCAGCCGTCTCCTGCAGCAATCGGTTTAACCTGGTTTACCAAATTGTCACGGGTAAATTCTGTCTGACGTTCCCACTGGATAACATGTGAGCCATGACCAATATTAATCGGACGAGGAAGACCATCCAGTCCGAGACGTCCCCAATCCCACAACTTGAAGGTAAATATACTTGGCGTAGCACTGATCTCCAAGACCATGGCTCCGGCTCCGGAACAATGGATCGTTCCATTCGGAATCAAGAAATGATCATGCTTCTTGGCCGGCCAGCGATTCACATACTTTTCTGCCTCAAAAGGTTTTCCGGTATTCTGCGATTCCTGTAGGGCTCCGATCATTTCCTCCGGATTTACACCAGTCTTTAATCCTAAGAATACCGTAGCTCCTTCTTCCGCATCCAACAGGTAGTAACTTTCATCCTGTGTATAATAAATACCGAATGTATCACGAATGTATTGTGTCGTAGGATGAACCTGCAAACTCAGGTTTCCTCCACCAATTGTATCCAGGAAGTCAAAACGGATTGGGAAATCCTGTCCGAAACGAGATTCTACCGGACCACCCAGCAACGCGCGGGTCTGATGGAAGACCACATTATTGGAAGGCATCTCAAACAATTCTCCTTCTACATTCAGATACAAACTGTTCTCTTCGGGTACGCAGTCGAAACACCAACCATAATTAGCCGGTTCCGGATCCAATCCACAAACCCGTTTCATCCATTGTCCGCCCCACGGAGCCGGGTCAAAGAACGGAACTACACGGAACGGCTGATGTGCAGTCTTAACCAAGCCCGCCAACATCGTTTCTCCTGTAATCATTTTAGGTTGTTCCGGCATGTGTGTATCCAACCAATAATCTACCTTCGGCAGTAATTGTTTCTTCAACGTATCACAAACAATCCAATCTACGAAATAACCTCTCTTATAATGATATGAAGCTCCTTCGGCCTTATTCTCTACGCCTAAACCATTGATTTCATGACGGCGGAAGCGAAGCTGTATTTCCCAACGGGCCATATCCACATATACCAGGATATCCGATTCGGGTGCTACAACGGCAGCTCCATGGCCATAAACCAAAACCAAACCTGTTGCCTGACTGATTTGCTGACGCGCATCCGCTACTCTAGAAGCATCCAGGAAATCAGTATAGGTAAAATGTGCCCGGTACCCGAACAAACGGTCGTCCGTTACATAAGGATACGTCATGGTTTCTATCTCCTTCACAGATTTGAATACAGACTGTGTATCCACCCATAAAGAAGGATTCAAGGCAGACAGTTCCCGTGTCAGTTCTTCATGATGAACACCCTGATAACATTCCACAACAACGACTACCGACTTCTTACCAACCAACGATGCACAGCGACGGTTTATTTCATCCCGTACGGCCTGCCATCCTTTCCATAACTGACCAGCTATTCGAGTAGCCGGCTGCTTGTCATAATTGCTCTTTCGCATGATTATATCTTTTTTATTTGTTATCTATTTTTTCTTCTGCCCAATCATTCATCATCTCAATCGCTTTAGCCAATACTCCGGCAGAGCCTTTGAAATGTCCTGAACCACTGGGGACGCCTCCCATACCATACCATTCAAAGAAACCCTGGTTCTTGATTACCCGGTCAATCATCGGACGGATTTCATCGTAGGCTTCTTCAACAAAACCATTCGCAACCAACTGCTGAATCATACGTCCTCCGAACCAGGTCCAGTCTCCACCGTTTTGGTAAACGTAGGGTTTAGCCATTCCTCCCCGGAAAAAGCCTTCCGGATAAGTCGGATAAAGAGTTAATCCGATACTTGGCATACCCGACAAACGGACGTTCTCGAGCATCTGGGCATTGACCAAGGCAATTTCTTCCTTCGATAACAAGCCGGCTTCAATGGCGACGGCAGTTCCTCCATGATAATGAATCTGATTCTCATCGAATCCGGCAGGAATCGGAGACGGATCTATATACAAATGAGGTATAAACTTCTTCAGTTCGGCATCCCACAAGTACTTCCGCACATTCTGAGCGATCTGTTCACGGATGCCTTTCCATTTCTTCAGCAACGAGGCATCGTCTGTCATTTCCTGCAAATAATCCAAAGCGATCAGGAACATGGCATTATCATACACATCAATGGCACGCGAAGAAAGCTCGTTCATGTCACAACCAAAATCATCATTCGGCTGTACATCTCCCCAATCGGCAGTCATGGCACCAAACAATAAACCATACTGCTCGCTATAACGTTCCCGCATCAGATAATCAACCATATCATCCATCCGCTCCAGTACAGTTCTTCCGGCTACATCTTCTCGTAAAATCGAAGTATCGCCTGTTTTACGGATATATTTACCTACAATCTGAATCAGGGAAGATTCCTGATCGGTCTCGACGGTATTCTTGAATCCCACATGATCAGGTGCTGCATCTGCATAATAAGGATGATTATCATACCAGGTAAAATCCGGTTTCAGCACATAGCCATCTATCATCTCATCATTCGGTTGCTGAAGAGCAAAGAACAACAGGATAGCATTCCGGATATCCGTCTGATTTGTTTCTTCACAGGCTACTTCAATGAATGTATTCATATCCCGGGCCCAAATCTGGGAATAACCGCTACCCGCATTGAATCCCTGACTAATTATCGAGCGGGCCATACTATCTACCTGATGCAAGGTTGTATCATTCAAAATTGTCTCTGCCAACTGTTGTTGTGGGTTTGTGGTGGTACAGGAGAGAAAAGCCACAGAACCCATCAACATTAAACCGAATTGTTTCTTCATTTTATCTTGATTTTTCTGCAAAAGTAACACCACGATACCAAAACAAACCTTACCTTTGTTTCGATTTACTTATACAATCTTACGATTTTCTGTTATGATCAAAATTAAAGAAGGTTTTAAGGGGGAACGGTTTGCTTCTCTACCCGATGACATTCTGCAAGAATATAGCCATAATCCGTTGATCCGCAATCTGTATATTCGGAAAATAGGATTCTTTCCACATGTAAAATATCATTACGTACAAAAAGAAAAAGGATGTGATTATGGCATGCTCATCTATTGTACCGGAGGAAAAGGCTGGTATAAAATAGAAGAAAAGACTTATGAGATCAAAGAAAATCAATATATCATCATTCCTCCAAATGTTCCTTATTCATTTGGTGCCGACGATTCCGATCCGTGGACAATCTACTGGATTCATTTCAAGGGAGCCTTGACCGAACAGTTCATTCCTAAAAGTCATGCGCCTAAAAACATCCTTCCCGGAGATTATTCCCGTTTACAGGACCGGCTGGATTTGTTCGAAGAGATTTATAACAGTTTCTCGATGGGTTATACACTGGAAAATATGATTTATTCGTCCATGTGTCTGTACCAGTTCCTGGCTTCGTTTTTATATCTCGACCAATACCGGTCGATCAATCTGCCTACTCATAAAGAATATTTGTTGTTGTCGGCCAGAGCGGTTCATTACATGCAGGAAAACATCCATCAGAACCTGTCGCTCGAACAGATAGCTAGCTATTTCAAATACTCTACCTCTCATTTCTGTACCCTATTCCAAAAGGAGACAGGCGTTTCACCCATCAATTATTTCATTCGCCTGAAGATGCAGAAAGCCTGTCAATATCTGGAAATGACCAATAGGAAGATTAACGAAGTTGCCGCCTTGCTGGGTTTCGAAGAACCGGCCTATTTTACCAAGATGTTCACCAAAATGATTGGTATCACACCTTCCCAATACAGGAAACGCGAATCAGCGGTCCATCAAGGCGAAATAAAATAAATCCGCAGCTGCCATTATGAAGCTGGTCATTAACTGCATTGTTAACCATCTCATTTTCAACCCATCAAAAAGGTAGGCAAGAATTCACAAAAACATAGGCATGAATTTGTGAAAACATAGGCATGAAATGACAAAGACATAGGCATCTTTTTAAACAGAATAAACGAGAATCGATTCCGATCCCAGTTAGATTCGATTTCGATTCCCGTTTATATTAAAGAGCATGGTTTCATACGCCTGCTCGGTTCTTCGTATATCATCTTTCTTATTTATTGGCCTGTTGAATCACTTCCTTGATATGATTCTCGTCGTTGAGCGGACAAATCATCAGCACATCTTCCGTATCGGCAATCATATAACCGGAAAGGCCGTCGATAATGACTTTCTTATTGGGATTGGTTTCCTTGATCAGATTCTGTCCGGCATGAGAGAACTGCGAATCGGCTCCGGAAACGGCATTGGCAGCAGCATCTTTTTCCAATAAGGAATACAACGCGCCCCATGAGCCCACATCACTCCAACCCAAATCAGCCACACAACGGACGTACACCTGAGCCGCTTTTTCCATGATTCCATAGTCGATGGAGATAGAAGGCGACAGATTGAAAGCCTGATTGACGGCTTCCTGTTCGTCACAAGTTCCATATTTCCTGTCAATGGAAGCAAAGAGAGAAGCGACTTCCGGCAAATACCGTTCAAAAGCTCCGATTATGGTTTGTGCCGACCAAATGAACATACCGGAATTCCAAAAATAGTCTCCTTCTGCCAGATACTGGGAGGCAGTTACCAAATCCGGCTTTTCCTTAAACCGCAATACTGGCGTAATAGCCGATTCCGAATCCTGTTTCGTCTGAATATATCCATAACCCGTAGCCGGGAAAGTCGGCGTAATCCCCACCGTCAGTAAAGCCGGATGAGAAGCTGCAAAAGCCAGTCCTTCCTGCATAACCACAGCAAAACGATCCGTATTCGATATATAATGATCAGATGGAGTAACGACGGCCACAGCCTCCGGATTTATCTGCCGTAATTTATACATCGCATAGGCAATGCAAGGAGCTGTATTCCGCCGGCAAGGCTCCGTCAGTATTTGTTGGGGCGACAATTGTGGCAGTTGTTCCAATACCCAATACTTATAAACCTCGCCCGTCAACACCAGAAAGTTCTCCGAAGGAATAAAGCCGGAAAATCGATCGTAGGTCAGTTGGATAAAAGTACGTCCGATACCTAAAGCATCCACAAACTGTTTCGGCTTTTCTTCCCGGCTCAATGGCCAGAATCGGGATCCAATACCTCCGGCCATAATAATACAATAACAATTATGTTTATCGAATGTCATGTTGTTTCCAGTTTTTCTGCAAAGTAAATAAAAATCAAACGTAGAACATCTCAAATACGAAAAAGATCGTGATAGGAAGTCTGATTTATACTTCTTTTCCAAAAGGAGTGCTGTCCGCACCCAGATTTGTACTCCTTTTCCAAAAGAAGTGCTGTCCGCGCCCAGATTTGTGCTCCTTTTCCAAAAGAAGTGCTGTCCACACCCAGATTTGTGCTCCTTTTCCAAAAGAAGTACTGTCCGCACCCAGATTTGTGTTCCTTTTCCAAAAGAAGTGCTGTCCGCACCTAGGTTTATAGAAAAAATGCCGGATCACCGTTTGTACAAAGACAAACCTCGTGATCCGGCATCACCTTTTTGGAGAAAGATGAAAATCTATCTTCTCTCTTTATTTCTTCACCTGATAAGTCTGATGGATAGCCTTATCAAATTCAATCCAATGTTCATCCGTCATATTACCCGGTACAAACAGACAAACGCCTGTTGCTCCAGCTTCCATAGATCCTCGTACAGCCTCAGCTATTTCAGAAGGAATCAAACCATGACCTTCCGGATCTTTGATGTTGGCCTTGTTCTTCCAGTCGTGGCAAATGAACAATCCGCTGTAAATCGGTTTCTCTCCATTCACAGAAGCTACTTCCTCAGCCGTTACCTTACCAACCCATGAAGCCGGTTCCAAATAGAAATCGTTGTAGTTCATAGGGAAGAAGGCATCGATATTCCATTTGTTCCATTCCTGACGTACCAATTTCTTTGCATACGAATCCGGACCCGGGAAAACAGCGGCACTCACCTTCTTTCCTTTCGCGTGAACTGCATCGGCAATCTTGCCTACCAGCTTCGTAACTACATCATAACGGAACTGTTTCCACTCTTCACACTTCGAAGGATCTTCCACTGCCTTAATATCGATACCCGTAGCTGCCTTGAAATCAGCCACACACTTATCGCAATAACAATAGTCGGCAGTCGGATATTCTTCATTCATGACCAAGCCGTACTTTTCCCACAAGCCACGTGCCAGAATCACATCCACATAACGGATATAATCCAAATGAACATAATCAACTTCAGGAATTTCTGCAATTTTCGAATATTCGGTTACCAAGTAGTTTGCCACATCATCATTGTTGGGACACATGCACTTGTAGTAAGGCACATAAGCCTGTACCTTATAAGCAGATTCACCCTTCCGGTTCACGGCATACCAGGTAGAATCGGCATCTCCTTTCAACATAGTAGGAATCCAGGCATGATATTCCAACCCATTGGCATGGGCGATCTTGGCTGCACGAGCGTGCTTCTCTACATTAAAGCCACCGGCATTGTAACACATACCATCCAGACCATGCGCTTTCCACTTACTGAAATCAGCCTGAATAGATGCTTCTGTGGCATCACCACCTTCTCCTTGCCAGCCATACACCGGAATCTTGGTTCCTGAACCACCCGAACATGCAGCCAAACCCACTACGGCTGCCATCATTACTAAAAATTGCTTTACCATAATATTATTACCTTTAGATTAAAATGCGTTTAATAGCCGAACAACGCTTCCTGAGTCAGTTTCTCTATCGGGCCATATTCAGACAATCCCTTCATGTTCAAATCCTTCTCATCACCCAAGACTACATACACGTATTTACGATCCTTTACCCATTTCTCCTGGAATGCCTTTACATCAGCCAAGCTCATTTGTTGAACTTGCTCAAACAAAGCCTTCCGGGTATCAACAGACAATCCTAAATCCTGAGCATACATATAAGCCCAAAGGACATCAGACTTCGTAATTCTATCGGTACGCAAACGGGTTATCAATGCGTCTTTTGCCAGATCAAATGCTTTTTCCGATTCAGGCATCTGGTTGATAATCTCATCAAAGGCCTTCATGGCATCCAGCATCTTGTCGTTCTGCGTGGCGATAAAGGTACGATAAATATATGGATACTGCAACTTTGACGGAGTAATTAAATAAGCTCCAGCCGAATAAGCCAAACCTCTGGCTTCACGCATTTCCTGGAAAACAATCGAATTCATGTTTCCACTGAAATATTCATTATACAAATTCAATACCGGATCGATCGTTGCATCATACTTTTCTCCCCGATTGGAAATAGCAGAGAAGTAAATCTGCTTGGCATCATACTGGGCAAACAAGACTTTATTATCTGTTGTCTCCTGCATCTTGAAGTCTGCTGAAGCCGGAACCGGATTCAGTTTCTCTGGAACCTTATGCTGTTCGTTGATAATTGCTATCACTCTTTCAGCTGTTTCCGGACCATAATACAAGATCTTATGCTCATACGTATTGATCTGGCGAATACGATCTACCAGTTCCTGCGGATTCATCTGTTGCAATTCAGCCGTAGTCAACACATTTGTAGTCGGAGATTTAGGTCCCCAAATAGCATATTGAATCAAGCGGTTGAAATTCTGTCCTTGATTTAACTTAGCATCTACCCGTTTCTTCAGCATATCCGAAGCCAGATTCTCGTATGCTTCCTTGTTGACCTGTACATCAGCCAGTAATTCTTCAAACAGAGCCATCGCCTTCGGCATATTTTCTGCCAAACCATCCAATGTCACATACATACGGTCTGAACCCGGATGAACGCCGAACGAACAAGCCAACTGATAGAATTCCATATTGATTTCCTGCAATGACTTCTTCGATGTTCCCAGATATTTCAGGTATTCGAAAGCAGTACCCATGGCTTTATCATTGTTATTACCCATATCGAATACATACAACAGCGAGAACAGATCGTTCGAAGTATTCTGCTTGTACAATACCGGAATACCAGACTTAGCCGTCAACTTACTCAAATCTTTCTCAAAGTCCAGGAATACAGGTTCGATCGGAGCGACCTGCGAAGCCTGAATCTCTTTCAAGAAGGCACTTGAACTATCACGGTTCATCACAATCGGTGTGATCTGAGGTTTCTCAATCTTCTTTTCATTCGGATCTTTTCCCTGACGTTTATATACCAAGGCATAATTATCCCCAAAATACTGATTAGCGAAATCAACCACCTGCTGTTTGGTTACCTTACTCATACGAGTCAGCTGTTCCACTTCATCCTTCCATTCCGACTTACTGATAAACGCATTCACGAACATATCAGCACGTCCGCTGTTCGAATCCAATTGATACATCTGCATCAATTTGAAGTTGTTGATGGCAGCTTCCAACAGACTTTCGTCGAATTCACCCTTCTTCAGTTTTTCTACTTCAGCCAAGAACAAATCCTTTACTTCATCCAACGTCTGTCCCTGCTTCGGTGTTCCTGCGATAATGAAAGCATCATAATCTGCTAAACCGTATGTTCCGGCATAGCAGTTCAACACCTTCTGCTGCTGAATCAAATCCACATCAAGCAAACCGGCCTTGTCGTTGTTCATAATCAACGATACCAGATTCAATAAATCTTCCTGATTCACAGAAGAAGATCCAGGGAAACGCCAGCCCAGCATAACATTCTCGGCTTCCAAGCCCAACACTTCCTTTACAACCGGAGCCTTAATCGGAGATTCGTGTGTAACCGGTAAAGCCGGCAGGTTTGGATTAGGTTTCAGATGACCGAAATATTTCTGAATAGTAGCAATCGTCTGTTCCGGATCCAGATCACCCGACATACAGATAGCCATATTATTCGGTACATACCAGGTCTTATGATAATTCTTGATATTTGTAATCGACGGATTCTTCAGGTTTTCCTGTGTTCCCAACACCGTCTGCGTTCCATACGGATGATCAGGGAACAAAGCCGATAAGATCGCTTCAAATACTTTGCGGTTATCGCTAGTCAGCGACATATTCTTCTCTTCATACACTGTTTCCAATTCGGTATGGAAGCCACGGATCACATTGTTCTCAAAGCGATCAGCCTGTATTTTCGCCCAATTCTCTATTTGGTTGGACGGAATATCCTCTACATAAACTGTCTGGTCAAAACCAGTATAGGCATTCGTTCCTGTTGCTCCGATAGCAGCCATCAGTTTATCATATTCATTCGGGATAGCCAACTTAGACGCTTCGTATGATACACTGTCGATCTGATGATAGATGGCTTCCCGTTCTGCTTCGTCGGTAGTCTGACGATAGACTTCAAACAGACGTTCGATCTCATCCAACATCGGTTTTTCCTTTTCATAATCCTGCGTTCCGAAATGAGTCGTTCCCTTGAACATCAGATGCTCAAAGTAATGCGCCAATCCCGTTGTTTCTGCCGGATCATTCTTTCCCCCCACTCTTACCGCGATATAAGTCTGAATTCGCGGAGTTTCTTTGTTTACGGTCAAATACACTTTCAGCCCGTTATCCAAGGTATAAATACGGGCTTTCATCGGATCATTGGGAACCGATTCGTAAGGAACAGAAGTACTCTTCGTACATGCCGACAGCACACATAAAGAGATAGCTATTCCTAACCAATAACTAATTTTATACATACCCATTATGTTTTTATAATACAATTGCAAATATCTACAAAAAACACCACAAAAACACGGACTTATCCAGAAAAAATCTCACGAACGTCATTTCCATAAATCTTTACTGACGAAAAGATACTTCCGACAGAAAATAAAAGGAACGTTTCCGGACATTGGATATCCGAAAACGTTCCCTCGTAAGAAATATAAAGTTGTACTTACTTCAATCCAAAGGCTTCTTTTACCTTATCTACATAATCCAGTTTTTCCCAGGTAAACAATTCCACTTCGCAGACAACTGGTTCCGGAATATATCTGGAATTAAATACCTTCTTCACTACCTGCGGTGTACGACCCATGTGACCATAAGAAGCCGTCTCGAAATAAATCGGATTCCGCAACTTCAAGCGCTCTTCGATTGCTTTCGGACGCATATCAAAGATTTCCCATACTTTGGCAGCGATTTCTCCGTCTGTCATATTCACATGCGAACGACCGTATGTGTTTATGAAGATATTCATCGGCTTAGCAACGCCAATAGCATACGATACCTGTACCAGAACCTCATCTGCAACACCGGCAGCAACCAGGTTCTTGGCTATATGACGTGCGGCATAAGCTGCCGAACGGTCCACTTTCGACGGATCTTTTCCAGAGAAAGCACCACCACCGTGTGCACCTTTTCCACCGTATGTATCTACAATAATCTTTCGACCGGTCAGTCCGGTATCACCATGAGGACCACCTATAACAAATTTACCTGTCGGATTGACATGATAAGTGATCTGATCATCAAACAAAGCCTGTACATGTGGAGGATATTGTGCCTTCACACGAGGAACCAATATATTCTTAACATCGGCCTTGATCTTATCCTGCATGGCTTTGTCGGCCTCTTCCTGAGAAATACCCTTAGGACCGATGAATTCGTCGTGTTGTGTAGAAACAACAATCGTATCAATTCGTAACGGACGGCCGTTATCATCGTATTCGATCGTTACCTGGCTCTTCGCATCTGGACGTAAATACGGCATCAGGCGAGATTCCTGTTTACGAATCTTAGCTAATTCCAACAGCAAACTATGTGCCAGATCCAAAGCAAGAGGCATATAATTGGCTGTTTCATTGGTAGCATATCCGAACATCATACCTTGATCACCAGCACCCTGATCATATGGATTCTCACGTTCCACGCCACGGTTGATATCACCGCTCTGTTCATGGATAGAAGAGAAAACGCCACAAGATTTCGCTTCAAACTGGTATTCACTCTTGGTATAGCCGATCTTCTCGATTACATTACGGGCTACTTCCTGTACATCTACATACGCATTTGATTTAACTTCTCCAGCCAAGACAACCTGTCCGGTTGTAACAAGGGTTTCGCAAGCTACTTTCGAGTTCTTGTCATAAGCCAAAAACTCATCCAGCAAAGCATCCGATATCTGATCGGCTACTTTATCGGGGTGTCCTTCTGACACCGATTCGGAGGTAAATAAATAACTCATTACTCAGATAATTAATGTAAAATAAATTCGTAATGAATTGATTGGGGAAAGAAACTGTTTGCCAAACGGCACAAAAAGAAAGATTGTTTTTAGCATTTTTTCCTGTGGTTGCAAGCGCACAAATCTATCCACGTCAATTCAGGGTGCAAAGATAGTGATTTCTATGGAATAAGCTCACACCATCTAACGTTAATTTTCCCTTTATTTCTTCTTCTGTGTATTACGCAAAGCTTTTTTCAACTTAAAGCCGGCTCTCATTTTGGCAGCTCCCGATCCGTGTGTTCCGCGCAGGAAGTCGGACATCTTCGGTTTTCGCTCTCCTTTCGGTTCCGAAGCTTTCTTCTTGAACACCATGCCGCCACCTGTTATGATTCGTTCTATATCGTTCATATATATTGAATTTGTAAGTTCTTTATCCATCAAAACTGATCAACCTGTCCATTTGTTCACAAGTCAACCGTTTACTTCATTACTTTACTTCTGAATCTTCTCCGTCCAATAAATCCATATATAGATCATACATACTCTTCTGCAAAACTGGATGAACCAACGAAGGAGCAATCTCTGCCAATGGCTGCATGACAAACAAACGTTGCTGCATCAGTGGATGCGGTACGACTAAATCCTCATGATGTACAACCTCATTACCATACAACAAGATATCAATGTCGATAATCCGGTCATGATACGAACCATCACTTTTCTGCGTCCGTCCCATTTCCCGTTCTATCTGTTGAGTCAGACGAAGCAATTCCATCGGAGAACAGTCGGTTTCCAATTCCAACGCAGCATTCAGGAATGTATTCTCTGAAGCAAATCCCCACGGCTCAGTCTCATAAAAAGAAGAAAGGGACAGGACATCTCCTGCCCTTTCTGCCAACAGCGCAGCGGCTGTTACCATATTTTTCCGCTTGTTACCGATGTTTGTACCCAGTCCCAAGTAAACTAATGCCATACGTTCTTACAGGATTAACATGGCGTCACCATAAGCACCAAACTTATAGCCTTCTTTCAAAGCCACATCGTATGCATCCATAATCAACTCATAACCACCAAACGAAGCCGTCATCATCAGCAAAGTAGATAATGGCATGTGGAAGTTAGTCACCATACTGGTTGCCACACTAAAATCATACGGCGGGAAGATAAACTTATTAGTCCATCCTTCAAACTCTTTCAGATGACCATCCGTACTTACAGCTGTTTCGATCGCACGCATAACCGAAGTACCAACCGCACAAATCTGATTGTTTGAATCTTTGGCAGCATTGACAGTAGATACGACATCCGCATTGACAAACATCTGTTCTGAATCCATCTTGTGTTTTGTCAGATCTTCCACGTCTATTTCGCGGAAATTACCCAAACCGCTGTGTAATGTCAAGAAGGCAAAACGACAATCCTTAATTTCCAGACGTTTCATCAGTTCACGGCTGAAGTGCATACCAGCAGCAGGAGCAACAACGGCACCTTCTTCCGTAGCAAAAATATTCTGATACCGTTCTTCATCATCTGGTTCTACCGGACGATCGATGTATTTGGGCAGTGGAGTTTCACCCAAACTATACAATACTTTCTTGAAATCGTCGTGGTTTCCATCATACAAGAAACGCAGGGTACGGCCACGCGATGTGGTATTATCAATCACTTCAGCCACCATCGAGTCGTCTTCACCGAAATAAAGTTTGTTCCCAATACGAATCTTCCGGGCCGGATCAACCAGCACATCCCACAAACGCAACTCTTCATTCAATTCACGAAGCAAGAATACTTCAATACGAGCCCCTGTTTTTTCTTTGTTACCATACAGACGAGCTGGGAACACACGAGTATTGTTGAAGATAAACACATCTTTCGGTCCAAAATAATCCAATATCTCCTTAAAGATCCGATGTTCAATCTTTCCTGTCTTCCGGTTAACAACCATCAATCGAGACTCATCTCTGTTCTTCGACGGGTATAAAGCGATTTGTTCCGTCGGCAAATTAAATTTGAATTTAGAGAGCTTCATACTTTATTTATCAATTTATCTAGTTTTATTTTTTACTTTGTTTCCTCTGCCGGAATCTCACGATCCAAAAAGGCATCTATATCTTCCGGATTCATGCATTGATCCAGCGTGACGTCGCCAACACGGGTTCTTTCCAAAGCGATCAGGTGTGCTCCCGAGTGCAAAGCCACACCAATATCACGAGCCAAGGCACGAATATAAGTTCCTTTACTGCAAACTACCCTGATTTTAACGACCGGCAGTTCGCATGCCAACAATTCAATCTCATCAATCACCAATGTTTTGGCTTTCAAAGGTACTTCTTCACCATTACGAGCCAACTCATACGCTCTTTTCCCTTCTATCTTGCAAGCCGAAAACACCGGAGGAACCTGTTCGATCGTTCCAATGAACTGTTTCAAAACCCCTTCCACCAATTCCCGGGTTATATGTTCGGTTGGATAAACGGCATCCACTTCTTTTTCCAGATCAAACGAAGGCGTTGTTTCACCCAATTTCAGCGTTGCCACGTATTCTTTCGTCTGAAACTGAAATTCATCAATCCGCTTGGTGGCTTTTCCTGTACACACTATCATTACACCCGTTGCCAAAGGGTCTAATGTTCCGGCATGACCTACTTTTATTTTCTTTACCTTCAACTTCCTCGACAACTTATACCGAAACTTGTTCACCAAATCGAACGACGTCCAGGTCAGCGGTTTGTTGAAGAATAAAACTTCTCCAGCAATAAAATCCATCTATTATCCTTTATTCTCCAGAACAGAACAGGTCCGTCACGTACCTCTGCTGTCTGTCAAAACTTATAAACTTAAAAACTCAAGAACTTACAAACTTAAAAAGATCGTTACCGCACCGGCGATGGCACAATAAATGGCAAAATAGATCAACTTCCCTTTCTTGACTATATTAATCATCCATTTACAAGCCAGACAACCGGAAACGAAGGCTGCCAAAAAGCCGATTAACAGAGAACTGGCAGGAATATCTCCACCCAGACTTTCTCCCTGCATCATCTTCAAAGCATCCAACAAGGCTTCACCTAAAATAGGAGGAATCACCATCAGGAATGAGAACTGAGCCAAATGTTCTTTCTTGTTTCCTAACAACAAACCTGTGGCAATTGTACTACCCGAACGAGAAAGTCCCGGCATCACCGCACAAGCCTGAGCCAAACCGATGATAAAAGCATCCCGCAAAGAAATCTTTTCCTTCTGACGAGGCTTGGCATAATAGGAAAAAGCCAACAACAAAGCTGTCAGTAACAACATACAGCCTACGACCAACAGTCCCGAACCAAAGATAGCTTCGACCGTATCTTTAAAGAAAACACCGACAATACCCACCGGAATCATAGAAACCACGATATTCAACACATAACGTGTTTCATCGTTCATTTCAAAACGGAACAAACCTTTGAAGATCCAAGCTATTTCTTTCCATAAGATAACCAAGGTACTCAACACTGTCGCTATGTGTACCAAGATAGTAAACGAAAGGCTTTCCTCTCCTTCTATACCAAACAAGGCAGAACCAATAGCCAAATGACCACTACTACTTACCGGCAAATACTCTGTCAGACCCTGCAACAATCCCAGGATCAAGGCTTCCAATCCATTCATTCTTCTGACGTTGTCTTATCGTTACTCTTCTTCAGGATACCATATACTACGGCTATAAAGCCAATCACCGTCACAATAGGAGCTATCACAATCCGACGGGTATCAAATATAGCCGGATTAAATGTATTATCGCCCGAACCTCCTCCACTCATCAGGATGAAACCAATGATAATCAGCACAACGGCTCCGGCTATCAGGATAAAATTCTCTTTTCCAAAAGCAAAATCTTTCTTCGCCATAGTTTCTTTACTCTTAAATATAATATAATTTGTCAAAACTCATTCGCAGATATTTGTTGACCGATACGATCGTTGCCAAAACCGATAAAAAAATACCCAGCAACAAAACGGCTACATACACTATTAATAACGTAGGAATATCCAATATTTGTATAAAGCCCGTCAATTCTGCCTGCAAATAATATAAAGAAGCCGTCAGCATGCAAATAGCCAGTATGGCTGCAATAATTCCGCTAACCACATTATACCAGATAAAAGGCCTTCGGATAAAACCGGCCGTTGCTCCTACCAGACGCATCGTATGTATCAGGAAACGCTTGGAATAAATCAGCAAACGGATGGTATTACTGATCAGGACAAACGAAATAATCATCAGCATAGCCGCCAGTCCCAGCAGCACCAGTCCGACACGTTTCATATTATGCTGTACCAGCTCCATCATATCCTTCCGATACAGCAGCTCTGACACCGAAGTATAGTTTTTAATCTTGTTCTCAATCAACTTCAGACTGTCCGGATTGGCATATTCCGAATGCAATTTCACTTCAATAGACGCCTGCAACGGATTAAACCCTAAGAAATTCTCCGGATTTTCGCCCAATTCATCTTCCAGTTCCCGGGCAGCTTGTTCTTTAGAAATGTATTCAGTGGATTTAATATAAGGAAGGGACTCCAGATTCTTCTGCATCCGCTTTACATCCAAATCGCCAACATTATCCTTCAGGACAACCGAAAACGACATATTCTCTTTCACATATACCGATAGTTTGTTTCCCAGCAATCCCATCAGGATAATCAAACCCATCAGGAAAAGAACCAGCGCGATACTTATTATCGAAGTAAAGCGGGAATGAAAGAAAGAAACAGAACTAACTTTTTTATTATCAGCCATTCGTAGCAATATTATTCACATTCTTCGTATCAGGAAGAAACATACAGGCACTTTCTTCCCAAATTTTCTGCAAAAGAACGAATATTTTGCGAGATAGCGACCTATTTTGTGTTATTTAACGATTTAAGAACAAGCTATAAATCTCTATCCATTATTTATATGTGGACAACATCTTATCAATAACTACTTTTACCTCAGGAAGATTATTTTTAATAACATCAAATACGATAGAAGCATCTATATCGAAATAATGATGGGCAATAATATCACGCATTCCCATTACTCCTTTCCAATCTATTTCAGGATAAAAGGATAACAATTCTTTATTTGTAACTTTATCTATTCGCTTTACGCTTTCCCCTATCACAATCAACAGCATACAAATACTTTCCATTCTCTCAATCCCACTTGGAGTTATTAAAAAATCATCTGGAGAAAGAATGGTTTCAGACCGTTGTAATATTCTATCTAAAGCAGTCTGTATTTTTATTAAAGAAGAACGAACTAACTCGCTATCATACATAAATGCCCTCCTTTTCTATCCTGCTCCTTAAAAAAGAATCCATATGTTCACGTAAACGGACAAGATCCACGCGACAGCCAAATAAATCTTGTAAATCTTCTTTTATATGTACCATGGCAAACATACTTGGCTTTGAAGTTTCCAAGTAAACATCTATATCACTATCTTCCGTTTGTTCCCCTCTTGCTACAGAACCAAATATTCCCATACGAATAATACTATATTTAGCAGCATTCTTCGTTACATAATCTCGTAAAAGATTTATACACTCAACTGTTGATTTCATAGCCCTTATTCTTTTCCTACAAAGATAGAAAACATCTCAAGAATCCCAATAACACGCTGCATTTTATATGTATATCAAAGAGAAAAAAGGAAACTACTCTTCAATCCATCTGATAATACCCAAAAACAAAACCCAAGCAGAGAAAAGTCAAAAGTAGGTGAACCAAACATGTTGTTCCTGCATCCAATTCTTTAGTTCACGGTGTAAACTAAGTAATCCACGGCGTGAACTACTTAATCCACGACGTGAACTACTTAATCCACGACGTGAACTAAGTAAACCGCGCCGTGAACTAAAGAATTTATTGGAGGCTTCATATTTTTGGATAGTGGATATGGAATCTTTGATTTGCCCGGTAGAAAAATTATTTCCGTGAATGCAGTATTTTATGGGAAAAGACATTTAGGAGATAAAAAACCTCTTAAATTTGTTATACGATGAAACAATGGAAACGAAAACTTTGGAAAACCTGTAATGGCGTCTTAGCCACGCTCCTTGCCTGGCTGGGCTTTTCCTGCCTGGATGAAAACGGAAATGAACCGATTGTCTGTGAATATGGTGTACCGACCGCAGCTTATTCGCTGAAAGGCCATGTTGTCGATTCGCAAGGGAATGCAGTAGCGGATATGCCGGTTGTTATCAGCGACGGGACTTTCCCGTACAATTATCTGATTGGCGACACGGTGAAAACGGATGCCAACGGAGAATTTATCTGGGAAAACAAGCGTGTCGAACCCAGGGATTTCCAGACTATCCAATGGAAAATTGTAGATACTTGCCGGATCTATCAGGATACGACGGGTATTACCGTGTTTGATCCGGAGAGTGCCGTAGGAGCCGACGGATGGTTTATGGGAAGACTGTCCGCTGAAGAGACGATTCGTCTGCGCGATTATCAGGAGTCGTACAGCGAGCCGTACCTGCAATACCGAATTTACGGACGAATCACCAACTCCATCAACCGGGGTATGCCATTGGTTTTCCTGTCGGCCCGGAAAGCGAATGGACAGGAACCAAAGGAATTCTTCGACATCTCCAACTGGAACGGCGAGTATTCGTTTACCTATGAAAAAGCACCGGGCGAAGGCGATTCGCTTGTCGTTTATACCTCTCCGGTGACTTCGGCTGAAACGGGCTGGAGCCAAGATATTCCGGAAGACTCGGTTGTGATCCGTTTCGACGGCGTGCCTTTAACCGAGGGTTCGGGTCTATTGAAAGGAAAAGGAAGTATAGAGCAAAATATATCGTACAGTTATGAAGCGTATCCTTACTAAACGACTCCGTTTTCTCAACGGAATAGGAAGTTTTCTTCTGATGTTACTCGGCTTCGGTTGCTCAGCAGGAGTTGAAGAATATGGCACACCGTATGCGACTTTCCAAATCAAAGGCCGCGTGGAAACAAGCAATCAGGAAGGCATTCCGAATATTCAGCTGGCAAGTATCTTCGGAGAGAATGACACCTGCGCTATAACCAAGACAGAAACGGATGGTTCTTTCGAGATGAACTTCAGTTATGTTCCACTTACTGATCTGAAAATTGCCGCAGAAGATGTGGATAGCGATAAAAACGGAAGCTATTTACCCACTGTTCAGGAAATTCATCTCACGGAAAAAGATTTTCGAGGTGGAGATGACAATTGGTATGCAGGTGAAGTAGAGAAAGAAATTACAATCAGCCTGAAAGAAAAGGAGAAACATGAAACAGCAGATTGACTTACGCAAACGACTTGGCCTGGAAATCTTCCGGAAGATACATCAGAACCGAATCAAGCTGCATGAGCTGAAGACGCTTTTCTGGGAATGCACGCTGCGCTGTAATGTGGCTTGCCGACACTGTGGAAGCGATTGTCGCGTTTCTTCGGCTTTTCCAGACATGCCGGTTGCTGATTTTCTGCGCGTCGTTGATGAAATCACTCCGCATGTGAATCCACATGAAGTATTAGTCATCTTCACCGGTGGAGAAGCCTTGGTGAGAAAAGACATCGAAAGTTGTGGAATCGAACTGTATCGTCGGGGCTTTCCCTGGGGAATCGTTTCCAACGGGCTTTATCTGGACCGGAAACGGCTGGACAGCCTGCTGGCTTCCGGTCTGCATGCCGCGACAATCAGTCTGGATGGATTCGAGAAAGAGCACAACTGGCTGCGTCGTCATCCACATAGTTTTGAGAAAGCGGTACAAGCCATCCGAATGCTGGCAGAAGAGCAAGAAATCATCTGGGATGTTGTCACGTGCGTGAACCGACAGAATATTTCATACCTGCCGCAGTTTAAAGACTTCCTGGTCAGTATCGGCGTGAAACGCTGGCGGATATTCACCATCTTTCCAGTCGGACGGGCCGCCACGATGCCGGAACTACAGCTAGACAACCGGCAGTTTGTCTCCGTACTCGACTTCATCCGTCAGTGTCGCCAGGAAGGTGTGATACGAGCCAGTTACGGCTGTGAAGGTTTCTTGGGGAATTATGAAGGCGAGGTACGCGATGGATTCTATGAATGTCACGCCGGCATCAGTGTAGCTTCGGTGTTGATAGATGGTTCCATTTCCGGTTGTCCCAGTATCCGCTCGAATTTCCATCAAGGAAACATTTACCAAGATCACTTCATGGACGTCTGGAACAATCGCTTCGAAGCCTATCGCGACCGCAGTTGGGCCAAACAAGGAATATGCGCAGACTGCAAGATGTTCCGCTACTGCGAAGGCAATGGCATGCATCTACATGATGAAGAAAAGAAATTACTGGTCTGTCATTATCACCGGATTCAAGGACAGACGGAAGATTAACTAAAAAGGCTGTCGCTTCCGGAAATGGAAACAACAGCCTTTTTAGTTAATGAATTTATTTCTCACGAATAAAGATATTGATCGGAGTTCCGGTGAAATCCCAGTTATCACGGATCTTGTTTTCCAGGAACCGCTTATACGGATCTTTCACCCATTGTGGCAAATTGCAGAAGAAAACAAACGAAGGAATGCTTCCTGCCGGCAATTGTGTCACATATTTAATCTTAATATACTTGCCTTTCCAGGCTGGTGGCGGATAATTCTCGATAATCGGCAGCATGGTTTCGTTCAACTTCGCTGTTGAAACACGACGCTGGCGATTCTCATAGACTTGCTTTGCCGTTTCCAGCACCTTAAAGATACGCTGCTTCGTCATCGCCGAGATAAAGATAATCGGGAAATCTGTAAACGGAGCCAGACGTTCGCGAATCGCAGTAGTGTAAGAGTTGATGACTTTCTGACTTTTATCCTCAATCAAATCCCACTTGTTCACACAAACCACCAGACCTTTCTTATTCTTCTGTATCAACGAGAAGATATTCAGGTCCTGACTCTCGATACCTCGGGTTGCGTCCAACATCAAGACACAGACATCCGCATTCTCTATCGCCCGGATCGAGCGGATCACAGAATAATATTCCAAGTCTTCAGTTACCTTTCCCTTCTTACGGATACCGGCCGTATCCACCAGATAGAAGTTCAAACCGAACTTGTTGTATTTCGTATAGATCGAATCGCGCGTTGTTCCGGCAATATCCGTTACGATATTCCGCTCTTCACCAATAAAGGCATTTACCAATGACGACTTTCCGGCATTCGGACGACCTACAACGGCAATACGCGGCAGCTCTTCCTCCAGAGCCATCGGTTTATCGTCGGGCATCACTTCCAGAATCTTATCCAGCAAATCGCCGGTACAAGAACCATTGATCGCCGAAATACAAACCGGATCACCCAAACCTAACGCATAAAACTCGGCCGAACCGATATGAGCCTCGAAGTTATCTGCTTTGTTGGCCACCACCAGAACCGGTTTACGGCAACGACGCAAGATATTCGCCACTTCCTGATCCAAATCCGTCAGACCGTTTATCACATCGACAACAAACAGGATGACATCCGCTTCTTCGATAGCGATTTTCACCTGCTTATTGATTTCTTCCTCAAAAACATCCTCCGAGTTGACAACCCATCCACCGGTATCCACCAGCGAAAACTCTTTTGTCAACCATTCGACCTTGCCATACTGGCGGTCGCGTGTTGTCCCGGCCTGTTCATTTACGATAGCCTGCCGCGTCTGCGTCAGACGATTGAACAAGGTGGACTTTCCTACGTTGGGCCTACCAACAATTGCTACAAGATTTCCCATATACTTAGTTTATTGAGTTTTTAGTTTATGAGTCCTTCCGTTTATCCAAGTGTGTGGCTCATAGATCCTCACCCACTTATAAACCTTATTCCAGGCGATACCCGAAAGCACGAAGCATATTGTCGCGGTTTCGCCAGTCTTTTTCTACTTTGACAAACATCTCCAGAAAGACTTTCTTCTCAAAGAAGCGTTCGATGTCTTTGCGTGCCATCGCACCTACTTTCTTCAGTGCCTGTCCTCTATGCCCGATGATAATACCTTTCTGCGAATCCCGTTCACAAATGATCAAGGCTTTGATATGGATCATTTCATCATCCTCCTTGAACAATTCCACCACTACTTCCACAGCATACGGGATTTCTTTCTGATAATACAAGAGAATCTTCTCGCGGATGATCTCTGTCACAAAGAAGCGGGCCGGCTTGTCGGTCAGCGCATCTTTCTCAAAATAAGGTGGTGATTCGGGCATCAGCTCTTCCACCCGTTGTTTGACATAATCAACATTGAAGTTCGACAAGGCCGAGATCGGAATAATTTCCGCTTGCGGAAGAATGGTTTTCCACTCCTGCACCAAGGCTTCCAGCTTTGGCTGGTCGGTCATATCGATCTTATTGATCAGCAGCAGGATCGGACATTTTTCCTTTTGCACCTGCTGCAAGAACTCTTCGTTCTTATCGATGGTCTCAATCACGTCTGTCACATACAACAACACATCTGCATCATCGAGGGCAGACTCTGAGAAGTTAAGCATAGACTCCTGCAGCTTATAGTTGGGCCGCAAGACGCCGGGCGTGTCTGAATAGACAATCTGCATATCTTCGGTATTCACAATACCCATGATGCGGTGACGGGTTGTCTGCGCCTTCGAGGTGATAATCGAAATACGCTCACCGACCAACCTGTTCATCAAGGTTGATTTTCCGACATTCGGATTACCGACGATGTTGACAAATCCCGATTTATGCTTTTTTTCCATCATATCCCCATTTCAGGTAAATTGATCCCCAAGTAAATCCTGCTCCGAAAGCAGCCAGAATCAGGTTATCACCTTTCTTCAACTGGTCTTCCCATTCCCACAGACACAAAGGAATTGTGCCGGCACTGGTATTTCCATATTTCTGAATATTGATCATAACCTTTTCTTTCGGTACACCCAATCGCTTGGCTGTCGCATCAATGATACGCAAATTAGCCTGATGCGGTACGATCCACGCGATATCGTCTTGCGTCAGATGATTGCGCTCAGCAATTTCAGCTGCCACATCAGCCATGGATGTCACCGCATATTTGAATACGGTTTTTCCATCCTGATAAACAAAATGTTCTCTTCTATCAACAGTCTCATGAGTAGAAGGATAAGCCGAACCGCCAGCCTTCATAATCAGATGAGAAAATCCGATACCGTCTGTACGAAGGATCACATCCATCACACCGATTTCTTCCGTAGTCGGTTCCAGCAAGACAGCTCCGCAGCCGTCTCCAAACAGCGGACATGTCGTACGATCTTCATAATTGGTAATAGATGTCATCTTGTCGCCAGCTACAACCAATACTTTATGATAACGTCCGGTACGAATGTAGTTCGAACCTGTTTCCAATGCATACAAGAAACCTGCACAAGCTCCCTGCATATCAAAAGTCATGGCGTTCTTACAGCCTGTCTGATAGGCAATGATAGAAGCAGTCATCGGGAAATGATAGTCAGGTGTTGTGGAAGCAAACAAGACTACTTCAATGTCTTCCGGATTGACTTGTGTCTTTTCAAATAATTGCTTTACGGCTCTGATTGCCATATAAGAAGTGCCAAGACCTTCGCCTCTCAAGATTCTACGTTCCTTGATACCCACACGTGTCATGATCCACTCATCTGTGGTATCTACCATCTTACATAGATCCTCGTTCGTCAGAACATCTTCGGGAACATAGCCTCCGATTCCCGTGATTACTGCATTAATTTTTTCCATTACATCAAGAACTGATAAATGATTGATAAATTAAAATAGCCCTAAAAATTTGATTTTTTAGGGCTATTTCTTCCACTTAGTCAAATTAATCTTCTGAATAATTAAACTGCAGCTTCTTTAACGATTGCTAACTTACCTCTGTAATAGCCGCATTCGCCACATACAGTGTGATAAATGTGCCAAGCTCCACAGTTCGGGCAGATAGCCATTGTCGGAGCAACAGCCTTGTCATGAGTTCTTCTCTTGGCTGTTCTTGTCTTACCTTGTCTTCTTTTAGGATGTGCCATTTTATTATTAATTTTAATTGTTATTATTCTCTATCAAATCCTTCAGAGCATCCCAACGCGGATCAGTAGGCTGATCAACGTCCGAATCGTCTTCATAGAAACCATCGTCCGAAAAGTCATCTTCTTCGTCTGAGCGGACTGCCCGATGTTTCCTCAATTTCGAAGACATCTCCTTATTACATTTTCCCGGTGCATGCACATGCTTCATCGGGACGGCCAAAGCAACGAATTCATATAAGAACCAAGCCAGGTTGATCGTTCCATCATCTTCGGGGATGATCAACACCTCGTCGCTTTCTTCCGCATATTCTTTGCCGAACTTCACTATCAGACGGGCATCCGTATTGATAGGCTGTTCCATATCGTCCAGACAACGATCGCATGGCACAATGGCTGTTCCTTCCAGATGGAAGCTTAGTTCAAACATCACAGCCGACTTGCGAAGAGTCAGATGTACCTGAACCTTACCCTTTTGCACCAAATCTCCTTCGATGTCCGCAAAGAACTTGTTCTCCAATAAGTAGTCATATTCATGTACTCCTGGAGTGAGATTTTTCAAATCAATATGATATAATCCAAATTTTCCCAAAGCCTACTTATGTAAAAACCTTGCAAAGGTACGAAAAATATTAACAGAAAAGCAATAGGTATGTAGATATTTTTTCCTATAATGCATTTTT
Organism: Parabacteroides faecalis; assembly: GCF_022809355.1. Classification (GTDB taxonomy): domain Bacteria; phylum Bacteroidota; class Bacteroidia; order Bacteroidales; family Tannerellaceae; genus Parabacteroides; species Parabacteroides faecalis. The sequence continues at coordinate 2,316 of NZ_JAKZMM010000024.1, read as the reverse complement.
GACACCATATTCACGGATTTTAACGTGTCAGACGGCGTAATTCGATACGAAATGTCGTCCCTTTGCCGATTTCCGAGCTTTTTACATAGATTTTTCCGCCATGATATGACTCAATAATCCGCTTTACCAACGACAGGCCTAAGCCCCAGCCGCGCTTCTTCGTTGTGTAACCCGGATTGAATACAGTCTTGAACTTCGACTTCAGGATGCCTTTGCCGGTATCCGTCACGTCGATACGCACCTTCTTGCCTTTTTCTTCGATATGGAAGGTGATATTTCCCTGTCCTTCCATCGCATCCACGGCGTTTTTACACAGATTCTCGACCACCCAGGCAAACAATGCCTGATTCATCAGTACCATCACCGGTTCTTCGGGCGCTTCGACTGTTATTTTCACCTTCGACGAAATGCGGGTTTCCATATAATCAAGGGCCGAACGGACCGATTCACAGATATTCACCGGAACCGGCTCGGGTGTGGAACCGATCTTCGAAAATCGTTCGGCGATCATTTCCAGCCGTTTGACATCTTTCTCCATCTCAGCCAGCAGTGTCGGATCGACTTCTTTCAGCTTCAGATACTCAAGCCACGCGATGAGTGAGGAAATAGGTGTTCCCAACTGATGAGCCGTCTCTTTCGACAAGCCGACCCAGACTTTGTTCTGCTCGGCCTTCTTGGTACTTGCCAAGGCCAGGAAAGCAGTCAGGATGAAAACAGCCATCACCGTCAGCTGCGCATACGGATAGACCAACAGCCGTTTCAGGATGAGTGAATCATCATAATATAGGTATTGGTAGGTGCCGTCTTCCATATCAATCACGATCGGATCTTTCTTTTTCTTCAACTCCTGTACTTTCTGCTGCAGGAACTCATCCACATTCTTTTCGGGCAGCTCCAGATTCTTGTAGTTCATCACACTGTCCCGGTCATTGCACAGCATCACCGGAATGGCGGTGTTGCCCTGGATGATCTGTAGAATAAGGTTCATGTTCAGACTCGGATCTTCGCTGGTGAGCACACGCGTGGCTTCGGCCCAGACTTCAATCTTCTGGCGTTCCTCGCGTGCCAAATCCTTGATCAGCAAATCAGATACAAAAACGGAAGCAATGGCTATCACCACAGCTGCCACGATAAACAGATATTTCAGCAATTGCCGGGAATCGTATAGGCTATTCATTCTTCATTATCTTTTTTCTGTCGACAAAGAGACAAGGCAACTCGTCAACAAAGCGATGTCAACAAATCTATTTTACTCTCCGTCACTGTAAATTTAACGGCGAAAAGATTGTTTTAGTGTATCCTATTTCTTATTTTTGGAAAGTATGTCGATATCTTAATTTCCAAAGAAAGAGAGTTATGAAAACAGTCCGATTAATTACTTGCGAAAATGATGCACAGGCACATATTCTGCAAGGTGCACTCGAGAATGAAGGCATTCCTGCCATCCTGCATAATGAGATTACAGCCCGCGTTCTTAACGGATACATCGGTCATCTGGGAATTGACATTCTGGTTCAGGAAACCGATTACGACCGGGCACTTTCCTTATTGGAAGAGAATCGAATGATTCCCGAACAACTTCGCTATTGTCCTTGTTGCCATTCCGACCAAATCCGACTGACTTATAAGAGAAAATACCGTTTCCAGGCTTTCTTCAATATGCTGTCGGGACTCATCACCGGGAAAGCAGTCAATCCGTTATATTGGGAATATCATTGCCAGATGTGCCAGAAGAATTTCCCCAAACCGGTAAGCAAGAGTGCAAGTCGGCAAGGAGTATGAACACCCTGCCCTAAGGCCCGAAAATTCATGCCTATGAATGCGCTAAAAGACGCCGGCTTTTCATCAAAAGACGCCGGGAATTGATGAAAAGCCGGCGTCTTTTTCAAGATATACTTAGTCTTTTTGACTATGCCTAAATTTACTTTACACTTTTTTGATACGTTACTAAAAAACTCTACAGATAAAATAAGTCTTACTAAAAGGCTTTACATATTACCTTTGCAAAGATAAAAAATACAATAAGGTACAAATCTTCTGATGGTGACAGATCATTTATTAATTATGAAAAAACCACCGCAGGTTTGCCTTTAGCGGCTGGAGGCGCGCAGCCTCCAAAGAGCGTCAAGTCTCAGAGAGACTTCTTATTTGCACAGGAGTCTTCATCTGGTTGCTTCTATGCGGACGTTTTTCATTATAGAAATAGACAATCCTGTCAAGCAATTCCTTTGCTTCAACAAAGTTGTTTGGCCGCTTCATCCTGTAAAGCCATTCCTGTTTGATAATGCCGTTCACTCGTTCAGCCACAGCATTGTC